>JAWCSL010000009.1:0-32149 GCA_039090665.1 Candidatus Aenigmatarchaeota archaeon | reverse complement strand
AACTTTCACCCCTTCAAAATTCTTGTAATTTTTCCCAAATTCTACCCACTTGTCGGTAGGATCAAAAACAATAACAGAAACACCTTTGCTCAAGCAACCATCAACTATTACCATGGCTATTGTTGTCTTGCCTGTTCCAGGCCCGCCGACTATGAACAAATGTTTTGTAAGTGAATTGAGATCAAGAAAAGCATCATGGCTTGTTCCAGCTATTTTTCCTATAATTATGGAGCTCTTGCTTTCTTTCGGTAAAGCAGCTAAGCTTACCGGTTTAACATATTCTCTAGCTTCTCTCATAATATCGCTCTTATTATATCTGCTCTCGCTATTATTCCAACAAGCTTCCCATTTTCCACAACCGGCAACCTATTGACATCATGTTTGTCCATCAAGTTTGCAGCATCAAAAATACTCGCTTCCGGATCTATGCAAACTACTTTCCTACTCATCATACTCTTTATCTTAACATCAGAAATTTTCTTGATTTCTTTTTTCAACTCAATGAAATCCTTTCCAGTTTTAATCAAGTCGAGGAATAATAAACTTAAAGAAGGCATTTCATGCACAGACCCAATCTTCAATTTCATCTTCAAGAACCTAACTATGTCAGAAACACTTATTATTCCAACAACCTTTCCTTTTTCGACAACAGGAGCACCAGAAATGTTCTTCTCTGAAAGGACTTTTGCAACTTCAAACACATTATCTTCAGGCTTGAACCAAATTACATTTGTATTCATCACATCTCTTACTTTTTTCATTTTTACCTCAAAATTTAATTAATCTTTGTAGATTAAATTTTAAACATTTGAAAGTTACACTTTCCAAGTGTTTAATTGCTGGTTTTTCAAACTCGAACATCAAGCCTCCAACATATCCGCCTATTCCATATCTATCCCATTCTTTTTCTTCTATTTTAGAAAAATATCCACATCGCCAACAAGGATAAACTCTTTTTTTATTAGAAAGAAGAATAGGCTTGCAGAAATATTCTCCCTTAAGACAATAAACTTTTTCTTCTTCTTTGCCAAATCTCAAAATTATTTCAACCTTTTCTTCTTGTACCACTTAACCCTTAGAGTTTTAATAAATTTTTATATTTAAGCTTTTCTATCTTATCAAGCTTCCCGGCTCTATGTTTCTCTCAGGCTGAATTAAAACTATGTTACCTTTACCATCATCTGCAGCCAATATCATGCAGTTGCTTTCCACACCCATCAGCTTCACGGGTTTCAAGTTCGTGACGAACACAAAGCTTTTACCTACAAGCTCTTCTGGCTTGTAATATTCTAAAAGACCAGCAACAGCTTGTCTTTTTTCTTTTCCAAAATCCACTTGAAGTTTTATCAATTTCTTAGAATTTGGAACAGGCTCAGCTTCCAAAATCTTACCAATTCTCATCTCTACTTTCTGAAAATCTGGAAATGAAATTTCCGTCAATTTTCACACCTCCATTTTTTGTAATTTATTTTTCCATGTTTTTATTTGTTATTCTGGATTATCTTGAAAACAATTTCAGGTTTTCTGATCTGCCATCCTGGTTGTAGCATGAGCTTAGAAGCAGAAATCCAGTCTTGTTTGTGGACAGAATCATCATAACCTAAGAGCCTCCAAATCTTTTCGGCAGAAGAAGGTAAAAAAGGTTCAAGAAGAATTGCCAGACAACGAACAGCATTAACACAAAGGTAAAGTGTGGTTGGTGCTTCATTCTTTTTAGCCCAAGGCTCTTTCTTCTGGAAGTATTGGTTACAATTTGAAGAAAAATCGAGAATAGATTTGAGAGCTTTGTCCAGCTCTATATTTTCTATTTGTTTTCCGACCAAAACAGCTATCCTTTCAATTTCATTTTTAAAACTTTCGTCCTCTTCACTATAATTTCCGGGCTTCGGAACTTTGCCACTAAAGTTAGACCATATAAAAGTTAAAGTTCTGTGAATGAAATTGCCTATGTTTGCGACAAGCTCTCCATTATTCCTTTCTATCAATCTTTTTTCAGAAAAATCTCCATCTTCACCTATAGGCATTTCTCTAATCAGAGAATATCTTAAAGCATCAAAAGAATATTTGTTGCTGAGCTCTACTGGATCAATAGCATTTCCCAAACTTTTACTTATTTTTTCTCCATTAACTGTAAAGAAACCATGAATGAAAATTTTTCTTGGTAACTCTATTTCTGCTGAGAAAAGCATAGCAGGCCAAAGAGCACAATGGAATTTTGTTATGTCTTTACCTATGAGATGAAGATCAGCAGGCCAATATTTTTCAAATTTTTTATAATCCCAGCCAAATCCTATTCCAGTTAAGTAGTTTATGAGCGCATCAAACCAAACATAAAGAACTTGGGTTTTGTCTATTGGTACAGGTATGCCCCATTTTTGTTTTTGTCTAGAGATGCTAACATCCGTGAAGAAGTTTTTCACATATTCTATGACTTCATTCCTTCTCTCTTTTGGCTGAATAAAGTCAGGATTCTTTTGTATATATTCAAGCAATTGCTCCTTGTACCTGCTGGCTCTGAAGAAATAATTTTCTTCTTCTATTAATTCAGGTTCTGTTTTGTGGATTGGACATTTACCATCAACCAAATCTGATTTTGTGATGAAAGCTTCACAACCCACGCAATAGTAACCAACATATTTTCCTTTGTAAATGTCTCCTTTTTTATTCACCCTTCTAAAAAACTCTTCCACCCCTTTTTTATGTCTTTCTTCTGTTGTTCTTATGAAATCGTCAAAAGAAAAGCCCAGCTGTTTGAACTTTGCTTTCCAAATAGCAGCCATTCTATCAACGAATTGAGCAACATCTTGATTCAGTTTAGCAGCAGCTTCTACATTTTTTTGACTATTTTCATCAGTTCCTGTCAAGAAGAAAACATCTTTTCTTGTTAGCCTATGGTATCTTGCTATTGTGTCAGCTATTATTGTTGTATAAATGTGACCTATATGAGGCTCTGCATTAACATAGTAAATCGGTGTTGTAACATAAAATTTTTCTGACATTTTTACCATCTTTTCTATTTTTTAATTGTTTAACACAATTTATTAAATCTTTACTTCCAACAGAGAATCCAAAACAACATCAGGTTTTATTTTTCCTTTTATTTCTTTATCAACTCCTGTTTTAACCAAAACACCAAAATACCCACACTTTTTAGCAAGACCAATATCAGCTTTGAGCTCGTCTCCAAAAACTACAGTATCTTTTCTTGGTGATTGAACGAAAAGCTGAACAAGCTGGCACATAACATCAGAGGGTTTACCTAAGAGTTTTGCCTTTTTGTTACAGGCGTGTTCAACAGCTTTAACTATAGATCCTGTTCCAGGCCACATTTCGTTGCCACATATCCAACTTCTACCTGTAGCGGCAGCTATAAGCTTTGCCCCCTTCAAACTAGCTCTCAAAGCTGTCAAGATTTTTTGATAGTTAAATTCGGTATCATGACCGATAACAATGTAATCTACTTCTTCATCTTCTCTCACTTCTATACCTTCTTCTTTCAAATCTTCTTTCAGTCCTTCACCAATCACAAAAACTTTTGCATTTTTCTTTTTCAAGAATTCAGCTATTACAATAGCTGAGCTTATAAGCTCACTTTCCTTACATTCAATTCCAAAATTGTTAAGCCTTTCTACTAACTCTTTCCTTCTCACCATTGTGTTGTTTGTGATGAATAAAAGTTGCTTTCCTTCTTTTCTGAGTAGAGTTGTCAACTCCTTCATTCCTGGCATAAGTTCTTTCCAATTCCAAGCAGTTCCATCCAAGTCGAAAATGAAAGTTTTAAAGCGAGAAAAGTCCATAGTAATTATTTTTATTCTCTCAAAGATAAATTAAAATTATTATGATTGGTAAAATAATAGTCGATGGCTTTAAATTTGGGTTTTCTTTAAGGAGAATGCTTCCTTATGTTTTCATGAATTTGCTTTTGCTCTATACTGTTTGTGATATGCTTGGGAGAATAGGGACTATGGAAATCACTGAGGAAGCTATAAAGTCGATAGCTCCCCTGTACGGTATTTATCTTTTAGTTTTCCTCTTTTATGGTATTTCTCAGCCACTTTTCATAGGTGTGATGTTACATCAAGCCAAAAATTTCTCGAAAAAAATTCCTCTCAAAAAAAGCTTTAAATTTTCTTTTTCCGTGTTTCTCAAGTCTTTTTTGATCTTCTTATTACTTTCTTTCATTTATTTTCTTATGGGGTTCCTTCCTTTCTGGTTATCACTTGTTTTGATTCTAATTTTTACTCTAGCTTCAGTTTACATTTATCCAGCAGCTATCATTGATAAGAAAAAAATAACGGAAGCTTTTCTTAAAAGCTTTTCAATTTTTTTAAGAAATCCGTTCAGAACTTTTATAGTGTGTTTCACTGTTTTCTTGGTTGGTATTGTGTTAATTTTAATTTCTTTCTTTCCAATGATTTTTTGGCTTGGTGGAAATTTATATAGTATTTCTCAACAAACCCAAGATTTAGATGTCTTGGCTAATTATCTTGCCAGACTTCTTACTTCACCAACAATAATTCCTTTCTTACTCATTCCTTCTTTTGCCATAGCTTTTGTAAGTGTTATGAAAATAGGTATGATTGCAAGGCTGTATGTTGTTATGAAGAAAAAGGCCTGACGTGAACTCCTCACTTTTGTGAGTGAAATAAAAATAAGTAGGTTGAGTTGAATATAAGTTTTATGGAAAATTTTTTCCAGCTTATGGAAAAATTTGTAACCCAAATAAGAGAAATGGAAAATCAACGCATAAAGCTTGCTGAATTCTTGAGAAAATTGAAAAAAGTAGATTTCTGTCAAGATGGGGTTGAAGAAAAAATAATAATAAAAGCTGGAAAAAATAAGTTGGAAAAAATAAGGATTGGTGGTGTAGATGGAGGTTTAGCAAAAGAATCTTTTCATGGTATTGACTTGATTTTACTTAAGGCTATAGCAGTGATTTTTGATTTTGAGGATGGAAAACTTAAGCAAGTAAACTACTATCCTGAGCCTTTGCCTTCACCTATTCCAAATGTGATTTTTGATCCTTTTTCTGAACTTGAGTTTGAGCTCAATTCAAATATGCAACGGCAAATGATAGAAGTTGAAATTGCTACAGAAGCAATAAAAAAATTCAAGCCTGATTTGCTTTTGTTAGATGGTTCTATTGTGCCACATTATGTACATAGACCAGAATCTTCTTCTTTACTCTTTCAAATTTATCAACAGATGATAGAAGCTTACAAAAGGCTTTTCTTAACGGCTGAAGAGAATGGAACAATTTTGGCAGGAGTGATAGAAGATAGTAGGGGCACAAGATTTTGTGAAATTTTAGGAGAAAAATTGAGCCTATTACCCGAAATAAGAGAAGCTAGAGTTTTACTTGAAAAGACAAAAGACACGAACTTGCTTACTTATGCTTTGAACTATGGAGAAAGAACTTTTGCTTTTTCTTATTCTTCTGAGCCTGAAAAACATCCGATCTTAAAAGAGTTTGGTGAGACTGGAAAGAAAATTTTCAGCTTTTATCTCAAAGCAGCTGAGTTTGATAGGCCTATAAGAATTGATTTTTTGGCAAGCTTGAATGCGGAAGAGATGGCTCAAAAGATTTCCTCAATTTTGCTTGCGATTTGCAACTCTTCAACTTATGCTTTTCCTTCTGTTCTTATAGAAGCTGATTTAAGAGCAAGATTAAGTGAAAAAGAAGTAGAAGAGTTTGGTTTGGATCTTAAGAGTAAGCTTGGAAATTTGGCGAGCATGCTTGAACTAAGGAGAAAGGGAAGACCGTTTTAATTTTTTAACCATAACCATATAAGACACAAATATTTATGATCCGAAGACCTACAAATTATTTAATGACCGAAAGCCTAAGAGACCAATTGAAGAAATTAGAATCGTCTTTAACTCAAATTATAAATTTGTTTGAAAAGGGAGATGTAGAGAAGTTAAAGAATATCGATACTGATTTTGAGAGGAAAATTTTGCCTACTTTGAAGGATTTATTCACACAATATCCATCAGAAACAGACTGGGTTTTCAGACATGGAAAAGATCCAGCAGCTTTATCTTGGCTAGAAAGCTGCATAAGAGGAGAAGAAAAGCCTTATTACAGGATGGGGGATAAGGTAGTAAGAATAGATCCATATCTAACATTGAGAATGCTATATATTCAACATTTGGTGAGGAAGTTAGATGAAGAAAGAGCAAAAGTATGTGAAAAAATTGGAAAATACGAAAAGTTTAAGGAAACTTACCAAAGTCTTATAGATTTAGCTGCGAATCTTGTAGAAGTGTATGAGAATATTAAATCAATAGCAGAAATAGGATACAAGTTTTTAAAGAAAATTGGTATACTAAATTATGAAGAGCAGAAACAAAAAGAAACAAAGAAACAAAAAGAAAAAGAACAAGTAAAAATTTATTTACCTATTCTTATTTCGTTGTTCTTACTAAGCTTTCTGGCATTTTTCCATTTAGTCGATTTTTCAACACAAGGAATGTTTTTAGCTCAACCAAGTGTTTCAGCATCTTACTTGATTATAGCTTCTATGCTTTTAGTAGTTTTGTTTTACTTTTTGTTCAAGAAAAAATAAAAAAGCCTCTCACAATTTTAAAAAGAAAAAAGTTACAAAGTAATTCGAGGTTTTGATGTTACTGTTTGCTTTATACTTGCGCGTATATTTCTTTCAAGGCTTTTTCATATTCCCACGAGTACCTTTTTTTATTTTTCGGATAATTTTGAAGGAAATCCAGGATGTTGCTGACCAAAGGATGGTCTGCTTGGCGCAGAGGGATTGTTACTATTGTTTCTCCTTCTTCTGTGAACGGTTTTTCGATGGTATAAATTTTCATTAAAACATCTCTTACACTTCTGTCAGGATGATATATAACCTCACAGATGTAATAGTCGATCATCTCTGAATCTTTTTCCTCATGCCATACTTCTATCTCCTTTAGCATATTACTACTTTTTAGTCTTCTGGCCAAGTAGTTAATGAAGAACCTTAGATGATCCTCGTGAATGTGGTCTAAATACCAAGGAAGGGTTATCAATACCGCTTCAGGTGTTCTGTTGTTTTGGAAAACTATTTGTGTCTCGGGGAACCCTCTTTTTTTCAAATCCTTCACTATTTTTTCTGCTTTTTCTAACAGGTACAAATCTGCTCGTGGTAGTTCTTCCATTTTTTTCACCATATTATTACTACTTAGTAGTGGTATATTTAAAGATTTATTTACTCAAAGATATGTTTTAAACTAGAGAAAAAATTTAATATTACTACTTTTAAGTAATTAATGGTGAAAAAATGGTGTTTGAGGAAGAAATAAAAAACTATGTTCGACTATCAAATTTACTCCAACAAGCAGAGCGTGCAATGAGACTGGGTAATCTAAAAAAGGGAGTAGAAGTACTACAACAAGTAGAAAAGGCGTTATATGAAGATAACGTTCCTCTTATAGGTAAGGATGAAGAAAAAATTATACGAACACTTCAACAATATAAAGGAGTACCAAAATTGGCAACCCAAATAAAAAGATTAATTTCAACATTACGTAGCCGATATGGTGACGATAAAGAAGTACAAGAGTTGGAGAAGTTATATATAAACCTCTATAACATTCTAACACCAGAAGCAGAGAAATATAGTGAGTCATCCCAGTAAGTAGAACTAGAAAACCATCTGAACAAAAAGTTAAAAGAGAATATTTGAAAAGTAAGAGAAGGGTGAAGAAATTGATAAACCCAAACCAAGAAGAAACGCTTCTACTTTGGGAGCTTTACAATTGTTTAAAATTAATTGAATTAGGTACAAAAGCAACGGGGCAAGAACAAAAAGCAGACTTACCAGGAATTAAAGAAAAAATTGGAGAAATAGCTTTAACTAAAAAATATTTTGTTGAGAGGGTTGGTAATACTTTTTTTCTACAATGTTGTTGATATGAGCCATGAAAATGATGTTGCATACTTTCCTGGCATATTTCTAGGCCTGCCTTACAACATAGTGATTTGTGGTTATACTCAATCATCAAGAGAGATTGCTGCAAGATTAGATTATTTTTATACAAGATCTAGAGTTGTTGAGAATTATAAAAGGGCTCTCAAAAATATGAAAAACATTTGAAATTTTTGGAGAAAATTAAAAAAGATATTCTGGTTATGGGAACTGCTTATTATTATTTTATTGCAACTCAAGACGAGTCTTCAGCACAAGATGAATTTGATAGAGAGGTTATGCGATTAAAAAAGTTAATGGAATCTGTAAAAGAAAAAGTGGGAAAAGAAAAAGTAGAAGAATGTTTGATGAATTGCAACAATATGGAAGAATTAGAGCAAGTGTTAAAAAAATTTAAACATGTAAGTTAAAATTTTAGATGAATATGGTTGGATACACAACCGATATTAGAGAAGATCCTGTTGAAAAATATTTTGGAGAAATTTCTTTAGATAGAACCGAAGAAGATGGTGAAGAAGAAAATCCTTGGGAACCTGAAGATGTTTATTCTATTGAAAAATATAAACTTACTTAAAACCTTCACCAATTTTCCCAATGAATCTTTTTCTGATCAAATTCTTTCATAGTATGCGGTATTTTTTTCTCAGCAGGATAGCCCAAAGGCATCAAGCAGAGAATTCTAACTTTCTCAGGAGCTTTTATAACTTCTCTCACATACTCTTCACTATCTTTCAAGAAAACAGTCTTAGCTCCCATTATTTGGCAAAATCAAGTTCCTAAACCTTGATTCGTGGCTTCAAGGTAAATGTTTTCTGCAAGAATCGAACAATCTTCAACCCAAAATTTTGCGAGTATGGTAGGCTTAGCAGCTATAACCAAAACAACAGGAGCATCTTTGACAAAACTGCAGAATGGGGTGGCTTTTGCCAATTTTTCTTTCGTGGTTTTGATCTACCTTTTCTACTTTTTATTCAAAAAATAAATTCTCAAAACATCAATAGCAGAAAACATGTTTAATTTTCTTTTCTTCACAAATTTTTCTAATTTTTTCTTTCAACTCTTTCCAATAATTGTTTTTAGAAAATAAAATTTCTTTCCACTTTTCCAAAAGCTTGGGATAATTTCTTTCCAAAACTTTTTGCAAAGACTCCCAAACTCCAGGCTTCAAATTCAACTTATCAATCCAAACTTCATTCACTTTAAGCTCAACCATTTTCTCAAAATATTCCTCTAGATCTTTATCAGAAAGATAAGGCAAGACTGGCCCGAAAAAAACATAGACAAAAATCCCATTTTCTTTCAAAGCTTTTATTGCTTCAAGCTTCTCTTCAACTGAAGAAGAATTTGGCTCAAATTTTTTTCTTATTTCTTCATCCAAAGTTGTTATTGTGAAGCCAACCTCGCAGCTTTCGAATTTCTTTAACAAATCCAAATCTCTCAAGATTAAGCTCGACTTTGTTTGAATTATGATTGGAAATTGATACCTCAACAAAATTTCCAAGCATTTTCTCGTAAGCTGATACTTTTTCTCTAACGGTTGGTAAGGGTCTGTCAAGCTACTCAAGAAAACTTTGCCTTTTTTCTTCCTTGAAATTTCTCTTTTCAAAATTTCTGGTGCGTTAATTTTAACATCAATGAATTCCCCCCAAGCTTCTTTGTGTGAAGCAAACTTTCTTGTTATGCTATCAGCATAGCAATACTTGCAAGCATGTTCGCAACCAATATAGCAATTGATGCAGTAATCAGCTAGCTTGCTTTCATTCAACAAAGACTTGCATTTAATTTCTTTTACTATCATGGAAATCGCGGAAATCTGCTTCCAAAACCTAAGTATATATTTAACTCTTATCTTTTATTATGCAAAATCTTTGGCTTTCCAAGCTAATAGATGATAAAAAAGTTTTGGTAGAGCTTAGTTCAACTGAAATAAAAACTGTTGCTAAAGATGTGAGATGTATTTTGTGCAGAGGAGCTAAGCTTCTATGCGGCAAAGCAAGATGTCCTGTGATGGTGAGATTTTATTCCCAAGTTAAAGCAAAGCCTCTGATAGAAAATCTAAATTTAGAAGGATCTTCGCCCCCGGATTTGTTCATTGGTAGAATAGGATATCCCTGGGTCAGCATTGGTCCTTTAATTCCTCCAATCAAAGGAAACACTTTTCTTTTGGGCACACCAGAGCTTTGGCATGACAAAACAATAGAAGAGATTGTTGATTTCCGTTCCCAGCTTGTTAGAGGCAAGTATCGCGTTCATGTTAAAGATTTGGAAAAAAACAAAATAGTTGAACTAACAAGAGAGCTAGCTCTTTCTAAAACTCCGGCTGAAGCAAATGCAGAATTCTTGAAAAAACCTTCTGGAACTTTAGTCCTTGATGATGAAGTTCAACCTTATGGTCCTTCAGCTCCTTTAAAAAATCTTGAGTTAACTTCAATCAAGACTGACCATAAAATAGAGAAGGCTTTTTTTGACACAGACTGGAAAGCAACTGAAGCAGTGGTTTGGCTTTATTCTAAAGGTGTTTTAATTTCAAAAATTCAAAGAGCTTTTTCTGCAGGCTTGTTTGGCCAAAAAAAGAATAGAAAATTTGTTCCAACAAGATGGAGTATAACTGCTGTGGATACCATAATTTCACAGAAACTTTTAGAAGAAGTCAAAACATTTCCCTTGATAAATGAGTTTAGGGTTTATGAGCATGTTGCCCTAGACAATCGTTGGATAATATTGATGATCCCTTCTTTATGGCAATATGAGCTTATAGAAGCTTGGTATCCAAAAACAACTTGGAATCCTGAAGGAAAAGAGGTTGCGATTTACTCAAGTTCAGAAGGATTTGAAGGAAGAAGCACTTATGCTGAGATAGGTGGTTGCTACTATGCTGCTAGGCTTGCAGTGAGTGAATATCTTGAAAAAGAAAAAAGGCAAGCTGGGGTGATAATTTTTAGGGAAGCTCATCCTGGCTATATCTTGCCGGTAGGTGTTTGGAATGTGAGGGAAAATGTGAGGGAAACATTGAAGAAAAAACCATTAAAATTCAATTTACTTTCAGAAGCTCTTACTTACATTTCAACAAAACTGGAAATCAGAATGAAGGACTGGGTTCAAAACAGCAATCTCTTACAAAAATTACTCTATCAAAGAAAACTTCACGATTTCTTCAAATTATGGTAAATCATCTAACAATTTTTGCAAAGCTTGGTGTAACTACAAGATAACCTTCTTCAGTTCCTGCTATGTCAAACCCATACTGGTTTGAAATTCTTTTCAGCTTTTGAACACAATTCTGAAATTCTCCTAAGTCGGTTCTTTGAAGCTCCTTAGTCTTCAAGAAGACAATATTGCCTTCTCTCACAAGCTTTGTTATCCTTTCTATATCAACAAAATCTTTCAAGTTCTCTATTCTCACATAAATAGGTTGAATTGGTTCTTCTTCTACTGGCAACTCTACAGGCTCTTCTTTGCTTAAAAGTCTCTTAAGGAAACCCACTAAACATCACCTCCGATATTTACTTTTAGTCTTTAATGAATAAATATTTTAACAACAATTTATTGAAAAAATTTTTATGAAAGTTGGAACAAAATTTTTTTAGACTTTCAAAACATTTAACTTTACAAATTCTCCACATAGTCAGCTGCGTTTCTTATGCTCACTGAAAAACCTGGTTCAACTCCAAGTACTACAACTTTCTTTCCATATTCTTTTGCTTTCAACACCACTGGCAAAAAGTCTGCATCTCTTGTGGCTATTGCTATCACATCAACATTCTTTGTTAACAAAGTTTCGATTGCTGAAACAGCCAAGCTAACATCAACATCGCTTGCCCCCTCTTCTTTTTCTGCCAAAACCATCACAGATTCAAACCCCTCATTTATTATAGCTTCTATTAGCTTCTCGGGAGCGAATTGATTCAAGAAAACTTTTGCTATTATAACTCTGCCATACTTTTCACACCTTTTCCTGAGTTCTCTCAAGTCAACCATGAACTCTTTCCTGAGCATGTTGGGTCCATCGACAAAAAGGGCTACAGTAGGTCTTTCTATTCTCTTACGTTCTTTCATTCTCATCATAACTCACCTCAAATTTTCTTTCCATTGATTTCTAAGTTAGTTGCTGTTCCTTTTAATTTTAATTCTTCATTATCAAAGATTATGTTTCCTTGAAAACCTTCTAATTTCAAATTGGCTTGAGTGAAATTCACTGTAAGTTCCATATCTTCTAATTGTTTTTTGACCTTGCCTGAAGCCGAGTTAATTTTGATGAAATCACATTTAGCATTATCCATCGAAAAGCTTTCTGGAGACATTTCTATCTCTATTTTAATGTCGCTTGTTTTCCAAGAGTTGAATTTCGCTAAGCTTGCGTCTGCCTTTAAGTTTAGTTTACCATCGTTCTTAAAAGAAATTTCTCCACTTCCAACTATTTCAAACTTAATCTTCTCGCTTACTTCCCAATTTTTTCCATCTATCTTCATACTCAAGATTTGGCCAGATGCCTTAAGCTCTGCACCTGAAAACTGGAACTTTTGTCCATAAATTGCTTCTTTGTTCAATTCTAGCTCAGCACTAAATTCTTTTGCTAGACCGGATTTCATCAATGAGCCGACGAAATTCCCTAAAGTACTCACCAATCCTCTTGTCATACTTCCTAAGGAAATTGCATATTTTCTTCCTTGTTCTGTGAATAAAAGAAGACCTGTAATAGCTAATATAATGGCAGTTATGACCAAAAGCCTCCATTTCATTATTTCACTAAAAATTTATTTATCAAAACAAAAATAAATACTCTTGATGCCAATCTTCTTATAGTGAGTTTTATGGCTAACTTATTCCAGTTTGGTGGAGACATCTGGTCTAACTTAATCTGGCTCATAATCTTGATAATCTTCTTTAACTTTTATCCAAGATTAATGGTCTCCCAACTTTTATGGAAGTTAGAGAAATCTGCAACCATGCTCGAAAACCTAACAACAAAAGCAAAGAACATAGTGATGAAAAAAATTCCGAAAAGAAATGGGAAAAACTTGAAAGAAAAAATTGACAACTTTCTTGAATTCTTCATGATAGAGCCTGTTAGCTTGGATCCTTATGGTATAATCAAGAAGTTGGAACACATCTCAAATCTCTCTGAAGAAAAATTTAAAGTTTTTGTGAAAAGTATAGCGCCTAGCTTAAACAAAGAAGAACAAGCCAACTTGATGATGGGACTAAGTGGAGCCATAAGTTTAAATCAACTAGCTAAGATAGTCAGACATTATGTTGAAGTTGTGAGAAAAACCAAGAACTTGCAACTTGGTATGGTATTGGAAATGCAACTGCCTTTGATAGAAAGAATTTCCAAAGCTTTACTTCAAGGTACAGAAGCTTTAACAAATGGTTGGCCGATTGGGGATGGTGTTGGTTGTATGATTGCAGCAAAATTGATTGGTAACAGCAAAGTAAGAGAAATGGAAGAAGATGTTGTTGTGGTAGAAAAAAAGATTAAAGGCAAGAAAGTTATCATAATGAAAGCAAAGGGTCCTGGTGGAAGACTTGGAAAGCTTGGAAGAGCTGTTGAGAAATTGGTGAAAAAGAGAAAAATAGATAAGATAATAACAATTGATGCTGCTGCTAAACTTGAAGGAGAGAAAACAGGTAAAGTAGCAGAAGGTGTAGGAGTTGCTATTGGTGGGATTGGTGTAGATAGAGCTTATATAGAAGAGCTTGCAACCAAGAAAAAAATTCCTCTTGATTCTATAGTGATAAAAATGTCACAAGAAGAAGCTATACAACCAATGCCAGAAGCTGTTTTGAAAGCCGTTCCAATAGCAGTAGAAGCGGTGGAAAGAAGTATAGAAAATTCAAGTGGCAGAATTTTAGTTGTAGGTGTGGGTAACACTTGTGGAGTTGGAAATAATGCCAAGTCTGTTGAAAAGGCAATAACAGAAGCAAAAAAAGTTTTAAAGCTACTTAAGAAGAGAAGAGAAGAAGAGAAGAAAGGGTTTTGGAATTGGTTTTAAAACAATATAAAAATAGCTCTTTTATCTTCTTGCTCTCAATTGCTCAACAATTCTAGAAATTTTTTCATTAACTTCTTGTGGAGACCCGTCATTCACAATCAAAAAGTCTGCCATTTCTAAACATTCCCTAACTCTTTGGCCATATAAAGGTTCCCCTATTCCTTGATCTCTTTCATCAACAGTAACAAACTCTTCCCAAGTTTTAGGGTCTCCTTCTCTAGCCCTTTTTCTTATTCTTTCCCATCTCAATTCACGTGGAGCATCAACACCAATCAGGAAAAATTTATTTCCAAAAGTTTTTCTCAAATATTCAACTTCACCCGGATTCCTTATTCCATCCACTATTATCATTTCCTTATCTCTTTGCAAGTAATCTGTAGCAAGTTTGGCAAGGATAAAATTACCATATTTTTTTCTCAACTCATTTCCCATATCTTGTAAAGTTTTTCTGTCAACTTGTTTCTTTACTTGAGCTTGGATTACTGAAGAAAGAGTAACAGAATAACAACTAAAGTTCCGAGCAAGAGCTTCTTTCACCAACTCTTTACCAGAGCCTATAGTTCCTGTTATACCAACAACAAAATTCACCATTAAAAATTAAATTACACACACAACTTAATAAATTTTTAATTTTAAAAGAAAAATAAAAAAAAGTTTCCCTTCGAATTTGAAATGAAGGGAAAAATTTAAAGATCACAACCTCTTACTGTCTTTCTGCCATTTGCTTTTGCTCTCTCTATTGCTTTTTTAACTTCAGCAGTCACAGCAGCATCTAGTGCTTTCCAGAAATCTTCGCTTGCTCTCATTTCTTTAAGTAAATTTCTGACAGCAGATTTAACAACTACAGCCATTTATTCACCTCCAAACCTAATAAGAATTGAATTTCAAGAGTATTTAAAATTTCATTCTTGAGTATATTCCTTACCTTCCTTTAAGGCCATTTCAGCCCTTGTAAGTTCTCTTCCCAAATAAGCTGCATGGTCTAGCCGAGAAACAAGATCTTCATTTAGGATTTTCTTATATAATTCTTGAGCACTTTTTCCTTTAAACTGATACTTGCTTTTTCTTCCATCTTTGAGTTTGTGCTCCACTATTATTTCTCCATTTTCAATTTTTATGACAAAAAAACCTCTTGGATCTTCTTCAAATTTTATTTCTTTATTCTTGGAATATTTTTCAATTAGTTCGGTTGCATTTTTCCAATTGTTCTCATACACATGTGCAGATACAGAAAAGATTATCAAGTTTCCTATTTCTATTTCAACTCTTTTTGCAACATCTCTTTGCAAATTTCTTAAAGCAAAGGCGTTGAACAACCAAGCTCCCCAAATATCATGGCTTCTAAAAGTACAAGTTTGATGGAGTTTCTCGTCTTTAACATTCCAAACAATCTCTATTAAACAAGGGGGATTTTCAGAAACACTATCTATTTCATGTCTCCATGTGACAGCTATAGCTCTTCTTGTGAATTTTTTAATCTTGAGTTTCTTAACAATCAAGTCAATTTGATTCAAAATTATGTCTGTTTCTTTCATGATTTGAGGTTGTAAATATTCTTTAATCTTTAATGGTAAATTAAGCTCAAGGCCAAAAAGCCTTTCACCATAAGTGTAGTCAACACCTTTTGGCTTATTTTTCCTGAAAAAATTATCTACATATTCTTGGAGATTTTCTTCCGAAATCGGAAACCATTTTGGAATTTCCCCATCTTCTTTAATCACCGCAACTACATCTAAAATTTCCTTTTGTTTTATTCCATATTCGGTTTCTTTAATTTCACCAAATTTCATCACCAAATCTAAAATTTTGAGCCAAACTTCTGGTATGCTACCTTCTACTCTAAAGCCAATCTCTTCACTAGTTAAATTTTCTTCCCATCTTGCCTCTTCTTTTACAAAAAAAGGTTCCATGAAAAATTCTCCAATAGTTGGAATCTTTTCACCAATTTTCTTTATCTCTTCTCTTACATTTTCCCTATTTCTTAGATCTATTATTTCAACATTTTTTCTTAAAATTTCAATTTTATCTCTTGGAATAGATTTGTCAATATATGCAGAGCTTCCAATTATTTTATAATTTTCATCTAAACCATTCTTGAACAGATTTATTAAAGCTTCTCCTGTTTTACTCAAATCTTCTCCGCAAACTATTAGATGCTTTATTCGAGGGTTTGCTAGCAAGTTTTTTATTAAAGAGTTTATCCCATATGTTGTATAGAGGTTGCCTATAACACAAAAATTTTCTTTTGGTAAAACAAGAAAATCTTCTTTCTTTGACCAAAGTGTGCATATTGCCAATGGTGATTTCTCATTTCCCAATATGAGATTTTCTTTTTCGACAATTGGCCAATTTGACATAATTTGAAAAAAGAAAGAATCTTTAATTTAAGAATTTCTGTTGGATAAAATATTTGATATAAAATCAAATTTTTTTCAAAGCTTTTTCTTTAGCTTGTTTGAGATATTCTTCATCAAAAACTCCTGGCCAATTTTCAAGCATTATTTTCATATACATGTCAATTTCCTCTTCACTCATATACTGGAATTGATATTCACCTTTATAAGGGCAAGGCTTTCCTTCACGTCTTATAAATTCTATGTGCATAAAAGGTTCTCCCTTTCTCACAATCACAGGCTTTCTTTCATTGTTCAGGTTAACAATTTCAAGAACAATTCTTCCAACCCAACCACTATGTGCTTTGGCGGCATTCAAGAAAGAAAGTCCCATCCTTCCGAATTTGCTCTTTGCTGTCATATGACAAACAAACTCAGGTGGCACAAAAACTATTTCATGAGCTATAACATTTTGGTGTTCTAAATATTTCAATTCCACATCTTCACTGACAGTTAAAATGTAACTATCACCATCCAAACAAGAGGGATTAAAAGGGTGAATTATTTTGAATTTTTTTACCATTTCTTCTATTACATCTCTTCCCACAATCATAAAAATTTTTTGACCAAAAGGTTTATTTATGTTTTTATTTAATAAATTGTGTATAATCTATTGGTGATTTCATGCCTTTAAGACCTGGTAGAACGATGAGAAGAATAGAAAGGCCTTATACTAGAGTTTCGATGAAAGTTCCAAGGAAGAGTTATGTGGCAGGAGCACCTTTCCCTAAGACTCATCAATTTGAAATGGGTAATAAAAATGGGGAATTTAATTTAACTCTTTATTTAGTTGCAAAAAATGCTGTACAAATAAGAGATAATGCTTTAGAATCTGCTCGTGTAATTGCTCACAAATTCCTAGAATCAAAGCTTGGATCATCAAACTATTTCTTGAAAATTCTAGTTTTCCCACATCATGTGATTAGAGAAAAACCAATAGCTCAAGGTGCAGGAGCTGATAGATATTCTCAAGGTATGAGACTTGCTTTTGGTAGACCAACTAATAGGGCCGTTCAAACAAAAAAAGGACAAAGACTTTTTATGTTGAAAATAAAGAAAGAAGATTTGGAAGTAGGTAAAAAAGCTCTTAAGAAGGCTGGATTTAAACTTCCTACTCCTGTGAAGATTGAAGTTGAAGAGTAGTTGAAATTTATTTGAGATAAAAGATAAAATAAATACTATGGAGTTTATAGCTTGGTTTGAACAGCTTGATAAAAATTCTTTAAATTTGGCTGGTGGTAAAGGAGCTAATTTGGGTGAACTAACAAAAATAAAAATGCCTGTACCTCCAGGTTTTGTTATAATAACAAAAGCCTTCGACAAATTTATAGAACTCAATGGTATTAAAAGCCAAATTCAAGAATTGATAGAAGCTTGCGATGTTGATAACACTCAACAACTTTTAGAAACTTCAAAAAAGATTAAAGAGCTTATAGTTTCTCAAGATTTTCCAGCAGGAATGAGAAGCGAACTCATAGAAGCTTACCGTGAGCTTTCTTTCATGGAAGAAATAATAACACCAAAAGCCCTAGAACTTATAGCTGCTGGTAGAGATTATGCTTTAGTTGCTGTGAGAAGCTCAGCTACGGCTGAAGATTTACCAACAGCTTCATTTGCTGGTCAACAAGCAACTTTCTTGAATGTAAAGGGAATAAAAGATTATCTTGAGGCTGTGAAAAAATGTTGGGCAAGTCTTTATGAGCCAAGAGCAATTTTCTATCGCGCTAAAAACAATATAAAGCATGCTAGCATTGCAGTTATTGTTCAGCGCATGGTAAATTCAGATGCTTCTGGTGTTATGTTTACCGTAAACCCGACAACAGGTGAAGATGAAGTTGTGATAGAAGCAACTTGGGGTCTAGGTGAGACTTTAGTTGCAGGTGAGGTTGAGCCAGATTTCTATAGAGTCTCAAAAGATGGTAGAATTTTGGAGAAAAAAATTGGGAAAAAAGAAAAGATGAGAGTAAGGGATTTAGCTACAGACAGAACAATAATTTTGCCTGTGGCTGAAAAAAAAGTAAATGCTCAAGTTTTAAGTGATGAACAAATTTTACAATTAGCTGAATATGGGAAAGTTATAGAAAAGCATTATGGAAGAGCTCAAGATATAGAATTTGCCATTGAAAGAGGAAGGATTTTCATCGTTCAAACAAGGGCAGTTACAGCTGTGGGTAAGAAAGAAGAAGTGAAAATTGAAGGTGAGATTTTAGTGAGAGGCTTGCCAGCATCCCCTGGTATAGCTTCTGGTAAAGTGAAAATAGTTCACAGTTTACAAGATATAACAAAAGTTGAGAAAGGAGATATACTTGTTACTGAAATGACGAGCCCAGATTTGGTTCCAACTATGAGCAAGTGTGCAGCAATAATAACAGATGCTGGTGGAAGAGTTTGCCACGCAGCTATAATAAGTAGGGAAATGGGAATTCCTTGTATAGTTGGAACACAAACCGCAACAAAAGTTTTGAAAGATGGGCAAGAAGTTACTGTCGATGCTTACCAAGGCATAGTTTATGCTGGCAAAATTGAGATCAAAAAACCTGAAGTTAAAGTTGAAGCTGAAGAGGAGTTACCAGCTTTGGAAAAGCTCACTGTAACCCAAATTAAAGTCAACCTGGCTTTTCCCGAAAATGTTGAGCAAATAGCAAGCAAAGTTGATGGAGTTGGTTTGCTTAGGATAGAGCACATGATAACAAAAGCTGGAATACATCCTGCAAAGCTTGTTAGAGAAGGAAGAAGAGAAGAATACATCAAGATTTTGCTTGATGGAATAAGACCAATAGCAAAAGCTTTTTATCCTAAGCCAGTATGGGTTCGTACTCTAGATGCAAGAACAGATGAATTCAGAAATTTGGAAGGTGGAGGAGATGAGCCAAAAGAAGACAATCCAATGCTAGGGTGGCATGGAATAAGGAGAAGCTTGGATGAGCCTGAGATTTTGAAAGCAGAATTTGAAGCTATCAAGAGGCTACACGAAGAAGGTTTAAGCAATGTACATGTAATGCTTCCTTTTGTGATTTCTGTTGAAGAATTCAGGAAAGCAAGGGGAATAGCAAAAGAAGTTGGTTTGCCCACAAATTGTAAAATTGGTATAATGGTGGAAACACCAGCAGCAGCTTTAACTATAGAAGATTTTTGTAAAGAAGGAATAGATTTCATCAGCTTTGGCACTAACGACTTAAGCCAGCTTGTTTTAGGTATAGATAGAAACAATGAGAAGCTTGCAAAGCTCTTCACAGAAGCTCATTCTGGTGTGAAAAAGCTAGTTAAATATGTGATAAAGGTTTGCAAGAGCTACAATGTTGAGACTTCAATTTGTGGTGAAGCTCCAAGCAATTTGCCAGAATTTGTTGAGTTTTTGGTCAAAGCTGGAATAGACAGCATTTCTGTTAATATTGATGCAATAGATAGAGTGAGAATGCAAGTTGTTAAAATTGAAAGGAAGCTTTTGCTTGAAGCTTTGAGGAAAAGTAGAGTGAAATAAGATTTTTTATTCATGATTGAAATAGCTCATTTGCTAATCTTTCTATTTCATCTTTTGCTGTTATCCTTCTCGTATTTTCTATGATTATTGTTCCGAAGGGAAGATTACTTTTAGTTATTGCCATATTTGCTACTCTTTCTTTTAAAATTTCTATTTTTTTAGCCAGAGTGTCTGTATCATATTTGCCAATAATTTCATCCCCGCAACAAAGATAAAGATTAGAATAACAAATTTTGTAAGTTTTTCCATCCTCTTTATAGAAAAGATTTTTTCCGTCCGTACAAAGATTAGCTAACTTTAAAGGTTTTGCTTCACCCAAAAGTGGATATGAATCTGGAATAAAATATATGATTGTAAAGAAATATTCTTTATATTTTTCCTCCCATGAATGCAATTTTCTTCTCATTAATGAAGTTGAACTTTTTTAAAGAATTTAAACTTTTCTATTAGGGTAAAGTTTTATTTCTTCACAAGAGGAAAAAACAATTATGCAAGTTGTTGGTAAAAGCATATTAAAGCAAGTTTACAAGAAAAGACAGCCTTGGTCAAAAAAGTATGATTTTGGCCATTTGCTTGTTATAGGAGGAAGCAAGCTTTATTCAGGTTCACCAGCTTTCAATGCTTTGGCTGCCTTAAGAGCAGGAGTTGATTTGGTAACCATAGTTGCTCCTGAAAAAACTGCCTATGTCATAAGAAGCTTTAAACCAGATTTGATAGCTTTTCCTGTAGAGGGAGATTTTTTCACAATAAAAAATTTAGATGAGGTTTTAGAGCTAACAAATGGTAAGAGTGCTGTAGTGATTGGTGGAGGCATGTCAAGAAGAGAAGAAGTGAAGGATTTCGTCCTTGAATTCTTGAGAAGAGTTGAGCTACCTGTTGTGATTGACGCTGATGCTATTCATGCGTTAGCCAAAGAAAAAGATGTGATAAAAGGAAAAAAAGTGATAATCACTCCACACTCATATGAATTTTTCGTTTTGTCTGGAATAAGTCTTGATCTTGATTTGAAAAAAAGGTTGGAATTAGTTCCAAATGTTGCAAGAGAGCTTCAAGCAACTATCTTGCTCAAAGGCCACATAGATGTGATTTCTGACGGTGTGAAAACAGCAATAAACAAAACTGGCTCACCTTATATGACAAAGGGGGGATTAGGTGACACTTTAGCAGGAATTTGTGGTTGTTACTTGGCTCGTGGACTTGATACATTTACTGCAGCTTGTGCAGCTGCCTTTGTTAATGGTAAGGCTGGTGAACTAGCAGCCAAAAAATATGGAGAAAGTTTGCTTGCAAGCGATTTGATAGAAGAAATACCAAAAGTTGTGAAAAGAAGGAATTTTTTAGATTTCCTTATCTAAAGAATTATGAACATGAGATTTCTACATCCCGTTCCAATAAAAATTTTCATATCATTATTTTTGATAATTACTTACTGTTTATTTATATTAAAAGAAAGGATTAAAAATAAACCATAATGGGGTGATTTAAGTGGAAATTGAAGCCAACGAGGAAGATTTTGAAGAAAAAGTAATAGAAAATTCCAAAAAATTACCGGTTGTTGTGGACTTTTGGGCAAGTTGGTGTATGCCCTGTAGAATTTTATCACCAATAATGAGTAAAGTTGCTGAAGAATACTCTGGAAAATTTTTGCTTGTGAAAGTTAATGTTGATAAAAATCCAAAACTTGCAGAAAAATACCAAATCATGTCAATACCCAATGTTAAGATGTTCAAAAATGGTAAAATTGTGGATGAATTTGTTGGAGCCATGCCAGAACCTTTAATCAAAAAATGGTTAGATAAAAATTTAGCGTAAATTTGTTGGTAGTAAAACTTTAAATTTTTTGATAACAATTTGATAACCATGAAAAATAAAAAATATTCAGAGAGACAAGAAATTGAGACCTTTGTCAAACAAGAATTACCAAAATACAGAAAAGTGTACCAAATACTCCAGATTTTATCTCAACATAAAATAACAGAAAAAAGCGAAATAGATAGGATTGGATCAGGAGATTATCAAGATTTACTTTCCTCTTTGGAAAAAATTGGAGCAATTAGAATGTATGAAACTTTTCAAAAGGAATATGTGCCAACTAATGAAATATGGTATTTAGATGAAAGTGAAATGGATGGATCAAAACAATTTTCCACAATTCTAAAATGGATAACAGAAAACCCACATAAGTCTTATAGTGTAGAAGGTTTGGGAAGAAAATTCAATATTTATCGACCATTTGGTAAATCAATTATCAATGTTAAAGAAGAAGAAATAGAAAGAGTTTTATCTACACTTGAAAATAAAGGATATTTGAAGATAGGGAACATACGTAAAGTTACTCTAATAGAAAGTAATACTAAATTGATAAAGTTGATCTTAGAGTTATTTGAGGAAGAAAATGAAAAATTTTTGGAAGAAAAATCTTTGGTAATTGAAAAGACCAAGTCTCAACTTGATCCAGATAAAAAAGAACAATTGTTGAAAACAATTAAAAAAGAATTGGAAGAAAATGTAGCAGTAGAAAAAATAGCAGAAGAATTAACCCATGTTTTTAATTTGCGATATAACTGGGTAATATGTTTGGTTAATGGAGTGAAAAAATTGTTAAACAATCCAGAGAAGGGAATAAATGAGTTATTTGACGGGGGAGAAAAACACACCTTCTATAAGCTGGGGATTAGACCAAATGAAGTGAGAGAAAATTTGGGACTGAAAATTTTATATAAAAAATGTGGAGACCAGGAAAATTTGTATAAAATCTTGAAAACGCGTCCAACCACAACAGAAGAAATTAAAAAATTGAAAAAAGGGAAAACAAATGTTGCTAGCTTGATATTTAATCTTAAGCGCTCACGTAATTTGGATATAAAAAGCTTAACAGTGCCTTTTACAAATAAAGAAGTTGTGTATTATTTACCTCAATATGAAATGGAAGCAATAAAAATTGCAAGAAAAATGAGCTTTGAAAAGTACAAATCTTTTTTAGATCGATTGAAGGAAAAAGAGTATAAAGTTGATGAAAAAGTAGAAAAAGTTATTAAGCAAATTTTGTTAAAAAAACAGATTAGTGAAGATGATAATTCCATTAGAAAATTAAAAAACTACAAAGGCATATTCAATTATCTTTTGAAATCAAAAATTTTAAAGGTTATAGTGGAAAATGGCAAAACATATTACTCTTTCTGGGATTTGAAGAAAAATTGAAATTTAAATATAGGTCCCATTTTTAATATTTTTATGAATAAAGCTTTTTGGTGAACAAAATGGAAAGTTATGATGTGATAATTATTGGCGGTGGTCCTGCTGGTTTAACAGCAGGAATTTACTCAGCCAGAAGAAAATTGAAAACTTTGATAATAACCATGACAGTTGGTGGGCAAGTTTTGCTTTCAAAAACTGTATGTAATTATCCTGGCTTTTTGAATGTTTCTGGAATAAATTTGGTAAATAGAATGAAAAAACAAGCTGAAAGAGCTGGGGCTGAAATAATTTTGGATGAAGTCAAACAGATTTTACCTCAAGAGAAAGAATTTTTGGTTAAAACTGAAACAAAAGAATTTTTAGCAAGAGCCTTGATTTTGGCTTTTGGCAAGAAGCCTAGAAGCTTGAATGTTCCAGGAGAGAAAGAATTGATTGGTAAAGGAGTATCTTACTGTGCCACTTGTGATGCTCCTTTATTCAAGAATAAAAATGTAGCTATTGTTGGCGGAGGTAATTCAGCTTTAGATGCTGCTTTGCTATTGAGCAAATTTGCGAGCAAAGTTTTTTTGATCCATAGAAGAGAGGAATTTAGAGGGTTTGAAGCCTTTGTGGAAGAAGTGAAAAAGAAAAAGAATGTTGAGCTTTTGATGAGCAGCATTTTAACAGAAATAAAAGGTGAACAAAAAGTTAGCTCGATTGTGGTTAAAAATTTGAAAACTGGTGAAACAAAGGAAATTGCTGTTGATGGAGTTTTCATTGAAATTGGTTATGATGTTGACCCTTCTCTTGTTAAAGGCTTGGTAAAGCTTGATGAATACAACCAAATTGTTGTTGACTCAAATTGCAGAACTTTTTATCCAGATAGTGAGAAAATAAGGCCTGGAATTTTTGCTGCAGGCGATGCAACAAATGTGATATTCAAGCAGATTGTTGTGGCTGCAGGTGAGGGGGCAAAAGCTGCTTTGGCTGCTTACAATTATTTACATGGAGTTGAAGATGTCCAAATTGTTGGAGATTGGGTAAAGTGAGAAGATGATAGAAAATTTTGCTGATGAGTTTGGGCCAGAGAAGATAATTGAAGTTTATGATTCTAAGGTTGGTTTGAAAGGAATTTTGGTTATTGATAACACAACTTTAGGACCGGGAAAGGGCGGCATAAGGATGACTCCTACTGTTAGCATAGAAGAAGTTTTCAGGCTTGCTCGAGTGATGACATTCAAATGTGCTTTGGCAAGCTTACCTTTTGGGGGAGCAAAATCTGGAATAATAGCTGATCCTAAAAAAATTTCTTTGGAACAAAAAGCTGAACTGATGAGAGCTTTTGGTAGAGCTTTGAAAGGAATTGCTCCAAAGTATTACATAGGAGCACCAGATGTTAATACTGGTGAGCAAGAAATGAAGTGGTTTGTTGAAGGTAATGGTTCTTTGAAATCAGTAACAGGAAAGCCTAAAGAGCTTGGCGGCTTGCCTCATGAGCTTGGTTCAACAGGTTTTGGAGTTTTTCATTCTACTATTGTGGCAGCGAAGTTTGCAAAAATTGATATAACTAAAGCAACAATTGCAATAGAAGGATTTGGAAATGTTGGCTCTTTTGCTGCAAAATTTTTATCTCAAGCCGGAGCAAAAGTTGTGGCTGTTGCAGATAGTAAAGGTGCAATATACAATCCGGAAGGCTTGGAAGTTGATAAACTGCTTGAAATCAAAAAGCAAACTGGTTCAGTAATAAATTATCAATCAGGCCAAGTTTTGCCAAACGAAGAAATTTTTAAGTTGCCTGTTGACATTTTAATTCCTGCTGCTTTACCTGATGTGATAAATGAAAACAATGTGAACGAAATTAAAGCAAAGCTTGTGGTAGAAGCTGCGAACATTCCTTGTAAGCCAGAAATTGAAAAGATTTTGCATGAAAGAGGAATTTTAGTAGTTCCGGATTTTGTTGCCAATGCTGGTGGCCTAATTTCCTCTTACTGTGAATACAAGGGATATGATGAAAATAAGATGTTTGCTTTGGTTGAGAAAAAGATAAAGAAAAACACTAAAACTGTTTTAAGAAAAACGAAGAAAGAAAATATTTTGCCTAGAGATGCTGCTTTAGAAATTGCGAAAGAAAGAATAAGAAAGAAGCAACTATAGAGAAAATGTAGATATTAATTTGACATTTGTTTTACTCATATCAAAAATTTCACCTTTTTTGAAAGGCTTTCATTATTTTTTAATTTGAATTTTAAAATAGAATTATGGAGTTTTTTGATGTTTTGAAGAAAAGGCATTCAGTAAGGGCTTTTTCTCCAAGACCAATAGAAGAGAGTAAAATAAAACAAATCTTGGAAGCTGTTAACTCCTCTCCCTCGGCCGGCAATTTACAAGCTTACGAGATATTTTTGGTTCAAGATGAAAAGAAGAAGAGAGAACTAGCTTTAGCTTCTTTCGCCCAAAGCTTCATAGCAGAAGCTCCTGTTGTGTTAGTTTTTTGCGCTAATCCTGAAAGATCTGGAAAGAAATATGGAAAAAGGGGAAGAAGCCTGTATTCAATTCAAGACGCAACAATAGCTGCAGCTTATGCTCAGCTTGCAGCTACAGCTTTGGGCTTGGCTTCTTGCTGGGTTGGAGCTTTTGATGATGAAGAAGTTTTAAAAGTTCTTGGAAAGCCAGAAGGTTTGCAACCTGTGGCAATAATTCCTATAGGCTACCCAGCAGAAGAGCCTATACCTACAGAAAGAAGAAAGCTGGATGATTTGGTTCACAAACTATGAGTAGACTCCTCATTAATTTTCTCACACAATTTTAATAATTTTTCAATTTGAGAACTGTAAACTTTTCTATCCTTAACTGCTAAGTGTTTTGAGTAATAATTTGAATTTCGCCAATTTATTGCTGAAAGTGTTACATAAATAATTTTACTTCTTGAAGAATTTTCCACTCCTGTGATATTATAAATGCTTGCTACTACATTTTCACATTCATGAAGTTGGATTAAAGTAATATATCTTCCTGAGCCACATGCCTGAACTCTGAAAAAAATATCTCTAAAAGGTTCAAAGTCTTTTTCATTTAAAAAGGGAAAATATCCAGATTCACCAATATGATTTTTAAATTCTATAGGCAAATTTTCAATGGAATTAAAAAGAACGTCTGGAAGAAACCCTAAATATTCTACTCTATAATTTTTTTCTAGCAAAAACTGACCTAGATTTGTGTTAAATGAAGAAATGGCATTATTGTTCTTAATTTCATTTATTGTTTTTCTTATTTCTCTTACAGTATTGGTTAATCACCGGTAAAAGGTCTTTCTAAAAAACCAAATAAGATATTCCTTAATTTTATAAACCCCTCTGACATAAAATTTTAGAATAGCATTAAATTATTTAAGTTTTAAGAATAAAGTCGGTTTTGAAATATTCTCAGCTCTTTTTTGGGCTCACAACACTTTTTTGACCTTGATTTTATAAACTATCACAACCAAAACAATTATCACCACAAAAACTAAAATTCTTGACAGTTTTAAATTTTCGGATTCAGAATTTTCTTTTAAACTCAACAAACTTTCGGGTAGCTTTATATTAAAAGCAGGTGCACTACACCTCACACAAACAAAATTTTCTCCTGTTATTTCATTCAAACTGCAATAACAATTTGGCTCTAAAGCTTGCCACTTTGAATTGCAAAAAACTATGTTTTTCCCGTTTTCAGCTAAATTTGAAATTTCTTCTATCTCTTCTGGAGAAATTTCAAGAACTTCCAATTTTTTGAGAAAATTCAAATCATTTTTCACCAAAATTTTCCAATCATATTTTTCAGGATCTACTTCTGAAATTGTTGGCATGTTTTCTTCATTCAAAGTATAAGGTAGCTTAAAGGTTATTCCTTTGAAGCCAAGAATTGAAGAAGTTTTTCCGATTATGATTGCGACTCTTTCATCATAGCTTGATTTTAACACCGTAAATTCTTCTGTTACATAACAACTTTTTTCATCACACAAGCTTTCCAACTTTTCTTGATTGATTTTCAAATCACCAATGTTTAGAGTGAAGTGGTAATCGGTTGTAATGCAAGCTTTTACAAGAGGAAATAAGAATAAAAAGAGTATGAATATCAACAAAATCTTGTTGTCAAATTCAATATTGTCTAACTTTAAGCCTTTTGTTGATGTATTCATAACAATTCACACAAATGTAAAATTTGCCAATTTTTCTTGAATGTTTTTCGCAAATCGGAATACCACAATTGTTACAATTACCAACAGCTGTATTGTTGCAATCTATTAGAACACATTTCTTTTTTTGAACCTCCATGATTTAAATTATTGATTTTTAAATATAAGGATAAATGATTTAGGAGAGGACTTCATTCTCTTTTTTTAAAAGATAATTGAAAATGCAAAGTCTGGTAAAGATCAAAAGGAATGAAGCCTGGGAAAAATTATACTGGTTTTATAAAGTATGTGGCAGTTATCTACTTTTTTCGCTTCTACTTTAAATTTTTAACTTTTTTATTAATTATTTATGAGAATTAAGGAAAAAATAGGAGATAATTTAAAGTATTTAGTCTCAGGTAGTGTAGGAGCTGGTATAGGTTATGTCTATAGTTTGTGGTCACAATTTTCTGCTAAGGCAAATGTTGTTGTTAGACCAGAACTTACTAAAGTAGATTGGCTTACAGCATTTTTATCAGGACATCTTAAGGATTGGGTTTTTTATCATTATCCTACAGAATCCACCCTTTTAGCTGCAGGTATCGGAGCAGCTCTTCTTTCTTTGTATGTCTACTTCACCAGCGAATAAGAGGATAGATAAAAACTTATTTCCAACTGATATTTTTTACAATTTTTTGTTAAGAAAGCTTCTTTGTTGGTAGGGAAATGACTCAAACAAAATCAGTTTTAAACTGTTGTGTAACTTGATGCGGGAGGTGGGATTTGAACCCACGTAGGCACTAAGCCACAGGCGCCTCAGGCCTGCGCGATTGACCAGGCTACGCGACCCCCGCTCAATAATAAATTTACTCACTAGATTTTAATAAAAATAAAGTTTCAAAAATTATCCTGCTTGCCAAGAATTCTGTCACTCTATTTCCTTCAATAGGTTCAATCTCCACCAAATCAAGCCCAATAACCTTACCTTTGAAAACTTCTTTTAGCAATTCTTGAAATTGAAACCAAAAAATTCCATCCGGCTCAGGATGTCCAACAGCAGGAGCAATGCTTGGATCAAAAACATCTATATCCATAGTTAAGTAAATTCTGCTTTTCTTACAAAATTCTCCCAGCCTTTTCTTCACATTTTCCAAATTTTCTCTTATCATTTTTGGTGTGAAATAAAGCAAATTCTTTGCTTTCACGAACTCCAAATCAAACTCATCTCCCGATCTTACACCAACAAAACAAAAATCGCTTTTGCCTTCATCAAAGCTTCTTCTTGCCCATGTCGCCCTGTTAAACTTTTTTATCTCTTCTTCACTCAGTTTGAGAGGAAAAACAGATTCAACCATTTTCTCGTCAACATAGCTATTCTTTATGTCAAAATGTGCATCAAAGCTTACAACCTTCACATCATCAAAGGCTTTCAAAGCAAAGTAAGTTGCTAAGTGTGATTCAGAAAGCATGAAAGGAATTTTTCCCTTGTTCAAAATTTTCTTCACAGTTTCTTCTATTTCACTTTCTTTCACATTACCAATATCTGCAACCTTAACATTTTCAATCAAATTCTTCTCCCTATCAACATCAAACCACTCAACAAACCAGCTTGTTTTTCTTAAAGAAGAAAGCATTTTCTTCGAATTCTTCCCAAGCAAGGCTCCAAAGATCTCGACATCAGCTTCTTCTTCACTCACTAAATTCAAGCAAAGCTTCTCATACATTCAAGATTAAATTAGCATAAGAAAAACTTAAATCTTCCAAAAGAAATGAAGCTTTTTTATGAAAGCTCGTGCCAAGAATGTTTAATTCTTTCCTCCGCTTTTTTTAATCCTTTTTCATCATTTATAGAAATCCAATTTTCTTTATCTATAACCATGATTCCTGCTTTTCTTTTTTCACACAACTCTTTTAAAATTTTTGATTCAAAATCAAAAGGGGGTTCATATTTCTTAATAAATTCATTAACTTCTGGCTCTAACACATAAACCCCAATATTGGTCATTACAGGAACCCAAGGTTTTTCTTCAAACCCCACAACACAACCATTTTCCAGTTTAACTCTACCAAAAGGATATTCTACCTCTTCTACCACAACTATTGTTACTAAATAACCCCTCTCTTTATTCTTTTCATGTTGAGATATCAATTTATTTCCAAAATCTTTTCCTTCAAGTACTAAATCATCTGGATAGTGAATTATGTACCCTTTTTTTCTGTCTATAACTTCATTCTCCAAAGCATTGCGAATGGCTCCTCCTTTTCCCAACAATTTTTCTTCAATAGAATATTTTATTGTTTTAGAAACATAAGGTGGTTCCATCTTTTTATTTTCTACATATTTTTTCACTTCTTCTGCACCATAACCCAAAAGTAAAATAATATCATTTACAGTAGGATAAAGCTCAATACAATAATCTAACAATGTTTTTCTCTCTATTTCCAATAAACATTTTGGACGTCCTTTTGTTATGTGAGAAATTCTCTTTCCTTCACCGCCAGCAACAATAACAAGTTGATAATCAGAGTCCATAATCTTTATTTTATCTATAATTCATAAAACTTTAATTATGAAAACTCTTGAATATGAAAAGTTGAAAATAAAATGGCTTGGTCATGCTTCTTTCAAAATTTCCAACAAGCTAACAATCTATATAGATCCTTTTCAAGTAACCGAAAAAGATAAAGCTGACTTGATTTTCATAACACATGAACATTATGACCATTGCTCTGTTGATGATATAAGAAAGCTTGTAAAAGAAGACACAGTCGCTGTGATAACTGAAGATTGCATAGCTAAGCTCAGGAATTTCAAGACTTTTCCTGTTTTGCCTGGAAAAAGCTATGAAGTTAAAGGAATAAAATTCTCCACAGTTCCTGCTTACAATTTGTCCAAAGCTTTTCATACAAGAGCAAGCAATTGGGTTGGGTATGTGATTGAAATTGAAGGAGTGAGAATTTACCATGCTGGTGATACTGATTTTGTGCCGGAGATGAAAGAGCTTAAGGCAATAGACATAGCTTTGCTTCCTGTTGGTGGGACTTACACCATGAACGCAGAAGAAGCTGCTAAAGCAGTTAATTCTTTCAAGCCTAAAGTTGCTGTACCGATGCATTATGGTAAAATAGTTGGAAGTGAAAGAGATGCTGAAAGGTTTAAAGAGCTTGTGAAAGAAGCGAGAGTTGAAATTTTATCTTAACTTTAAAAATAGATAAACTTTGCTGGTTTTCAGACTTTCTTATTTTTAATCCTGTGTATATTGAAGAAATAAGTATGCCCCGCCTGGGATTTGAACCCTAAGTTCAGTTCTCTGCTTTTAACTTCAAGTTTTGGTTTAGGTTCAGACATAAAACCACCTTCCTTTTTTCTTCAACTAAACTTTTAAACAAAGAAACAGAAATATTAGTTAAGTCCAAAGTTACCTTGTCTTTGGTTTGTACTACCATACTAAAGATAAGGTAACGGATAAATTTAAAGGTTTTCAAATCGAGGGTTTCAATTTAATTGTTTTATTTCTCTACAAATAGTATAAAATAAATATATTTCTAACATTAAATACTATTTATGGTTGATTGGAAAACTGTTGCAATAATTTTAATTATAATAGTTACTATTGAAAGTATCTACATAATTTACATCAATTGGGCAGGTTATGAATACATTGTTAATGAAGCAAGATGCTCTGCAACATGTGAGGATAAAGGATATAGATCATACAACTATGATTTTTATACTAAGTATTGCTATTGTTTTGATAGGGATGGCAACAAGTTTTTAGTTGAAATAAAATAAGAAGTGGGTATAAAATGGTAGAAGAAAAGTTAAAAAGACCGCTGGGTCTTAAACTAATTATTATTTATGATATTTTACATCTAATGTTTGTCTTTTTCTCCATCTCTGCTGGATATGGAGGTGTAGTTGGTATACTTTACATTATTGCTTTGTATTATGGTTTATGGAAAATGAGAAAGGATTGGATGTATGTGGTTATAATTGGTAAACTTATCTCTACTATGGGTTATTCTTACTTTATGTTCACTTATTTAAGTCCTTTAACTTTGCTTTTTATAATTTTAAATATAATCTCAATTTATTGGCTCTACACTAACAGAAATATTTTCAAAGAACCCGAAAAAGGAAGTGCTTTAGGTACAAAAAGCGAATGGATAAGGTTCGGTTTAATAGTTTTAGGTATAATTATTATGTTTATTTTAGGAGCGATTAACTTTGAATATTTGGGATATGGGATTTTAGCTCTTCCTATTTGGGTTATTTTTGTTTGGTTTGTTGTCCCCAGATTAATGAAGAAAAAATAAATATAAAGTTTTTTGTTTTAATCTCTTTACCCACCTACTTCAATTCCATATTTGTTTACTAAATATTTCCATCGTGAATATTCGAACATATTTAAATATTTTTTTGAGGCCAACAAGCTCCATTCCTGAGCATCTTTATACTCTTCCCAAATACTATCAAATGATTTACCATCAGAAATCTTGATAATTTCAGGAATAGAAGTAAGTTTACCCACACCTATATATTCTGATTCTGAGTATGTTGGTATAGTTGGTCTGGCAGTTTCTATAAAACAGTAACCAGTGTTTTTATAAGAATATTCCAATGGACACTTGATACCTATAGCTCTATGATTTTCAGTTTTGAATTCAAAATAAACTACACCATAACCAAGTTCCCTCAGAATGAACGCCAACAATCTTGATTTTTCTCCACAAACACCTTTATTCTCATAAAGTACTTCATACGGAAATCTGCTTTTGTAGTCTGTTTTCCCAAATTTTTCATAGTCATATGGTATGTTTTGAACTAAGCTTATAGCAATTCTCACCTGGTTATCTTCGATAGGTGCAATTTCTTTAATTTTTTTGACAATTTCTTTGAGATACTCATATTGCAATTCATCATTTAAGTATTGTAATTCTTCCACAAAAGAATGGAACTCAGTTAAATAATTCTTTACCCCACCATATAAGGTTAGAGTAACATATCCTGAATTTCCTCTTAC
>JAWCSL010000008.1:0-38004 GCA_039090665.1 Candidatus Aenigmatarchaeota archaeon | reverse complement strand
TCTTAACTGAATTTTGTGAATAAAGTTGGTAATAAACTTTATAAATTTTTGAAAACAATTTTAAATTAGGAAAATATGGTTCCAAAAACTTTAAGAATTCTGGAATACGAAATTGTGGGAGATCCGGAAGATATTAAGGAAATTTTACAAGTGGTAAACCTGAAAAATCCAGGAGTTAGAAGAGTATATGTAGAAGTGGACGAGATAAATAATACCGGCAGTATAGGATTTGCTCCTCTTACTTATAGAGAGAAAATAGCTATAGAGAATTCTCTAGAAGAAGCTCAACGATTATTAGATATGGCTATATATAAAGCTATGGGTAACTCCGAGATAGATATAATCCTACACTCTTATGAATAAATTAGACTAAATAATTTGGTTCTTCATTTTTTTTTCCGCTGTTTTGTAGAGATTGAGCTCGAGTTATAGCTCTAGCCACATATTCCCCCATAAGAATGATATTGTTCTCCATCTCTTCTGAGAAACTAGCATTTCTCCTGTAATTTTCAATCTCATTATCTATATTTTCCAAAATTAGACGTATGTTCTCTCTAATTAATTTATGGGGCTGATTTTCTTCCACTATCAATAATATGCCATAAGGACTAAGAAGTTCTTTTACATTTTCAGATAGCTGTTTTTGAAGATTAATCAAATCGTGATATCGAATGCTTTTTCCTTGCTTTGCATCTTCAACTGTAGATTTTAATTGAGAAAGCGTGCTTGCTATTGAATAAAGAATTGAATGATATTTTCTCAAATATTCATCTTTAGCATATTCCTCTTGCTTCTTTAGGGTTGTTGGTTCATTCATATTTTCACTTACAAACCGCACTAAAATATCAGTAATTTGATAAAGTTTTGGTTCTATGAATGTTTGGATTTGGAAAAATGGTATGGCATGGCATTTTCCCCTTTTAAATAATTCTCTTATAATTTGTTTTCTTTCGTTAGTTATGAGTTCAAGTTGTTTTGCATCAATAATAACAGCATCTATGTCATCTAGCCCATACAAATTCCATAACAAATCTGTCGCTCCTCTTACTCTATTCAGGATACTAACTTCAGCTTCTTTATCCAATCCGTATTCTTTTATCACTTCTTCTATTTTTTTCTTAAGTTTATTGATGTCTTCATCGGTTGCATCTAGAAGCGGAATAGTAAATTTTATTGGTTGAATGAGAGCAAGTGTTAAATCAGTCTCTCCTATATAATCATGATCATATTCACCATGTACACCAAAAACTTTCCCGTTTGAAGAAACAACCCTATCAAAATTTTTAGAAAGATTAAGTGTGGTTAAATATCGAACTGCCGTTGAAGTTATTTTCCTTTTCAATTCTCTAATTTGTCTTGAGTATTCCTCTTCACCTTTATTTTTACATATTTCTAAAATTCTGCAAGTCCTATCAAGAGTAGTATCAATTATCTGACAAGCTGTGCAAGCTCTCTCATTCATTAAATAAACTAAAGTCCCGTAGTGGAACAAAGATTCGGAACTGTTTACATTCAAATTTTCTTCTAATTTTTTACAATACTCTATGTATTGTTTAATCATCCTACGTGCTTTATTTATTTGTCTCTTTCTTTTTTCTCTTATTCCCCATGTTTTCATTATTTCTAATTCATCTTCCTTTTTTAGAATTTCCATAATCTTTGATTGATCTTCTCTTTCTTCTGCGATTTCTGTTATTTTATAAAGTTTGTCGAGTAAGCCAGAAAAATAATTGAGGAATTGTTTTTGAGCGTATATTAACTTTCTAGCTTCATTTAAATTTCCCTTCTCCACAGCATTTAAAAAATTCTTATAAACTGCATCTATACATCTCCAATTATTAAAAATTTGATTAGAAGAATCTGTTCCTATTTCTTTTACTCTTCTTGCGTTTTCTTCTTGAAGTATCGGTAATAGTAACTCACTAGCTATTTTGTCTATCATTTGTTTTTCACCTTTCAATATGTTTCCCTAAAAAGAAAAAGTCATCAACAAGAAAATTATTCAAAAATCATCTATTTAATCTTTTCGGTTGAGAAAAATAGAGTTGAGCTTGAGGTTTAGGTTTAGTTCTTGACTTTTCGAGTCTCGAACTTTTGTAGCTTATCGCTACTTTACCTAAACAACCTCCCCAACTAATTTAAAGTTGAAAAGGAGTTTATAAATACTTTTTGGTTGGAGAGAAAAAGAATATTATGAAGAAATTCAAGTTTGTTGACATCACAACAAGCGATGTAGCTTTTGAAGCTTACGGTAAAAGCCTGGAAGAGCTTTTTGCAAATTCCGCCTTAGCTATGTTTGAAGTTATCGTAAACACAAAACAAGTTGAGCCTAAAGAAAAAAGGGAAGTTGAAGTTAATGGTGATGATTTACAATCTTTGATGTTCAACTGGCTTAACAGCTTGTTAGTTTTTGTTGATTCAGAAAATTTGGCTTTTTCTCAATTTGATGTTGAAATTGATGAAAAAAACTTAAAGCTGAAGGCAATTTGTAAAGGTGAGGCTATGGACAGAAGTAAACATGAAACGAGAACTCATGTTAAAGCTTGTACCTACCACAAAATGGAGATAAAAAAGAATAAAGCTTGGAAAGCCAGAGTTATTCTTGATATTTAGATCAACTCTTCCACTTCTTCTTTCCCTTTCTTCAGCTCTTCTTCCTGCTCTTTGTCAATCTCTAAAAGCAAAGCTTGGAATTCACCAACATGGGTCTTCTCTTCTTTTGCTATATCAAGCAAAACTTTCTTCAATTTTTGGTTTTCTGTTGCTGCTGCTAACTGCTCATATAAGCTAACCGCATCTAGTTCAGCAATCATCCCAACTCTTGCTATTTGTTTATCCAGCTCCTTTTTATTCAATTTCTCAAGCTTTAAAGGTATTTGAGAAAGCATTTTTCACCTCAAATTAATTTTCTTTAGGTATTATTTAAAATTATGGGTAAAGCTGAAGCAAGAAAATGTCCAAACTGTGGAAACAAAAGCCTTCAGAAGATTTTGGATGAGTGGGTTTGCTATGAGTGTGAATTCCATTCTAAGGAATTGAGAAAAAAATCTCAAGCTACTTTCAGATAACTTTATTCTTTAGCAGAAAATTTGCTAAATCACTTTTATCCAAAACCGTCATACCCTTAGGATAAGTTCTATGTGGCTTGCCTGCTTTTACTTCAACCTTCAGTAATAAGTCCTGACGCAATTAAATCAATAAATTTAGTCTCTTACGAAGCTGGCCTACTCAAGATTAAAAAGTCTAAAAAAATTAGTGGAATTATTAAATAACCGAAAATGTTGTTAGTTATGTGCATTATAATAGAAGGATAAATACTTTTTTTCCATATGAATAAAACTGTTGGGAAAGGAGCCCAGAATAGTATATGGATAAAAGCACCAACACCGAAAGGAAATAGATGATGTAAAGCAAAGAAAAATATCGAAAGTACACAAGTGGGCCATAATTTTACTTTTTCTTTTAAAGGAGTTATTAAAATCCCTCTAAAAAGAGTTTCTTCGGTTATTGGTGCTATTAAAAGAGCAAAAGGAGGTGAAATTAAAGCAGTGGGTAAATCAATAAAAGGATCGTCAGTTTTCCATTCGGGAATTCCAAGTATCTCTAAAATTTTAATTACTTAAAATTTAAGTTTGCATTTACGTAAAGCTAATCCAACTATTGCTAAAGAAAGCAAATAAATTAAAGTAGCTATTCCATTAAACTTCCACGGAGAAAACGGCAATAGATATTTAAATAAAATAAGAATGTTAGCAACTATTATTAGAAAATTAGAAAAAAATGGCAGCCAAAATATAAGTTTATTATTTTCTACTTGTTTTAATTTTTTTGTCATTTTGTTCCCAGTTTACTATTTACCACCCAAGTAAGTTCTGATTCTATTTCTCTACCACAAGTTTATTTCCTTTTATGATGATTTTAACTTCCTCTCCTGGTTTAAAAGGAAATGCTGAGTCATTTGCTACAGCTGCAGGAATCGTCAAATATAAAGTCTTAGCTTTTTTATGTGGTATTAAAGTTGTTTTAGCTTCAAGTGTCATATATTTAATTATTACAGTAAAATTTAAATACTTTAAATTACAATAATAATTACGGTAGTAAAAATGAAGATAACACCAGAAATTTTAGAAGAAGCAAAAAAGTTGTATTTAGAAGGAAACTCGATTAGAAAAAACTACTAAACTTATTCAAGATAAATTTGGGATAGAAATCGGAAAAACTACTATAGAGTCTCACTTAAAGAAAATAATCAAGTTGAGAAATAAAAAAGAAGTAATGGCAATGAAAAGAGGTACTTTTCTAGATGAAGCAAAAATCATAAGGCTTTATATTAAAAAGTTACTTTCTCTGAGACAGATTGCTAAGTTGTTTAAAGCAAGTGCCTCAGGAATAAAGTGGATTTTACTTAAAAATAAAGTTAAACTGAGAGGTAAGAGAGAAGGATTAATACTGCGCAAAGAAAAATATAAGAAACCTCCTTTTAAGGGTACATCAGAAGAAAAAGCTTATATTTTTCCTTCAATTCTATAGGAATCGTATTAGGTGACTTACATTTCAGATGGAATTCTAGATTTACAATTGAAGTAAATACTAGCTCCACGCACAAAAGTTTCATAGATTTGCTTAGAAAGTTGTTTTTAAAATATACAGACGGAGTTATAGTTTCGCCTCGTAAAGAAGGAGAGTTAAGGTTTTATGCCTACTTGGATAAAACTTTTGATTTTCTATTTCAAGCTAAGAGGAATAATGAAATTCTCAGGAAATTTAATAAAAAAGAATTCTTAGCTTTCTTAGCAGGATTCTTTGATGCAGAAGGAAGTGTTGTTAAAAGAAAATTGGGAAAAAATGTAAGATACGAACTCAAAATAGGTAATACAAACAGAAAAATCCTAGAAATAATTAAAGAAAAACTCGAAGGGATAGGAATAAAATCAGAAATATATACTTACTGTAGGAAAGGGAGATATCATTACCTTGGAGATACAAAAATTGTAAGTAAAAAAAGCTACTATGTACTCGAAATAAAACGGAATAAGGATGTGTTAAATTTGCTCAGGCTATTAAAATTGAAACATAAAGAAAAAATTGCAAGAAAAAATGAAGCAATAGAGTTCTTAACTAAAAAGAACATTATCAATAATTACTATTTTTCCTTGCTTTACAATCGCTTATCCAGTTTAACAAGACCAAAAAGTGTGAAAGAATTTGCTATAACAAATAATTTAAATTATTTTACGGCCCTTTCTTATCTCCTACATAATAGGAAAAGAGAATTTATAAAGAAGATAGGAGGGAAATACATAATAAGCAAGAAAGGAAAAGATTTTATTAATTTTTATGAGAACGCACTTAAATCATCACCCCTTCATCACGGCTAGAGGATATAATTCTGTGACACGTCTACTTATACCGGACTCCTCTATTGCTCTAACAACTTCCACCGAAAGTTTGTATGCCTCTGGCCTTTCTTCAGCTAAGACCCTCAAGCTAGCCGCTTTAGCCAAAATGCCTTTTTGCATAAGTTGCTTTAAAACTTCTTCTCCCCTTATCTGCTTTAATGCTCTTGACCGTGATTCCACTCTTCCAGACCCATGCACTGTAGAATAAAAAGTTTCTATTGCTTTTTCTGTTCCCACTAACACGAAGCTTGGAGTAGACATTGAAGCGGCTACCAACACAGGCTGTCCTACTTTCCTATAGTCTGTTGGGAGATCTGAATGTCCTGGTGGAAAACAACGTGTACTGCCTTTTCTATGTACATAAACCTTCTTTTTTTCTCCTTCTATTTCATACTCCTCTATCTTTGCTGTATTGTGGGTAACATCGTAAATCACTTCCAAACCAATATCCTCCAATTTCGTACCCAAAACCTTAACAAAACTTTCTCTTACCCAATGCGTGATCATGCTTCTGTTGCACCATGCATAATTCATAGCACAAGCCATAGCTGAAAAGTAATCCTCACATTCTTGAGTCCCAGCAGGAGCATAAACCAGCTCACGATCAGGAAGCTTTCTTAATTCATCTCTAAATTTTGATTCCAAAATTCTTAAGTAATCTGTACAAACTTGATGACCAAATCCACGACTTCCTGTGTGTATCATCACACAAACTTGTCCTTCTCTTTCAATCCCAAAAACTTTTGCAACTTCTGGCAAGAAAATTTTATTCACGACTTGAATTTCAAGGAAGTGATTTCCTGCTCCTAAAGTTCCGAGCTGGGGAGCACCTCTTTTTTTAGCTTCGTTAGAAACTTTTTCTGGGTTTGCGCCTTTCATACAACCTTGCTCTTCCAAATGTTCCAAATCCTTTTCTGTTCCGTAACCATTTTCAACAGCCCATCTTGCTCCTTTAACCAAAACTTCATCAAGCTCAGAAAAGCTTAGCTTAATTTTTCCCACTTCACCTACTCCTGATGGAACATTATGGAAAATTGATTCTAGCAATTCTTTAAGCTTTGGTCTTATTTGCTCCACTGTTAAGTTTGTTCTGAGCAAGCGAACCCCACAATTGATGTCGAAGCCAATTCCCCCTGGGCTTAAACCACCTTCCTCATAATCTAGAGCAGCAACTCCACCTATCGGAAAACCATATCCAAAATGCATATCAGGTAATGCTATGCTATGTTTGTAAATTCCTGGTAGAAAAGTAACATTAGCTGCTTGTTCAATCGCTCCTTCTTCCACTTCTTTCAAAAGTTTTTCTGACAAGAAAAGCCATGCCGGTACTTTCATCCCTGGTTTGGCTTCTTTTGGCAGTTCCCATATACAAGGCCCAATCTTTCTCAATTTTTCTTTCAATCCTATTCTAATCACCTCTTATAATTTTTATTTTATCTTTTAATAAACACGTGCAGAATTAACTGCACGTGCCCATTTCTTCAGTTTTTGAAGTGAGCACGTGCCAAACTCTAATCTTAATGTTATAATTTTAGTTAGACTTAAATATATTTATTCCCACAATTCCTCTGCTTTTTTAGTTTTATCATTCCACACTTTCCTTTCTTTTTCTTCCTTTTCTTTTGGCTCGATTAAAAGGGATCTTCCATCTTTCATTGGAATTATATAATATTCTTTTATCTCCCCGCTTTCATCTTTCAAGTATAGTTTTTTCTTCCCACTTTCAACTTGCTTGAAAGTTTTCACATCCCTGTAATCGTATAGAACAAACTTGCCACGTGAAATTAAATTTCTAACTTCCAAATTTCCTTTTTTATCTTTTGTGAGTACTTCTTCAGGGTATTTGAGCATAATTTAATAGTTGATAAAACCTATAGAAAAGTTTTTTTAATTTTTATAACAGGAAGAAATTGCATGAAGATAAAAGAAATATACGGTGAAAATTGGAACTCATTAAAACACTTTTTAATAAAAAAGGGTTTCTGAAATTAACGAATTACTAAAAAATAAAAAAAGTAATGAAAAATATTCCAAAATAAGATATGTGCCACCTTAAAGTAAAAGAAGGATAAAAGGTAAAGTTTTATCAGCATTTTATTTGAGTGGTCAGACAAAAAGACTTTCTACAAAAGAGATTTTAAAAATGGAAATCCCCGAACTTTCTGAATGGATTTATGAAAATATAGTTAGAGGGCATCTAACCTAAAAAACATAATAATTACAAAAGTATAATTCTATTTAGGTGAAATCATGCCAATCAGTACTGTACCTTACAGGAGAAAATATGCTCACACTAAATCTAGAGGAAAAGAGACAACAATAGTCTGTGGGATTTGTGGTAGACAAGTGCCACGCTACAAAACATTTGTAGTAAAGAAAGGTTTTAGAATAACAGATCCAACAATCCTTCAGCAAGTTGACAAGAGGTTCATCCACACCATGACAAGAACCATAAGAATTTGCCCGGCTTGTGCAAGATTTCACGGTGTGGTCAAGCCTGGAAAAAGTGTGAGGAAAAAACACTTGAGATAATTTATGATAAAAAAAATATTGAGTTTGAGAGGTATCCTTTACAGGAAAATTAAGAAAGCTGGAAAAGAGAAAGCCCAAAAAACATTCGGGGAAGAAATCTTACCTGGATTTGCTGTTATGAAACCAAAAAGGATAGTGGAGTTCCCAGATATTACAGATATAACAAAAGTTAATGTAATTTATCCTTTACTTGAACCTTTTGCTTATGCACAAATCAAATGGAATCCTGAGACAAAAGAGCTTATCTACAATGTACTTGAACCAAAGATGAGTGAAGAAGACAAAAAAATTCTCAAAAAAATTTCTGAAGGGCTTATAGAGCTTGTAGATGTGGAACTTTCAAGCATCAAAGAACCATCAAAGGTTATAGAATACTTGGAAAAGAATGTGATAAAGGTTATAAAGGAATTAGGATTGAAACTAACTCAAGAACAATATGTTAAAATCATGTATTACATTTACAGAAATTTTGTTGGTTTGAATGAAATAGAACCATTCATGCAAGATCCAAACATAGAGGATATAAGTTGTGATGGTGTTAAAATTCCTTTTTATGTAGTTCATAGAAAATATGGCTCATTGAAGACCAATGTTGTTTTTGAAGATATGGAAGAACTTAGAGAACTTGTGGTAAAACTTGCTGAAAGATGTGGAAGGTATGTGAGCTATGCTGAACCTATATTGGATGGGACTTTACCGGATGGTAGCAGAGTAGCAGCAACTTTGGCACCAGATGTTGCTACTCGTGGTCCTGTGATAACTATAAGAAAATTTGGTGAAAGACCTTTTTCCCCAATTGAACAAATGGAAATGAAAACTGCTTCTTCTTCTCTTTTAGCTTATTTTTGGTATTTAATGGAGCATGGCATTTCGATGCTCATAATCGGTGGAGTTGCCACTGGTAAAACCAGTTTCTTAAATACCTTATGTATGTTCATTCCACCAGAAGCCAAAATAATAAGCATAGAAGACACTAGAGAATTGAGAATTCCAAATGAACACTGGGTTCCTACTCTTGCAAGACCAGGCTTTGGTATTCCTATGCCTTCTGGGGAAAAGTATGGTGGTGTTAGTCTTTTCGATTTGTTAAAAGAAAGTTTCAGACAAAATCCTGACTATGTGATTGTTGGTGAGACAAGAGGTGAAGAGGCTTATGTTATGTTTCAAGGTATAAGCTCTGGTCATCCAAGCTTAAGCACAATGCATGCAGGCTCAGTTGAAACTTTAATAAAAAGGTTGACCACACCACCAATTGAACTTTCTCCAACTTTGATAGAGGGTTTGGATGTTGTGGTTGTGATGATTCATGCAAGAGAAAAAGGAAAATCTGCAAGAAGAGTGAAAGAAGTTGTAGAAATAGAATCTGTAGACCCAAAAACAAATGAAGTAAAGTACAGAGTGATCTTCAGATGGAATCCAGAAACTGATGAATATGAAAAAATTGCTGATAGTATAAAAGTAGCGAAAGTAACTCTTGCAAGAGGTGGAAAAGTAGAAGATGCTTGGAAAGAAATAAAGATAAGAGAAAAGGTTTTGGAATGGATGAAAGCGAAAGGAATTAAAGAATATACAGAAGTTGTGAAGATGCTTAACCTTTACCGTAAAGATAGGAAAAAATTTTTTGAAATTGCTGGAGAAGAATTCGAAAAAATTGAAGGAAAAGAAATAACTATGCCTAAGCTAGAGAAAGAAGCCTTTTTGATTAAACTTGAAGAAAGGGAAAAACCCGAAAAAAGAAAAAAAATACCCTTGTTACAAATCCTTGGATTTAAAATTTTGAGGGAAAAAGATGATAGCAATTAAAGGGTTTGCAACATCAAAATTTGGTTGGATTGCTGACAAATATCCAGAATTTTTTTCTATTGTAAAAGAAAATTTGCCAAAAGCTGATATGAAAATTGGGTATAGAACTTATGTTAGTATAGTAGTTTTGATTTCTTTAATAACTTTCATTTCAGCTCTCTTTATCTCTTTTTTGGCTTTCACAATAGTTCAAACTCATTTTCTCTTGAAAATTTTTTACTCTTTTTTCACATCATTTTTTGTAGCTATCGTGATTTTTATTGTTCTTACATTTTATCCTTCCCAGCGTGCTGAAAGAAGGAAAAAAGATATAGAAGCGAATTTACCATTTGCTTTGACTCACATGGGAGCCATAGCAGAATCTGGAATTCCTCCTTATGTTGTTTTCAAGCTCATCAGCAGATTTAAAGAATATGGTGAAATCTCAAGAGAAATGGAAAAAATAGTGAAGAATATAGATGAATTTGGAGTTGATCCTTTAACTGCAGTAAAAGAAGTGGCTAACAAGACTCCAAGTGATCAATTCAAACAAGTCCTCCTTGGTTTCATAACAACAATAGAAGCTGGTGGTAACATAAAGACTTTCTTGAAGAGTATGGGAGAACAAGCATTATTTGAATGGAGAATAAAAAGGGAAAAATTTCTTCAACAATTGACAACAGTTGCAGAATTCTACACAGGAATATTGATTGCTGCCCCCCTTTTCATCATTTCTTTGTTTGCAGTCATGAACATGATACAACCAACTCTAGGTGGGTTTGGGATATTCGATTTGATGAAAATCAGCATATACATTCTTGTTCCGATTATAAACATTGGCTTTTTAGTATTCTTGTCTGGAATTGAGGTTAAAATATGAAAATAGAGACAAAATACCTTACATTGGTGATATTGAACGGTTTTGTTGTAGCTGGAATAGTAGCAATTAACTTCATTTTCTTGAAAGAAATCCCGAACATTTTTTCCACTATAAACATTCTTGCTTGCATAATGTTTGTGTTGCCTATAGTTTTGTTTGAATATTTGAAATACAAGAGGCTTAAAGTTATTGAAGCTATGTTTCCAGCTTTTCTCAGAGATTTCATAGAATTGATGAGGGGTGGTATGACAATTGAGCAAGCTATGAAAAATTTGAAGAAGAATGATTACAAAGAACTCAATCCTTATGTTAAAAAAATGGCGGCACAGCTTGATTGGGGAGTATCTGTTGAAAAAGTGTTGACCAACTTTGCCAAATCCACAAAATCACAAATGATACAAAGGACTATATCTTCAGTTATTGAAAGTCATCGTTTTGGTGGTAATCTCACTGATACCCTTGAAGCACTAGTAAATGCAAATGTAGAAGTAGAAAGACTTAAAGCAGAAAGAACCATGTACCTTTATTCCCAAGTAACTACTGGATACATAATTTTTTTTGTTTTTCTGGGTGTTATGATAGCTATGGGTAGGTTCTTGATACCAAGTTTAATTAATGTGAGTGTTGAAGGTGTAACTAATGTTCAACAACAAAATTTGGCTAATGAGTACAAAAACCTTTTTATGAATCTTATTGTATTACAAGGAGCTTTTGCCGGTTTATGTGTGGGAAAAATGGCCGAAGGTAGAATAATAAGTGGTGTGAAACATAGCCTGATAATGGCAGTTGTTGGCTTACTTATTTTCACTTTTTTTGGTTAGCATGGTGTTATTTCATAAGATTTAATTTCATCTGTTACTCTACCAGTACAATTGGTTGAGATATAAACTCTATCATAATTTTCATCTGTTGGAATATTGAACATGTATTTTTCATTCACAAGTATAGTTAAATTACCACAACACCATTTTTCAGCAATTACTGTACCATCAGCAAAAGAAAGGTAATACTTTTGGGTGGAAGCGTTTTTGTAAATCACTGTTAGGGTTATGTTACCTAATGGAATCTTGCCTGTATTAGTAATGAAACCAGAAAGATAATTATTCGAATAACACACGTCTGAAAGAGAAATGCTACCGTAACTACAAACAATTTCAATATCGGCTTGTTGTCCTACTGAGTGAGTGGAGCTTTTTGTGAAACCAAAAAGCCAGTTACCCACAATTCCGCCCACAGCTACTGTTATAGCAATCAGTAGAATTGTAGCTATAAAAGTGGAAACGCCTTTCATCTTATCTTCCTACACAAAAAGATTCTCTACTCAAATCTGGACATGATGTCGCGATTATTAACTTAGAAAATTTTTCTGCTGGAACATTTGTTGAAGAATTTGTTAAGCTAAAGCTTTTATATTCTCCAACTAGTAGAGAACTATTCAGTTTTACCATTGGGCTGATTGTATTGTCAGTGGTGGCTACATAAGCTGTAAGATCTAGAATTTCATATTGGCCTATATTGTGTAAAACAAAAGTAAGAGTTCCTGTTGATTTATCTATCGTACAACTCCATATTTCAAAATTTGAAAATCTACACTCTTCTGTTCTATTCATTTTTGGTAAAGTTGAAGAAGTGTAACTTGAAACCCAAAAAGCTAGGATGCCTGCTACTGACATCGTTATAGCTATCAAAAGAACTGATGCTACCAATGGCGAAATTCCTTTCATTAATCTAAATTTGGATTTGGGCTAATAAATATATTGCAGATAACAAAATTTAATTGATGAGAAAAGGACAAGCTGAAATAGTAGAAAATATTTTCATGGTTTTCTTTGGTGTAATAGTGCTTGCTACCATCTCAGTTATGGCTTACAATTTCTACACTAACCAGCTCAAAAATGAAATTGAAAATAATTTGAATCAAATTGGGATGGAAATATCCAGCAATATAATAAAACTGTATGAGATTGGAAAAAATTCAAAATTTTATCCTGGAGTTAATGAAAGTGTAAAGCTAGCTGAAATTGACTTAAAGCTGCCTAATCAAGTTTCTGGAAGGAATTATGAAGTTATTTTGATCACGACAAACCCAATTTGGATTCAGATTTCAAATGTTAGCGTTCAAGGAAAGCCAGCTGCTGCACCAGTGATAAAATCTTCAGGTATTAAAATTATCTTGAGGACTACACAATCACCTATTATAGAAGTGGAAAGAGAAATTCCGAATGTTGATGTTTCTGTTCAAGGAAAAAGTGAGAACGGTTTGAATAGCACTTTGAGATATTTCAGGTATAATTGGAATGGCACGATTAGAGATAGTATAGTGATAGGTCCTCAGGATATAATTATAGATATCAAGGTGAGTTGATGGTATTATCCCACATAGATTTTGCCATAGCTACTGGTATTTTCATAGTTTTTCTTGGAATTCTTTTTGGCTATTTGGTTAGTTATCTCCTGAATTACAGGAGTATTGCTGAATCTTCTGATTTACGTGGAATAGCTTCAGACCTTTTTACCACTTTTTTTATCGATAAAGGAGTACCCGCTAATTGGGAAGATTCAGAAATTGCTCCTGTGAAGATAGGTTTGATGAACAACTTATACAGAATCTTAATAAATGTTACTGAAAAAAATGGTACTCAAAGAAATAACATAGCAATAAATGGAAGTGTGGAATTTGATTTGAGTTGTAACAGGAAAATTTCGAATAATACAATTAGACTTTACAATTCAAACAATTCAGAAGTTCCTTTCCAACTTTACAATCAAACTTTTTGTGATGGGGGTTATCTTAAAACAGGTGAAATTGTTTTTAATATATCTTTACAGCCTTATCAATCCCAATTCTTTTTCCTCTATTTTTCTTCTGAAAAAAATGTAATTCCACCAAACTATTCTTTACCTTTTCCTGTCAATGAAACGAATTATTCTTTCGAAATTTTTCCTGTCCAAGAGCTTCAAATGATTTCTGTAAACAAGCTTATAGCATTGAGAAGCTTAAATTATGAAGAAGTTTTGCAAACAATCCCAAAAGGCTATGCATTTAGGGTGGAACTCTCATGAAAGGTATATTGAAAAGTTTTGAAGTTTTGGTTGCAATATTATTTGTTTTAGTAGCTTACTTTTCTTTATTTAGAACAGAAGAAAAAATTCCAGATGTTGAAATTGTGATATGGAAGATTAGGGGATTTGAAGCTCTCAAGGTTTTAGACGATTCAAACAAGCTTGCCAATTATGCTTTGGCAAATGAGAGTGAAAAAATAGAAGATGCTTTAACTGAACTTTTACCAATTGGTCTTGATTATAAAGTTTTGATATGTGAACAAACTTGTCCAACCATTAATTTTAAGTCAGAAAAAGTTGTTTCGGTTAGCTATTTTGTTGCAGGCAATGTGACTCATGTGGAACCAAGAGAAATTTTGCTTTATCTCTGGCGAGGAACATGAAAGGCCAGTTTTTTTTGATATCAGCAATTGTAATCATAATCGTGCTTTTTTTAATTAAAAGTAGTTTAGACCTTACTAAAATAATAGAAAACAAGCGAAGTCTTGAGAGCAGTATATCAAGAAAAGAATTCTTGAATGTAAAGAACGGGTTGATAAGAACCATTGAATATTCTTACAATAAAAATGAGGGTGAAAAAATAGAAAATTATTTAAATTATGTGAGGTTTAGACTTAAATCTAAAACAATAGAATTAAAAGGTATTGCAGTTGAAGCGAGCTATAGAAATGTCACGGCGGGCTCTGACACAGGATTAAATGTAACGATTTTTAATTTTTTGGGTGAACCCATAAATAATTTGAACTTGAGTTTCAGTTATGATGGTTCAAGTCAGAGCTTTTTTAATTTTGAAGATGGAACGAGTATAAAAAAAGATTTTGTTTTTAACACTATTTCAAATGTTAATTACACTTTAACACTCACTTTCACAACATCAAAAGAAATCAACTCTTACAATATCACGATTCCAGTGGAAATTGGAAAAAATAAGTTTGTGGGATTTTTTGACCTTGAGATGGTTGGTTGGGAAATAAAAAATAGAGACAAGTTCTCCATAATTTTGGAGATTGTTTGAGTGATAACCAATAAACTAAAAGAAAAACAATTTCTTATTTAATGAGAAAAGGAATTTCAACTTTTATTTCCATTCTTCTGCTTATTTTAATTTCAACAACAGCAACTTATCTTGCACTCAATGTTTTAAAGCCTACAGTTGAAAGAGCTTATGAATCTGCCTTAATAAATGAAGCCGAACAAAATATGAAGCTTTTAGATAACTTGATAAGGGAAGTTGCTTCAGAAGGTATAGGAAGCTTGAGAAGTGTTGTTGTTAAAGTTTCTGATGGAAGTTACAGAATAGTAAACACTAGTGGAAATTTTACAGGAGCTTTACAATTCAAAGCTGAATTAAAATATAGCCCGTTTGCTGCACCTATGTTGAAGAAAGTGGGAAATCTGAAGTATACTGTTGGTATGAACGCTATAGGCTTGATTGGATATTGGAGGTTTGATGAAAGAAATGGGACAATGGCTGAAGATAGCTCTGGTTATGGAAATCATGGCACACTTTACAATGGAAGCTCAATTTGCTCAAATCCCCCTTTAGTTGGAGCAGGGTGTCCTGAATGGGTTGATGGAAAGTTTGGAAGGGCTTTGAAATTTGATGGAATAGATGATTATGTTAACTCTTCTTATGTTGTTTCTGTTCCAAATTCTTTCACTGCGTTAGCTTGGTGGAAAAGATCTGGACCAGCAGGCGGTGTACAGTCAAGCTATCACACAATAATCACTGGTCTAAATGGATATGGTGAAGATGGAAATCGTGTATTGGTAGCTAGCAATGGCTTGTCGGTTTTTGCACAAATCACAAACATGACTGGAACTTATTTCAATGCACCATCACTTTCTATTTCTCCCGCTGAATGGAATCAAGTCGGTATCATTTTTGATGGGAGCAAGGTTTATACTGTCGCCAATGGTTTAATTTCTTCACCAACTGTTGTTATTGGGGCTTTGGCAAATGGTTCAAAACCAATAGTTTTGGGGAAAGTGGATGTTCATTATATTGCTAATGGTACAATAGATGAAGTTAGAATTTACAACAGAGCTTTAAGCGAGGAAGAAATAAAAGAAAATTACGATACTAAAGCCTCAAATTATCAGCTTGTTCTTGAATATAACAAAATCATCTTAACAGGGAATTTCAGGATTAGTAAAGGGACTCACAAGATTTGTGTAGAAAAAGCTGGCGAGGTTAATGGCAAGCCTATATTGAAAATAACTACCTGCTAACTTTTCCTAAGAAATTCAACTCTTTATCAGAAGGGGGAAAATTCTTTCACATTTAAGGATAAGATAAGGACAAGATCTAAATAAGTAATGGTAAGAAAAGGCTTCGAAACCTGCTTCTTCCTTATGAAGCCCAACAAGTTTGGCCTTTTCTACATTCTCCAGTAACTCCTATTGATCTGCACTTACCAGAACAAACAACAGAAGTATTTGCTCCCATGTGCCATTCTACAGAAGTTATGTTGCCTGGAGTAAGATCTCCTATTGGGCCAAATGATTTTCCATCACCACTCATGCAAATGATGTCAGTTATATTCTCACTGCCAGGATTTGTTATGAAAATTGCCTTGTCAGTAACAGCATATATGTTTGGATAGGTTCCCAAGCATTTTATCTGATCTTCTGTTGCTCCGGAGACTGCAGCACCTGTTGTTCTTGTGTAACCTGTAAGCCAAACACTTATTATTCCACCCACAGCCACTGTGAAAGCTATTAAAAGAATAGTGGCTATCATGGGACTTATAGCTTTTGAACTCATAATTTTATTATGGACTATTCCCTATAAAAGCTTTTATCTTGTTGGGAGAAGAAATAAATATGAATATGAAATACAAGTGGAAAAAAGGACCTGAACGCTATAAAATCCTTTCTTTCATTCTCTTGTTAATTGTCATTGGCCTGACAATCTATATATTCTGGCCAAAAGAGCTAGAACAAACTCTTCAAGAAATAATCTTGCCCGAGCTTTCCACTTCTGGTTTTTCCAAAGTTGAGAAAATAGAAACAGCAACTCTTGGAAATTTGGGTGCAGTGAGCTTGAAAACAGATTGTTATGAGTTGACAGCAAGTGTTGAAGCTAGTCAAGCTGAATCTATTCAAAGGGGAATAGAAAAAAGCTATGTAGCAAGGCCAAATGCTCATGATATTGTAGCAGATGCTTTCAATTCTTTGGGAATAGAAGTTCTAATGGTCAAAGTAACTGAACTTAAAGAAAACTCTTTCTATTCCAAACTTATCTTAAGACAAGGTAATATTGTTGTAAGCCTAGATGCAAGACCAAGTGATGCCATAGCAATAGCTTTAAGGACAAATTCTTCAATCTATGTGAATTCTACACTTTTGAAAGAAGTTGGTAAAAAAATTTGCTAAATTTACTCAGCCCTCAAAGCTTTCTTGAATTCTTCCCCAAATTCTTTCGCTTTTTCAGCTATTCTCTCAGCAGCTTTTTCCAGAGCTTCTTTGGGAGAGCCTTTTGAAACTCTCACGAAAATCTTTGGTTGGCTTAAGTAAGGATGTTCTTTAACATCAGCAGCTTCAGAAACATTTTTATCATTCCAAAGTTCTTCTCTAATCGTATTTGTAAGAGTGTATGTTTCTCCCGTTGCTTCTATAAATAGGGTTTTATCGTCTTCTTTTATAATCTTTAGCTCCATTTAACCACTCAAACTATTATTGAATTGCTAATATTTAAATTCTTTTTGAGTTCAGTTGATCGTAGTTTAAGATTGGAATTGGATACTTTGCTTGGTCATCTATGGCAATTCTTGGACAGGCAAAATTTATCAAGAAATCGAGCTCCAAACCTTCAATTTTTTCTGGAGTGACTTCATCCATAGCTAGAATATAAACTTCTTTGCCTTTAGCTTCCAATCTTTTTTTTAGTTCAAAAGGTAGCTTAAGTTGTCCTTTTTTCCAGCTCACAATCAAACCAATTCTTTTAGCATCTTTCAATTGGGCTTTATTCCAAACAACAATTTTTTGAACCTTTTTTTTGAATTCTTCTAAGTTTCTTATTTCTCTTCTTTCCAAATCCAAGTTCAAAACAGGTTTTTCTGTTTGAAGCACTAAACCAGCTGCATAAAATTCTCCTGCAGAGATTGCAAGAAAACAATCTACTTTTTTCTCTATAGCTTTAGCTGCTCTTAAATCACATCCCAGAACCTGGCCTGGATATTGTAAAGCTTTATGAATAAAAACTTTCTTTCCCCTTTTCTTTAAGAATTCTTCAACCCTTGGTAAAAGTTTTACAAACTGTATGCTCGTTATCAACCCTATTTTTTCAAAATCTTTCAATTTTTCAAGCTCTTTTTCAAGTATTGGTAAAGGATCTGATTCCATAAAATATTCCCAATAAACAACAGGGACTTTTGACTTTGGTAGAAATCTTTCGTGGCCTATGTGTAAAATTGCATCGCATTTTAGAAGTTTTGCCTCATTTTCTCTAACATCACAAGCTCCAAAACATTTTTCTACTGAAAGAATCGGCTCAAAACCGTTTTTTTCAAGCTCATTTAAAATTTTCTGAATTCTAAGTCTCAAGCCTTCAGGAAATTGAACCAAAATTCTTTTGGCATTTAAAATTTTCAATTTTTCCAAGATTTCTTGAGGAATTTCCATAACTTATGTTAATTTCTTATTCTTTTTCAGTTTTTCCCTACACTTTTTACAAACATCAAGAAAGCGGTAACGATAGAGTCTTCCAGCTTCTCGCACACTTTTTTTACAAACATCACAAAACTTTTTCATCAAAGATTTTTTGTTCTTTCATGGATTTAAATTTTAATCTTCAAAATTCAATATTAATGAAAATTTCTGACGAGATCAAGAAGAAAGCCAAGAAACTCTTTGAAGAAGGTAAAGTGAAAAAAGAAATTGAAACTGAAAAAAGAATTCATTTCAAAGTGCAAGGAGAAACAGAAATGCACTCTGTAATTTTTGAAAAAATAAGTAGAAATTTCTTTTGTGATTGTACATATTTTACACTAAAAGAAAAAAATTGTTCACATATAGAAGCTGTCAAACTCTTTTTAAGAAAAGAATCTGGTTAGGGGAGAATTCTTGTAGCATATCTTGGAAAGAGTGTAGCTTCTTTTATGTTTCCTATATCAAGTAGCTGCATCGTAAACCTTTCTAGACCCAAACAAAAACCACCATGTGGAGGTGCTCCATATTTGAAATTTTCTGTGAACCATTTTATGTGATCTAGCTTCATACCTTTTTCTTTAACTTGCTGAATTATTCTATCATACCTATGTTCTCTTTGGCCTCCTGAAGACATTTCTATTTCCTTGAAGATTAAGTCTACACTTCTAGCCCATTCAGGCTCCTCATCCACGCGCATTACATAAAAAGGTTTAACTTTAAAAGGGAATCTATTGATGAAAAAGAAATCATTCTTGAATTTTTCCTTTACATACCTAGCCAAAATTCTTTGAGCTTCCTTATCAAGATCTGAACCAAAAGGTAATTTTTTTCCATGTTCTTCTAAGATATCATAAATTTTTGGAAATCTTAGCTCTGGAAAAGGTGTTTTTGGAACTTTTATTTCTTTACCCAGAATTTCAAGCTCTTTCTTACACTCTTTAACAACTTTTTTTATGATATAAACTATCATTTTTTCTTCAAGTTTCATCACATCCCTCTCATCTTTTAAGATAAATTCTGGTGCAATTCCTCTATGCTCTGCAAGATGGTATGGTGTGTCTGAAAGCTCCGCTCTCCAGTTTGGACCGATGTCAAAAATTCTTTCAAAACCACCTAGGATAACCAATTGCCTGTGTAATTGTGGATCTTGCCTTAGAAAAGCCTCTTTACCAAAAAAATCTATCTTAAAAACTTCAGCGCCACCCTCTGAAATTCCTCCTATTATTGCTGGTGTAAAAACTTGGATGAAGCCATTTTTCCTCAAGAATTCTTCTGCTGCTTCAACTATTTTTGCTTGTATCCGAAAGACTGCCAAATTTTCTCTCCTTCTCAAGTCAAGTGGTCTCCACTCTAGCCTTGTGTCTAGGTTTGCTGGTGTTACCCACCTTGGATCCAATGGCAATGGAGTTTCTGCCTTGTTTACAATCTCAATTTTTTCTGGCAAAACTTCAATACCAACTTTTGCTACTTTACTTTTGACAACCTTCCCCTCAACAGCAATTACATCTTCTTGATGCATCTTTTTCGTAATTTCAAAAGTTTCTGGAGGAACTTTATCTTTCGGGACTATTACTTGCACCGTACCTTCCCTATCCCTTAAAACAATAAAGTTAATCTTACCAAGAAATCTTACATCATGAACCCAACCAAAAAGCTTGACTTTTTTCCCCAAAAACTTTTTTAACTCATTAGTGAAAATCCTTTTCATTTACTCCCCCTAAATTGTAAAGTAATATCCAAAATGTTAGCCAAACTAGAATAAAAGTCACGAAGCTATTGTAAAAAATTATCATCTTTTTGTTTTTTGTTAAGATTAGAAGAAGAGGTAAAGTTATGAAATAAATTGAAAGTGATAATGCTATTACTATCATCAAATTCAGTCCAAGGGTATACAAATAGTTTGTGATAAAACTTGAGACTAAACCCAAGAGCGTATAAACCATTACTATTTTTTGTTCAACCCTCACTTTTTCCCTCTTTACATTTTTCATCTTTTTTAAAGAAATCTTTAATTTTTTGTTGTATTGATCTATTTTTTAATTCATGAATTGTGGACCAAGACTGCCTAACATAAGAGGGAAGTTGTCCTTCCCTTTCTTTCATTAACTTTTTAATGAATTCTATAGTTCTCACATCATGGCTGTAACCAACACCAAAATCAAACCCTTCTTTTTTCTTTATTTCTTCTATCACTTCATCTCTATTGACTTTAGCTATGATGCTTGCAGCACTAACTACAGGAATGCTTTCATCCAAATAGTTTTCAACCACTAGATCAACTTTTTTATTTTTCAAGAAACTTAAAATTAGCTCTTTGAATTTTTCAGCATTTTGTTCTAGAGAATCAACAAAAACTTTTCTGGCCCCACAAATATCAATTATTTCAGCCATTTTCATCGCTTCTATTTTATCTAAGTTTATTTTTTTAGCCCTATATGCATCTATTTTACAGGGCTGTATCCTTAACACAATAACATTCCTTGCTATTTCTTCTATCTTTCTAGCAAGCTCTTTTCTTCTTTTTGGAGACAAAAGCTTTGAATCTTTTACCCCAATCATCTTAAGTTTTTTCTCATCTCTACTGTCGATGACTACTCCGGATATTACCATCGGACCTATTATTGCTCCTCTTCCAGCCTCATCTATACCACATATCAGTATGTTAATCACCTTATAAAACATTATTGAAATTTTATATTATAATTGTGGTTGAGTTAGAAGAAATAGAAATTCTTGCTAAAAAAATGCCAATAGAAGAAGTCTTGAAAAATTTTAAATGGAAAGAATTTGAAGAAATAGTAGCAGAAATTTTCAGAGCACATGGTTTTGTTGTGAAGAAAAATTTTAGATTCAAAGCAGAAAGAAGATATGAGATAGATGTGTTGGCTGTGAGAAACAATCTAATTTTTTGTGTTGATTGCAAAAGATGGTCAGGAGGAAGATACAAGAAATCTAGAATAAAAATGTGTGTAGCAGAACAAGAAAAAAGAGTGGAAGCATTAAAATCTCTTTTGAATAAAGAAAAAACCTTAAAAGATTGTTTGAAAGTTGGAGAAAATTTTGAAATTAAACCCTTATTGATAACTTTAATGGAAGAAGATTTAAGAGAAGAGAAAAATACTTTGATAGTTCCTATATTTAAGCTCAATTCTTTCTTAATTGAGGCTGAATGCTACTTTTAAATCAAACCAAAAATTTTCAAAATTTCAACACTCCATTTCAAAACAAATAATACTAGAGCAATTCTCAAACCTTTTCCAGCCATGATAGCAAAAAGGAAAGATTTTACATCCATTTTCAAAAAACCAACCAACATAGCAAAAATTGCAAATGGGAACGGAACAGGTAAAAAAGAAACTAGAAAAACTGAAAAGTTCCCATATTTTTCTATAAGTTTTTGCATTCCCTCTATTCTTTCTTCATGTTTCAATATTGTTTTGGAACTGAAAAGCCCTAAATAGTAGCTAGCTATTCCTCCCAAAACCGAGCCAGAAATCAAAGAAATGAAAATTGATAAAGGAGAAAAATTAAGACTGAGAAAAACGATGCAAGAAACTTCTACAAACGCTGGAAAAAGTAAAAAATTTGAAGAAAATGAAGCAAGAAAAAGAGCAATCAACCCATATTCTCTCAGAAATAAAAGAAAAATTTCTATCATAATTTAATAATGAAACTTTTTATTTAAATTAACCCTTTAAATACTTTTAGCAAAATATAAATATAGGTAGTGATAAAATGTCAGACTTTAAGATAAAAATTGAAAATATAGTGGCTTCCGCTTCTCTAAATGTGGAAGTGCCTCTAGAAAAAATTGTCACAAAACTTGAAGGAACAGAGTATGAGCCTGAACAGTTTCCAGGACTTGTTTACAGGATGGATAAACCCAAAGCAGCAGCCCTCATTTTTGGCTCTGGAAAAATTGTTTGCACTGGAGCAAAAAGTATAGAAGATGTTCACACGGTTTTCAAGAAAGTGATTTCTGTAATTAAAAGTGTTGGTACACAAGTTCCAAAGAACTTTAAAATTCAAGTCGAAAATATAGTAGCCTCAGCAAAAATAGATGGCAATCTCAATTTAGACACGATAGCACTAAATTTGGAAAACTCAGAGTATGAACCTGAGCAATTTCCAGGACTTGTTTACAGGATGGAAGAACCTAAAGTGGCGTTCCTGCTTTTTGGTTCCGGAAAAATTGTTTGCACAGGCGGAAGAAGTGTGAATGATGTAAAAACTGCTCTCAACAAAGTCTACAATAAGCTAAAAAACATAAAAGCAATAATTAAAGAAAAGTAAATACTGCAAACATTTCACCTATTTTTCAATTTTTTTCAATATTCCAAAAGACTTAAAATTAGTGAGTACATACAAATAATTGTCATGGAAAGGGAAGAAATAGTAGAAAAGTTTGCTGAATTTTTGAGAGAATATTACTACAATGAGTTAGTTTCGGCCGCAAGTGAAGGGAAAAAATCTTTGGTTGTAGACTTTTCTCTTTTAGACAAGTTCAATCCAGAGCTGGCAAGCTATTTGCTTGATAACCCAGAAGAAGTTTTGAGTGCAGCTGAAGAATCCTTAAAACAAATAGATCTACCAGGCCAACCTTCTATGAGAATTAGGATTTTCAATTTGCCAGAAGAAAGGCAAATAAGAATAAGGAATATAAGAGCAGAGCACATAGGCAAGCTTATTTCTGTTGATGGAATTGTTAAAAGAGCTAGTGAAATTAGACCAGAAGTTTATGAAGCTGTTTTTCAATGTTCAGAATGTGGCTCCAAGATAACAGTACTTCAAACAGAAAGATTCATTAAACCACCTAATGAGTGTGAGTGTGGAAATAGAAGAAATTTCAAACTTGTAGACCAAAAGCTTTATGATGCGAGATGGATAACAATAGAAGAACCTTTTGAAATAACAAGTGGTGAAAGACCTTCTGAAATAATGGTTTTCTTAAAAGAAGATTTGACTTCACCAAAGATGCAAAACAAAACAGATCCTGGAAATAGAATAAAAGTTGTTGGTATTCTTAAACAAATCCCAAGAAGAGTTAGAGGTACTAGATCGAGACAGCTTGAAATCTATATTGATGCAAATTCTGTTGAAAGTGTAGAAGTAGAATGGGAAGAATTGGAAATCACACCAGAAGACGAAAAGAGAATTCTTGAACTTGCCAAAGATCCTGAAATTTATTCTAAGCTTGTAGCATCAATAGCACCAAGTTTGTATGGTATGGAAGAAATAAAAGAGGCTATTGTTCTCCAGCTTTTTGGTGGTGAACCACACATTCAAAAAGATAAATCTAGAGTGAGAGGAGATATTCACATATTATTAGTTGGGGATCCATCAACAGCTAAGAGTGCTTTGATGAAAGTAGTTGCTACACTAATTCCTCGTGGAAGATATGTTTCTGGTAAAGGAGTAACTGCTGCAGGATTAACGGCAACTGTGGTAAGAGATGAAGAATTTCTAGGTGGATGGGTTCTTGAAGCTGGTGCTCTGGTCATGTGTAATAAATCACTTTGTGCCATAGATGAATTTGAGAAAGTTGAAAAAAGTGATCAAATTGCTTTACACGAAGCGATGGAACAGCAGTCATACCATAAGGATACGAAAATTTTGCTATCCGACGGGAGAGAAGTTAAAATAGGAGAATTGGTTAATGGTTTAATTGAAAGGAATAAAGATAAAGTTATTAATGGAAATAATTGTGAAATATTAAACCTGAATGGTGAAATTAAAGTTTTCACAACCGATTTTGAAAAAATCTATGAAAGTGAAGTAAAGCAAGTGAGTAGACATAAAGCGGGAAAATATATGATAAAAATTAGTTTTTCAAATGGTAGAGAAATAGTAGTAACACCAGAACATCCTATTTGGATATTAACAGAAGATGGGATTACAACTGTAAGAGCTGAAAGTTTAAAAAGTGGGTCTTATGTTCCCGTGCCTAAAATTCTACCAATAAAAGGAATGTATCAAAATTTAATAAAAGATAGAATATTGGAAAATTTTCCATCATACAATGATAAAAAATTGAGCAAATATACAGTGAATTTGCTCACAGATGGAGGCTACGAGCTCGATAGGAGAAAAAAGAATAGTGTGAATTTTAATAAAAGTGATGAAAATCTGATAAAAGATTTTTCTTCTATTTCATGCAAACTTTTTGGCCTTGCTCCTTATGTTCAAAATAGATTAGGGAAAACTACTACACCAAGAATAATTTCACTACCCTTATCTGTGTATTTAAATTCTTTGGATGCTTCTATTTGGGAGGAATCAGAAAATAAAAAAATACCAGAAACTTTTATGAAAACTTCTAATAACAACATTCGTGAAATGTTAAGAGCTATGTTTGAATGTGGGGGGTATGTGGGTAAAAATAGAGTAGAATTTGTTTCCCCTTCCAAAGAGCTTTGTGAACAAATACAAACATTACTCTTAATGTTCAGAATTCAATCTAGAATATTCAGAGAAAGTTTACCATCAAGAAAAAATTTCTTTAGATTAAGTATTACTGGTATTGAAAACTTGAAGAGATTCAAAGAAAAAATAGGTTTTATTTCTAAAAGAAAAAATAGTGTGCTTAATCAACAATTAAAATTATCGAAAAAAATATCAAGAGATGTAATTCCAAATGTTGGAAAAAGAATTTCCAAAATTGCAAAAAATCTAAAAATAAAAGAAAGCAAAGTTTTAGGTCATTCTATAACATCGATTAAAAAAGGTAAGTTAAACATATCTCGAGCCAATTTACAAAAATTTGTGTTGATATTTGAGAAGAAAATTTTCGATTTAGAAAAACAATTATACAAAATTTCATCAGCAAAGAATATTAGTGAATTGAAAAAAATAAGAAAAAGGCTTTCTATCTCTCAAGAAGATATAGCCAAAACTCTGGGTTTGACGCATCAACATATATCTTATTGGGAGAAAACTAGCACCAATTTAGAAAAATATAGAGAAGGGTTGAAAAATGTTATTGATAAAATGCTTTTATGCAAAGAAGAAGTTATTTTTCTAAAAAAATTAGCATTTGGTGAAATAGCATGGGTAACTGTGAAGAAAGTTCAAAAGATCAAATGTGAAGATGAATGGGTTTATGACATAACAGTCGAGCCTACTAAAACATTTGTATCAGAATGCCTAATTTTACACAACTCCATAAGCATAGCCAAAGCAAGTATAGTTGCTACTTTACCAGCACAAACAGCGATCCTTGCTGGTGGTAATCCTAAACTTGGAAGATTTGATCCTTATTTACCGATAAAAGAACAAATAGATGTTCCCGAAACATTGCTTTCAAGATTTGATTTGAAGTTTGCTTTACGCGATATACCAAATCCTGAGCTTGATGCAAAAGTTGCTGAACATATTCTTAAGTCAAGGCATTATGGAGAGGAAGAAATTAAACCTGTTATAGAGCCTGAGTTTCTCAAGAAGTATATTGCATATGCTAGGAAAAATTGTCATCCAAAACTTTCTAAAGAAGCAGGTGAAGAGATAAAGAATTTCTTCGTTAGTCTAAGAGAAAAAGCTGCTGTAGAAGAAACGGCAGTACCTATAACACTGAGGCAGTACGAAGCTTTAATAAGATTAGCAGAAGCTTCAGCAAAAGTTCAATTAAGAGATGTGGTAACAAGAGAAGATGCCATAAGAGCTATAAAATTGATGAAAGCTTCTTTAAGAGAATTTGGTTTTGAAGCTGAAACAGGAAGATTTGATGTAGATAGACTTGAAGGTCGAACTACTGCCTCAGAAAGAGGAAAAATCAGAATCGTGCTTGATATTATAGAAGAGTTATCCAAAACTATCGGAAATACTTTTCCAAAAGAAGATGTGATTAGACTTGCAAAAGATAAAGGACTGAAAGAGTTTGATGTAGAAAAAATTTTAACAGAACTAAAGAACAAGGGAGACTTGTTTGAACCAAGAACAGGCTTCTTGCAGAAGATGTAATTTAAGGATATTTAAATCTAATAACTAATTTTTTTATCGTGGAGAATAATAGAGCCGTTGCAAAGAAAGTTAGAATTTTTGATTTAGTTAATGGTACATTTTTTCATGGTAACAGAATAGAGATGAAACCAAACTATGTTATTACATGGTTTGGAGAGAAAATTTCTAGAGTTAATTTGGTTGGAACACTCATCGATTCTTTCATATCAGAAGATGGAAATTATGGAAGCTTGACAATAGATGATGGTACCGAAGCAATAAGAGTAAAGGTTTTTGGAGATAATGTGAAAATGATAGATGGTATTTCTAATGGAGACATGTTGATTGTTATAGGTAAGGTAAAGGAATATGATGGTGAGATTTATGTGGCTGCTGAAGCTTTGAGAAAAGTTGAAATCAATTACGAAAATTTAAGAAAACTTGAGATTTTAAGAAACTTGAAAGAAAAGAAGAAAGTTGTGGAAGAGATAAGGAATTTGGTTGATCAAATACCTGAAGAAGAATTGAAAGAATATGTGAAGAAAAAATATGGGCTAGATGAAGAAAGTTTGAACACAATAAGAGAGAATTTAAAAGTTGGGAGAGAAATAGATTATAAACCAAAAATACTTGAAATAATAAGAAGCTTAGACAAAGGTGATGGAGTGGAAATGAGTAAAATTTTTGAAGTAATAGATTTGCCTGAAAGGGTGATTGAAAATACAATAAATGATCTTTTGAGTGCTGGAGATTTGTTTGAGCCCAAACCTGGTTTTTTGAAAAAGGTGGAAAAATGAATTATGAAGAATTGTTAAAAAGAGCTTTGGAAAAATTACCAAAGAAAAGTGAAGAGAAGAAAAGATTTGTTGTGCCAGAAGTTGAGTTTGAATTCAACGGACCAAGAACAATCTTCAAAAATTTTGGAACAATAGCAAATTTTATAAGAAGAGAATACAATCATTTTTCAAAATTCCTTTTAAAGGAATTGGCAACTCCTGGTTGGATTGAGGGCAATACTTTAATATTTCAAAGGAAACTTCCAAGTGGATTGCTACAAGAAAAAGTGAACTCTTACATAAAGAAATTTGTTTATTGTAAAGTTTGTGGTGAACCTGACACAAAACTTGTTAAGGAAGATCGTATAAATTTTCTGATTTGCGAAGCTTGTGGAGCAAGATATCCTGTAGAAAATATTTGAGGTGTAGAAATGTTTTGGTGTAATGTGTTTACTGACAAGAAAGATATACTGGTAGTGATATGTGATGAGGAACTTTTAGGGAAAAAATTGAGAATGAAGGATAGAAAGATTACAATAGAAATCAGTAAAAAATTTTACGGAGGGAAGTTGATAGATGGAACGACTGCAATAAAAATGTTGGAAAAAGCTACCATAGGAAATCTTATGGGGAAAAATATAGTAGAGTTAGCAAGCAAAAACGGTTTTATTGTTAAAGAGAATGTAATTTTAATTGATGGTATACCGCATGCACAATTTGTTAAACTCTAAAAAAGCTCAGTTTTTTGTACTTTCTGCTTTTGCGATAATCGTGACAATCTTCTCTCTTAGCCAGTGGATTGAGCCTTACACAATAACCGACACTTCTTACATTGTTATGAGGGAAGAATTTTTTATCTTCAACAACATAGTTGAGAAAGTGAAAGAAACTGTAAACTTGAGCAAAAATTGTGAAGAGTTGGAGTTTAATTTGGAAGAATATAAAACTTTTGTTGAAGATTACGCTTCAACTAAAACTTTGAGTCTAGATTTGAGTTATGTGATACTCAATTGTGATTCTTCTGCGGCTCAAGTGTTTTTTAATATAACTTTAACTTCTCCTGTATCTCAAATTAAAAAGAGTTTTGTTTCCACTAAACTATTCTAATAGAAACTTTAAATCTTCTTTTTCCACCTTGAGTTTAGAACAAAAAGCATTTAGTGCATTTTTGTTCTTGAGAATTATTTTTAAAAAGGGTAAATATTCTGATCTCAATTTTTTCTGCGAAGTATGAAGTTCTTTTGATAGCTTACTTAAAATTTCATTTTCACTTTCTCTTGAAGCTTTTGTGCTGCCTAAAAGCATTATGTTGCTTGGGTATTGATATTTTGTGAATTTGTGGTACATTTCTCTCTTTGCTATTGCTACACCAGCCGTCATCAAATCAATCATGTAAACTCTAAAGCTCCAATCTTGTCTGGATGTTACTCTTTTTCTGAAAAGATCTGCCTTACTCAAAAACTCAAAAGCTTTTGCAATTTCTTCTGGTTTCTCGTATTCTTTCGATATATTATTTTCAATCCACCAAAAAATCTCCTCAGGATCTTTGTCCACTTCCGCAATAGATAATTTTGCTGCTAAAGCTGTCCTTGTCTTAAAAATCATCTTAAGAGCATCAAAAATATTTTTTTCTCTTTCCCTATAGCCAAGAGCTTCTAAATCTTGCATTGTTATTTCGTTCTTGCCACCAGCTAAAACTTCTAAATCATTTATCGCCGCTCTTAAATCTCCTTCAGAGATTTTTGCTATTTGCCTCAAAGCTTCTTCTTGATATTTAATCTTCTCTTTTTCACATATTTGCTTCAATCTCTTCTCTATATCAAAAACTGAAATTTTTTTAAATTCAACCAACTGACAATAATCTCTTAAAGTTTTGAGTTTAGAATCAAAAGGGTCGTTTGCTGTTAAAATAACTGGAAATTTTGACTCTTTTATAATTTTTATTATTGCTCCTACACCACCCGTATCTTCTCTTCCCGTTATCCCATCAACTTCATCGATTAGAAGTATTTTACCTTTTTTGAAAAGCGATGCTTGTTTCATCGCTTGACCAAAAACAGCTTGAATTTGTGAAGCATTGCGATAATCGCTAGCGTTCATTTCAATCAATTCTAAATTTTTTTCATTAGCATATGCGTGAACTAAAGCTGTTTTGCCGGTACCTGGTGCTCCATATAACAACAAAGCTTTACTTCCGGGTTTCCACTTTTTTATCCAATCCAAAAAAATTTCTAAAGCTTCTTTCTGATTTACAAATTCGCTAAGATTTTTTGGCTTGTATTTTTCTGTGAATGACATTTACTCACTTTTTAGATAAAAGTAAAAATTGTGCTAAGAAAGCTTCAAGCTGAATTAAATCATCACCACCTTCAGAAATTCTGAATTCATATTCTCCACATTTATCAACAAGCTGAACTTTTGCTTCTTCTGAAATTGGTAAAGAGTAAATTTGTTTGTGAATTTCTTTTATTATGTCTTTACCTGAAAGGCCTTGTCTCAAAAGCATATCTTGCAATTTCTTTCTAACATCTTCAAATTTACCTTTCAAAGCTAGCTCAAGTAATTCTTTCACATCTGTTGGTCTAGCTTGCGAAGCCACTTCATAAATTATCTCTTCGGTAATTTTTTCTCCAGAAGCTGCTGCAGCCTGCAACAAATTGGCAACTTTTCTTAAATCTCCTTCAGCAAGATAAACTATTGCGTTTATTGCATCTTCTGTTATTTTCAGCTTTTCCCCATCCACAATTCTTTGAATGTATTTTTTCACATCAGCCTCACTTAAAGCCTTAAACCTAAAAACAGCACACCTTGATTGAATAGGTTCAATTATCTTGCTCGAATAATTTCCTATTAAAATGAAGCGAGAGACTGAAGTAAAAGTTTCCATGGTTCTTCTCAAGGCTTGTTGAGCATCTGTTGTTAAGTTATCTGCCTCATCTAAAATAATTATCTTGAAAGGTACTTCTCCTATGGGTTTTGTCCTTGCAAAATCTTTTATTTCTCCTCTTATGACATCTATACCTCTAGCGTCTGATGCATTTGTCTCTAAAACATTTTGCCTCCAATTTTTTCCATATAGCTCGTTAGCGATTGCCAAAGCAACAGTTGTTTTTCCCGATCCTGGAGGACCAGCAAACAACATGTGGGGAATGTTCTTTTCTTTCACAAAAGCCTTTATTCTTTCAACTATATGTTTTTGATTTATCACTTCACTGAGTTTTGTCGGTCTATACTTTTCTGCCCAAATAGCAAGCTCCAAATTTTCACCTTTAATATAAATTGAGTTTTACTTTAAATATCCTATTTTTGTTAATCCTTCGTTTAATATATTTATTTCTCTTTCAACCAAACTTTTAAGTTTTCTCATTAGCATATACGCAGCACCAAGGTTTTTTCTTATCTCATCAACATTCTCTTCACCCAAAGAATCGCTCAACAATTTTGAAATTTCCTGCAAATATTCTTCTTTTTGTATGCTCAAATTTTCTAATTCTTCTTTCTTTTCTTTCAAAAAAGATTCCAATGCTATACCTATTTTCTCTTCACTAGCAGCAGAAATCAAATTTATTGTTTTCTTAAGCGGATCTCTTTCTATTTTTCCTATTCTTATCATTATCAGTCTTATCCTGTCTTTAAGTTGATTCGAATCTGAAATCTTGAGGGCTTCTTGCATGAAATTTCTTATTTCTTCCAACTCACCAAAAAGTTTTTCGAAATTTTCTCCTATGTTTACTTTTTCTTTTTTTCTCAGCTTAATTCTGGAAAATAAAAACAAAAATGGCAAAACAAAAATCGGTAAGAAAAATATTGTGGTGATAACGGGAGTTTTTCTCATTCTTTCAAGAAGATTTGAAATTGTGAATCTTGAGGATTTTTGTTCTCCTTCTTCAGTTTTTCTTTCATTTGAAATTATTGTTGTTGAAGTTGTTTGTATCGGTCTTGAGTTAACCACACTAATATAAGAAGTTAAAGAAGAATTTCTTCCAAGCATATCTTCAGCATAAATTCTAACCAAATAATTGCCATCTACAACTTCACTACTGTTCCAAATTGCTGAACATATTTCTGATATGCAGCTCATATTTTTCCATTCTCGAACAACAGCACCGTCAGATTCAATTCTAAACTGAGAGATCTTTAATCCTGTACCTTCATCCTTAATTTGCGCTGAAATGTTAATTTCACCACTCAAGGTACTTCCTTGTTTAGGAGACAAAATAACTATACTGGGAGGTAAATTGTCTATGAGAATAGGTAAAGATAATTCAGCTCTATTTCCTGCTTTATCAAAAAATTCAAATATAGCTTGATGTTTTCCATCAACAACCCATCTAGAATCAAACTCTGAAGTACAATTGGCTTCGTTAGCTGTACCTGAACAAAGAAATTCTTCCAAATGATTGCTTATCCTAACTCTGCCAGAATTTATACCGGAATATTTATCTGAAAATTGAATTTTGAATGGATATACATCAAAAATTGTTTGGTTTGGCTCTAAGTTTAAAATTGAAAAGTTTGGCAATTCATTATCTACATAAACTTGAATTTTTGTGTAAACCAAATTTCCAACTTTATCGCTTGCTCTACCAAAGATGAAAACAGTTTGGTTGTTTTGGTAAATTTTTGTGTCCCACTTTTGGATGCTGACAAAAATTTTTTCATCTAGAGCTTGCATCTCTTGCCAAGTTGAATTATCAAAAGAGTATTGAACTGTGGAAGGATTTATTCCAGAGTAGCTATCCGAAACTTCTATTTTAATTTCAACTTCACCAGAAGAGTAAGATTGATTTTGTGGTATAATAAAACTTATTGTTGGTACACTTCTATCTATCCTAACTCTTAAAGGGTGAGAAGAATTTCCCAAATTTCCGTAGTTGCCTTCCGAATCATAAGCATCAAAATAATAGAGAAGCCAATTTCCATCAGAAATGAGAGCTTCTAAGCCAGGGATTGTTGCATTACAATACCAAGTTGATTGTGAAATTAAACCACATACCATACTTATACTTTTCCAAGTTGAAGTTGGATCTTCTACTCTAGAATGCAATTTTACTGTTGATTCATCCAAAGTACCAACAATCTTGACTGAAAAAATCTCATAATCTTTACCATAGATGTAGCTTCCGTTTATTGGTGTTGATTCAATTATTGTTGGTACTGCTTTACAAACCTCAGAAAAAAACAAGAAAAGAATTAAGAGTGAAAAAAACCACTTCATCATAAAATTATGTTGGTATGAATGGGATATAAATTGTTCCTTTTCCACCTTTTTCATCTAGAATGGAAATTTGTAGTAAGTATCTTTTGCCTTTGTGAAGACAAGCTGATAAATATAGGGAAAACTCGCTATTCGAAAAGTTTGTTGTATTTCTTTCCCGCAAACCTTCTATTGAGATGAAAGCCCTTCCAGAACCTAAAATTTTTCCTTCAGCATAAGCTATTCCACTTACAGAAATCTTTGCATCTTGGCATTCTTTGCTGACTTCTTGTGGTATTACATCAAAAGTATCGATACATGTTGCTGTATGGGTTGAATTGGTTGCTGTAACATTAACAATATAGCTTCCAATATCAAAAGATTGAGTGAAAATTGAAAAGTAAGTGCCGGTTGTGTCAGAAGATGTTGTTCTTGAAACTTTCAATGTCCCTTCCTTAATTATCTCTATTGTTATAGAAGTTATGTTGCTCACATAGCCTGTAACATTGCCAACAACTATTATTGTTGAACCTGTACCGTAAGGACCACCTACTTCACATGTGAGATTTAAAGAGCTGACAAGCTTGAATGAAAAAAGAAATAAAATTAGGATCAAAAGTAAATATTTCATGTTTTTACACCTTGAATTGAATTTCACTCCAAGAAATTCTTCCAGTAGCTAAATCTTTTATTTGAACTATTGCAACATGTCTTTCATCAGGAATCAAGCAAGTTGTGAAAGCAACAGACCATCTTCCTTCTGAAAAGTTTGTGGTGAATTCGTCCCCATTTTCTTTGATGTAAATTTTAACTGTACCTGAAGGAATTATTTCTCCTGTTAAAAAGTCTTGAGCTTTTCCGCTCAAGCTTACCATTTTTGGAACACAGCCTGAAAGTTTACCTATGACTTTGAATGTATCTATGTTATAAGCAGAAGCAAAAGAATAGTTAGCACTCACGTTGACTAAATAACCACCATAATCAAAATTAGGGATTGCGACGAAATATTTTCCATCTGAAGATGCTATTAGCTCTCTTATGAGTTTAAGCACAGATCCTTCGTAAATTCTTATCGTAACATTTGCAAAACTTGCTGGTTCACCTGCAAACTTAACTTCACCTGCAATAAGTACAGTCGGTGCTGTTGTGTATTTTACATAAGGGCCACCCGCTTCAACTGTTACCGTAAGATTGCCACAACAAATTTGGTATGGATAATAATTGCAAGGACCAATATGTGAATTTGTTTCTTTAGCTAAAGAACCAAGACACTCACCAACATTACAAGTTGAGTTGAGAATACAATTCATATAAGAAGTGAATTTCACACAAAGCTTATACTGAGCATGATCTTTCTTTGCTACATGGGAGTTGTTAAGTTTGTAAAGGCTGATAACTTCTGTTTCTTCTCCTTCACATTTTGTTTTAATTGAAGAATAAACAGCATTCGAACAACATAGCTTGTATTGATAGTCAAAGTTGTAGTCTGCTGCATGAGCATTACCATTTTTTGCTAAAGATAAAATCGCGACTTCATTTTCCAAGCAACCTTGTCTTAAATTACAAGAATAGGCTAAAACTAAAGTAGGGAGAAGAAGAAAAAATGCTAGGGATAAAAAGCTTTTCATAAAATTAATTTTGTTCTCCTAGAATTAAAGTTTTTTAAACTTAAGTTATAATTTATTTACATGCAAAAATCGAGAATATTAGTGATAGCTGTTTGTTTGGTTTTACTTGGCTTACTTTTAGCGATTAGCACTACAGGCTTTATTACTTTGTGTTTTGGCATACCGAAAAGTAAAGTCAGTGAAAGGATAAAAACTTTGTATGAGCTCGCAAATCCTGGAACTAGTGTAGAAGTTTTAACTTTAAATGAAGAAAGTGGTTTGTATAAAGCTTTGATAAAAGCTGTTGGGCCAGCGGGAACAAACTATGCTGAAATCTACATTAGCAAGGATGGAAAGCTTTTGACACAAAATGTCATTTTTGTTGAGCAGTCGATACAGCAAATGAAAAGGTTAAAAGATTTTGTGGATTGTTTAGATAGCAAAGGTGTAAGAATTTTTGGCTTGAGCAATCAAACAGCAACTTTGCTCCAGTTGAATGTTCTTGGTGTATATTCAACAAAGCTTTACGTGCCTTGTGATGGGGATCTTGTGGTTAATTGTGTACAAGCCAATGTGACTCAAGTGCCTTCAGTAGTCTTTGCAGGAAGAATTGAACCGGGAGTTAAAACAATAGAGTGGTTTGAATCAGCTACAGGATGCAAATATTAGTTTTTGAGCTTGTAAAACTTTTCTTTCCCTATTTCTATTCCTTCCACCAAGCCCAAATCTTCCATTTGTTTGAAGTATTCGTTACATCTTGTTCTTGACAGACCTAATATTTGGGCAAGCTGGGAAGATGAAAGCTTTCCGTGCTGTTGTAACAAATCGATTATCTTTTCTATCCTTTTTTGTTCAACTATTGTGAGTTTTTCTTTTGAAGCAATTATTGGTCTTGTGACAGCTTTAATTTCGGAAATTATTTTGTTTATGACTTCATTGCTGTCAATTATTTCTTGCTTAAAAGTTGATTCGCTTAAAACTTTTTCTGGAATTTTATCATTTATGGTTTTTTCAAGCCTATCAACCTTAAGGTAAAGTTCATCTAGCTTTTCCCTCAACTCCCTTAAAACTTCCAAGGTAGCACCAATCAGAACAGCTTCTTTTGGAATTTCTGTATTCAAATCTTTGTTTTCCTTCATTTTTTGGAAAAGAGGCATAATTATTATTTGTTTTTTGGCTTAAAATTGATTTTTTAAGTCGAAATCAAGTCGAAAAAATCGACTCGGGAAAATCTTGAGAAAATTCAATTTCTAAATGTTATTTTTTGAATTGAAATATATTTCAAGTCGGATTTTTATAGAAAATTTTTTGAATTGAAATTTAAATCAATTCAGTTTTCGAGTAAAAAACAAAAAATAAACTTTTTTTCTTGTCGAAAAAACTCCAAATTGTTTTGGAAACTTTTAATCACAGCTTATTCGATTTTGGATTTTCTATAAAATAGAAAATCATATAAAGTTCGACATATATGATAAACATAGAGTATGTGCTTAGCTATGCATATATGCATAGCTAAGCAAAAATGACGAGAAAAGCAAAAAAGGTGTGCATTTGACTGAAAATCACTCAGATCCTTTCGATAGCTCACTCATTTCTACATGGTTTGAAAAACGAGGATACGAGATAGTAAAAGAAGTACCTCTGGGGGGAAAAATTCCAGATGTTTTAGCTCTAAAAGCAGAAATCGCCATAGTTGAAGTGAAAAAAAGAGCTGAAGAGGTACGAGAAGCGATAGACCAGTGTCTACACTATTTGAACGAATGTAATAAAGTGTACATAGCATTACCCTCCAAAGAACTCGAAAAACTGAACGATGATACAAAATCTACTCTTAAATCATATGGAATTGGTCTTATAAGTTTGAGTAGGAAAAAAGTTCAAGTTGTTATTGAAGCAGGTACAAATAAATCTTCCATATTCAATCTTCTCATGGGCTTAAGAAAGAAAGAGTTTACCAGTAGAATGATTAAAGAAGATTTAAAAGCAAGGATAATGAAAATTTTGGAAAGACATCAAGAAGGAATAACAATCCTTGATATCTCTAAAATTCTGGGAGTAAACAGGAATACTGTCACTAAGTATATCTATGAACTTTCTGGAGCAGGGATGATCACTCAAAGGAAAGTTGGTACTGCTAAGCTTTGTTTTCTAGCTAAAAAGGAGGGAGGAATAGCATGAACTTAACAGAATGGTTGTATAAAGAAGGTTATAAAACTGTAAAACATGTAGGAATAGGAGGAAAAATAGCAGACTTAATTGCCTACAATGATAAAGAAGTTGTTGCATTTGAGGAGAAGAAATCTGCAGATGAGATACAAACTGCAATAGGACAATGCCTTCACTATCTGGAAGAAGCCAACAAAGTTTTTATTGTATTGCCTTTTGAAGTTCTCAAAAAGCATGGAATTGGTCTTCTCTTTAAAGGTAAAGACATATTAAAAGTGATAGATGCAAAATATTTTGATAACTCTAAGGATGAAATTCTTGAAAAAATTAAAAATAAGGAAGAACATCTTAAAGAAAAACCCAAAAGATCTGTAAGATTTAGTGGAATTAGTGAAAAAGATATACTCAAGCTATTGGAGAAGCATTCAGAAGGTATGAAAATATTAGAGATAGCTAAAGTTCTCAATATTCCTCGCCAAACTATATCAAAGTATGTTTATGCTTTGGTTGTAAGAGGTTTGGTAGAACAAAGAGAAGTTGGCAGGGCTAAACTTTGTTTCTTGAAAAGGAGGAAAAAATGATGAGTCCCAAATTTAAAACATTTTCAATGGTTTTGATTGCACTGAGCATGTTATCCTCTATAGCTTTAGCTCAGACTCATCCTTTGAGTGAAATTACTCCTATAGATGTTAACTTAGATTTGTATTTTATTCTCTCTCTATTTTTAATATTTCTACTTTACATTATTGCTGCAAAACTGCCTAAACTTTCTAGAAGAATAAGTTTATTAATAACTTTGGTTCTTTTTGGAGTTTCAATTTATCTTCTTTTGACATACACACCAAAAATTGTTTTAAATCTCGAGAGTTTTATTACAGGACTTTTAACAGGCTTTGTAGTATACGTTTTCGGGAAGTTTATAATCCTAGTTAAAAAACAGTTAATCAATGTTTGGGGGTTATTCCTCGAAGGAGTTATTATAGCTCCGATTGTTGAAGAATTGCTATTCAGGTTTGGAGTAATAACAGTGCTGTTTAAAACTTCATTATTTGGTATACTCACTTCTGTAGTTTTATGGTCATTAGCCCATTATCTTGGAGAACATTTAACTAAACTAACAAAATACCATAGAAGCATTTATGGTATTTCTCATACATTTTTTTCTGGAAGTTTGTTTGCCATAATTTACATCATTACTGATTTTAATTTGTTTACCTCTATCTTTGCACACTCTTTCTATAACTTTTTGATCTGGATTTTTGCTTTAGCACCTCAACTAAACATCTCAACTTCACTTCACTCGGTATTAAAGGTAAAGCCTCTAATTTCCTTAACAAGTCTTTTTTCAACGCCTCCACCTAAATTAAGAATTAATATTAACACATTTAAAGTTATAGTTTTTTCATCAGCGATAGTTTTTTCAATTTTGATTTTTCCAGCAGCTTTAGCTCAGACTCAATCTTCTTTGAGTGAAATTACTAATGTAAGCTATGCTGGAGTTTTAGCTCTCCCATTGATAACGGCCTTCAGAAGGAAAAGGAAATTAACCTTTGACATAGACGTTGCTTCTGTTCATGTCTGGATGGAAAAAGATGCTAGAAAAAAGGAGGCGAAAGACTTCTTCGATTTCTTAAGGCTTAAAGAAAAAGAATTCGAATTAATCGCAAGCAAACATACCTTAGATCAAATAGCAACTTGGAAAAATAAAACTATAGTAAGTAAACTAATTTCCTTATTTAAAGATTTTTGCAAAACTGTTGATCCTGATAAAATAATAAGAAATTTTGAAAAAGAGAGGGGTATTAAAATTAAGGAATTTTCTGAGAACTTTGCAAAAGAAGCTAAAATTAAAACTGAGGATGCGCTTGCCATAATAGTTTATTCCTTGTTGGGTGCTGAATACTTCGTTACATTCAACAAAAAACATTTGAGGAACAAATACGCTAAGCTTAAGGAAGTTGGATGGAAGTTTGGTATAGAAATACCAGAAATAATGTTACCACATGAATTTGTT
>JAWCSL010000007.1:0-39675 GCA_039090665.1 Candidatus Aenigmatarchaeota archaeon | reverse complement strand
GATAACAACTAGGTACGGAACAGAAGATTACGCTTATGATGGTAAAAATTGCTTGGTTGTTCATCCAAGAAGACCAAAAGAAATGGCAGAAGCAATTTTAAGACTTTTAGATGATGAAAAACTTCAAAAGAAATTGTCGAAAAATGGAATAAAAACAGCTAAACAATTTTCGTGGAAAAAACAATTAATAGGCTTGAAAATGTATTTAAGAATATTTTGAGATAGTTTTTTAATTGGAGGTAAATTTTTATGAGAATATTATTCTTAATTCCACCAGCTGACGGAAGAGCGCCTGATAGGAATTTTGGATGTAATTATGGAGTAGAATTTCAAGAACCATCTCATATCTTATATCCTGCAGCTATGCTCGAAAAACATGGACATGAAGTTAAGTTTGTCGATTGTCCTGTAGAGAAAAAAAGTAAAGATTGGTTAGAAGAATATGTTAAAAATTTTGATGCGATTGTTTTTTTCACAGTTTTTTTGTCAGAAGAAATAGACAAAAAATGGGCGAAAAAGATAAGAAAGCTAAATAAAAATGCTTACATAATTTTTTTAGGACCAGAACCAACAAGAAAGCCATATGACTTTATTTTTGATGACAAAGTTTTTGTGGTTAGAGGTGAACCGGAATTCACAATTTTAGATCTCATAAATCATTTAGAGAAAGGACTTAATTTAAAAAATGTTTTAGGATTAAGTTTTGGCACATTTTCAAGAGGCAAATTAAAAATTATTGACAATCCGCCAAGAGGCATAATTGAAGATTTGGACAAAATTCCGTTTCCAGCTAGACATTTAATCAAAAACCCAATGGTGTATTTTAATCCCAAACTCAGAAAGAGGCCTGTGGCCACTATGCTTACAAGCAGGCAATGTTGGGCTCAATGCATTTATTGTATACCTTCAGCATATACTTTTGCAAGAGAAATAGAAGGAAGAAGAGCTACAGGCAAAATAAAGAATGGTAAAATTCTGAATTTTTCAAGAACAAAAAAACCTCCTGTCAGATTCAGGTCTGTGGCAAATATTTTCAAAGAATTCAAAATGTTGAAAAAACTTGGATACAAGGCAGTAGCTATAATGGATGATGATTTTCTTGCACTTACAAAATTACCAAAATACAAAAGAAGAATACTTAAACTGTGTAGATTGTTGAAACCTTTGAAAATGGAATGGGGTTGCCTTGCTAGAGCAGATGAGTGTTTAGATAAGGAAATCCTTCAGGCTATGAAGGATGCTGGTTGCAAATACATAGATTTGGGGATAGAAAGTTTTGACCAACAAGATTTAGATTTTGTTAAAAAAGGATTGACAGTTGGAGATCAAATGGGTGCAATCCTTTTGCTTAAAAGAATTGGTATTGAGCCAAAGATAAATGTTTTGATAGGTATAAGTCCGTTCCAAACAAAAGAAAGCATAAAATGGACACTTGAAGTTTTAAAAATGTTAGATGTGAAGTATGTATCTTTTAGTATAGTAACACCACACCCTGCAACTCAATACTATGAAATTGTTAAGAAAAATAGATGGTTGGCAACAAAAACTAGAGATTGGGTAGGAACAGATCCCTATAGGAAGGGTATAATAAAATTGCCATATCTTTCTCAGAAAGATATGGAAAGACTTGTGAATTGGTGTTATCGTTCTTTTTATTTAAGACCTTCGTATGTTTTGAAAAGATTATTTGAAATTAAAAATGTAAGTGAGTTTATAGAAATATTGAAAGTAATGTGGAATTTGATTTTCAGAAATACCTAGCTATTTATATTTTGAAACAATACTAAAATTGTGAAATTTAAAAATTGTTTACCAACTCTAACTGTTTTGCTTACAGTTAAGAACAATGTGGAAACAATAGATTTGTGTCTGAACTCCTTAGTGAAACAAAAATATCCTAAAGAAAAATATGAAATTCTTGTGGTAGATGCGTTTTCTGATGATGGCACATGGGAAAAATTAATAGATTTTAAGAAAAAAATCAAAAAACCAAGAATAATTCTGTTAAGGAAAAAAAGCAATCCACCAACCGCTTATAATTATGCTATCAAATACATAAAAACAGATTACATTGCTTTCATAGATGGAGATTGTGTTGCGGATAAAAATTGGTTAATAGAACTTGTAAAACCTTTTTTAATTGAAAAAAATGTTGAAAACATTTCGGGAGTAGCTGGAATTGTTTTGAATCCAAGAAAACCTGAAAACAAATTACAAGAAATAATAGGGAATGAATTATTAGAAAGATATAAACACTTTCCAAAAAAGCTTTCAAGAGCAGCTACTATGAACCTTTTAATTAAAACAAAATTAGTGAAAAAAGTAAAATTCGATACAAATTTAGATGTAGTATATGATACTGATTTTGGATATAGGTTAACAAAAAAATACGGCAAAATTTTATATCAAAGAAATGCAAAAATTTACCATTATCACAGATCTTCTTGGAAAAAGTTTTTTAAACAACAATTCAAATACGCAAATTTTGTACCATTACTTTATCTTAAACATTTAGACAAAATTAAGGGAGATCATGTAAGCACCCCTACTATGGGCATTCAAATTATTTTAGTTTACATTTTTTTGATCTTTGCTTCTTTATCCATCTTTTTTGATTATTTGTTGTTGTGTGCATTATTTTCGATTTTTGTTCTGCTTGGTATTTGGATTTTAAGTATATGTAAACTACCAAGAAAAGAATTTAAAGACATACTTTACTATTTTGGGATTTTTGTTTTAAGACTCATTGCTTGGAGTCTGGGAATAATCATAGGAAGTTTAAATTTAATACGGAAAAAGGTTAACATATCTAATAAAAATAAAAAACAGATGATTTTATGTTTACAGTAAACTTAACAAAAATTTTCACAATTTTAACAATACTAATAATTATTTACTTTGCTATTTGGGTAAGATTAGGCACAATAAATACACCAACCGTCTTAGATTATGACCCTTGGTGGTTTTATAGATATGCTAAGATGATTTTGGATAATAATTATAAGCTAATAGCTTGGGACATTCAAAGCTTTTCTTTTCCAGGTAGGCCGGTTGGATCTTTCCAAGGTTGGCCATATACCATAATATTTTTCCATAAAGTTTTGAATGTTTTCACTTCATCAGATTTCATGAAATCAGCAATCCTCTCCCCACTTATAATGGTTGCTCTAATACCAATTCCAGCTTTCTTATTAGGCAGATTTTTGAGCAACAATTTAGGTGGAATAATTACAGCTTTGTTTGCAGTTTTAACACCTTCTTTCATTGGTGTTAGTATGGCAGGTTATTGTGATTCTGATACTCCAGTAGTTTTTTATTTCTTTCTTTCAGTTTTTGCTACATTAGTTGCACTTAAAAATCCCAAACCAATTTACATAATTTTTGCCGTTCTTGCTAATTTGCTTTTCATCTGGAATTGGGGTGGCGGTTGGATAACCCTTATTTTATTCACTATTTTCACTTTCATTTTACCATTTTTCCGTATTTTCGAAGAATTCATTCATACTTTTTCTTTCAAACTTGAGATCAAAAAAATAGTTGAAGAAATTTCTAAAACAGGTTGGCCGATATTTATTGTTTCACTAATAACAAACATAATCTCATTTTTCCTTTTCAATTCTACTCAATTCACATCTTTCTTTGGTGGACTTGCTTTCACTGGTTTAGGTTTGGTTATAAGAGTATTTGTTTTATTAGTTCTTTTGGCATGGAACGGATCTTTTGCCTATTACTTCTTTAACCACATAAAAAAACAGACAAATGTTGCTAGAAGATTTTACTTTTCCTTTTCTTTCTTTGGCTCATTACTATTCTTTTACTTTATTTTTCATGCTTTTGTGATAGTTCCTGAAAAACCACTTATAGTAAATGTTTCGGTCGCAGAACTTCAGCCAATAGAAATTTTCAAACGAGAAAAAGTCTTACATACACTTTTCTCATATTTCATTTCTGTTGCTAGTAGAACAGGTCTATTACCCACACTTCTTTCATTTGGTATTTTTGGTATAGCTTTTTTCAAGGTTTGGAAGAAAGAGAAGATTTCAATAGAAGAAGTTTTCTTTTTCTTCTGGCTCTTAAGCATGTTTTTATTGGTTTCAAGAGGAGTAAGGTTTAGCTTACAGTTCTCAATTGTAGCAGCTGTTGCAGGCGGATATGTGATAGCAAACTATAAAAAATATCCTTCAATAGTTCTTATAATAGTATTAATTTCTCTAATTTTCTTACAACAACTTCTTTTTAAAACTGTAGTCGACACAGCAGCTTTATTATTCATTTCTTTAATTTCAATTTTGGCAATTTACAAAAAAGAACAAAAAATAGTTGAATTTCTAATTTTGGGTCTTTTTGTTTTCCAACTTTTGTTCTTTTTATCAAATTCAATTCAAGTAGGTCAAGCAACAGGAATGGAAATAAGTAGCAATTGGTATGAAGCTCTAGATTGGCTTGTTGCAAATAGTGATAAAGATACTATCGTTGCAACATGGTGGGATCCAGGTCACATTTTGGCAGGTTACAGCTATTATAAGGGCAATCCATTCAAAATTATGGCAGATGGTGCACACTGCAGCCCTCAAGATTGTGTTATTTACAATCATGATATTAGGATAAGAGATATGGGAAGAGCTTTTTCTACTAATAATGAAACAGAAGCTGTGGAAATCCTCAAGAAATATACATTCCTTTCAAAAGATCAATGTGAAAAAGTGAAGTCAGTTTTTGGAGATAAAATTTATGACAATATTTTCAAAGAAGATCCTTGTAAGCCAGCAAACAAAATGTATGTGATAGCAAGCTCAGACTTGATAGGAAAATACTATTGGCTAAGTTATTTTGGAAGTTATGATGAGAAAAATGGAACAGGTGAAGGAAAAAACTTCATTCAGCTAGAACTAACCAATTTCAATCAACAAAGAGGAATTTTGGAATACGGCAATGGTATAATTTACATAACTCAAAAAAACAATACACTTGTGGCTATTTTAAATCTTCCAGCGCAGAAAATAAGAAATGCTGTAGTTAAAGATATAATTTACTTCTATCAAGGACAACAAATTAATCAAAGAATAGAGAACGCTACATTTAACGGTTTAGTCTTTATTGATCCAAGTTTTAGGTTTGTGATTTTTATGGATGAAAATATTGAAAAATCTGTTTTCACAAACATGTTCTTTTTCAATGGTGAAGGTGTGAAGGAGTTTGAAATTCCAAAACTTGAACACTTTAAGCTAAAGTATTATAATCCTGAAGTCAAAATTTTTGAAGTAAAGTTTTAAATTTTTATATTCAAAGCAATAAAATCTAATCATGTCCATTTTGCCAAAACAACCATTCGAGAGAATTTTCAAGAAAGTTGGTGCAAAAAGAGTTTCTCAATCAGCTCTAGATGAAATGGCAAAAATCATGGAAGAAGAACTCTTCAAAATAGCAAAAGAAGCAGCTTTGCTTGCAAAACATGCTGGTCGAAAAACAATTTTAGATGAAGATGTAAGACTAGCAAGAAGAAAGATTTAGGCTTTTATACTTCCTTATTATTATTAGGTTTTTATGAGTCTGGAAGAAGTTTTGGCAGAAATAGAGAAGGCTTCTGGTTTATCTAGAGAGGAATTGATGAAAAAAATAGAGGAAAAAAGGAAAGAATTTTCAGATCTACTGACAGAAGAAGGTGCAGCTTACCTCATTGCCAATGAGTTTGGGTTAGATTTACTTGAAAAGAGAAGGCGCCAACTAGAAATCAAAAATATTGTTCCTGGGATGAAGAATGTAAATTTCATTGGCAGAATTTTCAACATCACGCCAATAATAAATTTTGAACGTCAAGATGGTTCTTTAGGCAAAGTTGTGAATATTTTTGTTGGTGATGATACTGGTTTTGTGAGAGTTCCTCTTTGGAATGATCAAGCAGAAATGGTAGAAAAAGGCGAACTTAAGCAAGGAGATGCCGTTCAAATTACAAATGGTATAGCAAAAGAAGGAATGTATGGAATTGAAGTTTCTGTAGGGAAATACGGTTTCATAAATAAAATTGAATGTGAAGCCATACCAAACTTAGATTATTTGAAGAAGAAATATCTTTCACCACAAGCTGAAAGAACTAAAATAAAAAATCTTACTACAGGAAGGGCAGAAGTTGTTGCAACTGTAGTTCATATTTTTAGAGGTAAATTTTTATTTGAAATTTGTCCAGAATGTTCGAATACATTGATAAAAAAAGAGCAAAAAAATATTTGCCCACAACACGGTGAAGTTATTCCATCTAAAGCTTTGATACTAACAACAATAATTGATGATGGCACGGCAAACATAAGAGCAGTTTTCTTTAGAGAGCAAGCTGAGAAGATTTTACAGCTTTCAGCAAAAGACTTGGAAGAAATGGAAGAAAGAGAGAGATATGAGATGGTGAAACAAAAACTTTTAGGAAGAGAATTACAACTCATAGGGAGAGTGAAAAAGAATATAGTTTTTGATAGGCTAGAATTTATAGTATCGGATGCAAAAGATTTAAATGTGTTGGAAGAGAGTAAAAGATTAGTTGAGGAGTTAGAAAATGAATAAGAAAAGAGAAATCTCACTTGAAGATATTCCTGGTGTTGGAGAAAAAATTGCTGAGAAATTGAGGGAAGTGGGATATACAGATCCTATGGCTATAGCAGTAGCTTCTCCTGGGGAGTTAGCAGCAATTGCTGAGATTGGGGAAGGTCAAGCAGCCAAGATAATAAACGCTGTAAGGGAAATGCTTGAAATTGGATACGAAACAGGGGATAAAATTTTAGAGAGAAGATTGAAAGTTGCCAGGATAACAACAGGATCAAAAAATCTGGACAATTTGCTTGGTGGTGGAGTTGAGACCCAAGCAATAACAGAATCTTATGGACAGTTTGGAAGTGGTAAGACACAACTAGCTTTTCAACTTGCTGTTAATGTTCAATTACCTCCTGAAAAAGGTGGTTTAGGTGGAAATGTTCTTTACATTGATACAGAAAACACATTTAGACCTGAAAGAATAGCTCAAATGGCGAAAGCCTTAGATCTTGATCCTAAAAAAATTTTGTCCAATATTCATGTTGCCAGAGCTTTCAATTCAGAGCATCAAATGTTTCTTGTAGAAAAGGCAAACGAGATAATTGAAGAGAAAAACATCAAACTCATAGTAATAGATAGCTTGACTTCACACTTTAGAGCAGATTTTATAGGAAGAGGAGAACTTGCACCAAGGCAACAAAAATTGAATAAACACTTGCACATGCTTCAAAGGCTGGCAGATGCTTACAATCTTGCGGTTTACATAACAAACCAAGTTTTGATGGATCCTTCTGTAATGTTTGGTGATCCTGTAAAAGCTTCTGGTGGAGCAATTCTTGCTCACATGGCAACTTATAGGCTATATTTGAGAAGAGGAAAAGAAGGAATGAGAATAGCAAGATTGGTCGATTCACCAGGCTTGCCAGAAGGCGAGGCTGTATTCAAGATAACTGAAGAAGGAATTAAAGATCCTTAAATTAATTATGAAAGTTTTAAAACAAGGCGCAGAAGCTATTCTTTATTTGGATGAAATTGAAGGCAAAAAAGTATTGATAAAAGAAAGAATAAAGAAAAGTTATAGGATAGAAGAGATAGATATTAAGCTAAGGAAGGAAAGAACAAAGAAAGAAGTGAAGCTTTTAACAGAAGCTAGAAAAATTGGTGTGTTAACTCCAAAGATTTTTGAAGTAGATTATGAAAGATTCAAGATAATCATGGAGTTTATTGAAGGGAAAAGATTGAAAGAATTTTTTTCTGTTGCGAGTAAAGAAGAAATTGAAAAAATTTGTTTTGAGTTAGGAAAACTTATAGGCAAACTTCATTCAGCAGGTATCATTCATGGAGACTTGACAACATCAAATATAATTCTAAAAGACGATCAAATTTATTTCATCGATTTTGGACTCGGTTTCTTTTCAAGAAGAATAGAAGATCAAGGAATGGATTTAAACCTTTTGTTTGAAGCTCTCAAATCAACTCACTTTAAAATTTTAAGCTTATGTTGGGAAAATATAGTTAAAGGATATAAACAAGAATATAAGTATGCTGAACAAGTTTTGAAAAGGGTGGAAGAAATTGAAGCTAGGGCTAGATATGTTGAAAGAAAAGCTAAAAGGTAAGGATAAATTTGAAACTGCTGAAAACTGTTCAATTTTGGGAATAGTAGTTGGAGTTATTGTATTGTCTTTTGGCTTTCTTTTGACAATTTTTAACCCAAAAAATTTAGCCGCAATTTTACTCATGCTTGGTAGCTTTTTAAGTTTTGTTTCAACAGTAGCACTTGTTTTAGTTTGGTTTGTGAAAGAAATCTTGGTTGAATAGGAATTTTTAAATATTAATGTTCAAATCTTAAAGAATAATTAAGTGGTAAACATGGCAAGGATGTACTCTAGAAAAAAAGGAAAAGCTGGGAGTCATAAGCCTCCTGTGAAGATTGTACCAAGATGGGTAAAAATGAAAAAGGAAGAGATAGAAGATTTAATAGAAAAGCTAGCTAGACAAAGGTTGACATCAGCTCAAATAGGCACAATTTTGAGAGACCAATATGGAATTCCTGATGTTAAGACGATAACTGGTAAGAGTATAACTCAGATAATGAAAGAGAGAAAAGTTTATCCCGAAATTCCAGAAGATTTAATGAATTTATTGAGAAAAGCAGTAAACCTTAGGGCACATTTAGAAAAAAACAAAGCAGATAAACATTCTTTGAGAGGATTGGAGAATTTAGAGTCTAAGATAAAAAGACTTGGGAAATATTATTCTAGAAAAGGAATTCTTCCTCCAGACTGGGAATACTCTCCTGAGAAAGCAAAACTCATAGTACAAAAGTGATAGCTTGTTCCTGGAAGAAATAGAAAGAGTGTCAAAAATTTTCAAGTCGATAATCAATGAAAAAAAAGCAAAGATAATTTCTCATATAGATGCGGATGGTTTAACAAGTGCTGCTATACTTTCAAAAATGTTATTGAGGCTTGGACAAAATTTTGAATTGAAAATTGTGAAACAACTAACAGAAAATGTGGTGAAAAAAATAAAATTCACGGATAAAGATTTTTTCATTTTTTCAGATTTGGGAAGTGGGCAACTCAATTTCTTGAAACAATTTTTAGAAAAAACAGAAGTTTTTATTTTAGATCATCATGAACCAGAAATGTTAAAAGATGACAATCTCTTTCATCTTAACCCACTTTTATTTGATGAAGAAGAAATTTCATCTTCCATGATTTGTTATCTTTTTGCAAAAAATGTTTCAATTCAAAACACAGATTTGATAGATTTAGCAATAGTTGGTGCGGTTGGTGATGAGCAAGATGAGGGTTGGAAGTTAAGAGGTTTAGCAAGAAAAATTTTAGAAGAAGCTGAAGCTGTTGGCAAAATCGCGGTCAGTAAGGGAATAAGACTTTATGGTAGAAACACGAAACCAATCCATAAATCTCTTGAGCAAAGCTTTGATCCTTTCATCCCAGGAATAACAGGGTCAGAATCTAATGCTGTTCAATTTCTCTCTGAATTAGGCATCTCTGTAAAGGAGAATGGTGAGTGGAAAAAATTGAAAGATCTAACTATAGAAGAACAACAAAAGCTAGCCTCAGCTATAATCTTAGAAAGGTTGAAATTTTCTCAACCAAATGCTGTAGACATTTTTGGTGAAATATACACAATTCTTGATAGAGAAGAAGAACTACAAGATGCAAGGGAATTCGCAACAATATTGAATGCTTGTGGAAGAACTGGAAATGCAGATATAGGTATAAAAATTTGTTTAGGTAGCTCAAATATAGAAGAGATATGGGAAATATTGGAAGAATATAGGAAACAAATAAGTGAAGGCATAAAACTTTTGAAGGAAGGTAATATTGTCTTTTCAACACCAAATGCAAACTTTATTCTAGCAGGAAACAAGATTAAAGATACTCTAATAGGAACCATAACTTCAATAGCATTGAATTCAAACATATTTGATTCCAAAAAACCGATTTTTGGAATAGCCGAAAGTGAAGATAATTGTTTAAAAATTTCTGCTAGATTACCTAAAGATATCAAAAATATAAATTTAAGAGAGGTTTTATATTATGCTACAAAGTTATTAAAAGGAGAAGCAGGTGGTCATACACACGCTGCTGGAGCCTTAATAGATAAAAACTTACAAAACGATTTTGTTAATATTGTAGATAAAAAATTGGGTGAAATGTTTGGTGAAGAAAAAAGCTAAAACAAAAGAAGATTATGTGATAATTTCACCAAAAGTTTTTGGTGAGAAAGAAATAGGCTTAACTATGGCAAGTGATCCAAAACTTTTGATAGGTAGAGAAATTATTTTGAGTGCTTTAGAACTCACAGAAAATGTCAACAAGTATTATTTGAAAATTTTGTTCAAGATAAACAAAGTTGAAGGAAACAAAGCTTTTACAGAGTTCCATGGTGCTGAGTGTTTGCAAGACTACATTTCAAGAATGGTTGTAAGAAGAGTTAGAAGAATAGACACAATTCAAGATGTTTTTACAAAAGATGGGATAGAGTTAAGAGTGAAGTGTATATGCGTTGTTTCTAGAAAAGCAAAAGGCAGTATTGAAAAAGCAATTAGAAAAAAGATAGAAGAAATAATAAAACAAGAAGTTGAAGCCAAAAATTTGGATGATTTTGTTAGAGGTTTGATTTCCGATGAAATAAAAACAAAGATTATAGAAGAAACTAAAAAAATTTATCCAATCAAAAATTTTGAGATAAGGAAAGTTGAAGTACTTTCTACAAGAGAAAAGGAGCAATGAAGTTGAAAGACAAGATTAAAACTGTTAATAATGTTATTGCAAGTGTTATTCTTTTGGAGTGTTTCTTGTTTATTTTCTCTGCTACAGCTTGAATCATCATCCCACCATCTAAAGGATATATTGGCATTATATTGAAGATAGCAATAGCATAATTTATTATCCAAATCCATGTCAATAATGTAAAGACAAAGCCAATTGGCACGAATCCCTCCCTCACAATTGGGGAGTAAATTATTCCTAAGTAAGGAAGTGTTTCATTTTCAGGATGAGAAGCCAAGTTAATTTTAAATTCTGTTCCATTTGCTAACACAATTATTTCATCACCAGGCTTCAAATTTTTGGTTTCTTCAAGAAGAAATCTAGAGCCCAATAAAAATTCATTATAAGTTAATTTTACTGGTTTTTTGTTTATTTCGCTAATTATCATATTTGGTTTTAAACCAGCTTGTGCAGCAGGTCCTGTTTCATTCACTTCTCTTATGATTATTGGTCCCGGAACAAAATAAGACCAAAGTATGTGTGATGTTATGTTAAAAACAATTAGATAAACAAGGAAATTTGCTAGACTGCCAGATGCAAAAACCCTAAGTTTAGTCAAAAGACTAGATTTTTTCAATTGTTTTTCATCTGGCTCTACAAAAGCTCCTGGCAAAATTAAAAACAGCAAAACACCAGCAGTTTTCACTTTTATCTTTTCAGCCCTACTCATTATTCCATGAAACACTTCGTGTGGAACTATTACTGAAATTATTATTATCAACCAAAACCAGAAAGGTAGAAGCAAATATCCTGGTCCGGCTTCAATTTCAGGCTTAATTGAAGGAAAAACAAAACTCAATCCTGGCATCTTAACAATACCTTCTATTAAAAGTTGCCCGTATCTTATCAAAGAAACTAAGCCTTCAAACATTAAAAAAAATGCAATTAGAATTCCAAAACTTCCTAATATTTTCCAAAAAAGCTTTGGTCTGGCGAGTTTGTCTAGAATTTTTATTCCTGTTTTTGTTCTTCTCATCAAAATGATGTAATGAAATTCTATGTTTTTTCTATCTCTATAAATTAAAATAGCTAAGATTAATGCAAAAATTAGGATTGATGCAAGATACAGGTCCACATTTTCACCTTGATGTAAAAAAGAATTGTGTTTTTAGATATAAATTATGTAATAGAGAAATGAATATTTAAAAGAAGGTTTATTTTAGATATAGTTTTTTTGGCGATAGCATGAGTGAAGAAAATCACGATGAAGTAAAGATTACAAAAATCATAAAAAGAGATGGTAGGATAGTTGATTTCGACCAGAATAAAATAACAGAAGCTATATGGAAAGCTGCTCAGGCCGTTGGTGGTAAAGACAGAAGCTTGTCTGAAAAACTTTCTTTTCAAGTTGTGGAGTTACTTAAAAAACAACTTAAACCTGGAGAAATTCCTACTGTAGAACAAGTCCAAGATTTAGTAGAAAAAGTTCTAGTTGAAAACGGTCATTACAAAACAGCAAAAGCCTACATTCTCTACAGAGCCTTACACAATCAAATAAGAGAGTTGGTAGATAGTTATCTTGATGAAAAAACATGGCTTGTTAGGGAAAATGCAAACACAACTTTTTCCCTCCAAGCCTTAAATTTTCATATTTCTTCTCAGGTGATTTCTCAATATTGGTTACATAGAATTTACAACAAAACAACCCCTGAACTCAGAGAAGCTCATCTAAATGGTGATATACATATCCATAATTTGGGAATTTTAGGTCCCTATTGTGTTGGTTGGGATTTACAAGATTTATTGCTCTCTGGCTTTACTGGAGTTAGAGGAAAAATATCTTCAAAACCAGCCAGGCATTTCAGGTCAGCTTTAGGTCAAATAGTTAACTTCATGTTTACACTGCAAGGAGAAGCTGCAGGTGCACAAGCTCTTTCTAATTTCGACACTCTTCTAGCACCTTTTATAAGATATGATGGTCTTGACTTCAAACAGGTTAAACAAGCTTTACAAGAATTTATTTTTAACATGAATGTTCCAACCAGAGTTGGTTTCCAAACACCATTTTCTAACATCACTCTTGACCTTAAAGTCCCAAAATTTATGGAAAATGAGCCGGTGATAATCGGTGGCAATGTCTTGGATGTAACTTATGGTGATTTTCAAGAAGAGATGAACATCTTCAATAAAGCTTTGGCAGAAGTTATGCTTGAAGGGGATGCTGTTGGCAGAGTTTTCACTTTTCCAATTCCAACAATAAACATAACAAAAGATTTTGAATGGGAAAATGAAGCTATATTAGGAATTTTTGAGACAAGCGCAAAGTATGGCATACCATATTTTGCAAACTTCATCAATTCTGATATGAATCCAGAAGATGTTCGTTCAATGTGCTGTCATCTTCGTCTCGATAAGAGGGAATTGAAGAAAAGAGGTGGAGGCTTGTTTGGAGCCAATCCACTTACTGGTAGCATAGGTGTGGTCACGATTAACATGCCAAGAATAGGCTATTTGTCAAAAGAAGAAAGAGAATTTTTCGAAAGATTGGATAAGATGATGGAAATATGTAAAAGAATTTTAGAAATAAAGAGGACTTGGTTAGAAAAACTGACTGAAAGAGGACTTTATCCTTATGCAAAATTTTACTTGAGAAAAATAAAACAAAGTTTTGGTGAATATTGGAAAAATCATTTCAATACAATTGGTTTAGTTGGAATGAATGAAGCTTGTTTGAACTTTTTAGGTTGTTCCATAGGAGATAAAGCTGGTCTTGAGTTTTCTGAAAAAGTTCTGGATTACATGAGAGAGAGACTTGAAGATTTTCAACAAGAAACTGGAAACATTTATAATTTGGAAGCAACACCAGCTGAAGCTACTTCTTACAGGTTGGCAAAAATCGATAAACAAAAGTACCCAGATATAATAGTTGCAAATGAAGAAGAAGTTAAAAAAGGAGCCAAACCTTATTATACTAATTCTTCTCATTTACCTGTTTACTTTACAGACGATCTTTGGGAATATTTAAGGCTACAAGATCCTTTACAAGTAAAGTATACAGGTGGAACAGTAGTTCACATTTGGCTTGGAGAAGCAAACATTCCTGTAGAGTCTTTAATAGCTTTAGTCAAGAAAATTTGTAACAATTTCAAGCTACCTTATTTCACCATAACACCAACTTTCAGTATTTGTCAAGATCATGGTTACATTCCAAGAGAAGCTCCCACTTGTCCAAAATGTAATAAAAGAACGGAAGTTTATTCAAGAGTGGTTGGTTATTTGAGGCCAGTTGAACAATGGAATGAAGGAAAGCAGGAAGAATTCAGGCAGAGAAAAACTTTTGATAAAGTTTTTCAAAATTTATGATAGATGATAATAGCAGGGTTTCAAAAAACAAGCTTACTTGATTATCCCGGAAAAATATCTTCTATAATTTTTTTAGCAGGTTGTAATTTCAGGTGTCAATTTTGTTATGTCCCACAACTAGTTTTGCCAGAAAAAATCAAAGAAATAAAAGGATTTTCAGAAAACTACATTTTATCTTATTTTGAGGAAAATAAAAAATTCATCGATGCTGTTGTTTTTACAGGTGGTGAGCCGACTTTAAATGAAGATCTACCAAATTTAATTGAAAAAATTAAATCAATAGGTTTTTTAGTAGGTTTAGAGACGAATGGAAGTAATCCAAAAATGCTTTTGAATTTAATTGAAAACAAACTTGTGGATTATGTTGCGATGGACATAAAAACAAGATTGGAGTTTAAAAAATACAAGGAGATTGTAGGAAATTTGAATGAAGAAACATTTGAAAACATTAAAAAATCCATAGAAATTTTGCTTTCTTCTTCAATTGACCACGAATTTAGAACAACTTTAATGAAAGAATTTCATTCAATTGAAGATGTTATTGAAATTTGTAAGAGTATTAGAGGAGCAAAAGTTTACTATCTTCAAAATTTTAAGAAATTTAATGAAACTCTTTCTCAAAAGAGTTTCACACCTTTTGAGAAAAATGAAATTAAAGAAATTATTGAAAGGGGGAAGAAGTTTGTGAATATTAAGTTTAGGGGTTAATTTTCTTAACTTTGGGCCCATCTTTTGTGTCTTCAACAATATATCCTAAAGATTTAATTTTTTCTCTCAACTCATCAGCTTTCTCAAAATCTTTAGCTTTTCTTACATTTTCTCTTTCTTCAACTAATTTTTTGATTTCTTCAGGAATTTCCTCCCTTTTTATTTCTTTTTGCAGTATTCCAAAAATATAGCCAAGTTTTCTAAAAGTTTCGATTATTTTTGTTGCAAGTTTTTCATTTATTTCATTTTTTTGTTTTTCGAGCAAGATGTTTGTTTTGCTAGAAAGTTTATATAAGCATAGCAAAGCTTTTGGCGTGTTGAAGTCATCGTCCATAAATTCTTCAAAATCTTTCACAATCTTTCTCATAAATTCTTCAAAATCTTTCTCATTTTTTGTTTTTTTCCTCACTTTTTTTGCTTCTTCTAATTTTTCCAAAGTATTGTACAATCTTTCAAGATTTTTTTTGGCTTGCTCCAAATTCTTTTCATTATAATCAATTGGGCTCCTGTAATGTGAAGAAAGGAAAAACAACCTTATTGTTTCAGCATCATATTTTTTAAGAACATCTTTTATTGTCACAAAATTTCCTAAAGACTTTGACATTTTTTCTCCATTAACTGTAAGAAAACCTGTATGGAGCCAATACTTCACAAAAGGTTTTTTACCTGAAATTGCTTCCATTTGTGCAATTTCTGCTTCATGATGTGGAAAAATCAAATCTCTTGCTCCTCCATGGATATCATATTGTGGTCCGAAATGAGCTTCGGTAATTGCAGTATCTTCTATATGCCATCCAGGCCTACCTTCAAACCAAGGAGATGGCCACTTTGGTTCACCCGGCTTAGATCTCTTCCATAAACAAAAATCTCCTTTATTTCTTTTGTTCACACTTTCATCGATTCTTGAAACAGCGTCTTCTGCTTCTAAAACAGTTCTTCCAGAAAGCTTACCATATTCTTTGAACTTGCTTATATCATAATAAATCCCATCTTCTATTTCATAGGCAAAGCCTTTCTTGAGCAACCTTTCAACTTGACTTATTATTTCTTTTATGTAGTCAGTGGCGCGAGCATATTTATTAACAGAAATAACATTCAAAGCTTTCATATCTTTGTGATATTCTTCTTCAAATCTTCTCGCTATTTCTTTTGGATCTACACCTTCTTTTCTAGCCCTATCTATTATTTTGTCATCCAAATCAGTAATGTTTTGAAGATAAAAAACATCAAAACCTTTAAATCGCAAGTATCTTGCGATCATGTCAAACTGTACATAAGTTTTTGCATGTCCTAAGTGAGAAAAATCGTAAACTGTAGGACCACAAACAAACATTTTAACCTTTTTGTCTTCTATTGGCCTAAAAACATCTTTTTTTCTTGTAAGTGTGTTGAAGACTCTAAGCATTTTATCACTTTGAAGAGCTCGGGGCGGGATTTGAACCCACATGCGTCGGTCTCAACTTCTCATCTTTTATCAAAAGACCAACTGCAGCCGACTGCCTAACCAGATTCGGCCACCCGAGCTTAATTTTTATATTGTTATTCAAAGAATTTAGTGTTTTAAAATAAATTTTGTTTAGTTTCAGAAAATCATCCAAAAACTCAAGGTAAAAGTTAGTTGATGCAAAAACTATCGCCCATCTCTTACACCTAAATTGAAGTTAGGAAAAAAGATATTTAAAACTATCTGCAATCTAGTCTACTTCATTTTTTGGCGAATATTGGCTGAGCCAACATTTGTTGGTACTAGAATTTTAACTATAAAGATGTGGGGATATATACATCTTTTTGAAATTTGGTAATTTTCATAAAAAATCAAATTAAGATTTTATCGTTATATTTGCTATGCAAGAGCAATCTAATTGTTTACCCTCTACAAAACCTATATTTTCAATTTGTCCTTCTTCTTTATCATAAACAATATAGTTCTTTGATTGAACCAGTAGTTGTGAAATAAAATGAGAATCATGTTTAATTAACCATCTTATAGCTTCGAAGCTGATAAATATAAATATTTTTAACTAGAAAACTCTATCTTATGAAAGGAATTTCACCACAACGATTCTATACTTATTTAGCAATTCTGATAGCAATCGGTACAATAATTTATGGTTATATTTCTTTACCAGAAATGGTTTGGGTAATTCAAACAAGCACTGCAGATAAAGTTTGCCCTACCATTTTAAATGATAAATTAGAAACTTATATCAGTTAAATAATGGTGGAAAAATTTCAGCATTTTTCAATGTAACCTTTACTTCAGATAAAATAAAATTCATAGATGACTTTGGAAAAGTTGAAGATAGTAGAAGTATTGTCTACCGAGTTGATGCTGGTCAATTGTCTACCTTCAAATTTAAACCAACTTTTAATGACAGTGTGAAAAATGCTTATATTCGAATAAAAGCCGAATGTGCAACTTACTTTGGGAAATTTTGTAAATTTTCTGAGATGTATAAATGTTGTCGATATTCTTCAAGAGAATACTATCAACAACTTTTGTTAATAGAGGAAACAAACGAAAAATGTTAAGTTTTGATTTTTAAGAAAACTACCAAATTTTCTTAATAAATTCTTTTGGTGGTTTCCCTGATTCATACAAATTAATGTGGTTGTATGTTTCGTTGAGGAACATAAACTCAAGAAAAGACAAAATTCCAAAAACTTCCAAAATGATAATAACAACAATTAAAGATGGTACACCAAATACATCAAAAATAAAAATACCGACAAGTAGTCCTATGAATCCAAAAAATAAGTTTTTAAAACTTATATCAACTCTTTTTAATTCTATTTCAAATTTATATAACCCAGCTAGATTTTTTATAAAATTTCTTTTTTCTTCATCGGAAGTTATTTTGGGATGTTTAAGAAATTTTTTATAATCTTCTTTAATTTTTTCTAGAATTTTGTTTCTTTCTTTTATAATTTGCTTATATATTATGAAGCGTATACCACCTAAAATAAATCCTAATATTGGTACAAAAGCCATAGTTAGTTCATATACCATGAAAATAATAAAGAGTTTAAAGATTTAAATTAATTTGATTTTTTATGAAAATTACCAAATTTCAAAAAGATGTATATATCCCTCAGCCCTAGTGCGGGAGGTGGGATTTGAACCCACGAAGGCACTAAGCCACAAGGCTCTGATTCAAGGCTTAAGCTACCTTGCGCCATTGACCAGGCTAGGCGACTCCCGCCTGATAGAAAATTGTCTTTTGAAAAAGTTTATTTTTTGCTTAAAACATTTTCAGCAGTTTCCAATTCCTTTTGTGTGTTGATTGCAATCCATTTCTTTGGTTCTATCAAAAATCTGCCAAGCTTCTTTTCTTTAGCAAGCTTAGGAAAAACAACACTTTCAAACTCTATTGCTTTTTCTTCCCCCATGTCAATATTTTTTCAACTTCTTTATAGAATTCAGGCTCAACCATATACAAACCAATTGTTGAGGGAATTTGAACTATTGGTTTCTCAAAAAATTCTTCCACTAGTTCACCATCATAAGCTAAAGCTACACCATAAGGATATTCAACTCCAGAAGCACAAGCTAAAGTAGCTATTATTCTTTTACTTTCTTTCAATTCAAGATGCTTCTTCAAAAGCTTGATTGGAATTTCTTCGTCAAGATAGACATCATCAGGATAAGCTATTATCGCTCTTTTGTTTAAATCAATTACTCCAGTTAAAATGGCATTCTTCAAAGCCTTACCTTTACCAACTTTTTTAATTGATGGATCTAAACAATACCTTACCTTTACACCATACTTGGAACCATCTCCAACATGCTCTTCAATTTTTTCATGCATAAAACCAACAAGAAGTATGAAATCCTTAAACCCATGTTTAGCATAGAATTCTATGCAACGATCTATTAGAGCTTTCCCCCCAACTTTCATTAAGGCCTTTGGTAATTCAGGATTTCCTATCCTTTTGCCACTTCCTCCCATCAAAATTAAGACTTGCGTATTTTCTATTTCCTTTTCCAAATCCACTAACTCACCAGAAAATCTATACAAACTTTCCATTTTCTTGGTGCATACTCTGAAACTTTTTTAACATTCAGAACCTTTATTTTTTTCCCATATTTTTTTGCAGTAGCTTCTATCTCACTTAATGCTTTTAAGTTGCCCTCTTCTTCAACAGAGTAAAAATGAATTATGCCTCTATCTTTCAGGCAGCTAAAAGCAACATCAAGAAAGCTCTTAGCTCCAAAAGGCAAAGGCATCACAATTCTATCAAATTTTATGTCTAGCTTTTTTGCTTCTTCTTCAGCATCCCCATGAATCAAGAAGATCTTATGTGAAAGTTTGTTTCTCCTCACATTTTCTTCCGCATATTTATGTGCTTCTTCATTTTTCTCTATGCAATAAATTTTATCAACTTCAGGCTGTTTTTTTGCTATGGCTATTGCTATGGGAGCTATTCCAGAGAACATCACTAAAATTCTTTCACCGGGCTTGGCTTGCTCGGCTATCCTTTGCCTCTCTCGAGCTTCTCTTGGTGAAAAATAAACTTTTTGTGGATCAAGCTTTAAGCTATAACCATATTCTTTATGAATAACTTCAGTATTTTCATCACCAGCTATCAGCTCATATTCTCTCAGCCTGAGCTCACCTTTTCTTCCAGAAGCTTTTTTCAAAACACACTTAACATTTTTATGCTTCTTCATTATCTCTTCAGCTATTTTTTTCCCATCTTCGCTTTCTTCAATCTCAACAATTGCTACAGCCTTTTCTTTGCTACCTATAATATCAAAGCTCACCCCACCACCTTAATTAAAACCAAGGTCTTATCATCTTGATAAAAACTTGCTTTCTTTTCAGCTTCTTCTATAATTTTTTCAACAATTCTTTCTAGATTGTTTTCATTTTTCAACAATTTAGCAATTTCTTCTTCACCTAAAACATCAGTTATTCCATCTGTTGCCAATAAAATAAAATCACCAACTTTCAATTCTTTCTCAAAAAAATGAACTTTAATGAATTCTTCTCCCATGGCTTGAGTCAAAGTGCTTGTTCCAAGAATCTTGTCAATAAAGGCCAGGCTTTCAACTTTATTTTTCCTGATCAAGAAAATTGGGCTATCACCAACATTACAAGCTTCGACAGAATTTTCTTTCAAGTGAACAGCTGCTATTGTAGTGTAACCTTCAAACACTTCCTTCCACTTTTCTTCCACAAAAGCTTTATTGGTTTTTTCTATCGCTTCTTTTAAATTTCCTTTGAAGTTTTCTTTCAAATACTTTAAAACCTTCCGACTTGCTTCTTTTCCATCTTTTGGAATGCTAACCCCATCCGCAACAGCAAAAAGTTTGAGCTCAGGCTCCAAAAGCATGCCATCTTCATTTTCTTCATGATCTTTGCCTTTAACAGATTTTCCAGAAAATAAAACCTTCATAAATATTTTTTCAATCTATTTTGAATTATGCTTGTACTAATAGGCTTAGGCTTGTTTGATGAAAAAGATTTGAGCTTGAGGGGAATAGAGGAAGCAAAGAAGGCAAACAAAGTTTACATAGAACTTTACACAACAGCCTGGTTTGGTGATTTGGAAAAATTGGAAGAAATTATAGGAAAGAAAATCAAAGTCTTGAAGAGAAAAGATTTGGAAGAAAATTCTGGGAAAATTCTGGAAGAAGCAAAAACTCAAGACATAGCAATTTTTGTGGGAGGCGATCCTTTGGTTGCCACCACACATTCAGCTTTAATTCTTGAAGCAAGGAAAAGGGGGATAAAAACTGAAGTCATCCATAATTCTTCCATTTTTTCAGCTATAGCAGAAACAGGTCTACACATCTATAAATTTGGTTCATGCGTTACAATTCCTTTCCTTGAGAAAACAAGAGGTAAACTTCCAGAATCAGTTTACGAAACTATAAAGATGAATAAGGCTCGTGGCCTGCATACACTTTGCCTCTTAGATATAGATACAGAAGAAAATAAGCTAATGAGTGTAAAGGAAGCCTTGGAAATTCTGTTAAGACTTGAAGAGGTAAGAAAAGATAAAATTATAAGTACGAACGATAAGATAATTGTTTTTTCTAGAGCAGGGAGCAAAGAGATGAAAATTTTCTTCAAATGTATCAAAGATTTGATGGAGTTTGAAATAAAATTACCAGCAGTTTTAATAGTTCCAGGTTCGCTCCACTTCACAGAAAAAGAATTTCTAGAAACTATGATTTCTTCTTCTCTTCACGACTAACAAAAATCACTATTAGCATTATTATTATCAAGAGAATGGCTATCGTTGCTATCGAGATCACAACATCTTCAGGAATTCCCCCAAATCCTTCTGGAAAGAAAACATTTGTTAAACCGCTTGTAACGAGTAAGGTTAAACCAATAACAATACCAACAACTAACAAGCCTCCAAGAAATTTAGAGCCAAGTTTGTCTTGAAGCTTGGTAGGTAGATCTGGACCTACGAACATTCCTATTGTGAGAAGGGTAACAACAAGTATAATAACTGCTATCATGCTATGAAGGAAGAACTTTGCAAGTTGTTGTTCTATATTTATTCCAGCTATTACAGGGGCAGCCAACACCATGAAGCTTGCAACTATGGCAACAACAGCATTAACTGCAACATTTTTCTCGGGTGGACCGAAAATTTGTGATTTCCTAAGTAAACCATAGAGAATAGCTGCCATTAAAATGAAAGGTAGTAAGAATGTGAAGAAGCCATATTCTTGAAGCTTCAGTACCATAAGCTCGAATGGGCTTACCATTATTTTTTACCCCCACCAACAATTATTGTTGCTATTATCAATATGATACCAAAAATTAATAAACCAACTATAAGCACCATGATATCACTACTTGGTCCTGGAGTAGCTTTATATCCAGCCCAAAAGACCCAGATTACTCTTGATGTTATAAGGAGTGCTAAAGCCAAGGGAATGAGTATATAGAGTATTGTAGGTCCTTTTATATGTTCGGCAAGCATTTTTGGAAGGTCGGGATAGAAAACACTTGCTATTACAAGAGCTGCAATAAACATAAGTGCTATAACACTTGCTTGGGTGAAGAATCTGGACATGGGCTCAATAAGGCTAAATCCTGTAAAAGTTGAATAAAGAGAAAGGAAGAAAGCTATACCCAATGCAACAACACCATTTACTCCTGCATTACTTCCCAAAACTTTTGATTTCATCAAGATTGCATAAGAAGTAACAAAAAATAAAATGAAAAGGAAAATATCAAAAACACCGCTTTCTTTAAAACTTTGTATCATATCAAGAAAAGGATTTTGAGCTAGAGCATGAAGAGAAAAGAGTGTAAGGAAAGCAAAAGCAGCAGCTGAAATTTTGAAAAAATTGACCATTTCTCTCAATTTTTATTTGATTTCTGAAAAATTTAAGTTTGTTCAAGAAAGTTTTTTCACTCTTTGTACCACATCACTTAAAGCTCTCACACTTTCTATCAATGCTGGTAAAGCATCTTTAAAAGCTTTTTCTAAACCAGCAATTCTTGTTTCCATATCAGTTAAAACAGATTTCACCTCATCTAGCCTTGCAAGTACAAGTTGTTCACCGCTTGTTTTGGCTCTCATAAGCTCATTCAATTGTTGATGAATTTCAGCAAACTTCTTTTCAAGCTCTGAGTATTTTATCATAAATTCTTTAAGCTTATCATTAAGTTCTGCTGTTTTTTCCTTTACAATGAATTCTATGTAATCTTCTGTTGGATATGATTGTTCTGAATGTAGAGCATAGAGAGGTGTAGTGTAATAAGAATAGTCTTGAGGTAAGGATGTTTCTGGTATTTCTAGTTGTGTTTGTTTTGGTTGCAGGTCTTCAAGCTTGGGTAAGCTAACAGGACCTTCTCCAGGAGGAGATATACCACTAACTCCCATTTTCAAAGCTTCTGTAAGACCAACATCTATTTCTTCTGGAGAATAACCTTCCTTTCTAAGAATATCAATTATTTCAACTTCTGAGAATCCTTTTGAAGAAAGTTCTTTTATCCTTTCTACAGGTGGCTTGCTTTTTACAACTTCTGGTTTTTGTTGTAAAAAAGGCAAAGGCATGATTTTCCCTATATTATTTTCTGGTTTTTTAAATACAAATTTATGTTTCTTTGAGCTTCTCTTCCAGAATTCTTTCTAATTCATCTCTTGTAACAAATTTTGAAGTCACGGGATTAACAATATCTATAAAAGTTTCTATTTTCTTGATATCGCTCTTGAGTGCGGTCTTACCAAGTTCCTTGTTTATTCTCAAAATTTCACTTTCTATTGAGTTTAATCTATCCACAAGAGAAGAAATTTTTTGAGAAAGTTTATCTAAACCAATCTTTAAGTTACTTAATTGGCTTAGTACAGTTTCTTCTATACTTGTTACTCTACTTTCTATTCTTTCAAGTCTTAATTCTACATTTTTTATCCTACTGCTATATTCGTTCAATCTCCTTACCATTTCACTTGTCAAAACTTCTATTCCAGCTTCTTTAGCAGCCATATCTCTCAATAAACAATTTGTTTTGTGGAATAGATAAATTAATTGTATGGTAGATTATGAGGTTATTGAAAACACTCTTAGAATAAATGCTATGAACTGGGCTATAGAGCCAAGCATAGAAGACTCAGAGGCTTGTATGGCTGTGGTAATCGATACTTTGCTTGAAACCAAGGGTGTGGAAAGAATTGTTATAGTTGAAACAAGAGAAAGGGAATATGATTATGAGCAAGTTAAACTTTTAAAAGAAATAGCTAATGCTTATAACAAGATTTTGAATGAAGAGAAGCTTATCTCCATCAACAAGTTTGGCCCAAGCCAATGCGAAAAGCTTTTTCCAAGAAGACTTTCAGAACTTCAATTTCTTGTTACTCAAGTTTTGAGAAAAGACCCAATAGGGGCTTATGTGATGTTAGAAAAGATGATTTTGAGAGAAAAAATGATGGCAGAAAAATTTCAAGATCAAACAAAACTTTGTCATACAGAATATCTTGAAAAAGTTTTGTTGCCAATGGAAAAAATTTTGTCTAGTTGCACTTTAATTCAAATTTTCAAATCAAAACTCTCCCAATTCAAACCAGGAGATAGAAGCTTTTACAGACAAGTTTTCAGACCTCTAATAAGACCTAATTTTATGCTTACGCGCTATATGATTATGCCCCCAAAAGACGGGATTTCAATTCAAAAATATTTTGTTGGTAAAACTTCTGTTGAAATTTTCAAAGTTCCGGGAAAGATAAGGTATGTTTATCATGTGATTCCACCAGAATTCACTTTGAGTGAAGATAAGTACATGATTTTGGATCTAGCAAGAAGATACCTTGCTGAGCATAGGCCTTCAGAAAGGGAATTCACTGAACCAGAGAAAGCAAGAGAAGTTTTTATGAGCATAGGAAGGGATTTAATAAGAGATATAGCCAGAAGCAGGGGGGTTGAGCTTTCTTCTCAAGAGCTTGAAGAACTGGCAGAGATTCTTGCAAGATATACTGCAGGTTTTGGCATTTTGGAAGTTTTACTTGCAGATGAGAAAGTTCAAGATGTTTACATAAACTCACCAATAGGCTCCACACCAATTTTCATCAATCATGCCGAGTTTGAAGAATGTGAAACAAATTTGTTGCCAACAAAAGAAGATGCAGATGCTTGGGCAACAAGATTTAGGCTTTATTCAGGAAGGCCTTTAGATGAAGCAAATCCCGTGCTTGATACAGAGCTTTTAGTACCTGGTGGGAGGGCAAGAGTTGCGGCAATAACAAGAACTTTATCTCCTTATGGTCTTGGTTATGCTTTTAGAAGACATAGAGATAAGCCATGGACTTTCCCACTTTTCATAAAAGCAGGGTTTTTTGATTCTTTGTATGCTGGAGTTATGAGTTTTATTGTTGATGGAGGTAGAAGCTTGCTTGTTGCTGGAGGTCGAGGCTCAGGCAAAACAAGCTTGTTAGGAGCTATAATGCTTGAAGTTATGAAAAAGTTCCGTCTTTGTCTTGTTGAAGATACATTAGAGCTTCCGGCAGTGCAGCTCATGAATTTAGGCTACAACATAGAAAGATTGAAATCTAGATCTGTTATAACAAGGGTTGAAGCAGAGCTTCCGGCAGAAGAAGCTTTAAGGACTGCTTTGAGATTAGGAGATTCTGTTTTGATAATAGGTGAGGTAAGAAGCAGTGAAGCATTGGCCTTGTTCGAGGCAATGAGAATCGGAGCTTTGGCAAATCTCGTTGCTGGCACAATTCACGGAGAATCGGCTTATGGAGTTTATGATAGGGTTGTAAATGACTTAAAAGTTCCACCAACAAGCTTTAAAGCTTTGGATGCCATAACAATTTGCAATTTGCTCAAGACACCGGATGGTTTGAGAAGATTTAGGCGCGTGACGGAGCTAACAGAAGTGAGAAAACATTGGAAACAAGATCCTTTGGATGAAGGCGGATTTGTCACGCTTATGGAATATTCTGCTAAAGAAGATAGACTAAAACCTACAGACACTTTAATTAATGGCGAGAGCTATGTTTTGAATGAAATTGCTAAGCGTGTTAGAGAGTGGCATGGAAATTGGGATGCAGTTTGGGACAACATTTTACTAAGAGCAAAAATAAGACAAACAATGGTTGATTTTGCCAGAGAATTGGGAAGAGATGATATATTGGAAGCTGAGATAGTAGTTCAAAGCAATGAAATGTTTCATATGATTTCAGAGCAGGTTAGAGAAGAAGTTGGTGGTCTAGATTCAAAGATGATTTATGAAAGATGGCTAAATTGGTTTAAGGAAAAGATTAAAAGATGATTAGATGGTATCAAGAGAAGTGCTAGAAATTTATAAGGAAATAGAAAGAAAAAAAAAGAAAAGCCTGTATGAGATTTTTTGCAATTTCTCTTACAACATTTTGAGAATAAAGTTCAATGAAAGGAAGATGAAAGAAGAAGAGAAGATCATAAAATTTTCTATGCTAAAGATACCACCAACCTCAAATATCTCAGCCGCATTTCTATTTTTCATTTTTTCTACTTTGGTGGCTTTTATAATTTCTCTATTGTTTAATTTTTCTTATTTTTTCTATTTGCTTTTCATGATAGGGTTCTTCACCTTTTCCATTTACTATTATCCATACTTGAAAGTAAAAATTGTTCGTGCTCAAGCATCTTCTGAAATGGTGCATTGCATAACTTATATGGTAATTTCTCTTTCTCAAATTCCAAATCTTGAAAATGCGGTTATTTTGGCTTACAAAAACTTAAGAGGTCCGATAAAAGCAGATTTAGGAAAAGTTTTGTCTGATTTAGTTTCACAAAAAATATTTACTTTTGAAGAAGGTTTAAATGAAGTTGCTGATAAATGGTATGTGGAGGCTAGAGAGTTTAGTGAAGCACTAAAACTTCTAATAGCATATTCTAAAAACCCATATCAAGGAGAAAAATTGTTGGATGAAGCTACTAGTTTGGCCGTTGATGAAAGTTACCAAAGAATGGAAAAATATGCAAGGGAATTAAAGCTCCCAACAACAGCCATAATGGTTTTAGGTCTAATACTTCCAATTATTGGACTTACTCTTATTCCTTTACTCACAATTTTCTTACCAGAGCTTTTAAACATCATAGGTGTATTTTTTGTTTATGATGTTTTCTTACCAACAATTCTTCTCATTTTGATTATGTTTGTGATAAACGGAAGACCTCTTGTAACATCGCCAATAGAATTGGAGAGACAATTTTTAACATTCAATTTTTTGAATAAACAAGTGAATATTCTTCCTATACTTTTGATCTTGGGGCTGATAATATCAATGATGTTTATACCGAATATTTACTTTCATGTAAAAAATTTCCAGCTTTGTTCGGCTTGGATGAACGAGAAGTTTGAAGTTGAAAAAAAGCCAGAAGGTTTGAAAATGAATATTCAAGAATGTGAATTTCTTATAAATGATTTGACAACACCCGCACTTACAACTTCTCTATTTCTTATAACAATTGTGTCGCTCTTCACTTTACCTTTAATCCTCTACACGGGAAAAATAATGGAAAAAATGAAAAAAATAAGAAGAATTGAGTCTGAGTTAGATTCAATTTTGCTTCAAATTTCACATTCTTTAAAAATTGGAGTGCCTTTTGAAAGGTCAATACTTTCTCTTTCTACAAGATCAAAAATTTTTGAAATAGAAGAACTATTCAAAGATCTGAAAGAAAACATATTATTGGGCAGAAGTTTAAATTCAGCACTTTTCGACAAAAACACAGGAATTGTGAAAAAATACAATTCCGTGATGCTTACATCTGTTTTCAGAATAATAGCTGATATTTCTTCAAAAGGTTCTATATTTCTTTCTCAAGCTCTTGAGACAATTTCCAAGCATCTTAAAAAACTTTCTTTACTTCAAAACAAAATAGAAGATTTGATTGCAGACAATGTTTCTACAATCAAATTCATGTCATTTTTCTTGAACCCACTAGTCGCTGGTGTAGCAACAGCCTTAGGATTAATTATTATGGGAATTTTAATCTCATTTTCCGTAAGTTTAGGAAAGATTACGCCAACAGAAATTTCTGGTATTCCTTCAATTGGTTTTCCGATGCTTGAAGTTTGGAAGACTGCTAGAGTTTCTCCAGCTATTTTCCAACTTGTTATAGGTATCTATCTTATAGAAATTTCGATAATTTCAGGAATTTTGGTTGTTGGTCTTGAAACAGGTTTTGACTATGTTGTTTGGGTTAATTACATTTCTAAAATACTCTTAATTTCCACAATTATTTTTGTTATATTTTCAATTTCTATTTATGTTGCACTTTCAGGAATGATAATTAATATATTTCAAGTGATGTGAATGGAAGAAAGAGTACAAAAAATTGTATTGTCCTTGGTTGTAGGATTGATAATTTTTTTCATATTGGTGATGGTTGTGGTTAGGTATTTGTTAAAATTCCCTGTTGAGGTTGTATTCAAATGAAAGGGATAAATTTGCTAGACCACATTTATGTTATAATCTTTTTCTTGCTTGTTGCAATAGTTATAATAGGAATTTTAATCTTTTTTTCAAAAGGTTTTATGGAAGATTTGAAATCAGGAAAAATATATGATAGAATAGAAGAATTTTTGAAGAAAGTGATAGGAAAATGAAAGGTGCAATCGAATTAACTTTGAATTGGACCGTGATACTAATAGGCATAATTTTGACTATCGTTTTGGCAATAATCTTTCTTTCAATTTTCTTTCATTCCAATGTTTTTGGATGGACAAGCAAAGAGTTATGTCTTATGACTATAGGCAAACTTTTTGGAAAAGCAGAACTTTGTGAAGTATTTATTTAGGGACACGAAAAAAATTAATTATGGAATTAACGCTAAACACAATGGTAATTATAATTGTGGCAATAAGTGCACTTCTTTTAATGTTGTATTTTTATTGGAAGATTAAAGAATCGGGAACTTCTACCTTTGAGCAAATATTAAATATACCAGAATTTTTGAAGAAAATATTTGGTGGAAGTTGATGAGTGAAGATGAGTGGATCTTGATTCTTTCCATAATAATCCTAGCTATAATAATTTTTGTGATATTCTACATCATAAGAAATGTTGATTTAGTAAAATTGATTGCTAATATAAAGATACCAAAGCCGTGGAAATGATGAAAGGAATAAGTTTGCCTTTCAAATACTTGGTTTATGTCATCATGCTCATTTCTTTATTGTTGCTGACATTTTTTTTAGTTTTCTTTGCCAGAGAAAAATTTCTTAGTATTGTTAAGTTTATTTTTCCATAAAATCAAAATTATTTTATGGAAAAGCCGTTATCCATAATTCTCTTAATAATTTTGTCATTCGTATTACTCTTTGCAGTCATGGTAATTTTGCAAATGATGAAAAGTGGTGCCAACGAGCCAACTATAAGATTAAATCAAGCTTGTTTAGAGCTCATAAAAAAAGGTTGTGATGATAATCTTGTTGTTATTGACTCAAAGAGTTTTGATGAGATTTGTGATCAAAATGGTATGAAACTAGAAAACTGTAAAAAATATTGTGGGTGTTAATTTTGAATGAGTATACTTTAAGATTTTTGGTTGTTGGTGGAGTAATTGCTGTGTTGGTAGGATTCGGTTTGTGGTGGTTTTTTATCCACAATTCTAGTGATAAAATTGCGGAACAAAATGCTTATAATTTTTATAAAAGTGTGGAGTATGTTTGTGAAACTGGAGAAGAAAAAACATTGAAATTTGAGTTAGAACAAAATAGAATTGCAAGTCTAAAGGATGAAATAGAAAATGGAATAAACTGGGTTAAGAAAAAAATTGGTTTAGGTGGGCCAGAACTTGAAATTCCTGTACAATTATTCAATGATCCTTATTATAAAGTTTATTGGGAATATTTTCCTCCAGAACCACCATATCAATTTGGTCAAGGTGTTCTGGAAACAGCAGCTTCAGTCTTCATCCCCTGGTCGGAGGATTTGCCATGGAGCTCTAATTTTTTGTTGACAGTTACTTTGGACTCTGTGTTTTTGGGTATGGATATATTTGGCCTAGAAACTGCTGCAGAGGCTGGAAAAGAAGGTACGATAACGGTTGGAAGAAAAATTGCTAATAAAATTAGGGATAAAATAGAGTCAATTTCACCAGAAACTTTTGCTAAATTGAAGAGAGCATGGAATGCCCTAGAAAACGGTGCAGATGATGTGATAGAGAATATGGGAAAATTAAAGAGGGGTGTGATAAAAGCAGGAAAATTTGTAGTGAGAGAAGGAAAATTCATAGGAAAAGTCACAGCCGGCTATACTCTATTATGTTTGGCAATGCAAGATAAAACTCTAGGCGATTGTTTGAAGGAGGGAGTAATTGTTGGAATTGGGGCAGATGTGACTAAAATTATTCTGCAAAAATTTGTCATACCAAAAGTTCAGAACTATTTGAAAACTAAGATAGCTCAAGCCAAAAGAAGATTTTCAATAAAAATGGATGATTTGAAAGATAAAATTTCCAGTTATTTTAAAGAAGAAGTGGAAGAGAGCGACGAACTTGCAGAACTTTGGAAAAAGAAAGGATGGGAATATGATTCTTCTCTCAAACATTGGAGAATAGCAAAAGATTTTGGTGATGAGGCAGTAGAAAATGTGATAAATCCACTAGAAGAATATGCCCGTGAAAATGGATGGCCAGACAGAATAGATGATATTTTTGTTCCAGTTTATGAGGTAGACGAATATGGAAGAGTAAAGGGGATAAAAGAAGTTATTCTTGATGAAGATCCGTTTTTTGAAAGAATTAAGAAGAAAATAGTCTTACCATTTGAAGAAAAGATAGCTAGATTAGAAGAGACAGTAATGAGTGATAGGGTTTTGGATTCTGATTCTTTTTCAAAACTGAGTGAAAGCATGAAAAGATACTTTGAAGAGAATCCTGAGGATGCTGTAGAATTTCTTAAGCGTGCAGGGGTTAAAGTTACTAATGAGGATGAGGCATTGAGATTAATCTCAATTAAAATAACGAAATTGCAAAAAGAGGCAGATGAAGGTATATTTTTTACTGTCATAGAGAGAGGATCAAAAATGGAAAAACTAGTTAATAACATCGATGAGAGATTGTATGAGTTGTTTATGGAAGGTAAAGACATTTCTGAAGAAACAATCTTGTATGAAACTCAAGATATCGTGAGAAGGTATTTAAAGGAAGATGTTATAAAAAGTTCATCTGAATCTAAAAATTTGTGGAATTTACTGAATGGTAAAAGATTGAGACTAAAAGAAGATGCAGAAATCTTTTCTAGAGGAACTTTAGGCTATGCTATTCTTAGAATTCAGGATCTTTACACTCCTCTAGGAGCAACCTACTGGGATAGGTATTTCTCTTACTATGGCTATCCTTCTAAAGAGAAACCACCAGAAGGCTATTGTCAAACATCATGTCAAGATGGTGCAATTTGTATTCAGCTTGGAGCTTGTGTGAGAGCTTATCCATTACCAGAGGCATGTCAAGCCAAAGGCATAGATTCAATTAAATTGAAGAGAAACAGTATAGTTGCTCCAGATCCAAGATTTTATTTAGTAAGTCCATGTTATTCAGAGCTTAAAATTTATCAACAAGGAGATACAATATATGTTGAACCTTACATGCCTTTATCTTACAGCAAAAAGAATTACTGCTATGCAACAGCAGGTTTGGTTAACTGGTATGTTGGTTTAGAAGCAGGAGAATATGTTGCTAAATGTGTTTCTGCAGCACTTTGTGCTGTGGCAACGGCGGGTGCTGGGGTCTTAGATGCAGTAGCAGCATGTTTTGGATTTGGTCAAAAGTTCACTGGTGCTTGTTCAGTAGTTTCAGAGTTCGTTGGATTAATTATAGATGTTTATAGAGAGACACAGCTTATTTATCCAGATGTTTATAAAAACCGCCCAGACTTAATAGATTTTAAGATTCCAGCTCTAAATTAAATTATGAAAGGCTCCCTGCTCGTTACATTTTTACAATTTTTTGCTGATTTAGTTATAGTTTTACTGATAATCTATTCTTCTTATATAATCGGATTATCCATCTTTAGAAGAAACTGGGTAAACACTAAACTTTTTTCAGAAACAGTAGCTAGCATAATTTCCTCGATATCTTCATCTAATTTTGACATATCTTCAAGAATTTTTGTAGGTAAATCGTGTGATGTTAAGATTCTGAATGACAAAGTAATTGTAAAAATAGGAAACGATGTTTATTCACATGAAATCATAGCACCAAATTATATTAAAATTAAGGATAGCAACTCCACTTGCTTGGACAATTCCATAACTATTAAGAAAATAGGAGAAGAGGTTTGGATAGAATGAAGGGACAAGTTTGGATAATATCAGAAAACATGATAGATATACTGAAAAATATTATAGTTATAGCAGTTCTTCTGGGTTTGTTTCTCCTTTTTGCAATTTACAATATAAAAATAAATGAAACAACCGAAGAAAGGAAAATATTTGATGCAGTCAATTCAATCATCGGGAACAAATGCTTAATTTATGAAGATGAAAGCGGAAATTTTTACAGAAGTATATTTGATGAGGAAAAATTAAATCAAGATAATGTTTGTTTAAATTCAAATGAATTTGAGATAGAGGTTTCAGATTTTGAAAATACTTGGAGGCTAGGTAGTTCTCAACACAAAAAAAGCTTCACTCTCCCAATCACCATTTATTCAAAAGAAAAATTTAAGTTTGGAAAAATGGTGATAAGCTATTAAAGGCTTACTTTTACCCAAAATTTTCAACTTAATGATTTTTTTGGTAACTTTCATAATTTTTGCCAGTATTTTGTTTTTCATTATGTCTTTTCTCAACATAAAGATAGGGGTTGAGATAACTTATAGACCAATTTATAACCCATTGAAATCACAGATGCTATCAATAGCTATAGCTCAATCTGAGATGAGCGAAATGGTTTTAAGTTACTTGGAGGGAAAAATTGATAAGAGCACTATAGAGGCTAAGATAAGTCAAGTGTTGCCTACCTACAAAATTCTGGTTGGAGATAAAGAAATAGGAAATCCAAAAATTTCTGGTGAGAAAACTACAATCGAAACATTTGCTAATAATAAAAAAATTAAAGTAGAGGTAGTGGTATGAAGGGTTTGGTGGGCTATATATTGGCGATTTTAATAACAGTTTGCCTAACTGTTGCAGCATTCTATTTTTTAGGTCAACTATTAAGTAGAGAAATCGAAATTTCTGCAATTTCACGAAAATATTCTTCTATCATTAACGAGGCGGAATATTCACAATTCTATTTCAGAAAATATTTTGAGAACAAAGTTTTAGAAAAAAGAACCAAAGGAATTCCTTATGAATCCATAGCAAAAGAAATTCCAAAAACAATTTCTCTTACCTTTGATAATTCAGAATCAATTTTTAAACTTGTAGAGGCATATGAAGATTCAGGATTTTTAATTGTAAAGGGCAAGATATTTTACAACTACAAAGACCTGAGAATTGAAGTAAATTTATCAAAAGATGTGACATTTAAGCTTTCTAGTTAAACAGCTGAACAACCGTTTTGGACAATTTTTGCGCTTTTAATTGGGGTTCAGGAACCTTGATGGTAAAAAAAGCAACTTTTAAATTTCGATAAATTTAAAATTTATTTAATGGCAGAACAAACTTTTTGGATAATTGCAGCACTTGTAATAATCATAGTGGTGGCAGTAGCTCTTGTTGCCTTGTTTGGTGGTCAGTTTGGGCCATTCAAGACATGGACATTCAAAATAACAGGACATCAAGAATTGTGTAGGCAAATGAATGGAAGAGGTTGTATAAACACTTATATGCCAACACTTGAATATGAAAAAAGTGGAATTTTGTACGATCAGATAGGGCAAAGATTGCCGGATCCAAATAACAGAGAATCTGAGATAAACAGAGCAACTTTTGGCGAAGTTTGTAGCTTTTTTGGTTATAAGAACTTTGACGATTGTCTTAAAAGCTGCAATTGTCAAAGTTCTTATTAGCTAACCACATACAAGCTTTCTTCTATTGATCTTCTGCTGAGGAAATATATTTTTATTTCTAAGACAAGCTTCTTAAAAGCTTGCTCAATCTTTTCATCCTTTCCTTTAAATTCACATATCTTCAGTTTCTTTGCACTTTCAGACTCACAATTTATGTTTATATATTCTTGTCTTTCCCTATCTTCAACTTTTATCTTTGGGGCAGCAAATTCGTGTAAAAACAGATAGTCCTCAGGTAAAGAAACAACATAAGATAAACTAGAGGTATAATTTTCTTCTAAAGTTATTGTTTCTATGGTTTCTTTACCATGAGAAATTGTTATAACTCTTGTTTCAATCGGGAAAATTTTCACTTCTTTAAGTTCGAGATATTCTGAAAATTTTTTGATTCCAAGATAAACAGAGAATTTTTCATCTTTAACCAAATTTATTGGATTTGGTCTTAGGTCTGGCGAGATTTTAAGAGACGAAGAATCTGAAATTTTACAATAAGGATAGCCGGTATTCAAATACAAATCACAAAGACTTTTTATCACACCACTATACTCCACTTCTATTCTCAAAACAGTTTTTGTTGAATTTAGAAGTTTCTGTTCCTCTCCACTAAAAGGGATTTTTATGTTTAGTTTTTTCTCTTCCCCTTGATTCATTTCAAATTCCAGACAATCAGCATCTATCGAAGAAATCGAATTTAAGTGTTTGACAATAATACTTGGACAAATCCTTGTTTTAATTTTTTCGTCAAACAAATTTTTTATATTAAAAGGAAATTCAAAATAACCCTTTTTTACATCCAAGAATCTTGTGGGAAGTCCTTCTTTACTTTCAGTCCCAATAAAGAAATTTACATCGACAAAATTTGGTATGTTAGGGGTATAAGCTTCAACAAATACTTTAGTGCTAAAGCTTTGATAAACAAAATAACCCACAACCACAACAACAGCTATTAGACAAATACCAATCAGAGCAAGAGCAATGCCTTTCATAAAAAAGAGTTAGATTTACAAATTTAAAAAACAAGATTAAACAACTTCAATTTTTGTCTTAGCTTTATCAAGATAAGTGTAACTTATAGTAAAGTTTATTGAAAAGTCGGTATAATTTTTGATATCATCTTTTGTTATTACAAGCCTACATACAATACTTTTGCTTTTGTTAGAAAGTTTTACAAGCTCACCATCATCAAAATCACATTGTAGAGTTGAATTACTGTTGAACTCGAACCTCACATATTCTTTATATCTTTCTGGTGGAGGATAATTACTTATATCACTATATACTTCACCTGAACCAACATTTTTTATTTCTAAAACAAAAGGCAAAGTTTCTCTGTAACGAGTTAGGATAAAAGGTTGTTTAAGGTTTATTTGCACACCTACCGGTGTATTCTTACTCATCATTGAAGACAATAGGGCAGATTTTTCTTTAATTTTATTTCTTTCTTCTTGATTAAGAGTATTTAAATATTCATTGTCATAAACTCTCAATTTTATGTTTGCTTTTGTTCTCATATAGTAGAAAACATTTGTGGTTGCTATGAAAGTTTTATTTTGAGATGGCGCATAAGCAACCCAAGAAAACTTGTAGAGGTCATTTGGTTTTAGCTCTTTAAGTTCTTGGATTTCATTTTCTACTTGCCATCCAGTTAAATTCAAAAGCTGAACTTTTATGTCTTCTGCTACTTCGGAAGCAAGGTTTTTAACAGCTAGAATAAAAGTTACAGGAATAGAAGTTCTTACTTGTTGTGCATCAACCGTAAGAGTAGCACTTAAACCAATGCCATAACTTTTTTGTGTTTCACTTTGACCTACACATCCAGATAAAAAAACTATTATCACTAATAACAACAACAAAAAATGAAGCTTCATAATTAATATTTCTAAATCTAATTATATTATTTAACTGATTCTTTTACCCATTCTTTTACCCAAAACTTAAAATATTTTTGAGTTTATTTTTTTTAAATGTGAGTCTAGAAGCCAGAGTGATAGTTTCACTTTCCCATGGAGAGGATACTCCTCCAATAGAATTTATAAACAATTCAAGAGAAACAATAGATTTTCTTTTTTCTGAAGAGAAATTGACGCAAGAAAGTTTGGAAAAAGGTTCTTGTCTCTTAATTTATAATCCCAGAACATCATTCTCAAAGGAAGAAATAGCTCTTTTAAAGAAATATAGGAGCAAAGGAGGGATTGTCCTAATTGTAGACTATAAAGATCCAGAAGAATATGAGATTTTTAAAAGGAGTAATTTTGTTGAACAATTGTTTGATACTGAACTTATTTTTAGACAGTTCATACCATCAGTTGACTTCGGAACTTACCAACTTGTCTACAAGAAAGATAGTTTTTTCTCTTCAGAGTATAAAAGAGTGATGAAAAAACTTGAGTTACCATGTAGTAATTTTTCAAGAAAAATTAGATCCTTACCTTCTTCTAATCTTCCATTTTCACTTCTAAAAGAAATAAATGAAGATGATAGAAAGTTTATTTCTTTTTTCAGACATAAAGGTGAAAGAGTATTTCTCCAAAGATTAACTGAATGGAAAAACTCAGAGGGGATGGAGAGATTTCTAGTAGAAGATAAATTAGAGGAAAAGTATAAGTGGGAAGGTGAATATTATCTTGTTGGTGGGATAGATATGAATGAGATTCTTTATCAACTTTATTCAAGTGTCGGAATACTTTCTTCTGTAGGTTATGGTGTTGCTTTATCAACAGATAAACCTTTTGAAGAAATAAGTAAAAACTCTGAGCTTTCTGTTGAATGTCAGAATTTGTTAGAAAATATTTTGGTTTGGGCAAGTCAAGGATTAATAAATAGATTTTCTGGTCTGAAAAAAGAGGCCAGAAAAGAAAAGAAAGTAGCAATTGAAGTTAGATCCGAAGAGACTTTCACACCAGCCCAAGAAAAGGAAGCAATATACCAAGTCGAAGTAATAATTTCGGATATTTTGTTTAAAGCAGCAAATTTAGGACGACTTCTGGAAAGAGGTACTGTAGAAGAAACATTGAATGTAATGAATGATTTGGCCCACACTCTCCGCCAACAAGGAAATGAAGAATCAAGTTCGCTCATTTTCTATTTTTACAGAAGATTTGATCAGTTTTTTTCTTCTCCAGACTATCAAATACCTGGAAATATGTTGATGGAAGAAGCTTTAAAAATCTTACCACAGTTAAAGAGAGACAAAGAAGATCTTCATAAAACAATTGAAAGAATAATTTCCCAGTATGAAAAGATGAAATAATTTATCTAGGAAATTCGGCTGAATATTTCTTCATAAGATAAATTATTTTATCACTTAATTCTTTGCTAATTTCAAAATTAGTTGAGTTTTGAAGAGTTATTAAATATTTTTTTATTCCTGTTAATTCTTCTGGGAAAAGAGGATATTTTCTTTTCCCAATTTCAACACTTAACTTTTCTAAAAAATCTAAACTTTTATTCACAAAACTTTCCTTGTATTTCAAAAAATTTTGATGGCTAGAAAAACAAATTTCATATAATCTTTTAACTTCTTTTCCAATTTTCTTTGCTCCCTCTACATCCACATTTCCGAAATACTCAACAATTCCCCTTTCAACTTTCAACATTATTCTAATTGCTTCCATCATATCTTTTTTCGCATTTTGACATGGTATTACGATCCCTCTCGGAATTTCAGCAAGCTTACCAAATGAAAAAACTAAAGGCAATATATTGAGATTAACATCTATCATCGGGAAATCGGTTTGGGGTGTGTCTGTGAAGCCTAGTACATATTGAAGATAATTTGGCATAGGTTGGGATTTTTTGTGTTCTAGCTCAAGCTCTATTTTTTCCAAGGTACCTTCTTCATCGAAATAGGCCTTTGACCCACCAATTTGTTCAGAAGAAACTCCTAAATTTTTCCAAAAAATTTTAAGGGGCCCATCAAAATAGCTTTTGCCGATCCTGATTTCACCAAATGTGCCAGATCTTATATCAAGATAGTAAGATAGTTTTGTTTGGACAGAGTGAACAAAGTTGAAAAGATTTTTCACTGGCTTGAATTCTTCAACAGCTTTTTTACCTGCTGAAAAGAACTTTTGAAAGTTTATGTGATTTTCCTTCAAGAATTCACAAATTTCTCTTTCTTTATCTTCAACAGATTTTTTACTCACACTTTCAATCAAAGATTTTGCGTTTTCATCGCCTAGCATATTCTTGAAATGTAAGTAAGAAAGCCAGGGTGTACCTTCAGCTTCATAAACACCATCTTGATCCGAGCGTAAGTACTTGAATTTATAATTTTTTAATGGTGGTTTGATGGAAGGGTTTGGTAGATAATAAATATCATCTATTAAAAAAACATAATCGCTTAAAATTTCGAAGCTGGTTTTAATGTTTTGTTCTATCTTACTCAGAAGAGAACTCATAATAAAATCTATGCCAAATTTATGCTTAAATTTCTGAAAATACTTAATAAAATTATGGAGATAAGAAAAATTTTGTTTTTTATGCAGTTATTTTTATTTTTTTCTTTTTCCTTAGCCCCAGCTCAAGGAGTTGAGGCACCAGGATGGGCTAGGACACTCAGTGGCTGGTGGATATTTTTTATTGCTCTAGCTTTCACATGTATTGTAACTGCATTGATAGGAAAATGGAAATGGGTTCTATATTTGGGAGTTGTTTTATTGTATATAAGCATTATTTTAATCATAGTTGGTGTTATACTTCCACTCTTCAGCAAACCAACAGTAACTTATGAAGAATGTAAAGAGATGTTTAAACCAGATGTTTCTATTGTCACAATGCCTGGACTATTTTACACAACCTCTTGTATTTTCACGGGATATGCACCACAAAACTTAGAATGGCTCACAATTACAACATTTATAATTTTTGGCATTATTGCACCTCTCGCTCTTTTAATTTCTCTCTTTTTTGAGTTCATGCCAACTTTCATGATAAGAAATAAGAATGTTCGAAGAGTTATAGCAGTTATCGGGGCACTTTTTGCTTTTAGAGGATTCTTTGCTACATACTTTATCCAAATCTTAGATTATGGGTTTGCTGGTATAGGAGCTCTTATGGTAGGAACTTTGTTCACAGGGTTTGTGTGGAAAACTGCTGAGAAATTTGTTAGTCCATTAGGTATAATAAGTATAAAAGAATCAGCACAACTGATGGGAGTGGGTTACCTTGCAGAGTTGGAAAACCGCGAGATGAAATTGTTAGAAGCATTAAAATTATTTGAGAAAGATAGTCCACAATGGCAGAAAACTATGGAAGAAATAGAAAAAATCAGAGAACTCAAAAAGAAATTTGAAAAACCTGAGAAAAAGCTTTAAATATTTTACTACTTATAGATAACAATATGAGTCAAGAAAATCTATTAAAAGCAAAAATAACATTTTTGAAACACTCTAATACTTCCAGGATGTACCCAGATGATTATATAAACATACTTACTCAATTATCCCAAACTTACTATCTAATACAGAAAGAAGGTTATAGACTTCCAGGATTTCAAACCCAAGATTTAACAGAGTTAAGAAATACTCTAATTACTGCTCTAAATAGAATTCCATACACTATAAATGTGAAAACCGAAGACACATACAAAGCTAGAGTCGGTACATCAAAAGTATTATCAGCAATTTTAGGTAATAATGTAATATTAAACGATGTTTTATATTTACAAGTTCTTGATGATAGGGTTATAAGAGAACTCAATACTCTGAATATGTATATAGATGATGCAATCGCATTAAAGGGAACAGATGCTCTAGCCGCGATTAGAAATAATAAACCTATAGAGAATGCATGGATAAAAATAAAGACTGCAGACATAGTTCTTTCTTCTTCTGAAATAGGAGAAAAAACTAGATTTCCTTAGTCAAAATAATTATTAAAGTTTTATTCATTATTCAAAATAATAAATCTAATTTATGGAGATATTCGGTTTAACTTACGATCAACTGATTTTCTCAATCTTCTTACCTTTCCTATTTTTCTTTCTCTTGATTTATGCTTTGCTAAGAAAATCCAAAATTCTAGGTGAGCAAGCTGAAAGGCTCAACTTGCTTTTGGCTCTGGTTATTTCAGCCTTAGGTATCTTTTCGCTATATTATTTAGGTCTCACGACATGGCTTCCTTTCCTGGCAGCTTTTTTAGCAGTGATGGCTTTCTTGCTTATGTATGCTTATGGTGTTGGTAGTTATGCTCTGAAGAAAGTAGCTTTTTATAAAGAGGAAGCGATAGGAGACAAGAAGAAATTTGAGATAGGAGTAGAAAACTGCAAGAAAATATGGGAAAGGTTTGAAGCAGAAAATAATGTCAATAAAAAAGTAATGATTTTAGGTGAGATGAAAAATGAAGTTGAAAAGATTAAACCACTTGCAGAAAAACTGGGTATAAATCTTTACGATTACGACTGGTATAAAAAATAC
>JAWCSL010000006.1:0-44067 GCA_039090665.1 Candidatus Aenigmatarchaeota archaeon | reverse complement strand
AGATGCTTTAGCACAATTTTCAGATTTGTGCTCTAATATCAACACAGTTTGTCTTCAAGAATTGGGAAATTATTTGGTTAAAAAATATAGCTTCCCGATGATAGTGAGAGTAGTTTATGCTACAGAAGATGTTAGCAACGCCTTACCAACAGTTTTAGACAAAATAAAAAATCAAGAAATCAGTTATGGAAGAAACATTTGCTTGCAACTCAAAGACGAGCAATTTTTGAGGTGTTGCCCGGAGCCACCAAGACAGTTCTATTGTAGAATTCAAATGCCGCATTTGGGAGTTTTACCTGAACATGAAGACATTTTTGTTGCTGTTAACAAAATTTTGGGAAGGCCACCAAGAAGAGATTATGAACTCTTGATAAATAAAACTTCTGGTGATGAAGTTTTAATAACAATCGGTTGATTTTTTTATTCGCTTTTCCAATAAGATATTTGTGAAAGGTTTAGCAACAGAAATTATTTTAACTATTGGTGTATTGATTGCTGTTGGTATTACAGCTTTTCAACTAAGAGGAATTTACATAGCTCAACAACAACTAGGTGAAGAGGAAGTTATTTCAGCCTTTATCAAAGATTTGGAATCAATAGTTGATAGAGCTATAGGAACAACAGGCGATGCAGCTTTCATTTATTATCCAATTATCAAGCAATACAAAGTTGAAATTGAAAACAATGTCGTTAGAGCTTTGGATAAAATTTCTGGAAAGCAGGCTAGCTTCTCAAAAACAGCTCCAAAAATTGTTGAAAATCAATTTGAAGATTGTGAAAAGATTTTTGTATTGAAGAAAGAGGGAAAAATAGTTTTGATGTGTAGATGCCTAGAATTGGAAGAAAGTTGTTCAGATTCTTTACTCTGTTGCTCTGGATATTGCAATCAAGCTAGTGGAAAATGTGAAGAGATACCAATTTGCTCACAAGACAAGATTTGTACAGGAGCACCAGAAGCTAAGAAAGATTTTTTAGGAAGAGATTGCTGTCCATCTGATTTACCAGTCTGTACTAATGGACATTGTTGTCCTATGGATAAACCAAAATGGTGCGATCAACCTAAAGATGGTAGTAGCCCAAGATGTATGGATGAAGAAGAATATGAGAATGAGTGTGAAAAAAGGGCTGATGTTCTTATTATCACAGTTTCAGGAGTAGTATATAAAATTGGGCAAGATTTGATAAACGAATATAAATCAGCTTTGATTTCAGATGGCTATTCACCAAAACTAATTCAGCTAGATGTGGAAAATGATGTAAAAGAATGTGATACAAATCTTTCTCCTTCTAGTGTGCCTGTTCCTTCTTCAGATGCTCAGAAAATAATTCCAAAATGTGTGATCAAATATAATGCTAGATATGTTGTTATATTGGGAGGTCATAACTACATAAGACAAAAAGAAGTTCCAATAGCAACATGCTATGACCCACTTTATTCACATTTTTACAGTGATGATTGGTATGTTGATATTGATAGCGATTCTAAACCAGATGTTGCTATCGGAAGAATACCTGACAGCATTGACCATAATGATGATGTGATTAGAAATTATTTGAAAGAAGTTGCTATACCTTTGCATAAAAACGAGAGAACATTTTCTCCCAATGGAAAATTTTTTGCTTACATGATGGGAAAACAGGGGAGCTCAAATTATGCTTATGAGTCAGAAGAAGCTTTCATGATTAAAAATTTTGGTTCTACTTGTAATTCTTATTCAAATTGCTACATTTCTCCACCAAATTACAATGGAGGTCCCGATTGGGGAAGTAATTCTAAGTGGGCATATATTTTCCATCATGGCAATCCTTTCAATGTTCAAAGATTTAGCGATGATAATGGCAGAGTGAACATATTGCCTTCAACTACTCAACTGAGAGATTGGAGCGATACAGTGGTTATCGCTGTTCCTTGTTATGGTGGGAGAATCCATAATGTTGATTTCTCTTCTTCAATTGTTTTGAACATCTTAAATGGAAACACAAACGGAAAGCCAGCAATTGCTTATTTCGGTGGAACTGCAACACAATTTGGTTGGTTTGGTTTCTTAGGATTTCATGCATCTAGTGATCCGTGTCTAGGGAGTTGCACATCTTGCTTGTATGACAAAATTTATAACTCTTTTTTCACAGCCCAAACAATAGGCGATGCTTATATAAAAGGAAAGAATTTGTATTTGAGCATGATAGATACTTGCGGTGGTTGTTCTTATAGAATTGGCCATCAAACTCAACTTTATGGCGATCCATCCATAAGAATTAAATAGGGATTTATATGGAAGAGAGAAAAAATGTAACAGTTTTACTTTTGATTGCTTTGGTTGCAATTATTCTTGTAATAGTCTTTTACATTTTGATAAGAACAAGTGAAATTTCAAAATATTGCGGAAATGGAATTTGTGAAAAAAATGAAAACAGATGTAATTGTCCGAAAGATTGTGGAGAGTGTCAAGGGAGTTGTGGAACATGTAAAGAGCAAAAGTGCATCAATGATATTTGTGAATGTGTTGAATTGAAAGAATGTTGTGGAAATGGGATTTGTGAAATAGGGGAAGATGAATGGAACTGTTGTATTGATTGTAATTGTAACATAGAAGGAATGGTCTGTAATATTACTTCTCGCTCTTGTACGGTGCCAGAAGTGAAAATAAGTGATGAAGAAGCCATATCTCTTTTTAAGGAATATTTAATTGGAATTGGAGAAAATTTAACAGAAATTACTGCTGCAAGATTTGTAGCATCACCTGCTGTGTTTCAAGGAAAACCTGTTAAGAGAGTTTGCATGCTTAAATCTTTAGAATTTCCTACAGGCTTGTGCGGCATAATTTCTGAAGATAGAGAAGTATTATCTGTAACAACAATCATTTGAGTTGGTGAAAGGAGTGGAAAAGAAAGGGAATGGTAAGAAGAAAGGTCAAACCAGCTTATTGATAAAAGGAATTTATATCATTCTGGTGTTAGTAAGTATAGCCATATTCATAAACAGAATTTTTTTCTCCAACTTAGCTTCAGCCCAACAAGAAAGAAATTTATTGCTCAAGAACAGGGCAAACAGATTGCTAGATGTTCTTGCAGGTGATGTAAGGTGCTTAGCTTATAAGGAAAAAGGTAGTTTGGAAAATAGAATAATAGAGCTGAGCTCTCATAGAATTTTGGACAAAAGAAAGCTCGATGACTTTTTAAGATTTAGTGAAATTCAACCAGATTGTGCAAGAGATTTTGATTTTGGCTATAGAGTTGATGTAGAGACATTTCCTTTGAAAATAAGTTCAGCCGAAGTTGGAAAAAAAGAAGGTGTTTTCGGAAAATTACTTTCTCTCATAGATGGCAAAAAAGTGGTTTTTGTTCTAGATGTTTCCGGTAGTATGGGTGACCCTGGTGGAAAATGTGATGTTGATGTGAGAAAAAATACAAAAATTTGTTGTTTAAAGCTTTTCATCTATGGTTTCATTGAAAAAATGAGTGATGATAGCGAAATTGCTGTAATCCCCTATGGAGATGAGAATGACTGCGATCCGAAATTGCTCTTTCCGTTTACGAAGTTAAATAGTTTTTCCGTTAGAGAAAATTTGAAATCCAAAATTTCTTCGCTTTATCCTTATGACAAGACTCCTATGGCACCTGGTCTTAAAAAAGGATTCGAATATGCTATTTCTAATGGCGGCCAAGCCATAGTCTTACTTACAGATGGGATTGAAAATATGTGTGGTTCAAGTATAGAAATTGCAAACAATTACAAATCTACAAACATCCCAGTTTATACAGTTGCATATGGTTCAGAGGCGGATGTGGCAAGGCTTGAAGAGATAGCGTCAATAACCAATGGACAATTCTTCGATGCAAGAACATGTGAAGAACTTGTCTCACAACCAAGAGAAACTCTTGAAGTCGAAATTCCTTCAATGACATGGGAATTTGGTGATTTAGAATTTTCAGAAAAAGAAGCTTTAAGATTGGCTTTTTCAATTTCTGTTCCGATAAATGTTTTTATTGATGGAACAACAACAATTCCTGGAAAAATGACAATAAGAATTGTGGATGGTGAGCTAGAAGAATTCAGAGGCTTCTTGGACAGAAGCTGTTTAACAAACACTGATTTTCAAAACATCTTCACATTTCATTATCCAATTTCTCTTGAACCTTTGACAAATAAAATATGTTTAGAAATCGAGGGAAAGAAAATTTGTCAGAAACTTGCTTGCAACAAAAAGATAGAATTTTCAAGTCTCTCGCCAGGTAGATATAAAATATACACGAAAAACCTGGATAATGTTTTAGAGGTGATAGTCTGAAAGCTCAAACCATGGAGCTAATGGATTTGTTAATTTTGGTAGTTGGCATTTCAATCTTAATCTTCATCTCTTACTTTTTCTTTTCTTCAAGAACTCAACAATCTGTAAGCATGGTTTCAACTCAACACGAGTATGAAAGAGTAGTTGAAGCTACAAGGAATTTCCTTTACACAAAAATTCCAAAATTTGACAAAACTTATGGTCAATTGCTTGGTGACATGATTGTTAATGGTGGTGAAGATGTTGTAGATTATGGAGAAAAATATGGTGGAATAAATGTGACCAAATTGGTTTACGATTATTTTGATTCTCACTTCCAAGATAGATGGAATTTAAATCTTACAGCAAGAACAGAAATTTTTCATGTGCTTTGGATACCAAATTCTGGTGATGAAAATTCTATTTCAAAAATTTCAATTATTGATGGAAGGGAACTTGGGAAGTATTATACTGTGCCCGCAAACAGAAATGGAAACCCATCTCGAGTATCCATAGATAAAAACGGGAATGTTTGGGTTGGTAATAGAGGGACAAGAACTTTGGTAAAAATCGGTTTAAAAGAGAATGGTCAATGTGTGGATAAGAACGGTAATAGTAAGATAGAAACTTCCGAAGATTTGAATGGCAATGGATTAATAGATGATAATGAGGTTCTTCCATTTGGTAAGGATGAGTGTCTTTTAGCTGAAGTTTTTTTAGGGGGTAATGATTATGGAGGATTTGGAGCAGAAGGTGTGAGGGCAGTTTGTTTCAGTGAAAAAGAAAATGTTGTTTATGCAGGTCTCTATAGAGAGAGAAAATTTTTCAAAGTTTCAAACGATGGTCAAGTTTTAAAAGAATGGGACTTGAGTCAAGTTGGAATTAATCCTTATGGATGCTTTGTTGATAAAAATGGTATAGTTTGGATTTCTGGCGTCCATCAGCTTAAGCTAGTCAAGTTTGATCCTCAAACAGAAGAATTCAAGGTAATAAATATAGGATACAAAGTTTATGGAATTGCACCTTGTTATTTGGAGGACTGTCTTGTAATTAATGCTTATGAGGATTCGAGATTGATAAAAGTCAACACTACAACAAATTCTATCATTTTCAACTTACAAAAACCAGAGCTATATCAAGGCAGAGGAGTGATTGTTGATGGTGAAGAAAACATCTATGCTGTTTCTTCAGCAAAAAATTTGATAGTGAAATATGACAAAGAAGGAAATGAATTGGGCAGAAGTTCTACTTGCAGACAACCAACAGGAGTTGGTATAGATATCTTGGGCAAAATTTGGGTCACTTGCCTTGACAGAGAAATACAAAGGTTTGATAAAGACTTGAAATTTGAAATAGGGAGCAAGTTTGGTTCAGGACACTATGTTTACAATTTCTTCACAAGTTATAACACACCACCGATAACAATAGGAAAAAGTGTAGAATTTGGTTACAAACCAAAAAATACAGAAAGGTTAATAACATTTTTTGCCCCACTTCCTATACCGAGTTGGAGAGGTGAAATAATTTATTTACATATAAAAGTGTGGTAGCATGAAATCTCAATCAAGTTTGTTGGTATTGGTTTTTCTCTTAGGGACTTTCTTCATTCTTTGGCTTTTATCAACATTTTTGACTACAACCTCATCACAAAGGCTCGTCCAGGAGACATTAATCTCAAAAATCTCAAAATACTTAGATTATGTTAAAGGATTCACAAGAAATGCTCTTATATTTGCAGTTCACGCAGAAACAAAATATATTGCAGGTCAAGGTGGTCAGACAAGCGACACAGGCTTTCCAAGAAGCTGGATTTGCAATACCGAAATTTCGCCAAAAGTGGATGAAGTAAGATTTTTCCTTTCAGAAGAAACAAAATTAAGTTTAAACAAATATCTGAACAATTTCAAACTTCAAGATTTACCAATAATAAATATAACAAACTCTACTTGTGTTGATTATGATGTGAATGAAAATTCAGTTCTTTCCGGGAAAAATGATGAAAAATTCAATGTTGGTGCTTACGGAAGCAAAACTAACATAACTCTTGATGAAAATTTAGTAACATCTTCAAATGAAGTTTACGAAGAAATAGCACAGAATAGATTTTGGTACATGTATAGAAAATTCAGAGAATGGGCACCTGTTGGAACAGGAATTTTAGTTGGAGGCACATGCAATTGCTTATCACGAATTTGTGCTTGTGGAAATTCTAATTATGTAGGCGGCTGTCAGCCTTGTTCGTCAACTTGCCCTGGATTTCAATCGTGTTTGGAAAATTTGGTCGAAACTGCAAGAAAAGCTCTACAAAACTCATTTGATGAATATGTTACATGCACAGCAAAATTGATAGGCTGCTATCATGAACTTGAACCATGCTCTGGCATACCACAATGTATTGATTGGGAAGATGCTCCTGCTTGCAGAAGCTGTTTTATAGAAAAGCCTGGCGAATTGTGTTCTAAATCTATTCTTTCAGAAAGGACACAAACTCAAAGCTTTAGTTATTTTCTTCCAAATTCAAATCTATTTTTCCCCAAATCAAAAAACAAGATTTATTTCTCCGATTCATGTTCAACCAAAAAATGTAAAGTCTGGTTTGAAACAAAAGGATCGATGGAAGCTGTCTTTTCTTGTACAGATAAAAAATATTTGCTTTCAGTTTTGGGAGATAGATATTTGATATTCAGTGTGCACACAATGGTCAAGTTAAGATCAATGAATTGCTATGATGAGGGGGATTGTATAGAATCAAATGGTGTTTGCGTTTGTCCTCCAGGAAACTGGTGTACAGGCTGTGAATAAAAGCTTTTAAATATTTCTACACTAAATTTAAATAATCTTTCAAACAAAAACAATTGAAAAACACAGGAGGTGTGTGATTAAATGGCAGAAAAATCAGAAGACAATGTGATCTTCGTCGGTAAAAAACCCTCCATGGCTTACGTGCTAGCAGTGATAACTCAGTTCAACAATGGCAAGAAAGAAGTGCACATAAAAGCTAGAGGAAAAGCAATTTCAAGAGCAGTAGATGTTGCAGAAATAGTTACAAGAAGGTTTATCCCAGATGCAAAAGTGAAGAACATAGAAATAGGAACAGAAGAAAAAGAGTTGGAGGACAAGACGAAGATCAATGTTTCAACGATTACCATAACCCTTGGAAAGTAAAGTTTCCTCTCCTTTTCTTTATTTTTTACCTTTCAAGAATGAAGGTCTTTTTGTGTAGTGGTACTTCTTTCACTTCTTGAATCAACATCTCTCTTCTATCACCAACACCAATTACATTGTTTTCTTCAAAAACTTCTTTAGCTCTTTCCAGTTTTCTTGATTTTTCAGCATATATTGTCAACAATTTTTCTCCTTTAGAAACTTTGTCATTTAGTTTCTTGTAAAGCAAAACACCAGCTCCTCTATCTTTTGGAGAGCCAGCAGCTCTTGCAACTTCATTTATTCCAGCATTATTCAACCATAAAACTATTCCATCTCTTTCAGCAATTATATCTAACTTATTTTCACCAACTTGTATTTCTTCAGGAGTTATTTTTTCACATCCGCCTTGAGCTGCAATAATTTCTCTCATCTTTTTTTCAGCTTTTCCTGAATTCAAAATTTCAAGAGCAAGTTTGTATCCATTCCTCTTTCCAACCATCTCAAACAAAATTCCAGCAAGATGAGCAGCTTTATCTACAAGATCTTGAACATTTTTCCTTCTCATTAAAACTTCTAAGGCTTCTCTTGCTTCCAAGGCAGGGCCAACAGCATATCCAATGGGCTGTTCACCATCAGTGATTGCACATTGAGTTTTTATTCCTAGTCTTGTTCCAAGCTCGATGAAATCTTTTGCAAGCAAGTTAGCATCTCCTATAGTTTTTGTTTTTGCTCCTCTCCCTGTTGGTATGTCTACAACTAAAAACTTCGATCCAACTGCTTTTTTCTTCGCCATAATAGAAGGTAAGAGTAAAGGATCTATAGTTAAAGGATATTCTGCTTGAATGAAAACATCATCAGCAGGAGCTAAATGCAAAGCTCCTCCCCATACTATGCATCCATTTGTTTTTTCCACAACTTTCTTCATCTCTTCTATTCTCAAATTGACAGGCATTAAAGCTTCAGCTCTATCAGCAGTGCCAGCGGCTCCTGTTATTGCTCTGGAAGAAGTTTTTGGTATTGCCAAACCAGCAGCAGCAACTATCGGCACAACAAGCAAAGTAGTTTTATCTCCTGCTATTCCCCCAATGCTATGTTTATCAACTATGATTTTCTTTTTGAGTTCAAGCTTCTTTCCAGTTTCAACCATCGCTAAAGACAAGCTAGCAGCTTCATCCAAATCCAAGCCTTTAGCTTCTAAAGCAACAACAAAAGAAGCTATTTCACCTTCACTCAAATTTCCTTCAACAGTATCTTTCACTATTTCAAAAATTTCTTCATAGCTTAGTTTTTTGCCTTTAATCTTGTTCTTGATGTGTTGTAATGAAGAAGGAAACTTTGCAACTTCAACCTCAACTTCTTCCCCACCAGCTAAGTTCAAAGTTTTTGCTACACTTTCACTCAGCCCAATTTCTCCTTTTTCAACAATACTTGTTGTTATGTTCACTATTCCTGTTAGTTTTCTTTCTTTAGTTTTGATGACAAGCCTAGAAAGCCCTCTTATGCCAAGATCTTCAGCATCTTCCTTGTTAACTATTACTATTGGTTTTCCTCCTGTTTCAAGTTCCAAAATTTTTGCTTTTAGCATCATCTTATCACACACTTTCCTTCTTCACACTTACATGATAAATTTGGTTTTGGAGATAAAATTTTTGGACATATCACATATTTTGGACATTCCGGTTCAACAAAAGTTTTCTTGTTCATACACTCCCACTTAGCTCCAGCATTTTCAGAACAACAGTTCGTTATTTTCCATTCACATTCTGAATCAAAAATACAAATGTTTCTTGTTAACTTGTGAAAAGCGATAATGGAAAAAGCTATTCCAAAAAACAGTAAAATTAAAAAATTTTTCATCATTTCAATTCCTCCAAAGCAATCTTAAGCTCTTTGTGAGTTGCCGCATATTCTTCCAAAGGAATTCCTTTTTCCACAGCTTCAATCGCTTGTCTCATGGCAATTGCTCCACTTCTTGTCCCAAGTTTATGGCCGTGAATTCCACCCCCAGCTTGAATTACCACATCTTTTCCAAAAATTTCGATTATTTTTGGCACATGAAATGGGGAAAGACCACCAGAAGCTACAGGCATCACTTGCTTAAATTTCCCCATTTTTTCTTTCAAAACCTTACAATTTTCCAAAACTTCTTCCTTTCCTTCAAACATCTTTCCAACAACTGTTCCAACATGAAGTTGATCTAAACCAATCATTCTTACAAGCTTGGCCAAAACTTTCATAGAAATTCCATGCTTTGGATTTTTCGTCATCGCTGCATGCCCAGCCCTATGAGCATGAAGCACCAAATCAAATTCTTTTTTCCTTAGAGTTTGTAAGGAAGCCCAGCCAACTGTTATGATATCAACCATCACATATTCATTACCGATTTTTTCAACAAGCTTTGCTCTTCTTAACATTTCTTCAGTTTCGGCTGTTATGTTTATCATGTAAGCTTTCTTTTCTCCAGTCTCTTTTTCAGCTTTTTCTTTCATCTTGAAAGTTTTTTCCAACCTTTCTTCAAACTTGTTGAATTTTTGATTGCTCAAGTTTTCATCATCTTTTACAATATCACAACCACCAACCCAGGCTTCATAAGCAACTTTTGCATGGTCTTTGCTCTTAAGACCAACTTTTGGTTTAATTATAGTCCCTACCAAAGGCCTATCTTTTACTTTAAAAATTTTTCTTATTCCAACTATCCCATACTTTGGGCCTTTAAAACTTTTCAAAATTTTTTCAGGAAATACGACATCAAGAAGCCTCAAGTTTTTCAAATGCTTCATACCAAAAATATTTCCAGCTATGCTGCTCAAAATGTTTGGCAAATTTCCTGGTTCAAAAAGCTCTAAAGGATAAGCTATTTTTATGAAATTTCCATTTATTTCAAAAACTCTAGCTGCAAGTCTTTCAACATAAGGTTTTGTAGTTGTGGTTTCAGTCCAAGTGCCTATGCTGCTTTCGGCTGCAACAGCACCTACAGCTTCCTTTATCTCGATTCCCTCTTCAGGCTCAACTCTAAAAAGACAAACCACATCATCTTTTCTTGGTTCATACTTCAAGTCAACATAGTCCAAATACTTCATCTTATCATCTCCTTAATCTTTTCTGGTTTAAAAATTCCTTTGTCTGTGATAACAGCAGTAACATAATTCCAGGGCACGAGATCAAAAGCAGGATTTCTTACCTTAACTCCTTTTATTGGTTTTAGTAAAATTTCTGAGACAGGCCTCTCTTCTAAAACCAATTTTTTCCTCGAATCAAACTTAAAATGACTACCAACAACATAAAAAGGCTTTTTATGTCTCTTGGCTTCTTCTGCTATAAGCCAAGTACCAACTTTGTTAACAAAACCTTCTTTCCTCATAGCATCAGAACCAACAATAACAATATCAGCGTAATGCATTAAATGACCCACAGCTATATCTTCTGCCAAAGTTACAGGAATCTTTTCCTTTGCTAGTTCCTTTGCTGTTCTTATGCCTTGCTTCAAAGGCTCTGTTATAGTTGCATAAACAGATATTTTTTTTCCTTGCCTTGCAGCTTCTTTTATTATTCCTAAAGCTTCTCCAGAGTGGCAATGAGTTAAAATTTTTTGCCCATCTCTTATGATTTTTTGTCCGATTATTGCAATCTTTTTGCTCGAATTTTCCAACTCTTTTATAAGTTTATCAATTGTTTTGAGTTTCTTTTCTTTTTTCAAGATTTCTAAACAATTGTGCAAAACTACAGCTGTTGGTCTAGCATTTTCAAGCATCATTGCAACAACTTCAAATTTCAGCCCAAAACCATTTTTCTCACAAAATTTTCTCAAATATTTTAGAGAATAAAGAGCTATTTCTTTTGCTCCCTGGACTTTCACAGATTTTATCTTTTTAACAATTTGTGCAGGAGTTTGCATAAAATGAATTTATTTTTTTACAAATATTAAATGTGGACTTGGACAAACAAAGAAAAGAAATGGTTCAATTCTTGGAGAATTGTGGTTACATAAAATATCCTGCTGTCAAGGCAGCAATGTTAAAAGTCAAGAGAGAGGATTTTGTTCTTCCAGAATATAGAGATAAAGCTTACTCTAATGTACCATTACCAATTCCAGGTAACATGACTATTTCAGCAGAGCACATGCATGCTATTTTTCTCTCAGTTTTAAATCTCAAACCTGGGGAAAAAGTCCTTGAAATCGGTGCTGGCTCAGGAATCTTATTGGCTTATATGAAAGAAATTGTTGGAGAAAAGGGAGAAGTTTATGGTATAGAAATAATCCCTGAGACTTATGAATTTGCCAAAAAGAATTTGAAAAAAACTGGTTATTGGAATAAAGTTAAGCTTGTACTGGGAGATGGTTCAAAAGGTTTACCAGAATTTGCTCCTTACGACAAAATAGTTTCGAGTGCAGCTCCAAGAGAAAGAATACCGAAAGCTTGGGTCGATCAGCTTAAACCTGGAGGAATTTTGGTCACACCATTAGGACCACCTTATAGCCAAGATTTAATTTGTTTGGAGAAAACAAAAGATGGAAAAATTAAAAAGAAAAATCTTGGACCTGTGGTTTTTGTTGAATTGATTGAAAAGTAGTGGGGTCGAGGGGATTTGAACCCCCACATACAGGTTTCTTCATCTTTTATCCGAGCTCCATGAAACTGGAGCCTGCTGTCCTGCCTGGTTAGACGACGACCCCATTATTTTTAAATTTTACCTAAACTCTAAAAGTATTTATTATGTATTTAAAAATTTATTTTGAAAAACAGTGATTATATGAATGGTTTGAAAGTTCCAAATCATTTGGGCATAATTTTAGATGGGAACAGAAGATGGGCCAAGCTTCATGGCTTACAACCATGGGAAGGTCATAAATATGGTGCAAAAAATTTCGAAAACTTTTTGCGATGGTGTTTAGAACTTGGAATACCACAAATCTCAGCTTATGTTTTATCTACAGAAAATTTGAATAGACCAAAAAGAGAACTGGAAGAAATATTCAAGCTATTTTACGAATATTTTGAAAAATGGGAAAAGAAAGAAGGGAGTTTTTTAGACAAATATCAAGTCAAAGTAAGGTTTGTTGGTGATTTGGAAAAATTGCCTCCAAAACTAGTTAAACTTATGGGGAAAATAATGCAAAAAACTGCAAAATATCAGAAAAGAATTTTAAACATAATGATTGCTTATGGAAGTAAGTTTGAATTAACACAAGCAATAAAGAAAATTGCAGAAAAAGCAATTAAGCTTGGTAGAATAGAGATAACAGAAAAAGATATAGAAGCTAATTTGCTCGTTCCAGTTCCTCTTGATCTTGTGATCAGGACAGGAGGCTATTCCAGACTTTCAAATTTTATGTTAATCCAGGCAGCTTATGCTGAAATCTACACTACAAAAACTCTTTGGCCAGATTTCTCTAAAAAAGAGTTGATTAAAGCAATAAAATGGTATAATTCTGTTCAAAGAAATTTTGGTAAATAGAACAAATTTTTGTTTTTTTAAATTTTTGTATTTCTATATTTGCTTTGGTAGGTTTTCTTGTTTGACTGTGTTGTGGTTGGTGCTGGACCGTCTGGCTGTAGAACAGCTGAAATTATAGCTAGGGAAGGATATGAAGTTTTAATTTTGGAAGAACATCCAAAAATAGGGGAGCCTGTTCAATGTACTGGTTTGGTGAGCAAAAGAATTGGTAAAATTCCAAAAAGCATAATCTTGAATAAAATTGAGAAAGCAAGATTTTTTTGTGGTGAAAACTTTTTTGAGATTGATTCAAAAGAACCAATGTTTGTCCTGGATAGGAGAAATTATGATTTATGGCTTGCGGAAAGAGCGAAAAAAGCTGGGGCCGAGATAAAGACATCAACAAGATTCATTGACTTAAAAAACGGCATAATATTCACAACCAAAGGAAAATTTCAAACGAAAATTTTGGTTGGAGCAGATGGACCAAATTCAAGTGTTGCAAAGAAGGCTAGAATAAAACAACCTGAAAATTTGTTTTTTGCTTTGCAAGTTAAAGTGAAATCAACTTTTGATGATAATAGTGTGGAACTTCATTTTGGTTCAAACATTGCTCCTTCAGGGTTTGCATGGATTGTCCCTGAAAATGAAAAAATAGCAAGAGTAGGGTTGATGTCAAACAAAAATCCAAACAATTATTTAGAAACCTTTTTGAAAAAGAGATTTGGGAAAATAGAATTTCACGAGAAGATTGGAGATGTTTTGAGATTTGGAATAATTGAAAAATCAGTTAAAGGTAATGTACTTTTGGTTGGCGACTCTGCTTGTCAGATAAAACCTTTTTCTGGTGGAGGCTTAGTTTATAATAAAATTTGTTCAGAAGTTGCCGGAAAAGCTATTGTTAAAGCTCTAGAAGAAGAGAATTTTTCCGAAAAATTTTTCATAGAAAATTATGACAAAAAGTGGAAAGAAAAATTGATTTGGCCGATAAGAAAAGGCTTGATTTTAAAATGGATTTTTTCCAATTTTTCCTCACCAACAGCTTTTTCTATTGTCAGAAATTTTGGGTTGACAAAAATTGCTGGTTGGCTTGATGTAGATTTTCTTAAAAAATAAAGCCTCGTGTGGGATTCGAACCCACAACCCTCCGCTTACAAGGTTCACCAGAGCTTTGTAGCTCTTCGGATGCTCTACCGTTGAGCTAACGAGGCTTTTTCTCAAATTCTATTTCAAACTTAACTAATTTAAAAATAACTTTCTTTTTATGAGAGAAAAATTTTGCCCAAGGTGTGGGAAAAGAACTGAAAAACTGTATGAAGGTTTTTGTGAATCATGTTTTTTATCAAGATTTTCTTTTGCTGAAAAAATTCCAGCAAAAATTTTAGTTAAAGAATGTAAGTTGTGTGGAAAATTTTTCCTAAACAAATCGTGTGGTTCGATGGAAAATTTAATAGAAACATTTCTGCAAAACTTCTTGAAAGAAGAAGACTTAACTTCAATTTCTTACAGAATAAGCGATAATAAACTTTACCTTAATTTACTCTTGAAAATAAACAATTTGGAAAAGAAAGAAGAGAAAGTTCTGGATTTGGTGATAAAGAAAATAATTTGCCAGGCTTGCTCAATGAAAGCTTCTGGTTATTTTCAAGCAATATTACAAGTTAGAGCTCCACCTGAGTTCTTGCAAGAAATTAAAGAAGAAATAGAAAAACAAATGAGTTATTTAAATCAATATGACAACCTTGCTTTCATTTCAAAACTTGAGGAAACCAAAAACGGATTTGATGTTTTTGTGGGATCAAAGAATTCTGCGAATGAAATGGCAAGGTTACTTAAGACAAAATACAAAGCAAAGCTTAAGATCACTAGAAAATTGGCAGGAAGGATTAGGGGCAAAAAAGTTTATAGAGATACGATATTAATTTCTATTTCTAGTGATATTTTAGAAAATAAATAAGTGGAAGTGGTAAAAATGGCAAAAAAATATGAACCAACACAAGAAGAATTAGAAATAGCCAGAATTAGAATTCCAAAAGAAGGAGAAGTTCTTGGTGCAGTAGAAATGATGCTTGGTGGAGATAAGCTTAAAGTGATTTGTGATGATGGTAACACAAGAATTTGTAGAATTCCAGGTAAACTAAGAAAAAAAGTTTGGGTCAGTGCTGGTGATTTGGTTTTGGTTCAACCATGGAAAGTTCAGAGCAATGAAAGAGGAGATATAATCTTCAAGTACACTCCAACTCAGGTCAATTGGCTTAAAAGAAAGGGTTATGTGAAAAATCTCCAAATAGAGTAGTTAAAATGATGGGTTTAATTAAAATTCCTGAAGAAAGATTGAAGATTTTTAAAGAAAAGGATTATTCAAGAAAGTTGAAAATGTTGACAAATTGTAACATAAATATAAATGAAGAAATTTCAATAGAATGTGAAGACCCTTTTTTGTTGATGAGATTAAAAGAAGTGATTAAAGCTTTTGGAAGAGGATTTGATTTTGAAGACGCGTTAAATTTATTGGACGAAGAATATTGTTTAGAAACAATAAACATACAAGATTTTTCTGGAAAATCGAAGAACAGAATGATTGTGGTTAAAGGAAGAGTAATAGGTAGAAAGGGAAAAGCAAAAAAATTAATAGAAAAATATACAAATGTTAAAATTGCAATCTACGGTAAAACAGTCTCAATAATTGGAAAGTGGGAAGATGTGCAAAAAGCAAAAAGGGCTGTGGAAAGTTTATTGCAAGGAAGAAAACATGGTACAGTTTTTAGGAAGTTAGCGGATGAGCAATATGGTTGAAGAAAGCATAGCAGAAAAAATGGCAAAAGATATGAAAGAAGTTTCGGTAGCAGAATTTTTCGAGAAAAATAGACACTTACTTGGGTACGAAAATCCTGCGAAAGCTTTGTTGACTGTAGTAAAGGAAGGTGTTGATAATTCTTTGGATGCTTGTGGGGAGGCAGGGATTTTACCAGAAATAAAAGTTGTTGTTAAGCCAACAAATGCTGAGAGATTTAAAGTCGTGATTGAAGATAACGGACCTGGTGTAGTTGAATCAAAAGTTCCTTATGCTTTTGGTAAATTTTTATATGGGTCAAAATTCCATAGGCTAAGACAATCACGAGGTGTTCAAGGCCTAGGAATTCACGGTGCAGTTCTATATTCTCAACTTACCACAGGTAAGCCAACAAAAATAACAACGAGTACCGGAAAAGACATTCACATTTTCGAGCTAATGATAGATGTTACTAAGAATGAGCCAATAATCGTTTCACATAAAGTGGAGAAAAATCCAAACAAATGGCATGGTGTTAAGATTGAAATGGAAATTGAAGGAAAATATGTTGAAAGAGCGCAATCAGTTCCTGAATATCTCAGGCAAACAGCAATCGCAAATCCATATGCTAGAATAATTTTTGATGGGCCAAATGGCAAAATTGAATTTGAAAGAACTATTAATGAAATGCCAAAGCAACCAAAAGAAATTAAGCCACATCCTTATGGTGTTGAGATTGGTCTCTTAAGGAGAATGCTTTCAACTACAAAAACAAAAACTCTTTTGCAATTTTTGACTTCTGAATTTTGTAGGGTTGGAAGGAGATCAGCCGAACAAATTTGTAAACTAGCAAAACTTGAATTGAATAGAAAACCACAACAATTAACACATGAAGAATCAGAAAGGCTACATAAAGCTATGCAGTTAGTCAAGCTCATCGCTCCTCCAACAGACTGTCTTTCTCCTTTAGGCGAAAAGCTTATAATGGAAGGATTGAAAAAAGAAACAGGTGCTGAATATGTGGTTGCTGTCACAAGACCACCCAGTGTCTATCGTGGCAATCCTTTTCAAGTTGAATGTGGTCTAGCTTATGGGGGCAATTTACCACAAGACCAAACAGCTCAACTCTTGAGATTTGCCAACAAAGTCCCATTGCTATATCATCAAGCAGACTGTGCTTTAACTGAAGCAGCAATAGAAACAGATTTTCGTCGCTACGGCTTATCACAATCTCAAGGTCAGCTACCAGTTGGACCTTTAGTTATTTTTATACACTTTGCTTCAGTTTGGGTTCCTTTCACTTCTGAAGGAAAACAAGCTATAGCAAAATATCCAGAAATTATTCGTGAAGTTAAGCTTGCTCTTCAAGATGCTGGGAGAAAGCTCGCAAGCTATGTTAGACAAATAAGAAGAGAAAGAGAATTAAAAATGAGAAAAGAATTGTTTGGAAAATACATACCAGAACTTGCGGAATCTTTAGAAAAATTAACTGGAGAACAAAAACAAAAAATAATTGAAGAATTAGAAAAAATGATTAAAAGAGGTGAAGAAAGTGGAAAAGAAGAAGGAGGAAGTGAAGAAGCGTCTTGAGAACTTAGGCAAAAAGATTTTGGATGATATTAAAAATGGAAGGAATCCAAGTCTAGATGTTCCAATAAGAGCTTTGAGTAATGTCAAGTTTGATGAAAAAACAAAAATGCTTGTTTTAGGGAATGCAACAGCCAAAAGATATTTTTTCAACATAGCCCATGTAAGGAAGTTTGTACAAACTGTAGAAGCGGCAGCCCTTTCGAAAGAATTGTTAGAAGTGAATAAACATTTGAGTTTGAGAGAAGCTTTTTATAGAATGAAAAGAACTTTGCCAGGATCAAATATAAATCTCGTTGATGAGCAAACAGAGTCAAATGAAGCAATAGAAGACTTGGAACTAATAGTTGATGCTTCAAGAGAGCAGCTCCACATAAATGCGAATAAAATGGGTTCTGTTGCTGGAAAAGTAGTGATTGAAGATAAGGGAGATATTGTTGATTGGAGCAAGCTTGGCTCTGGAGGTTGGAGCATACCATCAAATGTGGAAGACATAGTTTTCAAGAGAGTTGATGCAAAATTTGTGATCTACATGGAGAAAGCTGCTGAATGGGAAAGGTTGCATGAAGATAGAGTGTGGGAGAAATTGAAGTGTGTAATTGTTAGTTCTCAAGGACAAGCAACAAGAGGAGTGAGAAGGCTCCTTCAAAGGCTTCACTTAGAGCATAATTTACCGATTTATGTCTTGACGGATTTCGATCCCTGGGGATTTTATATTTATTCTGTTATTAAATTTGGTTCTATTTCTTTAGCCCATATTTCAGAAAGACTTGCAATTCCGGAAGCGAAATTTTTGGGCTTGACGGCTGATGATGTAGAAAATTATGATTTGAAGAAACATTTGATAAAGTTTAAAGAAATTGATTTCAAAAGACTGGAGCAAATAAAAAATTACGAGTGGTTTAAGAATAACAAAGAATGGCAAAGGCAATTTAAAATGATGAAAGAAATGGCAGCAAAAGCTGAGTTGGCTGCACTCTCTTCAAAAGGAATAACCTTTATTTCTGATAAGTATCTTCCAGAAAAAATAAAGAACAAAGATTTCTTAGATTGAAAGTTTTAACTTTTAAAAGGTAAACTCTTAAATTGAATAAGAGTTAAATGAACAAAGTAGCTTTAATTTTACCAGCTTACAATGAAGAGAAAAATATAAAAAGTGTTATAAGCGAAGCTAAGAAATTCTTGCCTAATTCGATGATAATTGTGATTGACGATGGCTCTGTAGACAGGACTTTTGAAATTGCAAAAAAGTCTGGTGTTATTGTTTTGAGACATGAAAAGAATAAAGGTAAAGGTGAAGCTATAAAAACAGGCTTCAATTATTTGAAGGGAAAAGATGTTAGCTACATCATAATTGCAGATGCGGACAGACAATACAAAATAAAAGATGTGCCAAAATTTATCAAAGTCTTGAAAGAAGAGAAAGTAGACTTCGTGATGGGAAAAAGAGATTGGTCGAAAGTACCTTTAAGACATAGGCTTGGAAACTACATTTGGAGGACGAGCTTCAATATTTTGTTTGGTCAAAAGATGGAAGATACAAATTGCGGATTTGTTGCATTTTCTAGAAAAGCTATGGAAAAAATTAAAGATGATATTCATGGTGGCTATATTCTTGAAGATCAAATGCTGATTTCGGCTGTAAAAAATAAATTAAAAATAGCACAAGTTCCTGTGACAATAACTTACAATAAAATTTCAGGAATTCTAAGAGGCTTGAGAATGGTTTTGGGTGTTTTGATCTTTGTGATCAAAGAAGGGATAAAGTACAGGTTAAAGAAATAAATTTAAAAACCAATAAATAAAATCGAGGGACGGTAGCTCAACCCGGGAGAGCAACCATTTGGCTCTAGATCGCCTGAAGAGCGATGTGTTGTGGGTTCAAATCCCACCCGTCCCATTTTTTTAATTGAATTCTTAATTATTACTTATGAAAATTACAATTGTTCAACTTGGCAAAATTCCAGAAAATATTTTGACTGCAATAACTTCAGAATTGAGAGAAACTCTTAACTTGATTACAGAAACAACAGAACCAATGGAAATTCCAAAAGAAATTTACAATTCACTTCGTCATCAATATCCAGCACCACTTGTGCTTAAGTTCTTGTCAGAAAGATTTCGAGGCAAAGTTTTGGGGATAACTGATAAAGATCTTTATGCTGAATCTCTGAACTTTGTTTTTGGTCAAGCTTATTGTCCAGGAAATTATGCTGTTGTTTCGATCCATAGGCTTGACCCCACTTTCTACAAGCAAGCTCCTAATGAAAAAATTTTGATGGAAAGGGCAGTCAAAGAAGCAGTTCATGAAGTTGGTCATATGCTTGGTTTAGACCACTGTACAATTTCAACATGTGTGATGAGTTTTTCAAATACAGTCGGCGATGTGGACAGGAAAAAGAAAGAGTTCTGCCAAAGTTGTTGGAAGAAAATCTTGGTCTGATTCTAGAAAAGTTTTTAAAACCTAATAAAGTAAAATAGTTGTATGATGGAAAAGATTTGGGAAGGAGAGTTAATAGAAAATAGGGTAATAATTTGGGATAGAGATGCTGTTAGACTTTATGATGATTCTGGTTACGGTAAGCCTGTTCCTGAGGAAAATCCTCAAAGACTTGAGTTAGAATTGGTGGAAGCGGCTTATCTTTTGGAGAAAGGAAAAATCAAGGTTTTTGTAAAAGAAGAAAATAAGAAGAGGTACATAGATTTGAAAGAGATGTTGGAAATTTCAACGAAAATAGTCAATCAGTTTCATCCCCAGTTTGTGGTTTATCGTGACTTGAGAGAAAGGGGTTACTTAGTTAAAACGGGCTTTAAATTCGGGGCTCATTTCAGAGTTTACGAGAGGGGTGTGAAGCTCATTAGAGGTCCAAAAGCACCACATGAACACACGAAATTTGTTGTCCATGCAGTCCCAGAAGAATCTGCTTTTTCTTTACCAGAAATGTCAAGAGCAGTAAGGCTCGCTCATAACATAAGAGCTACTTTCGTGTGGGCAGTTGTCGATAGGGAGAATGATTGTACTTATTATGAGATCAAGCGATTGACACCATAGCCAGTGATTCTATGGGAAGAATAAAAACTTCTTTTATCAAGAAAATAGCAAGAAATTTATTGGAGGAAAATGCTGATAAATTCACCACAGATTTCGAAACCAACAAAAAAATTGTTTCTCAACTAGTTGACATAAATTCGAAAAGAATAAGGAATATAGTGGCAGGCTACATAACTTCTTTGAAAAAGAAAGAGCTAAAATAAACTTATTCTTTTTCAAACATAATTTAAATTAAGGGACTTTTGATGAAAGGTCAAATAGACGAGTTCGCATTAATTCTTTTAGCAGGTTTAATCCTCATAGGTATTTTGGTTGTTGTTTGGAGTTCTCAAGCATCAACTCAAATAACAGTTATGCCAGAATCGAAACATTTGACAATAGCAAGGGGATCTTCTTCATCTTTCTACATTTTCATTAACGGCACGGCATACAACATAAGTTTGAGAAGTTCTGGAGAAATTGCTAGTTGGATAAGTTTTGAAAGAAGCAAACTGAATGTAGAAAAAGAAGATAAAGTCAAAGTTTTTGTGAATGTTCCACTTTCAGCATCTTATGGCACACATTGGGGCGAAATTTATGTTGAAGCTCTAGGCTTCAAGAAAATAATTCCAATTTCGGTTGATGTGTCTACACAAACAAAAGAAAATACAATTCCAATTTCATTTGGTGATTTTTCAGTTGGCTACATTATTGGTGAAGAAACTATTGCAGAAAGAACAAATCTTAATGTTGAAAAAAGTTATTTCTCCGAATTTCCATCAAGTTTTGCTGCTTTAATTCCAGAAGAAAAGCTTCCACTGATTTCAAGAGGTTATTTGCAAATAATTGTAGATCAAACAAACTCTTTAGGAAATTTGAGAGTTGAATTTAATGACAATAATATTTTTGATAAAAAAGTTGGGGTCGGGGAAGTGATAGTGGAAATTCCAAAAGAATTGATCAAGAAATCAAATTCAGTATTCTTGAAAACTAACACTCCGGGTTTTGTTTTCTGGTCAAGTTCTTTTTACAAAATAGCGTTGGTGAGATTTGTGGTTGAATACAATGGAACAATTTTCAGGGAATTCAACTTTTCTCTTGAAGAATTTGAAGTCAAGAATTATAAAGATGGTAAAATTTCCCTCTTTGCAAAAAAATATGAAATGGGCTTGCCCCAAAAGCAAGCAAAGTTGATAATAAAAATAAACGGCAAAACAGTTTACGAAGATGTACCACCATATTATCTTGTTGAAAGACTTGGTGAAAAAATTGAGCTCAATCCTGGCATAAACACAATTTCATTTTCTACAGAAAAGGGAGGATCTTATTTGCTCGAAGAAGTCACCTTAACAATTTATCAATACTAAACTAAGAGGAGAAGTCTGAAAAGATCTCTAATTCCTGTTGAAGCACCTAGAACACCTATCATAAGTTTGACATAATTTTTGATTTCTTTTTTCCCCCTCAATTTATCTAGTAGCGTTAAAATCAGTAAAACTACGAGAGCCTTTAAAAATATGAAAGATATGGGAGTAAAAAATTTGATTATAAATTTTGGCAACACATGCATCTCTTCATAACCAAAGAAACTTATTCCAACAAAAGTGACCGTAGCATCAAAAGTTTGAACTAAAAAAACAGCTTTGTTTTCTCTTTTCCATCTCACAGCTTTTAGCAATATTAACCAAGGTAATAAAAAAATTGAAACAAGCAATAAAGAAAGCAGATTTATGACTTTAATTAAAAGAATTGCTAAGACGGGCAGAGATAATAAAATTCCAACAAGAAGAGTTACTTTGAAATAAGGTGTTTTGAACTTTTTCTGGAATAGAACTGAAAAAAACAAAATTAAAGAAAAAAGGAAGCCGATTGTTAGATAAATTAAAGGAGTAACCAAAAAAATGCTTTCAAAGATGTTTGCGTCAACAAAAACTCTTAAACAGCTACCAAGAAGTATGAAAGGAATGAAAGCCAAAGCCAAATTTCTATCTACTTTAATTTTCATTCTTTTTAAAAATAGGAAGAAAAGGTAAGAAGTTAAAACAAAACCAAGCGAATATACAAGAGTGTTTAAGAGAGTGTAATGTGGTTGTGGCATGATTAGGAAGTTTAAAAAGTCTTTCAATTGCTCTAGCATAAAAACAAAATTGTTTTGCTCTATTAAATTTTTGGAGAAGTGGGTCCGTTGGGAGTTGAACCCAATTCTCCACCGTGTGAGGGTTCCGCAATTTTGGCGTCCTACCGTTAGACCACGGACCCAATAATATTTATTTGAACCTATAAATTTAATTCATGATTTTATCTGGAGAAGAAATTCTAGAAAGAATAAAGAAAGATAAGCTTATAGAAGAATTTATTGATCTTGAAGTGCAGTTGCAGCCATCAAGTTTTGATTTGACTCTAAGAGAAGTTTATAGCTTGAAAAATTTTGGGAAAATAGATTTCTCAAATCAAGAGAGGAAATTACCAGAACTGGAAAAAATTGAATTTAAGCAAGGTTGGATCAAACTCAAGCAAGGTTGCTATATAATAACTTTCAATGAAATCGTGAACATGCCGAGCGACTTAATGGCTTTTGTAAGATCAAGGTCTTCTCTTATCAGGATGGGAGCAACTATAGTTTCTTCTCTTTGGGATCCAGGATATCGTGGAAGAAGCAATAGTTTGCTCGTTGTTTTTAACAAGAATGGAATAAAAATAAAGAAAAATGCAAGAGTGGCACAGTTTGTTTTCTTTAAGCTGAGCAAACCAACAAAACATCTTTATTCTGGAATTTACAAAAATGAAAACATTTCAAAATTCGCTTAAATTTTTTTGAGACAAAAATTTTTGTTTTTTGATTTCAAAATTTGAATCAAAAATGGGCTTACCGTAATTTCCATCATACCCCGGTTGATACTTTACTTTTCCTTCCCTAACTTTTATTATAGCATCGGCAATTTTTTCATTAGTAACTTTTAGCAATTCTTCTTTTGGCACTTCAAGTAAAACATTGAGCTCATTTCCAAACTTTTCTATCAGCTTGTTATACTCTTCCAAAACTTTTTTTGAATATAATTCTCCAGTGCCCCAAGCAAAAGAAATTATTTCGTATAATGGAAGCAAAGTTTTGAAAGGAATTGTGTTTTTTGGCACGAAACCTTCCGGCCTGTCAGCTAGTTCTTCAACTCTTTGCAAAACACCAATAGTAAGCTTTCTATGACATCTTGGACATATGTTGCTCAATTTGATAGCATCTTTAGGATGCAAACACACTTCACAATTTCTGTGTCCAGAAAAATGGTATTTTCCATAGTTCGGATCGACTTCTATAGTGTACAAAAACTTTTTTTCATCTTTATTTTTAATTATGTCGAGTATTTCCCAATAAGTTATCTTTTTTAAATCAAAAACATTTGCTTCCCTTCCCAAGCGCCATGGGTGTGGTGAATGAGAATCACTATTGCTAAGCAAAGTAACTTCATCAAGCGAAGACAATCTCCAGTTCATTGCTGGATCACTGCTCAAACCAGTTTCCAAAGCAAAGATATGGTTAATTTGGTCTTGATAACATTCTTCTAAAGAATTGAAGCCTGATTTACTTCCAAAACAGCTCATCCAAGGAGTCCAAGCATGTGCAGGATAAATTAAAATGTCTTTGCTGATTTGAATTAAAATTTCTACAAGATGTGCTGCGCTTAAATTTAAAACCGGTCTACCATCAGAGCTTAAATCACCATATTTTTTCAAACTATCAATTATTTGTTCAGCAACTTCAAAACTTGGAGCATGAATAACATGATGGACCCTTTTAATCATACCTTCAAATTCAAAATAAGTTGCAACTTCAGTAGTCAAAGTAAACAAAACATTGTTAAATTCAAAAAATCCACTGTTTTCTACAGGTTCCAATTTTTCTTTCAATTCTTCAAGCCACTTTGGGTGAGTGAAGTCACCAGTGCCGACCAAGTTTAAACCTTTGATTTTTGCCCCTTCACTAATACCATTTAAATTCATTTGCTTGCTAGTTGCTCTACTAAAAAATGAGTGGATGTGAAAATCGGCTATTATTTTCATTTATTTCACTCAAAAGAACCTTGAAACAAGAATAAAAGCTATGATGATGAAAAGCAACCAAAGCCAAGGTTTCCATACTATTACTTTACTTCCATCTAAAGGAGGAATTGGCAAAAGGTTGAAAAAAGCAAGCCAAGCATTTACATCAGAAATGAAGCTTAAGGCAGGAAAAGGATAGAAGATTAAAGCAAAAACTAAATTTACGGCAGGACCTGCTAAAGATATAATCCCGCTTTCAGGCACGGTAAGCCTGGTAACTCTGAATCCCCATCTTCCAAACTTGTAGGGCCTTATTATTACTGCCCCAGGAGCAAGTATTTTTATCCCAAGCAACATGAACAAAAAACCTAATGCTAATCCCAAAGGCCACATTTCATAAAAGGCTGAGCAATGGAACTTTATAGCAACAAACTTATGGGCTAGTTCATGAAAAACAAAAGCAAACACAACAGCAATCAAATAAAAGAAAAACAACTCAAACCTGGGAAAAGCAAAAATAAAGGAAATAGCTATAGTTGAAACAATTAAATCTTTCACTTCTTCTTTTGTGAATAGTTCTTTAAACATCATTATAATCATTTATCCCAAAAAATATTTTAAGGCTTCTTGAATGTTGCTCACTTCTTTCACTTGAATACCAACACTCTCACTTACATCAACTTTCTTTATCAAATATTCAGTTGTACAATACAAGATTGGCCCAATCTTTTTACATTCTCTTTTTGGTGTGTATGTTATTTGAGTTCCTTGGCCTTTTGGAACCAAGAAAATTTCTATTCCTGCTTCTTTTGCGGCTTTAGCTTTTTCTTCTATACCACCTACAGGTCCTATGGAACCATCAGGATTTATTGTTCCTGTTATTCCAACTTTTTGGTTAAGTGTTTTATTTTCCAATGCAGCTATTGTAGCTATAGTTAAAGCAGCCCCAGCTGAAGGTCCGCCTATAGCTGAAGCATTTGTCTCTATTTGGTAAATCAAATCAATTTTTGAAGTGTCTATGCCCGTGATTTGTTGAGCGACGGATTTTGCTATTTGAATAGAGTTTTGAGTGTCGATGAAGAAAAGCAAGTGATTTATGTCAGTGAGCACTCTTCCTTTGCCAGGAACAGCTTCAACTATCAAAGTAGTCAAAACACCATTTCCATTTTCATCTATAGCAGGTACAGGCAATTTAACAACATTGCTTTCAGAAATGGTTTTTCTTTCAAAGCTAGGGATCGAGACTTCAGTCTTGAGTTCTTCAAAATTGATTGTGAAAAAATTCAGAAAAGCTAGTGTTGCAATTAACAAGATAAGAATTATTACAAAACTTTTCATGTAAATCACTTTCTTTTTCTTGAAATAAAAAGCAGGAGGTCGCTCTCGGTGGATACAGCTTGACAAACTATTTACACCCAAGCTATCTTCTCCGTCCTGTTTACCATAAGCGCTTGTCTACCCATCTTACAGTTGCTCGATTCCTCGCCTGGCTGGGTTCGATGGGAAGACAGCCCTATGGGACAAGACTTCTCAGTCGATAGCTTGGAATAGTTTGCCAAAGCTGTACCGCCCTCAAGCTGTGGTCGGCCATTTAGACCATTTGCCACTGGCTTTTTGCCAGTAGAGAGGGCCTAGCTCTCCGACCAGGGACCTCCTGCAAAAAGAATTAAACTCAAAAGTAAATTTAAACTTTTTTGTTTTCAAGTGAATACCTTAGGGTGGTAATTTTTTTAAAGAGAGTAAGATTTAAATACTTTGATGTGTCTTTACATAGACATATAGGGTGAAAAAATGGAATTCGAAGAGTTTGATGATACTTGGGAAGAAGAGGAAGATTGGGAAGAAGAGGATTGGGAAGAAGAGGAAGAAGAGGAAGAATGGTAATTCAATCTTTTTCTCAATTTTTTAATTTTTTTATTTTTCTTTAGCTCTGAATTCTATTGAGTAATTTTTCGTGGTGTTCTCAATTTTCACTCAAAACTTTCTTTTTACAGTTTGTTCATTTACTTGGAGATCAAAAAATCAAAAAAGGAAGTTGAAGAAGTTTTTAAAATTTATCACTTAGCAATGATCATTTCTTAAGCAACAGAAGCCTTTATATGCTCATCTATATATTATATTGAATTAAGGTGAAGAGATGGTAATATTTGAAGGAACTCTTGGTCTGGGAGTAGGGTTCCTTCTAGCTGTAGCTTTGGCACAATATGCAAAGATCAAGATAACAAAAGGATGGCAGTTAATGGCTGTTGCTGCAGCTCTCTTCTTATCAGTGGCGGCATGGTCAGCTCCAGCTGTTGTAGCTTACCTATCACCACAAATTGGCTTGCTCAGAGAAGCTTTTGAGCTTGTTGCATGGCTTCTAGCTTTGCTAGGAGCTCTACTCATAGTCTATGAAACATTGATAGAAGTATTCTAGAAGCATTTAGTTCAGCTTTCTTTCTTTTTTTATTTAGATTTTTTTAGACTCTATTGAGTTGTTACAAAAGTTTTCTGTTTTTTATTGAAATCAAGAGAAAATCTTGTGCAGGGGGTGGGATTCGAACCCACGAAGGCACTAAGCCAGCAGGTTTCTTTCATCTTGAAATCAAAGCTCAACTTGACTTGAGCCTGCCGCCTTTAACCGCTTGGCTACCCCTGCTCAATAATTAATTTTAAAAAATGGTAATGGAAAAAGTTTACTCAAGGGACTGAATTTCTTGTTTGAGTTTATCAATTTGCGATTTAAGTGTCGAAAGAGCATCTTCCATTTCTTTGGACTTATATTCTATTCTTTCTTCCATTTCTTCATATCCAGTTGGTTTGAGTAATTTTGAGTCTAAGGAAGCTACCTTTTCTTCCATTTTTTTCACATTTTCTTTTATAGTTTCTATAATTTCGCTCTTTATTTTTTCACTTTCATCAAGAACTGAAAAAGAGTTTTTGATTAGGCTTAAAAGTGTTCTGAGCTCTTCTATCATGCTCAAGATTTCTTCATATCTCTCTAGTTTTATGAAAAGAGGCACAGACTTTTTCAATTCTTCAATTCTTGTTCTTTTTTCAAGTTCTTTCTTTTCCATTCTTACTTGAACAGGGCTTTCTTCAACTTTTGGAACTGGCAAAGCTTTTTCTTGAACTTCTATTTTTCCTAATTGTTGCTTGATTTCATCAATTGTCGGAAGCTTTATCTCTTCATTTTCTTGAACTTCTTCTCTCTTAACTTCTTCTTTCTTCCTACCAAATAGCATGGAACCAACTAATAAATTATTTTGCAAACCAAGAATATAAGTTTAAGTGCGCTGGCCGGGATTTGAACCCGGGTCTCCGCCGTTCAGCTTTAATTGGCAGGGCGACGTCTTAGACCAGACTGGACTACCAGCGCATATATAGTTTTTAAGTGAAGAGTTGTTAAAAAAATTAAAATTATTCTCGAAAAATTCCACCAAATCCTTCTAGAGCTCTGTTTTCTTCTTCTTTAATTTTGCTTATCACTTCCTCTTTTTCTTCACCGCTGACTTCTCTTGCTATTTCTAGAATTTCACCTGTTTTCTCATTTTTTACTTTAACTTTTTCTAAAGCCCTTTTACACTGCTCTTCTAAGCCAGAGATGTAACAATAAATCCCTTCTCTTCCGTTCAAGCTTTTAGCTTCTTTGAAAATGATGCTTGCTCTTGAGACCACATCATCTTTTAACAACAAATCTTTAACTTTTTGCAAGTTCTTTTGCTCAATCGAAAGCACGATTTCCATCTTTTCACCTCATTTTTATTTTGTATGCTAGATTTTAATTCTTAAGCCCCAGGAGGGATTCGAACCCTCGACCTACTGCTTACGAGGTTCGGCTCATCTCAGCCGCTCTACCACCTGAGCTACTGGGGCCTAATCTATATTTCTTTTCACAACCAATAATAATTTGTTAGGTTTAAAAGGGGAGGAGAAGATGCAAGAAGCAATGCTTTGGCATAGGGAAAGAAATGGTGTGCGATGTGATCTTTGTCATGCTAATTGTTTTATTGCTAAAGACAAGCTTGGTTTGTGTCAAGTGAGGAAAAATGTAAACAACAAGCTCTACACTTTAAATTACGAAAAAGTGGTTGATGTAAGCGAAGAATGGATAGAAAAGAAGTTTTTGTTCCATTTTTTGCCAAAAACGAAAAGTCTTTCTGTTTCAACTTTGGGTTGCGATCTAAACGAACATTTCTGTATAGATGATTTTGTTTTAACAAACTTGCAAGCAAAAAAGCTCAGTCCAGAAGATGTGGTAGAAATGGCTGAAAAAAGGAAGTGTAGTAGTATAGCCTATTCTTTTACAGACCCTACAATTTCTTTTGAGTTTGCTTTCAAAATTGCCAAGTATGCTTATAGGTCCAATCTTAAGAATGTTTTCGTGACGAATGGTTATTTAAGCGAAGAAGCTGTGAAAAAAATAGCTAAATATCTTGATGCAGCAAGCGTGAGGTTGAGAGCATCGGGAAGTAAAGAATTCATGAAAAGGTACAGTCTAATTCCGGAAATTTCTCCAATCATAAGTACATTAAAACAAATGAAAAAACATAGGGTATTTTTTGAGATTGCCAACACCATAATCCCACAAATTGGGGATGATGTTGAAGAATGTAGGAAATTGGCTGAAATAATAAACACTGAATTTGGTTCGGAAGTGCCTTTCCATTTGCTACAATTTTATCCAAATCCCAAATTTTCTGGATTACCGATGACACCAGTTTCTTTACTAGAAAGGTGTGCTGATGTTGCCAGGTCAGCAGGCTTGAGGTTTGTTTATATAAGCAATGTTCCAAAACATCCTGACCAAAACACTTACTGCTATAATTGCAGGGAGCCTTTAATAGTAAGAGAAAACTTGGTTGTGAAAAAGGTAAATCTAACTGAAGGTAGATGTCCAAACTGTGGGCTTAAGATAAACATTGTTTTGAAGTAGGGAAAAGGATAAATTGGCAAGAAAACTCATTTATTTTGTGAAGATTTTAGCTTTAGTTTCATTTTTATTCACTCTACTCTTATTTTCTTCTATAGGTTTTGCTCAAGTTCAGTACTATGGGATAGATGTCATTTTGAATGAAGAAGGAAAAGCTAAAGTCAAGCTCACCATAACTTTTCCTAAACCAGAAGAAAGTTTTGAGTTTAGTTTGATAGGGAGAATAGAGAAATTCAATGCAAGCAGCCTTGGAGTACCACTGGATTGTAGCTTAAGCTCTGGTGCTGTCAGTAATTTCAAATGTAAGCTCAATCTTACTCAAGAAAGAAGAACAATTGAATTTAATTTTGAAACACTAGATTTTGTAAAAGCTTTTGATGAAAAGAATTATGTGTTTGATGCAGAGTTAGGGTTGAAAATGGATGTTGAAAGTGTTTTTGTTTCTGTTAAGCTTCCGGAAGGGTTTTCACTTGTGGGAGAAGAAGTAAAAGAAAGACTTTCTTTCCCGAAGAATGTTACAATTCTAAGCGATGGCAGACATCACATAATAACTTGGAAGCTTTTGAATGTATCCTCAGCACAAGAGCTCAAATTTAGAATAATTTACGAAAAAATAAAAACAGAAAAATTTTCGCAAGTTTTCTTCTATTCTGGAATTTTGATAGTTCTCGCAACTTTCATTTCAATTTTTGTTTATTTCAAGTTCTTAAAGAAGCCCGAGAAGATCATACTTTCTGTTCTAGATGAGTTTGAAAGAAAAGTTATGGATGCAATTGTTGCTGCTGGGGGTGATGTAAGCCAGAAAAAAATAGTTCAAGCAACAAATCTTTCCAAAGCAAAAGTTTCTAGGGTTGTTAAGAGCTTGGCTGAACGAGGCTTAATAGAAGTGGAAAAACTGGGAAGGACGAACAGGCTCAAAATTGTGAAGAAAAAGTTCAAGTTTTTCTAAAAGGAAAAATAAGCCAAAAAATTAAAAAATAAGGCTTATTTTTGTATTAGAAACAATTAGCAATTTTTTAATTTAAAAAAGGGCGAAAAAAGTGAGTCTAAAAGAATGGTTTAAATTTTGTGTAAACTGTTTCAAGAAATTTATATATAGCTACCGAAACCTTAATTTTATTTAGAAATTCCCGAGACTGCTCAGTATAGTTCTCGCTATACTGGGCAGGTAGGAAAAAATATGAGGTAAAAATATGAAAGAAAAGATAATTGCAAGCTTGATGGCTGCATTGACCGCTCTTACAACAGTTTACCCAGCCTTGGCAGTAACCCTAGCAGACTTTCCCGGTTTCTTGGGAAAGCCTGTTGAAGATTTCTTGATAGTAATTGGAGCGGCTGCCAAGCCTGAGGATGTTGTAGGAGCAGCAGATGTAGCAATTGCTTTAGCTGTTCAATCCACAGAAGAAGTAGCAGTGCCAGGAGTTTCTGCAGCTGTTGAAGGGAAAGAGCAGTCAGTAGCACTTGGTAGTTCAATCTCAGTTGAAACCTACACAAAAACTCAAGTGCCATTATTGAAAAGAGAAACCATAGAATATGAAGACCAAAGTGCTATGCTAATAGAAAAGATAACACTTCCTGGTGCTAAAGTGAAGCATGACGATGAGCTTAACGGAACTATATATGTAGATTTAACAGGAAAAAAGTTGATTTACACAGTAACATTCACAAAAGAGTTAAATTTAGCAGGCAGCATTAACAAAGCTTTGAAATTGAAGTTGTTTGGTCAAGAGTTTTCAATAGTAGAAACAACAAAAGGCCAAACTTTAAATTCAATTAAGATATTGACAGGAGTTACAGGTTCAATCGATGGAACAACTGGGTTAACCTACGGAGAATACACAATTTACTCAGATATAGGCGCCGCGGACGGCTCTTGGATAAGAGTAAAGATAATGAAAGGAGACAGCACAGTTGACACACTTTATGTTAGCAAAACATCACCTGCTACATCTTCAGCAACAGGCTTAGAAGTAAGGCTTATAGATGCATGGGTTTCTGCCGACAATGTGGTGTTAAGAGCTGATGTAGTAGTAGGACCAAAAGGTAAGACATTGAAAGAATACAAAGAAGGTGATGCATTCCCAACTAATGATTACTGGACATTTGACACAATAAAACTTAGTGATAACAATAAACTAGAAGAAATATCACTTATTTACAACATTAATGAAACAAATCAATATCTCAAAGCAGGAGAGAAAGCAATCGTTCCAAACAACTACTTTGAATTTGGCTTTAAAGAGCTTGCAGTTAAAGAGTATGTAACTCTTACCTTTGAAGCAGGAAAGACAAGCGGTGGAATTTATGATTCAACGAATGTAGAAACAAAGATTGCAGGAGAGCTACCAGCTATAGTAATCACAGCTGACAAACCTGTGTTTGGAGGGGAAGTTTACAAGAAGGCATACATTGCATTCAATACAAGCCATGTTGCTGAAGCATACTACGATGAGTCATTAGGAAAGATAGTAGGAACGGTACTTAGCGCTTCAACTAAGGATGCAGAGATAGATGGAACATTTGACAAACATGATTTCACAATCACTTTCGACGATGAAAATAATGTGACAATAGTAGACACAAGCGACACTGGTACTATAAATTTGGCTTATAAACTAAGTGATGATGGAAAGAAATTCCAGCTTGGTAATAAAACTGGAGAAGCTGAAGATGCAGATGTATGCATAGACGAAGAGGGGGATGGAAATTGTAATGTAAATCTAGGAACACAAGAATGGAAAGAAACTCTTGACTATGGAACAGAAATATTAGGAATTAAAGAATACACAGCTAGAGACAAAGTGGTTATGAAGCTCCCAGCCGACCAACAGAAAGCTGTTGTGTATGTTGGTAAGCTTGGAGCAGCAGTAGAAGGACAAACTTACCTTAAGTACACACCAGTCACAGCACCAGTAGCAAAGCTCGACACAGAGCTTTCTGCTGCAGACAAAACAAAGAACCTTGTTGTTGTAGGTGGACCATGTGTAAACCAGGAAGCTGCCGCAGCTTTGGGTCTAACATTCCCAGCTTGTGGAGAAGCATCTGGAATACCAGAGAACGCTGCCATAATTAAAATAGTTGAAGACTATCCTGCTTCCGGTAAGTACACAGTGATTGTGGCAGGATGGGAAGCAGCCAACACAAGAACAGCTTGTGCTGTTGTTCAGCAATATGCTACTTTACTAAAAGACCAGAATGTCAAAGCTATAAAGGTCACTGCAGCCACGACAACAGGTATCACGCCAATGTAAGGCTGGTACCTTGTTGTAAGCTTTTGACAGCTTTCTTTTCTTTTTATTTTTGAAAAACAATTCTAATTCTAATGAAAGTCAGGTTAACTTTAAGCAAAAAGAAAATATTATTGCTAGCTTCAATTCTTTTGCTGTTTTTGCTAGCTTTGACACTATTCCAAAGAATAAAGCTTCCAGTATATTCTTGGAATTATTATGGCAAAAACCTCAAGTTTAGGATAAACTTGAGAGATGCGGAAAAAGTACCGATTTATCCAAGCGAAATTGCAGTGAGAAAAGAAATTTTGAACAGTTTTGTAGAAAATATAACAATAGTTTTTAAGCCGGGAAATGAAACAATCAATGCTCATTACGCAGTAGAAGTTTTTGAAATCACATACAAGCTAACATTAGCTTATAAACTGAATTTTGCTTACATACCAAATTTTAATGTTGTTAACATCACGAGCTATGAAAACTTGAAAGGAACGAGAGAAAATCCAATAATAGCTTTAGTCCATCCAATTTATTCAAACGAAACTTCAGTAAAGCTTGAAAATCATGTAATCTACATCAAAGGTGAAAATGCAAAAAGCTCGGTGGAGCAGCTAAGAAATTTTGATTTGGCAGTAACTAAATTCTTGATGGCTGCTCTTGAAATAAAAATTTAGCAAAGCTTGTACTCAGAGCATAGTATTTGGCTCAATTTTTCTAGAGTTAACAAACCTTCATATTTTTTGCCATTTATCACAAGGCTGGGAACTCTTTCCAAACCATAAACTCTCTTTAAAATTTCGATTGTGTTCAGCTCTATATCATAATCCAAAGCAAAAACCATCAAGTTTTGAGGATATTTTTTCTTCAAATAAGTTAATATCATTCCTTGGGAATTGCAATCAAAGCAATTCTTATTGGAGTAAAAGTAAAGCACGCTGACCAAATCACTCTTGTTACAACTTTTCTTCAATTCTTCAACATAAAGCCAATACCTTATTAAAGTGATCATGTAATCTTTTTTCAAATTGTAAAAATCTGGATGCTTGATTTTTTCACTTATTTCATAAGCCTCAACTCTTTCTCCAAGTTTTCCAGCTTCGTAACTTACTCTTTCTAGAGCTTGGCCGATAAAGTTGCAAGAAACATTTTTATCAAGTGTTAGAAAACTGAGCTCGAAAATTAAGTCTTCTTGATTAAGCTTAAGATTCCTGAGCTCAGTTTGAAGCTCTTCTATTTTTCCTTTGCTTAAAAAAATTCCCATGTAAATTCCCATGAAAAGGATGAAAGCAGTTATTGCTACTGAAATCACATAAAATTCCCAAAAAACTCTTCTTTTCACCATTTTTTCTTAGCCCCCACTATTTCATATATTATGGATGAAAGCCAAAAAATAGATATAAGGAAAGGATAGAGGAAGAGGTAGCTCAAGAAAAAGCTGAACTTTTTTCTCAAGCTGAACTTTTCTCCAGAGAAAACCACGCTCAACCATAAAACAAATATACTCATAAACAAGAAAAGCACGAAGAAATAAGTGTAAAAATCAATCATGAAAATATCAAAAGTAATTTCTGGCTGCATTATTGCAAATTTTATGTGATACCAACTTATAAGGTATTGTATACCATTCCACACAAGGGTAAAGATCTGTGAGAAGAACAAAAACCCAAGAATGAACATCCAAACAAAATTGATAGGCAGAACAAAAAACCCTAAGTTTCCGTACTTTGGATTCAAAATCATTTTGTAGTACTTGAAAACATTTTGGATGTAGCCTCTATACCACCTTAACCTTTGGTTGAAAAGTGCTTTAAAGCTGGCAGGAGTTTTAGTGTAAACATAAGCATTAATGCTATTTTCAATTTTATAATCATTCTTAAAAAGCCTTAGAGCTATTTCAGTATCTTCCACCAAGTTATCTTCATCAAAACCACCAAGCTTTTTGAGAACAGAAGTTTTGTAAATGCTTCCTGGACCTGGAGTCACATACTGACAATCAAAAAAACTGAAAAGCTTTCTCAAGAATATTGACCACAAATACTCAACCCATTGAATTTTTTGCATCAAGGTTTTGGGTTTAAAAACTTTAATTGCAGGAGTGACGGAAGCAACACCTCTTTTTTCCATATACCCAATCATTTTCATCAAAAAATCTTTTTCTGGAAAAGAGTCAGCATCCATGCAAGCAACAAGCTCTGTTTTCACATGCTTCAAGCCATTGTTCAAAGCCCTTGCTTTTCCCTGTTTTTGCTGTTTTATCAACTTAACTCCTTTAAATTTTTCAACTATTTTTCCAGTGTTGTCTGTGGATCCATCATCAATAACTATGATTTTGAGCTTTTCTTTCGGGTAATTGAGGTTGAGAATTGATTTTAAACACTTTTCTATATTTTTTTCTTCATTGTAAGCTGGAACTAGAAAAGTTATCGAAGGAAATCTTTTTGGTTTTGGATCGTAAAACATTTTTTCCTTGTTTTTGAAAAATACGGTAAACCAGAGTACAGAACAGTAAATAATTACCGAGTAAACTATCAAATACACAACATCTATCAGCTGCATAGTCTCTTAATAAATATTAAGCACAAAGTATTTTATGAAGAAGGCTCTAAAGCAACTTAAGCTTTCCAGTTATCTTGTCAATCCTTTCTTCTTCAACAGGCCCAATTCCCAAAGCTGTTATCGTACCTGGCTTAAGTTGAGTTAAGCCAGCATCTTTGACCAAAAAACAAGGAATTTTTTCTTTTTTTGTTTTTTTATACAGCTGCAAAAGTTCTTCTTCACTTCCAACTTTCAAAACAACTTTCTTGCTTCCTTCCCTTTCCCACTTTTTCACTGTTTCTTCATTTACAAGCTTTAAAACACCAACAGCAGCATGTGCCACTTGAGTTGCTATCTTTCCTTTTCCCATTTTCAAGTCAGTTCTAACAACAATAACCTGCTTGAATTTTTCCATAAATAAATAAAACGAAAACAAAAATTAATTTATGAGAGTCCTTGTTTTGCTGGCAGACGGTTTTGAAGAAATAGAAGCAATTACTGTTATAGATGTGCTTAGGAGAGCAGGAATAGAAGTTGATGCTGTAGGCATAACTTCTGGCTGGGTTACAGGAAGCCATAACATAAATGTGATGGCAGATAAGAAGTTGAATGAAATTGATATTGAGAAATATGATGGGATAGTTTTGCCAGGAGGCTCTAAAGGAGTTGCTAATCTTTTGAAATCAAGCAAAGTCAAAGAATTTTTGGAAAAAATGAATGAAAAAGGAAAGCTTATAGCTGCAATTTGTGCAGCTCCTTCTATTTTGGCAAAATATCATTTGCTTGACAACAAAAGAGCAACAATTTATCCTGGAATGGAGAAAGAATTGCCTTATCCAAGAGACGAGAAGGTTGTGGTAGATGCCAATATTATAACTTCTCAAGGTCCAGGCACAGCATTGGAATTTGCTTTAGCAATAGTCGAAAAGCTTTTGGGAAAAGAGAAAGCATGGGAAGTTAAGAAACAATTGGTGGCTTGAATGGATACTGATGGAATAGAAAAGGAAATTCTTGAAGAAATGGCGAAAAGGCTTGTGATGAGTAAAGAAGAGCTGTTCAAGCTTGTTGAAGGTAAGCTTGATGTTGCAGGTTTAGATAACTTGTTAAAATCTTTAATTGAAAAAGGTTATTTGGCAAATATCTCACCATTAGGCTCAAGCAGTTATATCATCACAACCAAAGGCATAAAAGCAGCAAAAAATAAGTAAAAAATTTTTATAACCTGACACCTAAGTTAATTTTTAGAGCCCCGTCATCTAGCGGTCAAGGATGTCAGGCTTTGGACTTCAAGTCTAAAGCTCAGATAAAAAGATGAAGAAAGAAACCTGAACACGCCAGTTCGAATCTGGCCGGGGCTATTTGTGATAAAATGCCAGACTGGAAAGTTCACCTAATTTTTGGTCTTCTCCTTCTTTCTTTCTGGCTCACATTTAACAAGATCTTCCCTCTTTTAGAAACAGATATTCAAAAAACCACCTTGCTTATATTGCTAGTTCCTTTTGTTAGCATTTTTCCAGATATAGACATGAAAAAATCCAAATCAAGAAAAGTGTTTGCCTTTTTTGTTTCAACCCAAATAGCCTTGCTTTATTTCACCCTTTTTCCAGCAACTTGGTATTATGGTTTGGCCTATTTTTTTCTCTCTTATTTCTTGATAACTCTTTTACCAACCAAACATCGAGGAATTACCCACTCTTTCCCTTTTTCCCTAGTCTTTTCTTTTTTCTTGACTTTCATCTTTTTACCTATTTTCAATTTCAATCCACACAATTTCTTCTCTTTTTTCTTCCTCGTATTTTCTGCTTATTCTTTACATCTTCTTCTCGACAATTTTTGATCTATATATAGAAGAAAGAACAAATTGGATGTAATGAAACTTAAGATTTCAGCAACTTTCGAGGGAAAATGTGATTTATGTGGTAAAGAAACAACAGTTTTTAGCTTGGGTGATGAGGATACAAAAAAAGTCTTGACAATTTGTAAAGAATGTAGCGAAAGACTTGGAGATATGCAAGCAGTAGAAGCTGTTGAAGAATTTGGACATAAAGATGATAAGCCTTTTGAGAAAGGCGTTAAATTTGAAAAATCTTTTGCCGGTTGATTAAAAAAAAGAAAGAAAAAGTTAAAATCAAGTTCTTTAGAAGAGTTTTACTAACCCCATGGCTTGGGCCAAGACCACTAGAACTATGATTACCAACACGGCCACGACAGCCCATTGCCATGGTTTAAGTTTTGGTAGATTCATACTCATCCTTAACCATAGTTTGTAAACATTATTTAAAAACCTATTTCTGTACCAACTTTATAGTGGTGATTTTTTCTTTCTAAAAAAGAGAGTAGGAAAAATTCAACTAACCAAGCCGAGTAAAAATTAACTATGTTCAAAAAACTATTATATTTCTTGCCCACAATACTCCTAATTTTAGCCCATTTTTCACAATTCTTGTTGTCGAAAACTCAAGAACATTTTGTTGTAAAAGTTTTGGATGGGGATACAATAGAGCTTGAAAATGGTGATAGGATAAGGCTTCTAGGAATAGATGCACCAGAGATTGGTGAAGCTTTTTCTCAAGAAGCTAAGCTTGCTCTTGAAGAGATACTCTTGGGCAATATTGTTAAAATCGAGAAAGATGAAAATTTAGACAAAGACAAATATGGGAGGCTTTTAAGATATGTTTTCTTGGAAGAAAAGCTAGTGAATTGTGAGATGGTAAAACTTGGACTTGCTAAATCTATGGCAGGAAAAGATGTTAAGTATTATGAGTGTTTTGAAAAAGCAGAAGAAGAAGCTAGGATAAAGAAAGTTGGGATTTGGTCTTCTTCCTAATCACTATTGGTCCTTTGTAACCACAATCTTTACATTCATACACCATTCCAAGCCATGGCATGAACTTGATATTACTTGACTTACAATTTGGACACTCAAACATAATCTCTCTACTTTTTGGGGTTGAATCTAGGTCTTATATCCGTGAATTGAAGCTCGCTTGAGCATTTAGAGCAAACTGGAAGCCCGTTCTTAACCACAATTTCTTCCAAGCTAAGTTTTCCATGTTTCGGGCAAAAGCACCTTGCTTTTATTTCAACCACCTTTATAGCCAGGGATTTTCATTGAGAGCAAGTTGGCAATTCCTGTTATGAGCTTTGGCTCAACTGTAATTATGTCACTTGCTGTTATAATTCCTGCCAACTTGCCTTCTTTAGTAACAGGTAGCCTCTTTATCTTTTTTTCCATCATCAAATTGACAGCATCTTCAATAGTTTTCTCATAATCTATGGTGAACACTTTTTTGTTCATCACTTCTTCAACACTTGTGGTGTCAAGGTCTTTTTCTTCTGCCACTGCCTTTAAGATATCAGTTTGTGTTAAAATTCCAACTATCTCATCATTTTCCACAACTATTAAACTTCCTATGTGTTTTTCACACATGACCCTAGAAGCTTCTCTCAAGCTTACGCTAGGATTTATTACCACAACTTCCTTATTCATCACATCTTTTATCAACATTTTCTTTCCCTTATAATAAATTGGTCTTCAAAATTCTTATCCTATGTAACCAAATTGTTCCCTTTCTTCTTCAGGTTTCCTTACCTTTTTCTGTCTTTCAACAAATTTTTCATAATATGCTTGAACATCTTTTGTTAGGCTTGGTGTTATTTTCTTCAAAGCCTCTTCAAAATGCCTTTTCTCCACAACTTTTGCCTTTATGTCTTCCCTTAAAGCATTCATGGCAGCTTCCCTACATAAAGCTTCCAAGTCTGCACCAGAAAAGCCTTCTGTCTTTTCAGCAAGTTCTTTCAAGTCAACATCCTTATCCAAAGGCATGTTTCTTGTATGGATTTTCAAAATCTCATATCTTGCTTTGGTATCTGGTGGTGGAATTAGGACAAACCTGTCAATTCTTCCAGGTCTGAGTAAAGCAGGATCAACAATATCTGGTCTGTTGGTTGCAGCTATAACCACAACACCTTTTGTTTCTTCTATTCCTGAAAGCTCTGTTAGAAGTTGAGAAACTACAGTTTCTGTTACTGCACTTCCTCTATACAATCCTCTTCTAGGTGCTAAAGCATCGATTTCATCCAAAAAGATGATAGCAGGAGCTACTTGTCTTGCTCTTCTGAAAAGTTCTCTTATTTTTCGTTCACTTTCTCCAACCCACATCGTCAAAACTTCAGGTCCTTTCACGCTTATGAAGTTTGCCCCACTTTCATTTGCCACTGCTTTTGCGAGCAAAGTTTTTCCACAACCAGGAGGACCATAAAGCAAAATTCCTTTTGGTGGAGAAATTCCCATTCTTTCAAAACTTTCTGGATGCTTCAAAGGCCATTCAACCATTTCTTTTAACTGTTGTTTCACTTCTTCTAAATCACCTATATCTTCCCATTTAACTTTAGGAATTTCTACCAAAACTTCCCTCATAGCACTAGGTTCAACAACTTTCAACGCATTCTCGAAATCTTCTCTTTTCACGACCAGCTTTTCTATAACTTCTTTCGGAAGTTCTGTTTCTTCTTTCCATTTTATTTCTGGCAATACTCTTCTTAAAGCTGACATGGCAGCTTCTTTACACAAAGCCATGATGTCGGCACCGACATAGCCATAAGTTATGTCAGCAAGCCAGTTCAAGTCAACATCCTTATCCAAAGGCATGTTTCTTGTATGGATCTTGAAGATCTCAAGTCTTCCATTCCTATCAGGAACAGGAAGCTCTATTTCTCTGTCAAATCTTCCTCCCCTTCTCAAAGCAGGATCTATAGCATTAGGCCTGTTCGTAGCTGCTATAACAACAACTTTCCCCCTTTTCTTCAACCCATCCATAAGGGTTAAAAGTTGACTTGTTACTCTTCTTTCAACCTCTCCTGTAGTCTCTTCCCTTTTCGGGGCAATTGCATCTATTTCGTCAATGAAAATTATCGAAGGCGCATTCTTTTCTGCTTCCTCAAAAATTTTTCTAAGGTTTTGTTCAGATTCCCCATAAAATTTGGACATTATTTCTGGACCAGAAATTGAGAAGAAATTTGCCCCACTTTCATTTGCCACTGCTTTTGCGAGCAAAGTTTTTCCTGTACCTGGAGGACCATAAAGCAAAATTCCTTTTGGTGGATCAATACCAAGTCTTTCAAAAATTTCTGGATGCCTTAAAGGCAATTCAATCATTTCTCTCACTTTTTCTACCACATCTTTTATTCCACCAATATCTTCATATGTTACCGCAGGAATTGCTTTTTCTTCAAGTTTCAAATTTTCAGGAAGTTCAGGCAAAATTTCCAGTTCAGTCATATCACCAATTCTAACAATCCCTGAAGGATCTGTATTAGTTACAATAAACCTTGTTTCTCCTGGAAATGGTGTGAAGAAAAATTCTTCAAAAAAATCGCTTCCGAAAAATTCTTCAAAGAAAGTTCCACCTCTAGATCTTTTCCTGATAACAGGTGAAGGTACAATTATATCTCCCTTGACAACAGGTCTCATATATAGATTTTGTTTAATTAGCTCAGGAGAAGCATGAATTACAAACCCTCTTTCAGCAGGAGCAATTGTAACACTCTTAGCTTCTTTCACATCAGCCTTCCTCACTTTTACATATTCTCCAACTCCTGATCCAGCATTTCTCCTGACTATTCCATCCATCCTTATTATATTAAGTCCAACATCGGCTGGATAAGCTCTAACAGCTATAGCAGCAGTTTTTCTTGAACCTTCAATTTCAACTACATCACCCTCTTTAATTCCAAGCTTGCTCATATTGGCTGAATCAATTCTAACAATCCCCCTACCAGCTTCTTCTCTTGCAGTCAGTTCACCAACTTTAAGCCTTATTTCTTTCTCTTCTTTTTCAGTCATTCAATCTTCCCCCTCAAAAATATCTTCCTCCAATAATACTTTGAAAGCTTTCCACATAACTTTTTCTCCCCATTCTTTCATAAATTTCTCCACTTTATCAAATTCATCTTCTGGAATAATAAAGCTACTTTGATCAACTTTTTTGTGGGGAATTCCGTTAAGTAAGCCTTCCCTTTGATAAGTGTACACTTTTTCTTTTGGTTTGTTGCTAATGAAAACTTCTTTTTTTACCATTTGTTTCCAACCGTACAAACTTCTGAAAAATTTATTCCTTTCATAATAACTTTCAAACTTTTCAGAATTCACACTAAAGGTTATCAACACTGCTCTTTTTTCAGTTTTCATATTTTAGATTATTTAAACACTAAATATTTAAAGATAACTGCTAAAAATTAAAGTCTTGGAAAAACTAGTTTCAAATCGGGCTTAAAGAAGCTTTAAGCTTCATGAAGTTCTTCAATCTTTCCATTATTCTAGAAAAAGAGCTTTCTACCCTGTACTCTTCACCCACAAGCTTTGCTGCAAACTTTATCATCTCTTTGCTTGCAGGAGAGTTTTTATTCAACATCACCACAGGCATTTTAAGAGACAAAGCTTTCTTGATGTTTTTATCATAAGGAATTGAAGCAAGCACAGGTAAGCGAGTCAGTTCTTCTATTTCTTTTACATTCATCTCATATCTTGCATTATCAACAGCATTCAAAACTATTCCTATGGGTCTGAGGTTTAATTCATTAACTACTTCTTGATATTTTACTATATCAATTACAGATGGAATATAAGGTGAAGTTACATACAAAACTTCTTCACAAGCTTTTAAACAAGCCATAGCTTCTCTTCCTAGACCAGGACTACTATCCAAAAGAATTATGTCATTTTTCTCTTCTAATGGTTTTAAACTCTCTCTGAGTAAAGTAACATCAACACCTTCAAGTTCAGTCACAGAAAGTGAAGCAGGGACAACTTTCATTCCAGTGTAATGATCGTATAAAGCTTCTTCTATCCCACACTCCCCCCTCAACACTTTATTCAAAGTTATTGGACAATAATACATTCCAAGATACAAGCCCAAATGAGAAGTTGTGATGTTGCAGTCCACAACAGTTACTTTTTTATTTAAAAAATGTGATAAAGCTGCTCCTAAGTTTATTGTTAAAGTTGTTTTCCCAACACCTCCTTTTCCAGAAACAATTCCAATTATCCTTGCCATGCTATTTAATAATTGTGCTGTTATTTACTTATTTTTTCTCAGCTTCTTCCTTTTTGAATTTAAAAATCGAGAAGAATCCAGCACTAGTTTTCTTCCTCAAGAATGGAAGACCTGTTTTTGGATTTTCAACCACTTCATAGCCAAGAGGTAAGTCAAAAATAGCATTTGTGGGATCTTTGGAGAAATAGAAAATTCTAGCATTCCCCCTAACTTTCATATGAAGCCAAAATTTTTGGCCAGTCTTTTTCGACTTATACACGAAAGGCCCAAAAAGTCCCATAATTTATCTTTTGTTTCTGGTTTTTATCTTTCTATTTCTTCTTCCAACTTTTGCAAAAGTTTTGGTTTCTTCTTCCTTCTCTTCAAGTACCAATACACTAAGAAAGCTATAACTATCAAGATTATCATCAATAGGATAAGCCACCAGAGAAAAGCAGGTGGTTTGTAGAGATATAGTGTTGTGCTTGCAAGTTGCAGAGCAGCGCTTTCAATGTACTTTTCAACCAAACCCAACTCTTTCTTCGCTTCAACAATTCTTTTTAGTCTCAAATAATCTTTTGCTTTTTCCAAACTCAGTCTAGCATAATTCAAAGTTTGATTTGCAAGAGTAACATCATACCCTTCAGAAAAAGCAGAATTTATTTCTTTTTGAATTTCAAATATCAAGAACTGATAATTCAAGATCTTGCTGTGAATTTCTTCTTCTTCTGGTGGAGCAACAGCAACAACTTCTATAGCAATTTCCCCTCTCTTCTTCATTCCTTCATCATTCCAAACTTCAAACTCAATTGGATAAATTCCAGTTTCCACATTTTCAGGAACTTCAACAGAAACCACAAATATAACAGATTGATTCAAGCCCAAGACTGAAACTTGTTTAGGATGAATTTCCACATTTATTAAAGAAGAGATTGATATGTAAAGTTTAAGATTGTGCAGCACGGCAGTCCCTACATTTTTCACTGTTATATTTAGCAACCTTTTTTCTCCTTTGTAGAACTTGGCTTGAGATGGATACTCCAAGCTTAAGTCAGGTATTCCGAGAACAGGAGCAGAAGGAGGAGCTTCAGGTGCAGCAGGCGGATATATTGGAATGATTTCAGGAGGTGGTGAAGAAACTGTAAAAACTCCCCATACTTCCACAACTCTTGTATCATAATATGCTCTTGCTTGAATATAATATAGACCAATGTTTGGCGGTAAAAACACAGTGCTATAACTTCTTCTCATACCTGGATTCAATGGCACTTGAACATCATAATAATAAGCAAGAGGTCTTAAAGTCCCGTTCACATAACCACTAACCCTTATTTCAATTTTTTCTGTTACAGGTTTAGTTCCTATGTTGATGAATTCTGTTGTTATCTGTTGAGTTTCTCCAATTTCAAGATAAGGTTTAAAGGCTAAGAGCAATTTTCCAATCAATTTTTCTTGAATAGAAACATTTATGGTGTTCACGACAAGACCAACTTTTGACAAAAAGTTTCTCAAGATAAAAATAGATACGAGCAAGAGAATCAAAACTAGGGCAAAGTAGATTTTACGCATATTTATATATTAGCAGAGAAACCACTAAAATGCAAAATATGGCAAAGAGATAAGTGAAAACAGAAGAAGTTTGTCCCGAATTTTCCTCTCTTAATGGCAAAGTTGTGGTTTTTTCTAGGACTTCAATTCCGTTGTCTTGAATCTTTTCTCCCCGAATGTTTACTGTGAGCTTGAATTCCCTTTCTTGGAAGAAAGTTATGCCCCTGGAAGGAAGACCAGCTTTGGCTTTAATGACAATTTGGTAAGAACCTGGTTTGGCATTTTCTGGTTTAACAAACACATCAACAGGAAAAGCCTTCACAGGTTTTGAAGTGTAAGGCAAGCTTACATACTCTTCACCAACAGAAGAGCTTAACATGAATTCTTTTGGTTGTAAACTGATAAACCAACCTTTTGGAATTTCTACAACTTTTAGCTTAACTTGATAAGGAGTTTCTTCTGTGTTCCAGAAAAGAATTGTGAATTTGGTTGTATCATTAGCTTCTATGCTTGTAAAATCTTTTTTAACAAGAC
>JAWCSL010000005.1:0-49363 GCA_039090665.1 Candidatus Aenigmatarchaeota archaeon | reverse complement strand
AAAAGAAATAATTCACAACTCATCCAAAGGACTTTTAACCTTTTTCAATTCCTCTTTTGAGATATGTGTGTAGACTTGTGTTGTGGTGAGGGAAGAATGTCCCAACAACTCTTGTATCTTTCTTATATTTTCTCCTGCATCTAGCAAGTGAGTAGCAAAAGAATGTCTAAAAGTATGTGGACTAACTTTTTTATTTATATTTGCTTTTTTTACAGCATTTGCAACAATTTTTTGTATTGTTCTTGGTGATAGCTTTTCTTTTCTTCCACTGAACACATAATCTTCTGGTCTTTTACCCTCAATGAACTTTCCAATTCTTTCTGCTAATTTTTCAGAAATTATGAACATCCTATCCTTTTCACCTTTTCCTGTTCTTACCCACCCTATCCTTTCATTCAATTCTAAATCCCCTACCTTTAGGTTAATCAGTTCACTAAGCCTTAGTCCAGAAGAATATAACATCATCACAATCAGTTTATGTTTTTCATTCTCAATAGAATCAATTATTTTTTTTACTTCTTCTTTTGTCAGAACTGTTGGAAGCTTCTTTGGAACTTTTGGAGATTTGAAATTAACAATACCTTTTTTCAAAACCTCGTCATAAAAGAATTTTAAGGCAGCTTTTATCAATACAATCGATTTGGCAGAAGTTCCCTCTTCCATTTTCTTTGCTATAAAAGCTTTAATGTCATCTTCATTCACCTCTTCAGGATTCTTTTTTACAAATTCTAAAAATTTTTTATTGTAAAATAGATACATTTTCAAAGTTCTTTCAGAAAAACCTCTAAGCTTGATTTCGTTTTTCAAGTTTTGTAAAGGATCCATAAATTATTTTTATTCTTGATTTGTTATAAATTCTCAATAAAAGTTTTTAATTTTGCTAAAACAAAATTAAAGAGTGAACATCTTAATTGAGAAGTTGAAATCGATACCTATCTTCGAACAAAGGACAGAGATAGTCGAAAGAAAAGGCCTAGGTCATCCAGACTTTATTTGCGATTCCATAGTTGATAAAATCTCTGTGGCTTTGAGCAAAGAATACTTGAAAAAATTTGGTCAAATCTTGCATCACAACATAGACAAAGCTTTGCTTGCTGCAGGCGAAGCAGAAAACAAGTTTGGTGGGGGCAGAATTCTTAAGCCAATGAAACTTATTATTGGTGATAGGGCAACTTATTTTGTTGGTGGTGAAGAGATAGATGTGAATTCAATTGCGATAAAAACAGCAAAAGATTGGTTGAAAGAAAATTTAAGGTTTTTAGATGTTGAGAAACATTTGGAATATCAAATCGAACTAAAACAAACTTCTGCAGCTTTGGCTGAAATTTTCAAGAAAAAAGATGAAATTCTTGGAGCGAACGACACTTCTGCAGTCGTTGGTTATGCTCCTTTAACTCCAACTGAAAAAATTGTGCTTGAGACAGAGAGGTTTCTTAACTCAAAAGAATTCAAAAGAAGGCATCCAGAATCAGGAGAAGACATTAAAGTTATGGGACTAAGGGTAAATAGCAACTTAGATTTAACAATAGCTATGGCTTTTGTGGATCGCTTTATAGATTCGGAAGAAACTTACTTTAAAAGAAAGGAAGAAATTTTGGAAGAAGTTGAGCAGTTTGTTAAAGAAAAAACAGAGCTTAAGCTTGCTAGCGTTAAACTTAACACTTTGGATGAAAGAGGAAAAGGTGAAGCTGGTTTGTTCTTGACTACAACAGGAACATGTGCAGAAGCTGCTGATTCTGGTCAGGTTGGAAGGGGTAATAGGGTTAATGGTGTGATTTCTTTGAATAGACCAGCAGGAAATGAAGCCGGTCCTGGTAAAAATCCGGTAAGCCATGTCGGCAAAATCTACAATTTGCTTAGCCATGATATTGCGAATGAAATTTTTTCAAAAATTAGCGGACTTAAAGAAGTTTATGTCTGGCTTTTGAGCGAGATAGGCAGACCAATCAATCAACCAAAAGTTGCGATAGTCCAATACATACCAGAGAATGAAAACGATTTTCAGAGAATACAAAAAGAGGCTGAAGAGATTGTTCAGAGCAGATTAGAAAACATTAAAGAATTTTGTAAGCTTTTAGCAGAAGGAAAGCTTAGTGTTTGTTGAGTCTCAATGTTTAATACAAACGATTAGGAATTACAATTTTTTATCTGTAATTTAAGCCTAAACCGTAAATATGAAATTTCTTCTAATGAAAGATTTTCTTGTACAACAATTTTTTCTTTTAAAAAACTTTGTAATTATTTGTGATTTTTTATTTCTTTATCAATAAACAATTGAATGTTATTTACTAAACGGATTGCTATAAAAGACGTTTTTGATATAAAAAACAATACTTAGAAATATTAAAAAATTTAAAAAAATCTGAAGATTATGTGGAATAAATATGAAAAAGAAAATTGGTTTAAGTTTTTGGGTTGGTGATTCTTTTTCTCAAATTTTAAGGGCCATTGAGTTAGGTTGTAATTTTTTACAGGTAAGTTTGGAATTCCCTTTTTTGTATCAAAAAAGAAGCATACATCTACTTAATGAGATAATAGATAACGGATTGGAAATAGCTTTTGAAAGCCCCCAAGGGGCAGTTCAAATTTTCAATCCAATAAAAGAAATATCTAGAAGCAGTTTGAAAATTATGAATAAAATTTTGAATTTTTGCTCAAAATTTAATCCTTTGTATTTTAATTTACACCAGATAATAGATATTTCAACTTATTCTCTTTTTAAAGAAGAAATAGAAAAAAGAAAAATAGGAGATTGTAAGAGAATTGTGTAAAAAAGTTGATTTTCCTTTGACATTTGAAAACACGGGAAGAAAATCTTTTTCAACACCAGAGCAATTCGAGTTTGTTAAAAAAATTAACAATGCTTTTATTTGTTTAGATACAGGTCATTTATTTAAGGCAAGTTCAGTGTGGGGTAGAAAAATCGAAATTGAGGATTGGGTTAAAAAATTTCCGAAAAAAATCTTAACTCTTCACCTCCATAATGTAAAAAAATATAAAGGAGAATTTCAGGACCATTTATCTTTTTCTATAAAAGGTTTGGTAAAATTGGAAGAAGTGTTTAGAAAAGTTAAAAGCCCTAAATTTGTTGTCTTGGAAACTTTTTACTCTAATGAAAAAAAAAGAGTCAATTGATACAAAAGAGTTAGCAAAAAATTTGGAAATTGTCAAGAAATTCTATACACCAGAAAGGATTTGGTGATGTTTTCATCTTTTTATTCTGAGGAGTCTTTTATTTTTTTGAAGATTTTTTTTGGAGAAATACATAAAATTTGAGAAGATACCAAAAATAAAAAGATAAACGGTTTAATAAAAGGTTATTCCTCTCCATACAATGCTTTTTAACCTCTATAATTTTTAAAAAATTGGGAATATTTAGCTGACTATTTTTGTAATATTTTCGGAATGATAGAAGAATTTTCTTGTTTTTCAAACAACATTTTAAGTAGAAATCGGTTCATATAATGATTCTTATACGCAAAAAAGTCTTTTTTAGGTATTAAGTGCACCACTTCTTTCTCTAGACTGAGCAATTTTTAGATTTTTCCGAAGAAAATTACATTTTATTTTTGGCATATGGAGTTTCTATCTTTTTATTAACAAACAAATTCTGTTTTTGAGCTGTTTTTTTACTCAAATCCAATAAAATGTTTACACAAAAAGTTTATTTTACAACATATCAAAAATTTAAAAAACAAAAAATTTATGCCAGATTTTTATTTGAAATTAAAATTCAAGTTACCTTTTGCTTAACAAAAACTTTTATTAATTACAATGTAAATAATCTAGAATTAATTGACATTTTGATAAAATGCGCCAAAAATTTAAAAAGAATTGAGCAATTATTAAAAGTGAGAGTTACAAAGAGAAAAATATATTTTGAAAGAGATATTTTGTTAAATATATTTAAATTAAGATAAATATCCAGTTTGATATGTTTTTAATAACATATTTTGTTAAATATTTAATAAAATTTATATAAAGTAAAAAAACAATTTTCCCTTTATTTTTCTCTTAGAAAAGTGAGAGTTAGAGGGAAATATTCATTATAAAACATATTTTTCAACATATTTTTTTATAAAAAACATTCTAAAAAAGTATAAAAAGTGAGAGTTGTAATAAAATATTGAAAAATTAAATAAAGTGAGAGTTTAGAAAAAGTAAGAGTTAAATATTAAAAAAACAATATAAAATCATGAATATTTTAACACGATTATTGAACTTTTTTAGAAGAAAATCATCGATTGAATCGATTCAATCACTCAATCAATCAATCACTCAATCAATCAATCACTCAATCAATCAATCACAAGACTCTTCTTCTATCAGTTTAGAAAAGGAAGCTTTACAACTTGGATTGGCGGCTGGATATACAGGAAGATCTATTAAAGAAATAGAATCTTCATTAGTTCGTATAGAATCACAAATGGCTTCAAAAGAATGGTTTATTGCTAATTTTGGTGACCCAAAAAAAATATTAGAACTTCTAGAATCAATCAGGGATATTTTAAAAACTCATGACGAACTCACTATGAAACATTTTGAGATGATTGAAAGCTCTCTTTTAACCCTCCAAGGCATTGCAAAGAAAGCACCTGAACCTATACGAACTCAAATGCTTAGTCAAATAAATTTAATTGAATCCCAGCTACCTATTACACCAAGAATGAGACAATTAGAAGAAATTGTTAAGGAAGCGGGAGAGATAAGTTATACTGATCTTGCTAATCGACTTGGTATCACTGAATCTGCTCTTAGAGGGTTTTTAACCAATTGTATAAGGAGAGGGGTAAAAATTCAGAGAATAGAAAAGAATGGGAAAGGTTGGGTTAAATTTGTTTCATCTTAAGTTTTTATTTTTTCAATTGTTTTCCGTTTCCATTCCATGGATTGTGGCAAATAGGGCAAAAGTCTATTTTTTCGTCTATCCCTAACCTTATTAGAGAGTGGCAATTTTCACAAGGTACATTTACTTTATATGAATATTGATTAACTATTTTGCCCAAATCGACACCGGTATTATAATATATAGTTTTCGAAGTATTTAAAGATCACGTGTTAAGTAAAATTATTTTACGCTCTCTAGCTTTTCTTTTATTGCCAGATACCTGAAAATCCCATTTATGTCTGTTCCAGGCTTAAGTCTAACCATTTTAATATTGAAGGGCTCAAGGGTCTGGACATCTAGGAACATTTGAAGATACCCTTCAATAAGGCGAGAAACGGTTTTATGATGCAATTCCGTCCTTCTGCTGATTTCTCTATACCAAAGCCAGCCTTCTTCTGCCTCTTTAAGACAATTAACGATTTTAATTATATTTTTTGCAAGGTCTTTTCTCATAGTGATCTTCCAACATACAATATAGGAACATCTGGCGCATTTTATTTATAATTTGGTTTTCTCACTTTAAAAGAATTTTATTTTTTCTTCCTTATCATGGGGAGACAAGTTTTTGGATTCTCGAAAACCTCGAATCCTTCAGGAAGATCTATAGCACCAGAAGGATCTTTGGAAAAGTAAAACAGTTTAGCACCACCTTTTCCTTCTTTGGAATGAAGATAATAAATTTGACCTTTACTGTTTGTAAAACTGAAAACCATATTTTCACCCCCAAAAAATAATTATTAGTATAATTCGTTTACTTAACTATTACTGTTTCTTCGGTTTGAGCAACCAAAGCACCACTTTCCTCTCTTAAAACAGGATAAGAAATTAAAGCATTAGAGTCAGTTAACTGTTTAAGCGCAATTTCAAGTTTTGCACCAGTAGCTATATCTTTTAACCATCTTTTAGCAAAAGGCATCCCCATAAAATCTTTTTTTGCTTTTTGGAGAATTTTTCTAGCTTCCCAAAGCCTTACAGGCCTTTCCCTCAAATACTTGTATATTAGATTTTGGTTAGTTTCTTTTACAATTCCTACACCATTTGTTGTAAAAACTTCAATAGCTACGACTTGGCCCTCTTTTAGTTGATATTGAATATTATTTTTACAATTTGGTATTGATGGTTCAGCATGTTGTGTAAATCTCTCGAGTCCATGACCAGAGAGATTATAAATTGGACGTAATTTGAACTCATTTACAGTATTTTCTATTATTTCAGAAATTTCACAAACTTTTATTCCAGGTTTTATAACTTTTAGCGCATTTTTTACCGCAATTTCCGAAGCTTCTATAAGCTCGTTATTTTCTTTTCCAATCATTACAGAAAAGGCCCTATCCCAAATATAACCATCTGTGTGAACACCAAAATCTATTTTGATCAAATCACCCTTTTTTAAAACCGTAGCATCATCAACATCAGGAGTATAGTGGGCAGCATTTTCGTTAATTGAAATATTTACAGGAAAAGCAATTCCACCACCTAATCTTTTTATTTCATTTTCAATACTTTCTGCAATTTCAATTATTTTTATACCTTCTTTTACGAGTTCCTTTGAAAACTCTAAAATCTTATCAGAAATTTTTTTAGAATTTTCATATTTTTTCAGCACTTCATCCATAACTTTTATATTCTTCTTTTTTGAAAAAATAAATTCTTTAGGAATTTTCAAGACTTTTGGTCGTTGATTTTAAGAAAAGCTTTGATTTCTTTTTTAAAAGTAGCTGGTAATAGCTTAGCGATTTCAACTGCAAAACATCTTTTCCTAACTCTTACACTACTTTTTTCAATTTTGAAAGAAATTAAACCCTTTTTATGAAGATTAGATAAAGCGTTTCTAACATTCCCTCCAGACATTTTCAGACGTTTAGAAATTTCATAAGTGTTAAGACCTGGGTTGCTACAAATTAATTGATAAATTTTATCTTCAGCTTTTCCATGTTTTCGCATTTCTACCTTCTCCGTACAATTAAGAAAATTTAACTTAGTATATAAAAAGGTTTCCGTTTTAACTAGCTCGAAAATATTTATAACTATCACAACATATGTTGTAAATATGGGTAAAGTAATAACAGAATTGGAAAAGACAATTTTACTTTCTGCCTTGATTTTGTCTAAAGGAAATACTAAAAAACACTTTAAAGAAGATGACATAGTGCTTAAATTTCCAATGAGGCAAAGAAAAACTGTAAGAAGATTTTTTAAAAAACTAGTTAAGGAAGGTTATATAATTGAATCTACTAACAAAAATTATAAGCTTTCTGAAGAAGGTTTAAAGATTGCTTCTAGATTGTTGTACGAAGGAGGAACATTTGTTTGAGGAAATAAAAATGAAAGAAAATCTAAAAGAAGCACTTTTCTGGAAAAGAGAGAAAAATGGGATTAAATGTGGACTTTGTGCTAGAAAATGTTTTATTCAAGAAGGAAGTAGAGGATTTTGTATGACAAGAAAAAACATTAATAACAAACTCTTTGTTTTAAACTATGGGAAAGTGGTTGCAATCAACATTGATCCAATTGAAAAAAAGCCACTTTATCATTTTTATCCAGGTTCTTTTGCTTTATCTTATGCTTGTGCTGGATGTAATTGGGCATGTGATTATTGTTGTAACTTTGACATAAGTCATATAAACTCACCAGAAGATATAGGAACAAGAATTGAGCCTGAGAAAATAGTTGAAATGGCTGAGAAGGAAAATGTTAAAATAATTAGCCACACTTACACAGAACCAACTGTTTTCTTCGAGTTTGCTTATGAAGTTGCTAAGATTGCCCACAAAAAAGGTATAAAAAACACCTTTGTGACTAATGGATTTATTTCGAAATCTCCTTTGAAAAAAATTTCAAGATTTTTGGATGCTGCTACAATTGATTTTAAAGCTTCTGGGGATGAAGATTTTTTGAAGAAACACGCTTCAGTTTTTTCAATAAAACCAGTTTTCGAAACTCTAAAACTGATGAAAAAACTGAAGATTCATGTGGAAATAACAAATCTTATATTTCCAATTGAAGGTGATAAAGATAAATTTAAAGTTTTGGTGACGTGGATTTTAAACAATTTGGGTTCGGAAATACCTTTACACATCATAAGGTTTTTCCCAAATTATAAGATGTGTGATTTAGAACCAACTCCAGTTTCAAAGCTAGAAGATTTTGCAAAAGAAGCCAAGAAAATAGGTTTAAGATATGTGTATATCGGGAATGTTCCCGGTCATGAATTGGAAAACACCTATTGTCCAGATTGCGGATATTTACTCATAGAGAGACTTGGTTTTAGGGTAAGATCAAATTTAAGAGAAAAATTATGTCCGGGTTGTGGCAGGAAACTTGAAGGATTTATATTATGAAAGTAAAAAATATTTAGTGATTCAATGGTAACTAAAACTCAAATTTTAAATGCTTTGAAAAAATGTTATGACCCAGAAATACCAATAAATATTGTTGATCTTGGACTAGTTTATGATGTGAAGGTCAATAAGGGAAATGTGAAAGTTGAGATGGGGTTTACTTCAATGAGATGCCCAATGCAATCTTTTATTATTGAAGATGTGAAAAAAAGAATATCCGAAATAAAAGGAGTGAAAAAGGTTAGTGTGGATATGGTTCCAATACAATGGTCTCCTGAAAGGATGTCAAAACAAGCTAAAAAGAAATTGGGGTGGTAGGATGGCTTATAAAATTTTGCATGATAGGAATGCTTGCATTGGCTGTGGAGCATGTGTAGCAGCATGTGACAAATTTTGGAGTCTAAAAGAAGGAAAGTCTAGTCTCAAAAATGCTAAAAAGGTTGGTTTAAATTTTGAACTTGAAGTTGAAGAATTAGGGTGTAACAAAGATGCGGCAGAAGCATGTCCAGTTAATTGCATACATATAATTGATTTAAAGACAGGAAAGAAGATCATTTAGATTTTTTGTGTTTTCTCGAAAACTTTACTGAAATCCAAATACAGATTAAAACTAGACCAGAAATTAAGAAAATTAGAAGAATTGACTCGAATTTATCAAAAATTAAATCGAGAATATTTTCTCCAATTTGAACTTCTCTCAAAAATTTTTCTGAGATAATTTTTTTAAAGAAAGGAATAAGAAGATAAAAAATTCCTATGGAAAGAAATTCAAATCCAAAAACTTTCAATCTACCAGACCAGGTTTCTATGGAAATAAAAAGTAAAACACCTAAAACTATTGTGAATATTAATAGAGGCTGTAGAAGAGTACCGAAAAAACGATGAGCTTTTAAGCTTAACAGTATAACAACATCTTCAATTGATTTTATTTCTTTTATACACTCTGGCATTTCACACTCATATGTTTTGTAATAAAGCTGGTCAAAATATTTTTCAGCTATTAATGAAATCAAGTAACTCGAGTTTGTGTTAAAAATTTTAGAACACTCAATTGTTATATTGTTTAACACTTCAATGGAACGGTTTGGATAAAGGTTACAATAGTGTGTTATTTTACTATAAATTTCTTCAATTTTTTGACTTTCATTTTTCATCATAACCTCTTTAAAAAGTGTTGTGAAAAGATTTTTTGCATTTTCATGAGTTGTTAAATTGTAGAATAAAAGTGTTAAGATTAATGAAGATAAGGAAATAGAGAATAAGAAAAGAGTTATTGTTTTAACTATATCTCTTAAGATACCCATTTAATCATCTTTTATCAAAATAACTCAATATTTTTTTCTGTTTTTTCTCACTTAAAATTTCATCTTTTGTTATTCCAAGTGCTTTTAAAACACGCATACTTGCTGGAAGTATTTGATGATGAATGTAATATTCTGGATCATATTCACCAGGTTTAACATCTTCAATAGGTTCTGCTCTATCTGAAATAGAACCAGAACCTTTCACTATTACAAAACCAATAATGCTACCTTCTCCTATTGGTCTTCCTCTGGATCTTGCTTTTTGTGCAGCTTTCACATGAGGGCTAATTTGTTCATATTGGCTTAATGGTCTGGTTATTTGTTCAAAAATAACCAAATCTTCAAGGTTAACCTTACCTTCTCTTATATTTTTGATCACTTCTTTTACCAAAGAAATGGCTTTTTCAGGGTTTTTTTCTTTTAAAATTGTTAATAAAACATCTCTTTGTATTTTCTTGCTAAGTTCACACCAATCTCTTCTTACAGCTTCATACCCTCTTATTTCGATATTTCCATTATAATCCAGTAAAGCATACCTTTTCTTTGCACCAACCTCTCCCTTTTCTCTCGTTACAAAAATACCCCCCTCATACAAATCTCTAAACTCTAATTCAATCATTCCAAGTAGTTTTTTATTGACTGAATTTACAAAATTTTCACCAATTTCTTCCAATTTTTCTTTTGGAAACTTTCTAGGACATTTGACCATAAGAGAGTCTGTATCTCCATAGATTATTTCGAATCCATTCTTTTTTGCTTCTTCTAAAACATAGGTTATATAATACCTCCCGAAAGCTGCTGTTGAGGCTCCACACTCGCGTTTATACCATCTTGCTCCTACAAACCCAAAATATCCATAAGAAGCATTAGCTATTGTTTTTAAAGCAAATTGTCTATTATCTAAGAGCTTGTACTCTTCAGTTTCTGGTTTTAAATTTTTCATCTTTTTTTTGATCTCTAACCTTTCTTTTATCAAATCTTCTAAATGTTTTGGTATAAAACCTTTTACTTTTATACAAAAGTGCCAATTGGTTTCTGGAACTTTGTTTTTTTCTCTACATTCTTCATGCTCACAATTAAAAGTTTCTGGAGATATATTATGTGTACAAATTATGGTAGGGTACAAGCTCCGAAAATCGAATACTAAAATGTCAGAGTGAATTCCTTTCTTTGGTTCTATTACAATTGCTCCTTTGTAAACAGGGGCCATTTTTCTCTTTTCTATCTCTTCTTTTTTTGGTCTGTTTGGAATCAAAACATTATCAGAAAAAGCCCTTCTTGTGTAAAAAGCTTCAACCAATTGAGAATAAGTGTTTCTACAAACATCAAAAGGAAGAAGTCCCGTAACTTTACACAAAGCAAAAATTTGTGGTAAAATTATTTCAGAAAGTTTGAATGTAAGGAAAGAATCATGCAAGCTATATTCAGCTAATTTTTCCATCTGTTCTTTATTTTTCCATATTTCGATCATCTCTTTATATTTCATTTCTTTTTTTCCCATTCCAAGTAACTCTTGTGCAACTTCATTTAAAGTCAAAACTTCACTCTTCATATTTGCTGAAAGTATGTGATCAATGAAATTGAATAAATCAATATGAACTCTACCCCTAATTCTAGCTGAGCTTATCTTTCCTCTTCTTACCAATTGGACAGTAGAATTATCTCTACCAAGTGTTAAAGGAATCTTGAGAGCTGCAGCCCTTTGTTTGAGTTTAGGAAAATCGAAATTATCACCATTGTAACTGCATATGAAATCAGGATCGAGTTTTTTGATAATTTCCAAAAATTTTTCAATTATCTCTTTTTCTCCATTTACAACTTCAACATAACTTGGTTGATTTTTCCATGATTTGGATGTTATGACCTTTTTAGTTCCATTGTTTGAGAATATACTTAACATTATTAGTTGTGATTCTCCATTTTCTTCTATAAATTCGGTGTCAAAGGCTAAGACTTTAAATTCAGTTTCCATCTCTTTTTTAATCGGTTTTATTGATTCAGCTTTTATTGTTTCGCTAACTGAATATCCTTCTTTATTTTCAATTTTTTCTCCTTCAACTTCAATCCAACCCATTGGTTCTAGTTGTTTATCTATCAAGTAGCGTTTATAGAAAACAATATCATATTCATATGTCTCTTCCACTTCGTCCCAATCTTTTATAACATCTCTTACATTTTGAATTTTTTTGGGATTGTCAAGAGTGATTTTAATTAACTTTACATTCTCATTTTGCCACTTTTTTTCTAAAACCTCAACAAATAAAGATTTTACACCAAGTTTATTCAAATCTAGCATTTCAATTTTCTTCTTGAGTTCAAGCAACTTATCCTTCTTAGGCAAAGCATAAAAATATGGTGAAAAATTTTGATCTAAAACAATAAAAGTCTTGCCGGACGAATTTTTACAGAAAAGTCTAATAGTTGGTTTATCATCAATTATAACATAGTCTACATCCAAAATGAGCAAATTTTCTTTCAATTAACCACTATTAATTAACTTATTTTATTGAGAATAAATTATTTCCGTGAGTAGACACAAATTATTTTTGTGAAGAAGTTTTTAAAAATACCAACCCAACCAATCGATGTTTGGCCTGATAAGAAAATCAGTGAATTGACAAAAGAAATGCTTTATACTGGTTATCAAGGTAGAAAGCTTGCTGAAGTAATAGAAGTTTGGGCAAAAATGCTTAAAAAGAAAAAAATAGTGATTTGGTTTGGTCTAGCCGGTGCAATGGTCCCGGCTGGAATGAGAAAAATAATTTCTTATCTTATTCGAAGAAGAATGATAGATGTTATAGTTTCTACAGGAGCAAACTTATATCATGATTGTGTTGAAGCTTTAGGGATTAAGCATTATGTTGGAACCCATTTGATAGATGATGTAAAGTTAAGGAAAATGAAGGTAGATAGAATTTATGATGTTTTTGCGAGTGAGAAGAAATTCTATTGGGTTGATAACTGGATTGAAAGAGATTTTTCCAGGACATTAAAGGATTATTATTTCTATTCTTCTCGTGAAATCCTTTACCTTTTAGGAAAGAGATTAAATCAGGTTGCAAAAGACAAAAACTCAATTTTGATAAATGCTTTCAGACAAAAAATTCCAATATTTTGTCCAGCATTTGGCGATAGTTCTTTAGGTTTCTCAATAATGTTTGCAAATAGAAGAAAATTCAGTAAGAGAGTTGGTGATAGAAAAATTGTTTTTAAGAGGAAAAGAATTGTTTGGGATGGTTTAAAAGATGTTGATGAGAGTTCAAAAATAACAGAAAAAGCAAAAGCTACTGGTGTAATATATATTGGTGGAGGTGTACCAAAGAACTTCATACAACAAACAGCAGTAATTGCAAGCTATCAAACAAGGCATGATAAAAGTCACAGTTTTGCAATACAAATCTCTACTGATCTACCTCAATGGGGAGGTTTATCTGGATGTACTTTTGAAGAAGGTAAAAGTTGGGGTAAAATCAGCACATCTGCAAAAATGGTTCAGTGTTATACAGATGCAACTATAGCCTTACCAATAGTTGTGCACGCACTAAGTGAGAAATTCAAGAAATTAAGAAGGGAGGTTCCAGTTTTTGAATGGAGAGGAAATGATTTGAAGATTAAATATGATAAAATGAAGCTATAATAACTCCAAATAAAATTTGAAGTAATTTGCCTTTTTCATACTCATTTGAAAATGAAACCAGTTTCTTTAGACCAGAGAAGTAAATCTAGTTCATCAAGGGGGATATTAATTTGTTTCGAGAATTCTTTCATTTTATTTTCAATCTTAAAATATTCTTTTTTTGTTAATTTTTTTGGAATCTCATCAATTATTCCCAAATCTTTCAAGTTCTTTAATATATGAATATCTAAAATTGCTAGTTGGTTGCCACTTAAACCAATATTTCTTAAAAAATGAGAAGCTTCTTTCATCCCAAGACCTTTCAAGTTCTTGACCAACCATTCTCTCAATTCTAAAGGGTCTATAAAAGATTGAAGAAATTCTTTAATTTGAATTTTTTCATCAACTGTAAATTTTTTTCTCGCTTCAATTATATATTTTGCTTTATTTTTGTTGAACCTCACTTTTAAAAAAGGTGAGATTTGTTTGGCATTGCCCCTGTAAAGTAAACCATTGTCTGCTAGCTTGCTTACGGATTCCCAAGCATCTAATGCTTTGGATTGTGGTGTGCAAATACAAAAAGCCAGCTCAGCAAAAATTCTTTCATTGTTTTCATTCATCATTCTTTTGAATTCAAGAATTTTTTGTTTGATTTCTTCATTTTTTTCTTCATATAACTTTCTTAATTCATCAATCTTCTTCATTTTTACTCCTCAAAAACTCTTTTCCACTCTTTAATATTAGATTCAGGGTATTTTTGATATAATTCTTTTCTCTTTGCTTCCAGCATTTCTACATCCTTATTTAAAAATTCTGCAGCTGTCAAAACTTTTGTTCCATATCTTTCACCAATTTTTATAACAGGCATAATTTTTTCTCTGTATTTCAAATCTCTAAGTAAATGATGATCCAAAATTAAAAACTTTGGACAAATTTCTTCAACAAATTTAATTAAATTTTGTATTGAAACTTGAAAATCTTCATAACTATATCTGTAACCAAGCATATAAGTCATAGGTCCATCAACAATCAGATAATCAGGCTTATTCTCCAAGATAAAATCAGCTTGACTTTCAATTGCTGGCCCTTCGACATCACTTGTAAATATGAAGCTTTCCTTACCTTCTTTTATCAAAACTTCAATTACCAAACCCAATTTAGGATTTGTGCCATGAAAAACAGGCTCTGAGAAAGCAACTTCAATTTTACCAAATTTAAACTCTTTTTCATCAGCATATTCCAAGCATTCTGGAAGACCTTTAATTTTTTCAATAAAGAAAGAGGCTCTTTTCTTTTGACTGAAGTTTATTTTTTGCGTAGGGTGTTTAATTAGGACAATTTTTTTATCATAAATTTCCAAATTTTCCCAAGGATTATGATGGTCATAATGATAGTGAGTTATAATCAAAATGTCAGACTGCTTAGCTGTTTCAACAATTTTTTTCCAATGTTCTTCCAATTTCTTTAATTCTATTGAATGTGGTTGAAGACCATATCTTATCGGAGCCAGGGAAACACCTGGATCTATGAAAATTTTTTTGTCATTTGTGATAATCAAGCAGGCCATAGATCTTGTACCAAGACTATCAAAAGCTATTGGCAAAATTTTCATCTCATACACTTCCGCAAACCTTAATTACATATAAATTATCACTATTCTTTTTAAGCTTTTAAAACTGGAACAAGCATAAATCATTATGTTACTTTTAGGATTTAAGCTAATCCTGCAATTTTATTTCTATATGTACACCTTGAGGAACATTTATCCTCATTATTTGTCTTAAAGCTCTTTCATCAGCTTGAACATCAATAACACGTTTATGAATTCTAAGTTCCCATTTGTCATAAGTGGCATTACCATGGCCACATCCATCACCACAAGGGGTTTTAAGGGTCACAACTCTCATTATTTTTGTTGGTAAAGGGATAGGACCTCTAGTTAAAACACCAAACTTTTTTGCTATATCTTTTATCTCAGAGCAAATAGCATCTAATTCTTTTGGATCTTTGCTCGAAAGCTTTATCCTCGCGAATTGCATGAATATCACTTTAACTTCTTTTATTTGCTTTAGTTTAAATTCTTTTTGGTTTTTAATGATACCCAATTCAAATAATCAATTTGGTTACAAAAAGTTGATAGAAACAAAAAAGTTAAGGAGTAAAGGAAATTAAAGCAAAACTTTATTTTGCTTTAACTACATCTAGACAAATTCCTGCAGCTATGGTCATTCCCATGTCTCTTATGGCAAATCTTGCTAATTCTGGAAACTCAGATTGCTTCTCTATCACCATAGGTTTTGTGGGCACAACTCTAATTTTTGCCGCATCTCCTGTTTTAATGAAATCTGGATGTTCTTGAACTATTGCTCCTGTTCTTGGATCAATTTTTGCAATTATTTCTTCTATTCTACATGCAACACTCGCAGTATGACAATGGAAAACAGGTGTATAACCTACTGTAATAACACTTGGGTGTTGCAAAACAATTATTTGTGCTATGAATTCTTTAGCGACAGTTGGCGGATTATCAGGATGTCCTGCTACATCTCCTCTTCTCAATTGTTCTTTTGCAATACCTCGAACATTGAACCCAATATTATCACCTGGCTTAGCTTCTGGAATTTGTTTGTGGAAAATTTCTATTGATTTTACTTCACCTTTCACTCCAGCAGGTTCAAAAACCACAGTATCATTAACCCTGAGTACGCCTGTTTCAACTCTTCCAACCGGGACAGTACCAACTCCTGTTATTGAATAAACATCTTGAATTGGTAATCTCAAAGGCTTGTTTATGGGTTTTTCAGGTTCTTTTATTACAGCATCTAAAGTTCCAACTAAAGTATCGCCTTTGTACCACGGCATTTTATCAGACTTTTTAACAACATTGTCTCCATAATAGGCAGAAACTGGAACAAATGGAATTTCTTCAACTTTGAAGCCAATCGTCTTGAAAAGTTTTATGGCTTCTTCTTTTACTTCATTGAATCTTTTCTCATCATAATTTACTGTATCCATCTTGTTTATTACTGCAATTATTTGGTTCACTCCAAGTACTTTTAACAACCATGCGTGTTCTTTTGTTTGCTCTTGTATACCTTCTCCAGTTTTGGCAGAAATAACGAAGATTGCTGCATCAGCTTGGCTTGCACCAGTTATCATGTTCTTGACAAAATCTCTGTGTCCAGGACAGTCTATAATTGTGAAGAACCATTTCTGTGTTTCAAATGGCCTGTGCATTATATCAATTGTAAGACCTCTTTCTCTTTCCTCTTTAACTGTATCCATAACGAAAGCAAATTCAAAAGTTTCTCTTTTTAACTCACTAGCCAATTCTTTCAACTTTCTCATTTCTTCTTCTCTTATTGCTCCACTGTCGTAGAGTAATCTACCTATCAAAGTAGATTTTCCAGCATCTACGTGACCAGCAGTCATCAAGTTAATGTTTGGTTTTGCGGGCATTTCATTCACCCTTCTAATCTTATTTAGCACCAATATTTAAATATATTTATGTTTCTGGTTTTGGAATTTCTTCAGGAAGACCTTTCCTCTTTCTTATACTAATTATAACACTATCTCTTAGCTCCGAAGGAAGTTTCTCGAAAACAGTCTCAACCAAACTGTAAAATCCTCTACCAGAAGTAGCAGACTTCAAGCTTGCATCAAATCCAAACATATCGCTTACTGGAATCTTTGCTACCACAATACTGGCTCCCCTCTCTTCTTTCATATCAAGTATTTGTCCCCTTCTATTTTCAACTTCTCTTATTACATCACCAACTAGTTCAGAAGGAACATCTATTCTTATTATTTGTTTTGGCTCAAGTAGAGTTGGGTTAGAGTGGAGAATCCCTTCTCTTATTGCATGTCTAACTGCGGGGATAATTTGCCCAGGCCCACGATGAACAGGATCTTCATGTAATTCAGCATCAACAAGTTTTACTTTAACTTTTGTGCACGGTTCTCTTGCCAACGGACCTTCATCCATCACGTTCCTAAAAGCTTCCTTAACCATTTCTATAACTTCATTCATGAATTGAATTCCTTTTGTCATATCTATCAAAACATTTTTGTTGTGAATTACTATGATGTTTTTGGCTTCATCATAATCCATTCCAAAATTAGAAATTTTCTTGAACATTTCTGTGTGTTTTCCTTTAAACTCCTCTTCACTTGGGATCTCACCTTCTATCATAGCCTTGTAGACACCATCCTCCAACGGCTCGACAACTATGAAAAAGCGGTTGTGTTTGTTTGGAGATTTTCCTTCGATTTGTGGAGATTTTCCAAAAACAGTTTCCCTATAAACAACTATAGGTTTGCTCATCTCAACTTCAATTCCCATTTCTTTCAGTTTGTTCTCTACTTTTGCTTCAAGGTGAAGCTCACCAAGACCAGAAACAAGATATTCACCAGTTTCTTGGTTTATTTTTACTTGTAGTACAGCATCTTCTTTTCCTATTCTCTTCAAAGCCTCGACAAGTTTTGGAAGATCCATAGCATTCTTTGGTTCTATAGCTTTTGTAACTACGGGCTCAAACAAATGTCTTATTTCTTCGAAAGGTTCGATAATTGCATCTGGCTCACAAATAGTTTCGCCAGTAAAGGCCTCTGGTATTCCAACAATTGCAGCTATGTTGCCAGCAGTCACTTCTTCAACAGGAATTCTTAAAATACCTTTATAAACTGCAACCTGCTGAATTTTCTCTTGTTTATGTTGTCCTACTAAATATACATCTTTGCCTTTGAAAACTTTTCCAGAAAAAATTCTAGCAGTCGCAACAAAACCAACATGTGGGTCAGGAACAACTTTTGTTACAATTGCTGCAAGCTTACCGTTTGAATCACAAGCTAGCATTTGCTTTCCAATTTCTGAACTCAAATCACCTTTCCAAATTTTTTGGAGCCTATATTTTTGAGCTTCTAGAGGATTGGGTAGATGTTTTATTATCATGTCGAGAACAACTTGATGAAGAGGTGCCTTTTTTGCTAATTCATCTTCTTTTCCTTGAAGAGTTAAATCAATTATGTCTTTGAAAGTTATGCCTGTTTTTTGCATAAATGGAATAGAAATTGCCCATCTCTTGTAAGCGGAGCCAAAAGCTACACTTCCATTAGCTACATTAACGAGCCATTTGTCTTTGAATTCTGGCGGAGCATATTTTTGGATTAATATGTTTACATCTCGGATAATCTCTTCAAACTTTTGTTTCATTTGTTCTGGTGTGAGCTTAAGTTCTTTTATTAACCTGTCAGTTTTGTTGATGAATAATACAGGCTTAACATATTCTCTTAGAGCTTGTCTAAAAACTGTTTCTGTTTGCGGCATTATACTTTCAACAGCATCGACCAAAACAATAGTTCCATCGACTGCTCTCATTGCCCTTGTTACATCACCACCAAAATCTACATGTCCAGGAGTATCAACCAAATTTATCAAATAATCTTTTCCTTCATATTCATGAACCATACTAACATTTGCCCCATAAATGGTGAGTTGTCTCCTTCTTTCTTGTTCATCAAACCAAGTATACATGACTTTTCCTGCCATTTCTTCTGCAAGCATTCCTGCACCAGCCATCAAGTTGTCAGTTAGAGTTGTTTTTCCATGATGGACATGAGAAGAGGTAGCAACATTTCTAATCCTGGTAGGATCTTTCATCGTTTCTTTAATCCTTTCGATCATTTCTTTTTTGGCCAATTTTCTTCACCTTTTCCAACAATTTTAATCCTAAAGATATTTATATTTTTTGAATTTTCCCTGAAGTTTATCTTGCACCTTCAGCTTCCCTTTCGATTCTTTCTCTCTCTTTTATGGCTTCAGATTTGCTTATATCGTTATTATAAGCACCAATGATTTCCTCTACCAAAGCATCTACCATAGACATTTTTTTGCCGAAAGATTTTCTATAAGCAGCTTGTACTATGTTTCTCAAAGCCAAATCAACTCTTCTTTGTGGACTAGTTACAACAGCTCTTCTAACAATTATACCACCGAGCTGATAGGCTGTGATTTCTTCTCTCAAAGCAGCATTTTCTATTGCTCCAACCAAAACAGCTATAGGATTTTTTCCAGTTATTTTTTCAATTTTTTCAAAAGCTTCTTTAACAATTTTATAATGGGTTAAAGTTTTATCAACAGCCCTACCAGAAGTTAATACATGTTTTTTTCCTCTATGACCAGGAACTCTCAACTTATTTATTAGCCTTTCGACTATGTTCATCTTAGACTTATGAAATTGTTGTTGTGTATATCTTCCATCAGTTTTTGGGATAATTTGTGGTTGTAAGTTTATATATCTTTTAAGTCCAGGGTCTTTAACTTCTATTCCTTCAACAGACCATTTCCCAAATATTTTAATTTTTTCCATAAAGGTTACCTTGTTGGCTTTTGTTTCTTTCCAGATAGAATTTCGCTCAAAGCTACGCCGTTTACAGCAACAACTTTATATTTAATTCCCCACATGCTTCCTTTTGGACCACCTTGAGCACCGCCTATACTTTCAATTAAAACTTCATCATGTTCGTTTATAATATCTATAGCACCTTCACCAGGAACATGAGCTGTAACTTGAACATTGTTTTTTATCAACTGAACCCTAACTGCTTTTATTAGACCGGAAGCAGGTTTTCTTTGTTCAACACCACGCTTTTCGATAACAATTCCTCTTGCTTGCGGTGCCCCTTCAAGTGGATCTTTCTTCCACAATTGCAAAACCCTTCTTTTGTAATGAATATCCTTCCATCTAAACTTTTTCCTGACCCTCTTGAGTCTCCTTGCCGAAAACTCTCCAGGCATTCTCTCACCTTATTACCAAATCATCAACATTATGATTTCTCTTAAGTAATTCTTTAATTATTTTTAAATTTTTTCCTTCCCTACCTATAACTATAGGTCTATCTTGTTTTTCAACATTAACTTCAACTATTGTTTTCTCACCATTGTTTATTATTTTCACATTCGTGGCTTTTGGTATGAGGTTTTTTACAAACTTACTCAAGTCATCAGAAAAGCCGAAAAGTTTTATTGTTTTTTTCATCACATTTTCAGCATTTTTTACACTATTTCCATTCCTGCCTATTGCCATTCCCACATTTTTTTCGTCCACAAGGATATAAACAGTATTTCCATCGATTAAACAATCTTTAACAGTGACACCTGTCAAATTTTCAAATAGGGTCATTAATCTTATAGTTTCTGTGTCAAATTTTATTTTCATTTAATCACTTTATAACTAGCACGCTTACTGGATAAGGTTTACCGCAAAGTACTCCAAGTTCTTTACTACTTCCGTTGAAAACTTCAATTTTCACACCTGCTATTTTTGCATTATGCTCAATCTCTTTTCTAATTTTTTCAGGAGCATTTTTTGCAATTACTACAAGCTTGGCGTCATTCACACGCAAGAATTTTTTGCTCTCTTTGTATCCAAGAACTATTTTTCCAGCTTTGTTTGCATCAATTATTTCTTCTTCAAGCTTCATCTTTTCTCTCCTCTTCTTTTTCAAATTTTGCTATTAGTTCTAACATTCCAGTACCTGAAGGAATGACTTGCCCTATCATGACATTCTCAAAAATTCCCTTGAATTCGTCAACCTCATTTCTAATAGATGCCCTAACCAAATGTTTAACAGTTTCCTCAAAAGCTGCTCTGGCAAGAATAGATGTTTGAGATCCAGCAACACCGTACCTTCCGATGGATTGAATTCTACCAGTAGAAGTCATTATATCTCCAACAAGAAGAATATGTCTTATATCAACATCCAGTCCTTGTTCTTGCAAAGTTTTAATTGCTTCTTTAATTATCACATTTCTTGCAGCCTCTATACCCAAAACTTTAAATGTTTCATGAATATCATTTGTTATTGTTCTAGTTTCATCTACTTCATCAAGCATCAAAATTTCTTCAAGGTTAGAACCTAAAGTATTTATAAGCCAATCTTCACCTTCTCTCCTCACAATTGCATTCTTTATACCTTTTATGCCTTCAAAATGAAGATTTAGTATCTTTTCTCTTAAGGCTTGAAGAGCTTTGACATCAGCTTCATCTTTTGGCGAAATTACAATGCTTTTTGTTTTCTCTTTTATTTTGATTTCTGGAATATTTTCTTTTATTGTTTTGATTATTTTACTCAATTTCCTCAAGTCGTATGGTTCTATTTCTATGTTACCTTCACTCAAATTAATAGAAACTTCTTTCACAACATCAGAAATCTTTTTCTCGATTATACTTTCAGCAAGTTCTTTTGCCTTATCTTTGTTGTTGAATTCTTTTTTAAGATAAATTTCCATTACAGGAGTTTCTAGTTCTTTTTTTGCGTCAAAAATTTCAACCAATCTAGGTAGACCATAAGTGACTTTAATTCCAGCAGAACCGGCAAAATGATAAGTACGCATAGTCATTTGGGTTGCAGGTTCAGATATACTTTGAGCAGCAATAATTCCGATTGCTTCACCAGGTTCAAACATAGATCTTATGTAAATCTTTTTAACTTTTTCCACTAGCTTATTCTTTTTTTCTTCACTTAGCTTTAACTCTTTTGAAACTTTTTCTATTTCTTCCATTAAAGCTACGGGTAGCTCAATTTCAGACAATTGTTTCTGCAATTTTTCTGACATCTATACCACCTTTCTCAACCTTTGATGGATCAAGTCCGTCTTCACCAGGCAGGAACTGTATTATTCTGTTTGAACTATCTCTCACCGTGCCATCATACTCAACTTTTAGGTCTTGAAGTGCACCAACAAGTCTTCTTTCCATGTAACCAGAGTGTCTAGTCTTAAGTGATTTATCCATCAAAGATTCCCTGCTATTCATTGCATCGAAGAAGAATTGGAACGGAGTCAAACCGCTTTTGAATCCTCTATCAACAAATCCTTTTGCTTGAAGGCTTATATCTTCTTTCTTGAAATGCGGAAAAACTCTCTGATAATAACCTCTTTCCATCCTTTCACCCATTATAGTTTCTTGTCCTATGAGTGCAGCTGTTTGGACGAAATTCACTATACTGCCTCTTGCTCCGCTTTTTGCCATGTGAATTACTGAAGTATCTTTCACATATTTAACTAAAATCTCTTCTACTTCATTGAGTGCTTTGTTCAACCTTCTCTTTATCAAACTCTCCAAACTTTCTTTTGGCGTTCTTCCAATCAAGACTTTGAGTTCACCTCTTTCAAACTCTTTAATCATTTCGTCTACATCTTTTTTCACATTTTTCAGAACAACATCTATTTCTTCTTTTGCTTCTTTAGGCAAGTCTAACTCCGAAACACTTACAGAAAATCCAACTCTTGTTATATATTCAAGAGAAAGTTTAATCATTTTGAACAAAAACTCACTCACGAATTCAGCTCCATACTCTTTTTCCAATTTATCGATTATTTTTCCATCTTCATCTCCTATTCCAGCTTTGTCGATAACCCCCGAAATAAGTTTACCGTCTTTGATTATCACCATTTCTCCAGACTTCGACTTGTATTGAATCGAAAAATCTTTTGGTAAGAACAGACTGAATATTTCTTTTCCGGTCATAGTTTGTTTATCAGGTATTTCGATATCAGGATCAACTTTTCTTATCAAATCAACAAATTCTTCTCTTTCAAATTTTTTATCATCTTTTGTCAAAAGATAAATGCCGGAAATACAATCTTTTGTTGCCCCGATAATCGGACCTGAAAATCTCGGGCTTCTTATATGTTTTTCTACACTCATCAAACAAAGCGCTTCTGCTTGTGCTTCTTCTGTTTGTGGTATGTGTAAATTCATTTCATCTCCATCAAAATCAGCATTGTAAGGCGGACAAACAGCAGTGTTTAATCTGAAAGTTTTGAAAGGCATTACCCTGACTTTATGTGCCATCATGCTCATTCTGTGTAAGCTCGGTTGTCTGTTGAAAAGTGAAATGTCACCGTCTCTTATGTGTCTCTCAACTATGTAGCCCGGAGCAAGTTCTTTTGCAATCTCTTCTTTATTATTTTCTGTTATCTTTTTTCTTCTACCGTCAGGCCTTATCACATAGTTTGCACCCGGCCAAACATCACTTCCATTCATCACGATTTTTCTCATTTCTTCCAAGTTTTTCTCATTTACCCTTACCGGAACCGTTAATTCTCTAGCAACAACTTCAGGAACACCGACTTCATCAAGACCAATCAAAGGATCCGGACTTATAACAGTTCTTGCAGAGAAATTTACTCTTTTTCCGGCAAGATTTCCTCTGAATCTTCCTTCTTTTGTTTTCAATCTTTGAGAAAGTGTCTTCAAAATCCTACCAGATCTGTGTCTCGCAGGGGGAACACCAGAGAGCTCATTATCAAAGTAAGTACTTATGTGATACTGAAGGAGTTCCCAAAGATCTTCTATTATGAAATCAGGTGCGCCAAGATCTATATTTTCTTTCAATCTTTCATTTATTCTCACAATATCAACAAGCTTGTGGGTTAAATCATCTTCAGATCTTTCACCTGTTTCTAAAGTAATAGAAGGTCTTACTGTTACTGGTGGTATAGGTAAAACAGTTAGCACAAGCCATTCAGGCCTCATATTCTTGAATCCTATTATGTTAAGGTCTTCTGTGGGAATTTTCTCCAGTCTTTCTCTTACTTTTATTGGGTTTAGCATTTCATTTTCTTCAACAAAAGTGTATGGTTTTATGAATTTCAATTTTCCTTGTGTAGTTCCACAATAAGGACATTTCTTCTTTACCATCTTTGCAAGCTCTTTAAAGGGAAGCTTTTCACTTTTAATTTTTTCAAGGTCTTTCTCTTCTATCAAAATTCTTCCACACTTCTTACAAAACATTTTCAAAAGAGTAAAAATGAATTTTGCATAGTGGACATGAACTATTGGTCTAGTTAGTTCAAGAATTCCAAAATGACCTTGACATTCACCAACAGTTCCACCACAAGTTCTACATCTTACACCAGGATCTACAACACCAAGTCTTGGATCCATTAGGCCACCTTCAATTGGGTATCCTTCTTGGTCATAAAGTTCAGTCTTAGTTATTTTAGCTACAGCCATTTTCTTTATCATTTCAGGATTCAGTACACTAAATTCTATTTTTGCAACTCTCATCTTAATCCTCCTTTAGTACTATCTTTGGATAAATTAACATGCTCTTTAGTTCATCCAACATCAGCTTGAAAGCATAGCTCATCTCAACATCAACTATTTTACTTTCACCACACACAGGACAAATTTTTCTGTTTTTTATTCTATCAAGGATAGCAATTAGACCACATTCAGAACATACAGGAATAACTGTTTTGTCAGAATCAAATCTCTCCTTTAAAACAAGGGCTGCACCATGTGCTATTAAAACATCTTTTTCCATTTCACCAAGTCTAAGACCACCTTCTTTACTTCTTCCTTCTGTCGGTTGCCTTGTAAGCAAAGTAACAGGTCCTCTTGATCTGGCATGAATCTTGTTTGAGACAAGGTGATCTAATTTCTGGTAAAAACAAGGACCAATGAAAATCTCAGCCTCAAATTTTTTACCAGTTCTACCGTCAATCATAACTTCTTTTCCATCATCTCTAAATCCGTAAGCTTTTAGAATTGCTCTTATTTCTTCTTCAGGAGTTGGATTGAAAGGAGAAGAATAAATTATTTTTCCAGAAAGGGCTGCAGCCTTGGCTGCTAAGGGTTCCAGCAATTGCCCGACAGTCATCCTGGACGGAATTCCATGAGGATTAAAAATAATATCAGGAACAATACCAGTTTCTGTAAATGGCATATCCTCTTGTGGTAATACAATCCCTATCACACCCTTTTGTCCATGTCTACTCGCAAACTTATCTCCTATTTCAGGGATTTTCAAGCTTCTAACTCTTACTTTAACAAGCTTAGTGCCATCTACAGTTTCAGTTATAAAAACTTTGTCTACAATACCACAATCACCATGTCTCACTCTTACAGAAGTTTCTCTTATATTTTCAATACCAGTGATGAATTGGTCCATGCTACCTAAGAACCTCAATGGCGAGATTCTTCCAACCAAAACTTCATCAGATTTTACTTCTGTTTCTGGGTTGACAATTCCATCTTCTGGCAAGTGTTTATAAGCATCTTCGCCACCATACCCTCTCACACCAGGTTCGGGAATCCCTATCACATCTTCTTGCCCACCCATATATCTTTTTTGCTCAGCTTCATAAGTCCTGAACATGTAAGACCAGAAAAGGCCTCTTTGAATTGAGCTAGCATTTATGATGATAGCATCATCCATATTGAAGCCCTGGAAACAAGTGACGGCAACTATTACATTTGCACCGTTTGGATGTTTTTCATAACCTGCTACTTTGTGAGCGTGAGTCTGAACAAGAGGAACTTGAGGATAAATTAAAACATTCGATTTGGTGTCAGTTCTGTTCAAATAATTGGTGGCAAAAAGACCTATAGATTGACCGACCATCTTTGCCCCATAGTTAACTCTATCACCTCTATTGAACTCTGCATAAGGAATGAAAGAAGCGGAAAAACCAAGAATTACGGCAGGATCTATTTCAAGGTGAGTGTGTTCTGGAGTAATATCTTCTTCTCTTATAGCAATGTAACAATTTTCTTCTTCTTCAGCATCAAGATATTCGATGATACCATTATTTATCAAATCTTCCCATTTGAGGACACCTGCCTTAAGTTTTTGTATATGTTCTTCTGTGAGTTTTGGCTTACCATTTTCAACAATTATCAAAGGTCTTCTTATCCTTCCACTATCTGTCAAAATTCTAACTTCATCCAAATGCTTGTGATAAGCAACATTAATTTGCGGTGAAATTAAACCTTTTCTTCTCCTACTTCTTATTTCATTTACCAAACCTTCAGGATCTTTAGTAGTTCCAATGAATTTTCCGTCTAGAAATACATCAGCCATTCAAACTCACCATTTTTTGAATTGAAGCATAAAAACTCTTTTTCTCATTTTCACTTAAACCTCTTGTGATTTCAGCCATTATTGCAAGATATTTTCTCAAACCTATTGTTGCTCCTTCAGGTGTTTCACTTGTACACAATTTTCCGAAGTGAGTAGGATGAAGCTCTCTGGCACCGAAGTGTTCTTGAGTTGATGTTAAAGGTGAAAGTATGTTTCTCATATGAGAAATTGTTTTGATGAAACTTCCTCTTTCTAGCCTTTGACTCACACCTGTTCTTCCACCTACCCAACTTCCTATTGCAAGCGCTGAAACAATTTGATTAGTTAAGACATTTGACTCAACTATTGCTTGAAGAGGTGGTATTCTTCCTCTTTTAGCAAGTTTTTGATAATTGTAAGTTATCCTCGTTATTAATCCCCATTTTCCAAGAAGTATTGACCTCAATAGAATTTCTAAGAGATCTCCAGAGAGCTTTATTCTTTTGTTAGAATAGTGATCAAGATCATCTTCTTCAATCTTACCCAGATGCAACTTTATGAGTTTTCCAATTGCCTTACATAGGAAAATTGCTTTATCAATTCTTGTGTCAGGTGTTTGACCTAAGTGTGGTAAGAAATATTTGTCTATAAGTCTTGTTGCTCTTTCACTCCTACTTTCTTTTTGTGCTATTCTTATTTGTTTTCCTAGTTCGTCCAAAGCTTCTTGTTTTGAAGTTATTTCAACTTCATATAAATTCACATAAAATTCTTCTTGAACATCTTCATCAGAAGATATCATATTTACTATGTCTTTATCAGATTCAAGTCCAAGAGCTTTTATTAGAATTACTACTGGTAGTTTTTCCACATTAGCAAAACTTATAGTGATTATACCGTTTGACTTTCTTTCAAGCAAATGTCTTTGAATGTAACCATCTTTTTCAGAGTGTATTCTTGCAACTTCTGTCACACTTCCCGAGTCAACTTTTTCCACAATAATTCTGTTTTGAGCTATTTCTTCTACTAGAACTAAAATCCTCTCAGTTCCATTGACAATGAAATATCCACCAGGATCATCAGGATCTTCACCTATTGCTATCAATTCATCTCTTCCCATTGTTGAGAGAGGACAAATCTTTGATTTCACCATTACAGGCATGTCACCAAAGTTGACAACAACTGTATTGCTTTCTATATTGTTGAGAACAGGTGTCATTTCAACATACATAGGAGCAGCATAAGTTAAATTTCTTATTCTAGCTTCTTGTGGCAATATTGGCCTAACAGAGCCATCTGCTTCCTTCACACAAGGATCTCCTATCTTGAAATTACCCAACTTGATTTTGAATTCTCCCAATTCAGGAACTTCTGGTTTGATTACACCAATCTCTTTCAAAACTTTAGGTATTCTCCTTGTTATAAAGTCATTATAAGAATCTATTTGGAATCTCACAAGTCCTCTTTCTCTTACAAAAGCTTCTAATAATGTTAGAAATTTTATATTCATGGGGTCAACCCTTTACAACAACTCTATAATATATTGCTTCTCCAGCAGTTGGACTCTTTCTTATTATTTTTACCACATCTCCAACTTTTGGATTTTTATCTGCAATTGCAGGGTCTGTTATTAAGATTCTTGGAAGTTGCTTTAAACTAACTTTATATTTCTTTAAAACTTCGTTTTTTTCTTTTTCAGTCAAGATGATATGTTTTGGCACAAGCTCATGTTTTTCTACATTTATCTTCTTCAAACACTCACCTTTTCTACAGTTAGTAAAAAATGAGGAATACGGTTGAGATAATTTTTCCTTTTCAGATCGACACCGGTTTTTGGAAATGTTGGCGACGTCCTGGAATTCCCCTGCTAACCGCAGAGTACATCCCAGATCGCTGGGAGGCTTAATTACCGTGTTCGGATGGGAACGGATGTTTCCCTCCCGCTTTGGTCGCCAACAAATATACTTTATAATTTACTATATTTAAGTTTTTAAATCTAACGGTAGTAACACATTTAAATTCTCGGCATTTTTAGTTTCAAACTCTTTGTTTGTTAAAGTAAAAGTTAAATTATTTCAAAAACTTAAACTTAATTAATTTCAAATTCACAGAGGGCACAACCTTATATGAATTGGAAAAAATTCTTTTTTCCGACTATTCCAAAAATAATTTTCCCTACTTTTTGCATTATTTTTTATTTCTTTTACATTTCAATTAATCATGGTTTTTGGGAAGATTTATTTGATTTACTTGTTATATTGTTTTATAATCAAAGAGTTAGTACTCTTTTATTCAGTATCCCAATTTTTCTTAAGTTGCTAATATTTTGTCTCAAATGGTATATAATCTCTTGCTACATTTTTTATTCTAACAATCATCTTATTTTCCACAAATATAGCAAAATTTTCGTACTTCTTGTAATTTTTGGGATAAATCTATTTGTAGGTTATAACAGTGTCTTATTCGAAAGATTAGCTCGTTATCCAAACTATTTGAGAGTTTGGACAAATGGTTTGTGTAAAACCCATCTTGAGTGCCCACCAGACTATTTTTGTTATAATTCGGTTGAGTGTAAAAATGATGTATGTGAACAAACTGGTACATTGAGATGTCACAAATATTGCGTAATTGGGGCAAAAAACGAAATATGTGGAGAAAACGAAATATGTAAAGATGTGATAATATGGAGATATTATGAAGGAATTCATCTCAGTCTTTGCTTACCAAAATAAAACCTATAAACATTTTTATTTTTAGATTGAATACAAAGAGAGTTGAATAAAAAGAAGCGCCTCGGACGGGATTCGAACCCGTGTCTCAAGCGTGACAGGCTTGCATCCTAGACCACTAGACGACCGAGGCATTGATAATAAAATTATTTATTCTCTTCTCTTTATTTTTTTCAAATTCAAAAAAATAAAAAAATGAAATTCATCAGAACTCAACAAGGCTTCTTTGGTTCTTTAGGTTTTTTCTTTGCCAAGTTTTTTTCACCCTACTTAAAATGTATTTTTTCTAACTAATAAATTTTTTGGAAAAAACGAGTCCCCGGAGCCGGATTTGAACCAGCAACCCACCGGTTTCTGATGAGCAACTGCTGTCACCAAGTGCCTAAGCACTCAGCTACAGCCGGTTGCTCTACCGTTGAGCTATCCGGGGCTCTCATTCAATATTAGAAAATCAAAGATATAAAAAATTTTTTATCCTGCTTTTATGTAAGCAGATTTTGATAGAATTTTTTTGACTTCTTTTTTCTTGTTCATGAATTTCACATAGGCTTTAGGAAGTTTAAGTGTACCAACTATATCTATAATCGGTTTTATCCTGTAAGTTAAAATTCTTTCATCACCCGGAGCTAAAGATGGAATTTTCCAAACAAGTTCAGTGCCATTTGCAATTTTCCTTAAACTTGGCCTTAATGTATCGAATTTTTCAACTACAGTTGCTATTCCAGGTACAAAATCTCTTATTATAACATCCTTTATTTCGTTTCTTGTTCTGTTTTTGATTTCAAGCATAATTGTTATTTCTTTTTCTTTTGTTAATGGTCCTGAAAACTTGTGTTTTTTCTCAATACTTATACTGAATATTTTGGCGAATGAATAAACTATGATGATTATTAAGATTATTGCTATTAGAACAGCATTCCAAGTGCTTATTTCATATTTTATCGTGTAAACATCTCCCGGACTCAAGGAAGGAACTTGCCAACTGTAGATAATCCTATTCTCTTTTGTTTCTTCTAGGGTAGGCTCTATTTTTGGGAAAAAGAAAGGTTTTATGAAAATTGGAATACTTTCTGACACGTAGAAACTTCCTGTTGGAACATTTCCCTCATTACTCACATTTATTTCAATAGTTTGGACAAAAAATCCATACTTTACACTTTTCCTTATTGGTAAATAATTCAATTTTTCAGTTGCATTTATAGCCAAAACTTTAAAGTTTAGTTTTTTCTGACTAACTACACTGCCGTAGTTGTCTTTCAGTAAAATTTCAATAGTATAAGTTCCAGGTCTTTTGTATCTATCGATCTCAAGTTCGTGTGTTATTGTTCTCACACCTTTTCCTTCTATAGCTGCTATATTTTCATCAAATCTTGCTACAGATTCTTTGTCCAAAAGTATGTTTGTTTGTAGAACGAATGGTTGAGAAATTGTTTCAGAAGGATTCTTTAAAAGAACTTCAACTTGAAGATGTTCACCCAACCTATCAAATATCTGTTTATTCAATTTTGCTTCGTAAATACAAATGCCATACTTTCTTATAGTTTCAAGTATCAAGTTTTCAGAATCATAAACATCTTTGTTTTTTGTTGATCTTACAGTTATAGAAAAAGATGTTGAAGTTGTTTCAGCACATTCTGGTATTTCGAAATAAATTTTCAAACTCTTATTTTCACCAGGATGTAATGTTAAACTGTATTTTTCCAAACTCACAAGAATTCCATATTGGTATGGTGGGAATATTGAAAGTGAAAAAGTGTCTGTGAAGGCTTGATTATTTTTTACAATTATTTCAGTGATTGTAGATCCACCTGTGTAGGCTGTTAGAATTTTTGTACTTAAAGACAAGCTAACTTCTTCAGCTGCAAGGGCAACATTAAAAACTAGTAAAAGTATGAAGATCGATGTCAAAAAAGGCTTGATTTTTTTCATTCAAACCACTATATATTTAATTGGAATTTTAAATTAATTAATTCATTTTTTCTTCAATTTTTCTGACAAATTTTCTTTTGCTTTTTTAAGAAAATCTTCTATCAAATTTCCAATTGGCTTTATTTCAACCTTTTTTCTTGCTCCTGGTTGAAATAAATAAGATAATTCATATTTTTCTCCGTAAGTGTTATACCAAGTTAAATTATCGAAAGGGATTCTTTCTTTTCTCTCTACTGTTTTTTCTGGGTGACCAACTGCAACTATTGCAACAGGTCTTAGTTTATCAGGAAGATTAAGAATATATTTAACCATTTCTTCATCAAAAGAACCAATCCATACTGCTCCAAGACCAAGAGCATTTGCAGTCACGAGCATCAACATGGTTGCGGCTGCTGTATCTTGAATTGAGTAGAAAACTTCTCCTCTTTTTTGAAATCTAAGGCTTGCTTTTTCCAAGTCAGCACAAACAACTATACAAACAGGAGCTTCTTTCAAAAGCGGATGCTCTAAGGCAGCTTGGTAAAGTTTTTTCTTTTTTTCTTCATCTCTCACAACTATGAAATTCCATTCTTGGTTTTCACCAGCAGAATGGGCATGAGTTGCCATGTATAACATAACTCCAATAAGTTTATCATCTACAGGATCCTTTTTGAATTTTATCACATTTTTTCTATTCACAATTGCATCAAAAATGTTCATTTTCTCAATAAAAAGTTTTTATTTCAACAATTAAAGTCTTTTGGTTGCTCCACAAACAGGGCAACACCACATTTCTTCTTTTTTATCCAAAAAATCAGAACTCAAGAAAATTTTCACCATTTCAATTTTTTCATGTGAATTTTTCAAGCAACTTTCACAAAAGCCAAAAGTCCAGCTTTTTCTAACCATAAACAATAATATAAACACACAATTATTAAATGTTGGGATCATGGATTATTCAATCTTAGCAGATTATTATGAGAGATTAGAAAAGGTTTCGGCAAAACTTAAAAAAACAGAAATTCTGGCCGAACTTTTTAGAAAAACAGAAACAGAAGAACTAGAAAGAGTAGTTTTACTTGTTCAAGGTATAGTTTATCCAAAGTTCACCCAACTTGAGCTAGGAATAGCAACTCAAATGATGATGAAAGCAATTTCAAAAGCAACAGGTTTTAAAACTGAAGAAATAGAACAGAAATTTGCAAGGCTAGGCGATCTAGGGTTAGTTGCTGAAGAATGTATAAAGTCAAGGAAGCAAGTAACACTTTTAACAAAAAAACTTACAGTTAAGTTTGTTTTTGAAAATTTACGAAAGATAGCAACAATCACTGGAGAAGGTTCTCAAGAAAGGAAATTGAATCTAATTATCGAGTTGTTAGTTTCCGCAAAACCAAAAGAAGCAAGATATATAGTTAGAACAATTTTAGGTGAGCTTAGAGTTGGTGTTGCAGAAGGTTTGATTAGAGATGCTATAGTTCAAGCTTTTCTTGTGAAAGAAGGAATGAATAAGAAAGAGAAAGAAGAAGCAATACAAGCTGTAGATTATGCATGGAATATACTTTCTGATTTTTCTGAAATAGCAAGAATTGCCAAAGAAGAAGGTATAGAAGGCTTGAAAAGGACAAAAATACAACTAGGTAGACCAATTCAAGTAATGCTTGGCGAAAAAGCTGAAAGTATAGAAGAAGTTGTAAGAGAATTTGGAAAAATTGCAGCAGAATATAAGTACGATGGGATGCATGCTGAAATTCACAAGAAAGAAGATCAAATTTGGATTTATACAAGAAGACTTGAAGATGTGACAAAACAATTCCCAGATTTGGTAGAGGTTTGTAGGAAAGGTTTGAAAGCAAAAGAGTGTATAGTTGAAGGGGAAGCTTTGGCAATAAATCCAAAAACAAACATTCCTTTACCTTTTCAAGTACTTTCACAAAGAATTCACAGAAAGTATGATATAGAAAAAATGGTGAAAGAAATACCAATTCAATTAAACTTGTTTGATATAGTTTATCTTGATGGACAGCTTCTTTTTGACAAACCTTTTATAGAAAGGAGGAAAATTTTGGAAAAAATAGTGGAAAAAATAGAAGGGAAGCTTCAGCTTGCAAAGCAAATAATAAGTGATGATGTTAAAGAAATTGAAAATTTTTACAAAGAGGCTTTAGAAGCTAAGCAAGAAGGATTGATGCTTAAAGTCTTGAATTCACCCTATGTGTTTGGCAGGCATGTTGGCACGATGTATAAAATTAAACCAATAATGGAAACTTTAGATTTAGTGATAGTTGGGGCAACATGGGGAGAAGGTGCGAGAGCAAAGTGGCTCACAAGCTTTGAACTTGCTTGTAGAGATCCTGACACAGGAAAATTTTTAAGATGTGGAATGATGTCTACCGGCTTGACAGAAGATGAATATCAACAAATGACAGAAATCTTGAAACCTTTGATAATAGAAGAAAAGGGGAAGAGTGTAAGGGTGCGACCAAAAATTGTGATAGAAGTTGGATATCAAGAAATTCAAAAATCTCCAAACTATGAATCTGGATTTGCTTTAAGATTTCCTAGATTCATAAGAGATAGAACAGCTGATAAATCACCAGAAGAAGCAGATACATTAGATAGGCTTAAAGCTCTTTTTGAAAGTCAAGGAAAGGTTGGCTGATTTTCTATATGGACAGAAGAAATTGTATATGGCTTATGAAATAAAGTTTAAATTTTTTATTCAGACTACAGTAAAATATAAAACCTTAAATATTAAATCACTCAATAGTTAAAACAGAGAGGTAGTGTGATGTTAGCATCCAACAAAACAATGGAAGCGTTGCGTGGAATAGGTTTGAATTTGTACGAAAGGAAACTTTGGGTAGCCCTTTTATCGAGAGGAATAAGCACTGCAGGTGAGCTTTCTACAATAGCAAATGTACCAAGATCCAGAACTTACGATGTTCTACAGAGCTTGGCAGACAAAGGGTTTGTTGTTATTCAGTCAAGCAAGCCTTTGAAATATGTAGCAATCCCTCCGGAAGAAGCTTTAGAAAGAGCTAAGGCAAAAATAGAAGAAGAACTTAAAGAAAAAATGGAAAGAATAGAAGAGCTTAAATCAAGTCCTGTGATGAAAGAGTTGAATGAAATTTTTTCACACGGTTTGAAAATAATTTCACCAGAAGAGATTACAGGCTCTTTGAAAGGAAAATATTCTTTGCAACAACAACTCGCTACCATGTTTAGGGATGCTAGCAAGCAAATAGCAATAGTCACAACACCAGAAGGTTTAATTGAGCTAACAACAAACCATTTGGAAGCTTTAAAGAAAGCCAAGGAGAATGGTGTGAGTATAAAAATAGCTACAAGTGGAAAAGAAAAGGCTAGCGAAGCTATAAAGGCTTTAAGTGGTATAGCTGAGATAAGAATTTTAGATGAAAAGGATATTGACTTGGCAGGTAGATTTTGTATAGTAGATGATAAACAATTTCTCCTTTCTTTAACAGACACAAAAGTTCATTCAACACAAGATATGGCTCTCTGGAGTAAGAGTGAGCATGCAGCAGGAAACATTCTTTCGCCTCTATTCAAATTAGTTTGGCAACACTCCAAACCAATCAGCTAAACTGTTTTGGTACCCCAAGGCACAAAAATTGCTCTTTTCGAAAGCTCTCTCGGTATGTATAATGGTCTGAACGGCATATCAGAAACTTTTTCTTTTATCTCTTTTATGAGTTCTTTTAAGCTCATTTCTTCTCTAAACTCCTCTTTAATAGTAGATTTTTCTCTTATCACGACAGGTAGCTTTTCTGATTTAAGCTCTCTGTCACCAACCACAATTATGTATGGAATCCAACTTTTCTTCGCTTCGAAAACTTTCTTTGCAACTGTTAAATCTCTATCATCTACCCCAACTCTTATCTTTTCTTTTTCCAAAATTTCAGCAATTTCTTCGCATTTCTTAAGATGCTTTTCAGTACTAACAGGAATTAGCCTAACTTGCTCTGGAGAAAGCCACAGCGGAAGCATAGGAGCTTTACCTTCCTTTTCCATCCAAACTCCAGTTTCAAGAATTGCAGCTATAGCTCTTTCTATGCTACCAAAAGAAGAAGCATGAATTATGAAGGGAACAGGAACTCTTTTACCATCTTTATCTATAAAACAGATGTTGAACCTTTCTCCATTTTTGATGTCCCATTGAACAGTCGAGATTTGTAAATTGTTTCCATCTAAAAATATTGCTTGATATTCATTCTTAAAAGCATAATAGTGTGACATCTCTTTCATCAGTTTGAAGAAAGCAGGTGCTTTGATTTCCTTGATTATCTTCTTGAAAAATTCTTTATATTTTTCATAAAAACTTTCAACAATTTCGAAACCTAAAACCCAATGTTCTTTTGCTATTATTTCGTTCATCAATCTTGCAAAAAGTAAAGAAAGTTCTTCATAAACTTTTTTTGCTTGTTCTTCATCAATACAAAAAGCATGTTGGTCGGTCATCCAAAAGTTCCTTACTCTCATCAAACCAGAAAGTTCACCTTTTTTCTCTTTCCTGAAGCAAATTGCTTCCTCGTAAACTTTTATCGGCATGTGCTTGTATGTGAAAATAAGTTTTTGAACAAATGGGAAAGCTCCAGGATCGCTGGCAAATCTAAGAACAAGTGGGATTTTTTCTTCTATGATGTAATCTCTTTCGTGAAATTCTCCTTGAAGTTTTTTGATTTCTTCCACATCAGTTCTGTATAAAAGTGGATTTTGCATTTTCATTGCACCCCAAGGTATTGCGATTTTATACAAAGCATAATCCATTATCAAGTCTTTTATCAAAACACCGTTTGGATACCATTTCATGTTTCCGACATCACTCTCAGGACAATAGTCAACAAGCTCTAGTTTCCTCATAAGTTCAATATGTTTTGGTTGCTTTCCTTTTGGAGGATTTCCTTCAAGCTCATTTCTCACAAAAATTTTCAAACATTCGTATCTTTTCTCTTTTTTGGAAAAAATCTCACAATTTTTCCAATTCTTTTTATCAACTTCATACTCTTTGCCATCAATATCGATTATGAAGAAGCGATGGAACTTTTCTTTTTTAATTCTTTCTTCTTCTTTCTTCTCTTCTTTGACTTCACCAGCAACAAAAACTCTTGATTGCTCTGCTAAAGGATGTCCCTTAACAGCATTAGTAAATCTTTTGTTCCAACCAAAGGGTGCTCTATAGGTTTCAATTTCCAATTCTTTTGCATAAGCTTCCATAGCTTTGAGGATTTTCAAAGCTTCAGAAGGTTTTGCCGGTTTGTTTGACAAATGGACAAAAGGATAAATCAAAAGCTTGTTTATTTTCAAATTTTTCATGAAATCTTTTATTTCGTCTACAGCTTTTTTTGCAACTTCTTCATCATCACCTTCTTCAACTGCAGTGAAAGCGACGAGAACTTCTTCCAACTTGTAAATCTTTTTTTCCACATCCTCAGCTTGTGGAATTTCTTTTTTTATCGGTTCATATTCAATCCAGTCTGAATGAGTTTGTAAAATCCTCATTAAATCACCATAATTCTTTTATATTTTTGAAAGTTTTATTAGTAATCAAGAAAAGAATAGACTTAAAAAAGTGTTTGACACTCACCAATCATTCCAACCCAAATTAATTTTACAAGTTTAAATTTAAATAGACATAGCCCCGTCATCTAGCGGTCAAGGATGTCAGGCTCTGGACCTGAACACGCCAGTTCGAATCTGGCCGGGGCTATAAAATTTCTTCTACCCCAAAAATTCTTTCACAATACCAACATCTCAATTTGAGTGGTTCTTTCTTTTCAACCACAAGCTTACTTTTCACATTTTCTTCAGAATTAGTTATGCAATTTTTATTCGGACAATTTATAACATTTTCAAGAATTTCAGGTAAAACAACTTTTCTCTTTTCAACCACTTCCCAGTTTTTTATTATAGAAATGGTGGCGTTCGGTGCTATCAAGGCAATTTTATTTATTTCTTTTTCCTCGATTTCTTTATTCTCTACTTTTATCACATCTTTTCTTCCCATTTTCCTACTCAAAGTGTTTATTAAAATGACACTTCTGTCTTCATGTTTTTCCAATTTAAGTATCTCAAAAACTTTCATTCCTTTCCCCGCGGGAATATGGTCTATCACAGTCCCATTTTCTATGTTTGTTACAATTCTTTGTTCACTCATGCAACCACCAAGGAAAGCAAAGCCATTCTAACAGGCAAGCTATAAGAGGCTTGTTCATAGTATTTGGCAAATTTTGTTTTGTCGATGCTTGAATCAATTTCTATGTCTTTAGGCAATGGATGTAAGATTACCATATCTTTTTTAGCATTTTCCAAAATTTCTTGAGTTATCCTAAAATTCTTTTGTATTTTTTCAGCTTCGAAAATGTCGCCAAACTTATCTTTTTTCACACCACAAACATACAAAACATCAGCCTCTTCAATAGCAGAATGTAGACTGTTTGTATGGAAAATTTTAACACCGAACTTATCCCTTACTTCTTCTATATTTTCCCACGGCATTTGAAGCTCAGGAGGTGAAGCAAGAGTTATGTTTGCTTTAAAAACAGCAAGTGCATAAAACAAAGATTTTATCACAGCATTGTATTTTAAATCTCCAATCAAGCTCACGTTCAAACCTTCTATCTTGCCTTTCAATTTTCTTATCGTGAACAAATCGATTAATGTTTGGGTAGGATGTTGATTAGAACCATCACCAGCATTTATTACAGGTTTTTCTGAAATCTCGGCAGCTAATCTTGCAGACCCTTCTCTAGGATGTCTCAAAACAATAACATTGCAATAACTTTCAATCATTTTCACTTTGTCGATGAGGTTTTTTGTTGCTGTAGAATATTCGATCTCTATCACTTTTCCACCAAGTTTTTGCATGGCAGCATTGAAAGACAACCTTGTTTTGGTACTAGGTTCAAAGAACAAACTTGCCAAAACTTTATCTTTCATCTGATAAAGAGGTTCTTCATTTTTCAATTTTTTCTCCATAACTTCAGCTTCATCTAAAATAAGCTCTATTTCTTCTTTTTTCAGATCCCTTATTGAAATTATGTCCCTATTTTTCAAACTCCACACAATTTTCAACTCCATTTTTGTGATAAAAATCTAAAACATCTGCTAAAGTTTTTGCCACTTGAAGGTTACTAACCACAAAAGCTTTGAATTCTACAGCCTTTCTCCTTATCAAGTATTCATCATCTAACGCTTGTGTACTAACTACACCATTTGTTGAAGGAATATTTATCACCATTTTTATTTTTCCATTCATCAAATAATCCAAAATATTTGGTCTTGGTTCGCTAACCTTCTTCACAACTTCATTTTCTATCCCGTATTTTTTCAATTCTTCTGAAGTTTTTTCAGTCGCATAAATATTTATTTTTCTGCTCACAAGCTTATTTGCAATTTCAATTATTTTGCTTTTTTCTCCACCGATTGAAATCAAAACACCATCGTTAGCTTTCGGAAGCTCAACACCACTAGCTATCAGGGCTTTGATGAAAGCCTCTTCAAAAGTTTTGCCAAAAGCGGCAACTTCTCCTGTTGAAACCATTTCTACTCCAGTAACGGGATCTGCACCTTCCAATCTCATGAAAGAAAATTGCGGAACTTTTACTGCAAAAACATTTGGCAAATATTCACCATCTTTAATTTTTTTACCAAGTATAGCATCAGCAGCAATTTCCATCAAATTCACTCCTATAGTTTTAGAAACGAACGGCATACTTCTTGAAGCCCTTAAGTTGCATTCTATCACATAGACTTCCCCATCTTTTGCCAAGTACTGAATGTTGAAAGGACCTTTTATTCTGAGAGCTCTTGCAATTCTTCTAGTATACTCTCTTATCTTGTTTTTTATTGTTTCACTTATTGTAAGTGTCGGAATGCTCATTATTGCATCTCCTGAATGCACGCCAGCATTTTCCAAATGCTCAATTATTGCACCAATAAAAACATTTTCACCATCAGAAACACAATCAACTTCAACTTCTCTAGCATTCGTCATAAACTTAGATATAACTACAGGATATTCTCTTGAAATTTTTGCTGCTTTTGTCAAGTATTCTCTTAGCTGAGATTCATTTGTGGCAACATTCATTGCAGAGCCGGAAAGCACATAAGAAGGTCTGATCAAAACAGGATATCCTATTTTTTCAGCCAATTCTTTTGCTTTTTCCAGATTTTCAACTTTTCCCCACTTAGGTTGTTTAATTCCAAGTTCATCCAAAAGCTTGCTGAATTTAGCTCTATCTTCAGCTCTATCTATATCTTCGGCAGAAGTTCCAATAATCTTCACACCATTTTTTGCAAGTTTTAGAGCCAAGTTATTTGGTGTTTGGCCACCAACACTTACAACAACTCCTTCAGGTTCTTCTTTTTCACAAATGTCTAAAACTCTTTCAAGGGTGAGCTCTTCAAAATAAAGCTTATCCATGATATCAAAATCAGTAGAAACTGTTTCTGGATTACAATTTATCATTATACTCTCGAACCCTCTTTCCTTTAGAGCCCAAGCCATATTAACACAACACCAATCAAACTCTACGCTTGAACCAATTCTGTAGCAACCTGAGCCAAGAACTATAATTTTTCTCTTTTTCTCAACTTCTATATCATCATAATTACCATTGTAAGTCAAGTAAAGGTAATTTGTTTTGGCCGACCATTCTGCAGCTAGAGTGTCTATTTGTTTAACAACAGGTACTATTCCAAGAGATTTTCTCATTTCTCTGATTTCACTTTCGCTCTTCCCTACAAGCTCTCCAATTTTTTTGTCTGAAAAACCAAGTTTTTTCGCTTTTCTCAAAGTATCTTCATTCAAATTTTTTATTTCCTCTTCCATCTCAACTATTCTCTTTATCTTGTGTAAGAACCATTCATCAATTCCTGTTAGTTTGTGAATTTCTTCTTCACTCATACCAACTTGAAGTGCTTTAACTATATAGAAAAGTCTTTCATCTGTAGGCTTTTCTAACATTTCCTTTATTTTTTCTTTATCGCTAGTGAGTTCGCTCGTGTCGGTTAGTTCTCTTCCAATTTCAAGCATTCTAACAGCCTTTTGAAGAGCTTCTTCGAAGCTCCTTCCTATTGCCATTACTTCTCCTATCGACTTCATTTGTGTTCCAATTCTTCTAGAAACATTTTTGAATTTTTGAAAATCCCATCTTGGAATTTTTACCACGATATAATCTAAAGCGGGTTCGAAGCAAGCTGTTGTGACTTGAGTTACTTTATTCAAAAGTTCTGGTAGCGTGTAGCCTATTGCCAATTTTGCTGCAATGTAAGCTATCGGATAGCCTGTGGCTTTTGATGCCAATGCTGAAGATCTCGATAGCCTGGAATTCACTTCTATTATCTTGAATTCTTCACTTTCTGGGTTAACAGCAAATTGTATGTTACATTCACCAACTATTCCAAGAGCTCTTATGACTTTGAAACTTGTGATTCTCAACAAATGGTATTCCCTGTTTGTTAAAGTTTGTGAAGGAGCAACCACTATACTTTCGCCAGTGTGTACACCCATAGGATCGAAATTTTCCATATTGCATACAATCAGACAATTGTCTTCACAATCTCTCATTACTTCATACTCAATTTCTTTCCACTTTCCAAGATATTCTTCTACCAAAATTTGTTTTATCCTGCTGTGTACCAGACCCAAAGATGCTATTTTCTTCAATTGTTCTTCATCTTCAGCAACACCAGACCCTTGACCACCAAGTGTGTAGGCAACTCTTATCATTACAGGATACCCTATCTTCTTGGCAGCTTCCACAGCTTCTTCTATGCTGTTTACTTTTTCACTCTTTGGCACAGGCAAATTGTTCTTGAGCAAAATGTTCTTGAATTTTTCCCTATTGTCTGCAATTTCAATTGCTTCTATTCCTGTTCCCAAAACTCTCACACCATATTTCTCTAAAATACCTCTCTCATGAAGCTCTACACCACAATTTAATGCAGTTTGTCCGCCAAAAGTCAACAAAATTCCATCAGGTCTTTCTTTTTCTATTACTTTTTCTACAAATTCAGGTGTTATAGGCAAGAAATATACTTTGTCTACAAACTTTTCATCTGTTTGGATTGTTGCTATGTTTGGATTTACAAGAACCACTTTTATTCCTTCTTCTTTCAAAGCTTTAATTGCTTGTGCTCCAGAGTAATCAAATTCTCCAGCTTCTCCTATTTTGAGTGTGCGTGTTTTTTCAACACTTTGCACCGCTACCTAGTATGAGAACTTTTTTTATGCTTTCATCTCTTATATTTCCTCACCTCCTTCACAAACAAATCGAACAAAAATTCAGTTTCATAAGGTCCAGGAGAAGCTTCTGGATGGAATTGAGTTGCAAATATTGGTTTTTTCTTGTGTTTTATTCCTTCAACACTCTTGTCATTTGCATTTATGAATTGAATTTCGAATTCAGTTTCTTTTAAGCTATTTGGATCTACAGCATATCCATGATTTTGGCTTGTGATGTAGCATCTTTTGGTAAACAAATCAAGAACAGGATGGTTTGATCCACGATGCCCGAACTTTAGCTTGAAAGTCTCAGCACCTGCTGCCAAAGCAAGAATTTGGCAACCAAGACAAATTCCCATGATTGGTAAATCTGTTTCCAATAGTTCTTTTACAGTTTGGATTGTTTTTTCACATATTTTTGGATCTCCAGGACCGTTGGAAATGAGAATACCTGAAGGCTCATAATCTAAAATTTTTTCTACAGGATAGTCATAAGGCACTCTTACTAAACCAACATTCCTTGCTGCCAAATTCCTTAATATTCCAAATTTCACACCACAATCTATCACCACTACAAGAGGTGAGTCGCTATTGTATTCTATTGGTTTTTCTACACTCACTTCCTTTACTAAATCTCTTTTGTTTGGATCTTCAATCTCCTTTATTTTTTCTCTTATTTCTTCAACATCAATTTTCTCATCAACTTTCAATATTCCAAGCATCACACCTTTACTCCTTAGTTTTTTTGTTAACTCACGAGTATCTATTCCTTCTATTCCAGGAATCTTTTGCTCAAACAACCATTCATCCAAGCTTTTATTGTTTGACCAGTGGCTAGGTCTTTTTACAATTTCTTGAACCACATATCCTCTTACTTGTATTCTTTCTGACTCAAAATGTAATGGAAAGTTAAATTTATCGATTAAAGAAAAAGGGGGTACACCATAGTTTCCTATTAAAATCCAGGTTTGAGTTAATATTTGGCCTCTGTAGGAAGGATCTGTCAGAGATTCTGTGTAACCAACCATACTAGTGTTAAATACAACTTCGCCATAAGCTTCGCAAGGATAACCGAAGCCTTCACCCTTGAAAATTGTTCCATCTTCTAATGCTAAAACCGCTTGAAGCAAGACCCAACCCAAAATTAAGTCAAAAAAATTTAAAAAGATTTTTGTCGTGAAAAATATAAAAAGAAAACTTTTATTTCTTTTTAGCTTCTTTTATCATTTCTGTTAAAAATTTTATCCTGTTTTGTAAAAACCTAGCTTGTTTTATTGTTCTGGCTGCAAACAAGGCTTGCTTAGCTTCGTAAAGTTGCTCTTCATAAAACTTTACTTCTTCTTTATCCCTACTCATATGTTACTATTTAGTGGTACTAATATTTAAACTTTACTATTTTGAAGTAGTGAATTTTTTTTTCTACAAAAAATAAGCTAGAACAAACTCCTTCATTACTTTTATTTTTCTCAAACCTATTGTTAATTATGGCCAGTTATTCTAGAATTCTTAAAAATGTTTTGAAAAAAATTAGGCCCTCTGAAGAAGAGAAGAGAAAACTCAATTCTGTTCTTAAAAAATGTTTAAGAATTGCAAAAAAAGAAGCCAAGAAATTTAAAGCAAAACCACTGGTTGCTGGTAGTGTGACTAGAGATACGTGGCTTCCAGGAAAAAAAGAGTTCGATATTTTCATTCTTTTTCCACCAGAGATAAGTGTGGAACAATTGGAGAAAAGAGGTCTTGAACTGGGAAAGAGGATAATAAAAAGTTTGAATGGAAATTTCAGGATAGAATACGCTCAACATCCATATGTTTCTGGAAATGTTGAAGGAATAGAAGTGGATATAGTACCTTGTTTTGATGTAAAAACAACAGAAAATCTAAAATCAGCAGTTGATAGAACACCATTTCATGTGAAGTATCTTAAGAAGAACTTACCTCTAAAACTTTCAGATCAAGTCAGGCTGTTGAAGCAATTTTTAACTGCAAACAAGCTATATGGTGCTGATGCAAAAACAGAAGGTTTTTCTGGTTATGTGTGTGAGCTTTTAGTTATCAAGTACAAAAGTTTTGTGAATGTGTTGGAGCAAGCATTGAAATGGAATCCTGGTGAAATAATAGATCTGGAGAAATTCTACAAGAAAGAAGATTATTTCAAGCTCAAGAAAATGTTTCCCAAGCAAGTTTTAATTTTAATTGATCCAACCGACAAAAATAGAAACACAGCAGCAGCTTTATCACCAGAAAATTTTTTCAAATTTAAGAAACTGGCAAAAGAATTTCTGGAAAATCCAAGAGAAGAGATGTTTTTTGAAAGTGAAATAAAAGTAATTTCGGAAAAGGAACTTAGAGAAAAAATTTTGGAAAGAAAAACAGAGCTTATTTTGATAAAGTTTTCTCCACCAAATGTTGTCCCTGATATACTTTGGCCTCAATTAAGAAAATTTGCGGAAAGATTGGAAAGCATTTTGGAAGAAACCAAGTATGAGTTCAAAGTTTTGAGGAAAGATTGCTATACAAACGAAAAAGATTTGGCTGTAGTTTTGCTTGAGATGGAAGTTTCAAATTTACCTGCTGTACAGAAGAAAATCGGGCCAGAAGTTTTTAATCTGGATGATTCAAACAAATTTTTGGAGAAATACAAAGACCTGGCTATAAATGGGCCGTTTATTGAAGGAAGGAATTGGGTTGTTGAGATTAAAAGAAAATTCATGACAGCTAAAGAGAAGCTTTTCGATAGCTTAAGTGTTGATGTAAGTATTCTTAAAGCAAAGGGAATCCCCGGCAACATAGCTGAACAAATATCAAAGGGTTTTGAAATAATTTCAGATATAGAAAGGATAATTGAAATTGTTAACAAGGATAAAGGGTTTGGTGTTTTCTTGAGGAAATATTTTGAAAAGGAGAATCTTGCATGATTCAAATAACTTTCTTAGGTACAGTTTCAGGAATTCCAAGTAAAGATAGAAATCATCCGGCAATAGCTCTAGAGTATTTTGGTGAAGAAAAAGATACTTTGCTCTTTGACTGTGGGGAAGGAACTCAAAAACAACTCATGCAATCAAACATAAGCTTCATGAAAATAAACAAAATTTTTATCACACATTGGCATGCTGATCATTTTTCAGGCTTAATTCCTTTGATACAGACTATGAGCTTGGAAAAAAGGAAATCTAAGCTGAAAATTTTTGGACCAGAAGCTGAAAAATTTGTTTCAGATATTTTGGATTTGGGATATTTTGGGCTGAGATTTCCAGTGGAAGCTATAAATGTTCCTTTTGAAGGAAATAAACCTATGCTTATAGACGAAACTCCAGAATACCAAATTCTTTCAATTCCTGTCTTACATACAGTGCCGGCAGTAGCTTATTGTTTTCAAGAAAAACCAAAATGGAAAATAGACACAAAAAAGTTAAGAGAGCTTGGTTTAAGAAGTGGTTCTTGGCTCAAGAAATTGAAAAAATTTGGAAAAGTTGAATATAAGGGAAGGGAAGTGAAGATAGAAGATGTGGCAAATTTAAGACCTGGGTTGAAAGTGGTTTATTCTGGCGATACTAAGCCTTGTGATAATATTTTGGAAATTTCTAAAAACGCTGATTTGCTCATTCACGATGGAACCTTTCTTGAAGAAGAAGAAGGGAAGGCTCATGCTGATGTAAAACAAGCTGCAAGAATAGCAAAAGAAGCTAATGTCAAGCAACTAATTTTAACTCACATAAGCAGGCGCTACACTGATGCAAAAGAATTAGAAGAAGAAGCAAAGAAGATTTTCCCAAACTCAAAAGTCGCTTTTGATTTCATGCAAATTAGACTAAAGCAAGTAATCTAAGATTTTTTCCACATGATATCTTGAGCAAATTTTATCAACTGCAATATGAAGTAGGCCAGAAACTGCACCTTCTACACCATCATAAGCAATTCCAATAATTAAGGCAGACAAAGGATCGTGAAATAAAATCCTATGTTTTCTACCAAGAAATTTCACAGGATAGTCTATGACTTTATTCGTTTTCTCGCAAGATTTGCCCAACAAGATTTTCGAAATCTTTTTGTGAATATAGCGAGTTGGCACTGCCAAACACCTCCCCAACTTTTTCAATCACTTCTTGAAGTATACCTTCTTTTGCTAGAAGAATTAAAAGAGCGCCCAACAAAAATGAATTCATATCTAGCTCATCTTTCTTTTGTTCAAGCTGCTCCATGTAGCTCGAAATCTTCTTAAGCATTTTTTCTTTATCTTCAGCAGCTAGGAAAACATCAGAAGCAATTCTTGTCCTAAGCTCTTCAATTTTTTTCAAGTAGCTGGAGGGATTTTGTTTGATGATCTTCAGATGTTCTTCTCCTGCAATTTCAATTTCCTTCATCAATTCTTGATACTCTATCAGTCTTGAGAGATACTCTTTCATTCATTTAATCACCTTTCCAAGAAAATAGAGTAACTTTTCAAACTGCTTGTATTTTTCAACTACTTCTTCCAGCTTTATTTCCATGTTTTCTTGCTCTTTATTGTTCAGCTTGTTGTAAGCTTCCCTGTAGGCTTTTAAGCCTTGAAGCAAACCATATATCATCGAAATGATTTCATTTTCTTCAACCATTTTTATCCCTGTATTTTCTCAACTCTTCTCTTAATTCTTTCAAAGTTTGTGTTAACTCGTCTATTGCTCTGTAAGTTTCAGGTCCAATTCCAAAGCTTCTGAGTTCTGCAGCAACATACTGTGCTGCTGTTTTTCCTATGAGTTGAGCATCACTCTCTTTTTCAGCCTTTTTCATTTCTTCTATTGGCTTTCTCGCATAATAGCCAATGAGGGCAGAACCCAAAGCAATAATCAAATCTTTAGTACCGATATCAATTTCACTCAATTTCACCATTCACTCACCCCCCAAGGCTTTCCAAATTTTTTTGTGGAAAACATAGCCGCTAACCTCGCCAATCAGAGCAGCAGTAGAAGTGTAAACTGCATAATCCCTTAGCAATTCAGGAATCGGTGTTATAGGCAAGCCGTTAACAAGATTCCAAATTTCTCTCCCGGCTATGTAGGCTAGAGAGCCGCATTGAGCTGCCATGTAGCCAATTCCTGTTCCGCTTGCAGTGCAGAGCAGCGAGGTCAGGCCTTTCCAAAAACTCTTCTTCATGCTTTCACCCCAAAGAGCGATTTTTCCAATTTTTTCATCTCGCTCATGAGGAGAAGCTGGAGAAAAGCTCAGGATTTAGATTTCGAACTCAAGGGGTGAGTGAAATTTAAAGACCGGAAAGGAGAAATATTAACTGTGGAAAAAATTTCTTGAAAGTATTGGAAAGGTTGTGTGAATTGCTTGGAAGAAAAGTTGAATGGATGGTTGTAGGAAGTGCAAGTCTAGCTTTGCAAGGAGTAGAAATTGAACCAAAGGATATAGACATCTTAACAACGAAAGAAGGAGCTTATAAGATTTCTTCAATTTTGAAAGAATATGAAGTTAAACCAGTGAAGTTTAGCAAATCAAGAGTTTTTTCTTCTCATTTTGGGAAGTTTAGAGTTGAGGGAATTGATGTTGAAGTAATGGGAGATCTGAAAGCTAAAGTTTATGGGAGATGGGTTTCATTGACGTGGAGGCTAAAAAGACCAGTTTTTGTGAAAATTGGAAAATTAGGAATTCCTGTTTCAAGGTTAGAAGATCAGCTTAAAGTCTATTCCATGATCAACAGAAAGAAAAATCTGGAAAGAGTCTAGAAAATAAAGGAATTTTTGGAGAAAAAGATTTAAATTAATTTCCGATAAAGAAACTGCAATGGAGAAAGAGTAGTAGCTACAAAACTTATAACTTCTGCAGATGGGTGAATTTATAAAAAAATTTAAAACTCATTAGAAGAAATGAGCCACTTCCATAAAGGTACATAAATGATTTTCTTACCATCAACTTTTTCTTCACCCTCAAAATCCATAGTTATGATCAACCCTTCTTTTAATCCAAATTCTTTCATTGCATTTACCAAACTTTTGATTTCCCTTTTCTTTGTTTCTATGTCACTCAAATCGTAACAAACTTGAATCAATTTTTTGGCTTTCATTTTTTCTATTATTATAAAGTCAACTTCATGATTATTTTTCTGGTAGTAAAAGATATTTTCATTCGGCAAAAAACCCTTTTTGACTATTTCAACTAAAACAAGGTTTTCCATCAATTTACTTTTACTTTCAACTCCATTGATATAGAGAAGGCCATTGTCAATGAAATATATCTTTGGTTTTGTTTGTTCAATCTCTTTATAAGACTTGGAAAATTTCCTTAAAAATATCACAACTAAAGCATCTGAAAAATATTCTGAATAGTTGTAAAGAGTGTTCTTACTGACTTTCATTCCGAAAGATTTTATATAATTGAAAAAGCTGTGAACAGAAAAAAAAGTGGAAGAAGTTAAATGTCTAAAAAGAAGCTTTACTAATTTAATGTTTTTAATTCCAAATCTTTCTGTTATGTCTCTGTAAATGGTTACATCTAAAATTTCTCTGAGAATTTTTTCTCTTTCTTCAGGGTATAGCACAGCTTCAGGATATCCACCAAAATTTACATACTCTGTCAATAAGTTCATGAGCTTTGCTTTTTGTGAAGATGAAAGATATTTTCCGAGTTTAAACTCTTTGGCTTTGAGAAATTCTTTGAAACTAAAGGGAAAAATATAATAAGGTAAGCTCCTACCCCTCATCATTGTAGCCACCTCTTTTGATAATAACTTTGAAGAAGATCCTGAAACAAATATCTGAACATTTTCTGAATCCATAATACTTCTTACAAATCTTTCCCAGCCAGGAATGTTTTGAATTTCATCGAAAAATAGATAAACTTTCTTTTTTTTATTTTCTGGATATATTTCATAGAAAATTTCCATCATGTTTCTTAAATCATCAACAGTGGCTCCTATAAGCAAATCGCTTTCAAAATTCACGTAAAGAATTCTTTCTTTTTCCACACCATCATCCAAAAGTTTTCTTATTTGCTGGAACATGAAATAAGTTTTTCCTACCCTTCTCGGTCCTATTATCGAAATTACTCTTTTTATCGGTATTTCTGTCTTTATAGTTTTTTCTCTTTCTATGATTTTTGGTAGCTCAAACTCCTTGAAATCTTTAATTATTCTTATCCAAACATCCCTCATTATCATGTATTATATATAGGGAAATTATTTAAAAAAGTTTCCCTCCAGACTGAACTATGATTCGGATAGAGTAAAAGGAGAATGAAAAATGATTAGCCTTTTGATAAAGATTTAAATTAGCGAACATCAATTTAATTCAAATAGCGGGGACAATGAAAGGCATAAGCTCTAGCGGGGATTTCCAATAAAGGAAACCGCAATGGAGCAGCCTGGAGTTTTGACAGAATGCTCGCCGGGCTCATAACCCGGAGGTCCCTGGTTCAAATCCAGGCCCCGCTATTAGGTTTTTAAAATTTTAAAAAATCTAAGCTTAGAGAAAAATATGAAAAAGAGAGACGAGATTTTAAAGTCTATAATGACACAAGAAACTGAAGGTTAAACTTCTTTTAAATTCAAGCTAAATTTAGATTATGAAAATTTTTTTGACAGGTAGAGCAGGCTCCGGCAAATCAACAGTTTTGCTTAAGGCAATTGAGTTGCTCAAGAGTAAAGGATTGAAAGTTGGCGGAATAGTTACTCCAGAGATAAGAGAAGAAGGAAAAAGAGTTGGTTTTTATGTTAAAGATGTTTTTTCTCAAGCCATGGAAGTTTTTGCAAGTGTTGATTTCAAAATTGAGCCAAAGCTTGGGAAGTATGGAATTGATGTAGAAGCTTTTGAAAAAGTTGCTTTGCCTGCAATAGATTTTGCGATTGAAAAGTGTGATGTTGTTGCTATAGATGAAATCGGAAAGATGGAATTCTTCAGCGAAAATTTTAAGAAAAAGATTTTTGCTTTAGTTCTTTTAGACAAGCCTTTGATTGCAGTACTTCATAGAAATTTTGTTAAACAGTTCAGGCAGTTTGGTGAAGTTATTGAAGTAACTTCGAGAAACAGAGAGAAGCTTCCAGAAGAATTGATAAAATCTATTTCTTGAATTTTAACACAGCCTTAACAAGCTCTGAGCTTGGAATACCAAAAGCTCCCAACCTGAGCTCATAAACTTTTTTTGAAATTGAAATTTTTCCAAGTAAAATAACCATTGACTTGAAATCAGAAGATTTTTGCAAACTTGCTAGCAGCTTCTTGCTCCACTTTTTGTCACACAAGTAAAGGTTTAGCTGCTTCAGCATATCTTTTTTGTCAATCACGATATCAAAATCTTTGCATTCAACCAAAAAATTTTTCTTTTTGATTAAAGCTTCAATTTTTTTGCTCGTTAAGCCCAAAATTTCTAAGCCTTTCTCCAACCCCCTTTTTTGCGCTACATTTACAGCCCTTCCAAAAGCTTCAGCAATTTCCATATTTGAGAAATTCTCCTTGAAAAGTAAAATATTTTCTTCCACATTTCTATAATATGAGAGAAAAAATTGAGC
>JAWCSL010000004.1:0-55829 GCA_039090665.1 Candidatus Aenigmatarchaeota archaeon | reverse complement strand
CCCAAAAGCTTAGACCTATTCCAGCATCATCTTAAATTGTTATTTCTACACACTTCTCTTACCATACTTTATTCGAACATCACAAGTTTTTGAAATATCAGTAATCTTCGCTTATGTTGCTCATCCCAACTTTTATATCTTTTATTTTTTTGTTTGTAATTATTTCCATTTTTCGATGCTTTAACTTTATCAAAAAGATGAAACTTTTAATTAATTCTGCAGTCTCAAAAATTGTAAGAAGAATGTGGTAAAAGCAACCACACCAACAACCATTTCAAGTTCACTATTTCCAACCTTGAAGAAAAAGATTGTAAATTTCAAAGCTCAGCCAAAAATCACGGAAAGTATGTACAAAAAATTGTTTTTTAGGATTTCTTGTTAGTAGAGAATTTTCTTTTAAATAGAATACAATGTTGTCAATGAAAATGATATAACCAAACCATAAGAGAAGGGTAGAAGAAAGAAGTGAATGGGTGAATTTTAAATAGGGAAACTTTGGCGAATATCATAGTAGCAAGACCAAAAGCCCATTCATAAATAAGAGCTGTGATTATTTTTTTACAAAAAACCAAATTTTTATTGTGAGAGCTGAAGAAAAGTTTAGACATGCTTCAAGTAGGAAAATTTTGTTGATTAAAAGAAAAGTTGTTAAATTTTATCCTTCAGTTTATGGCTATATTCTTCACGATTTAGCCCTTCTTGCTTTTTCTACTTTTTTCTTTCGCTTGATAGTGCCAATTTCACCAAAAAGGAAAATTTCTAACGAGCTTTTTGGAAGAAAAGTTTTATCTTCAATGGGAATCAAGACCACAAGGATTTTATCCTTCTCTTTTTCAGAAAAATTTGTGGAAGAGGAATTTGATGCAAAAGCTTTGACAATAGATGATCTTGAGATTGAAAACCCTAGAAAAGTTTTGAAAATTGTGAGAAAAATAGGAGAAATTACAAGAAGGCTAAACGATAAAAATTTTTACTTCATAGATAACAGGTCAAGCAACTGGATGTTTGATGGCAATATAGTAAGAACAGACCTAGAGCTTTTCAGGAAATCTTCAAGATCAAAAAAATTTTTGGTTTTTTGTGATGTCCTTTCTTTTGTTTCAAGTTTAAAAAGTGAAGAAGCAAAAACAGAATTCTTTAGAGGCTATGGCAAAAAATTCAGAATTTCAAGATTGTTGCAGCTTTTAGTTACAATTTACATCAAACTAACAGACATAATTTTCTAATCACTTCTCCTTGAAGGATATGTTCCAATCTCCATAAAAACTCTATCCGTTCTTATAGCCAAACCCTTCTTTTTTTCATACATTTCCTTGCTATCCATTTTGGCTATTCCTAAAGCAACAAGTTCGTTCTTCAAACTGTAAACAGCAACAGTTTCACCCCTAACTATACCTTCTTGAATTCTGCTCAATCCAGAAACAAAAACAGGAGAACCATGACAAATTGAATCAATAGCAGAATCTTTAACAAAAACTTTTTTGACATGTAGAATTGCATATTCAACAGGAATCAAAATCTCTCTCAAAAGCTTTTCATTTCCCTCTTTCCAAAATTCATAAGCATCTTTTATTTCAACTAAAGGATGAGCTTGGTCTTCTGTGAAATTTCCTGCTCTTGTTCTTCTTAGCTCTGTCATGTGGGCACCAACACCAAGCTTTTCCCCCACTTGATGCACAAGCTTTCTTACATAAGTCCCTGCTTCACACCCGACTTTAAACAAAACATCTTTACCTTCAATTTCTAGAATATCAAAAAACTTTATTTCTCTTATTCTAGGTTTTCTTGCAACTGCTGATTTCACTGGTGGAACTTGAACTATTTTCCCTACAAAATCTAAAACAGTTTGTCTTAGCAAGCTTTCATCAACTTCTTTGTGCAAATGCATTATTCCTACATATTCTTTTTCTAAACCCATTAAAACGGGCATGGCTTTTGTTGCATTTTCTAGAGCTACAGGCAGCACACCAGTTACAGCTGGATCTAAAGTACCAGCATGGCCTGCTTTCTTAACACCAAAAATTTCTTTCACCCAAGCAGTAACTTGATGTGATTTTCCCGGAGCTTAAGCTCCTGTGGGACCACTATGCTTATCACAAATTATTATCGAACTTTTAATCAATTCTTCTATTGTTCTTGCTTCAGGTGCTTTTCCATATTTTTCATTCGTTTCTTCTTCACTTTTTACTAACCACAATCAAAACTCACCCCCTTTATTTTTTATTTAGGCCTATTAAGCTTTAAGACTTGTTGAATTTTGGGAAAAAAGAACTTAACATTGCTCTCAAGTTTTTGTTCTGATAAATTGGTTTAAAATAACAAAAACAATTTATTGCTGTTTTTTCTTTTCTTTCTTAGTTTTCTTTCCTTCTTTCTTCTCAAGATTGGTTTCTTTCATCTTTTCCTCTTCTTTAGCTTTCTCAGCCTTAATTTCAGCTGCAGAAGGTTTTTTCAACCCTAACTTTTTTATCAAATTGGCCTTTTCAAAAGCAACCAAAACTTCTTCATCGCTTGCATCTTCTTTGATTTCAAGAACATAAGGCAAAGGCTCCAAATGATTGATATTACACTTTCTTCTCTTAACTCCAGTCAAAAGCTTGGGTCCGGTTATAATCACAAAATTTTTCTCAGCTTTTTCTTTTCCAGGTCCTTTAACTACCACAGCATACTTTCCGGCCTCTCTTCCGCTAATTTTCATTACTACCCTGCCAACTTCTAAAGAGCCCATGTTTAAAACCTCAATTAAACTTATTTGACATTTTATAAATTTATTCTTAGCAAATAAGCTTTATAAATCTAAGGGACAAAAAATAAAGAAGATTGAAATGCCAAGAAAAAAGGAAAAAAGAAAGGAAATTAAGAAGAAAACATCTGTGGGCTTGGACGAAAACTTAGAAGCTTTGCTAGCTTATCTGCTAGGATGGATCACCGGAATTATCTTCTATCTGCTAGAAAAAGACAGTAAGTTTGTCAAATTCCATGCCTTACAATCCACAATCGTTTTCATCGGACTCAGCGTGGTTGCAATAGCTCTTGGAATAATTCCGTTTATTGGCTTTTTCTTCTCAGGTATTGTCACTTTGGTTGCAGTGGTGGTGTGGATAGTCTGCATGATAAAAGCTTATCAAGGTGAGTGGTTCAAGCTTCCGGTAGCTGGTGAAATAGCAGAGAAGAATTTGAAATAGAACCGGATTTATATGGAAAAGCAGTTCAAGCTAGCATCTCTTAGAGTCTTGTCTTTTACTTTAATCGCTCAACTGTTAGCCATCTTTGTGACAAGAGTTTTCTATTCTTCCCCTTTGGCAGAAGAAGTTTATGAACCTTTTGGCAAAAGTGTAGAAGGGGCGATTGCAAATTCTTTACCTCTCCTGACCTCAATTTTCATCTTTGGGTTCTTCTTGGCCTTTTTAGTCAAGTGGAGAAAATTCAATTTAATCAAAGCTTTGGTTACAGGATTTCTGATAAGCTCGGTTTTTTCAATCAACTTAATTCTTTTCTCAACAATTTTCCCAGATTCGGTTCTTCTTCCTTGGTTTATCTCAATCTTCCTTGTTGTTTTAGTCTTTCTTGTAGCATATTTCAAAAGCTTTCACTTTCTTTCAAATTTCCTTTCAATTTTCATAGGAGCAGAAATAGCAGGTTATTTTGCTACCATTCTACAACCACCAACAGTTTTCATTTTCCCACTCTTGCTTTCTGTTTATGATGTTTACGCAGTTTTCAAAGGCCCTTTGAATAAAATCATAGGTAAGCCTGTAAGAACAAAAAAAGGTTTGAAGACTAAGATAGACTTTCTCTCTCTGTTGATATTAGACTTTGATTTCATAAAAATTGGTCTTGGTGATGTCGTCTTCTATTCAATGCTTCCAGCTGTGGCTTTCATGCTCTTTGGCTTGGAGAAAATGATCTTCACTTTGATTGCAACCAATTTGGGAATTTTAATCACACTTTATCTTCTCAGGAAGAAGAGAATTCCTTTGCCTGGTTTGCCGATACCTATGCTCTTAGGAATTTTGAGTTTGGTTTTATTTTAAACCGTGTGCTTATTCACCAACAATATTGGATGAAAATTTTTTCATCAAGTTTGGTAGAAGAAGAAATAAGAGATATTTCCCAAATTTCAGAATATGATGAAAAAATAGTAAAACTTAAAAACAAAGTTATAAAAGATCTAAAAAATTTGAGGAATGTTTTATGAAATCTTTCTTGCTTTTTCCCTGAAAACTTCTCTCATGCATTCAGAGCAAAAGTAGCCTCCATAAGGCCTTTCAGGTTTTCTCTTACTCTTCTTTAATTTTCTCAACTCCTGCTGCCTCAATCTAGGAATTCCTTGCAAAGGTTTACCACAACCTGCACATTTAGCAGGAGAAGCTTTCTTCCATTTCTCTTTGATCACAACTTTACCAGAAGGTAATTTAACTTTGACTTTAGCAGTGCTAGCCATAATCCCACCCCATGAGCTTTCTTATTATCCAACCAACTGCAAGAGAAGCCAAAAAATACCATATAAACCATTTTAACTCTGAACCGATATAAGGCAATGCCAGTGGAAGCTTTGCTACTGGCATGTTTTTGTAAGTGTATTGAACCCATGGCAATATTAAGAGTATTACAATTATGGATATTAACAAAGCTTTCAAGGTGTGTTTCATGTAATTCAAGTTATGTTTAGTTATTTCGTTCAAAATTTCTTTAGCTTTTTCCAAATTTCCTTGTTTTTGTACCTCTAATAACTCTTCTCTTAAGGCGTTCATCTTTTCCTTAAGATCTTTTACCACATTCTTGTTGACAAAAATTCTATTTATAGCTATTACCAATATAGTTACAATAAAAGCTATGAGAAAAATTGAGAGCACCGGAGGCAAGGCTGTAAATGGCCAAAAGATGAAATTTAATATCTGTGCAAGAGCTTCGAACATTTCATCCACCTAAGAACTTTTTGACGAGTGGGTGAGCTCCCTCGAGATTTTCAGCTGAAAGTTGCTCATAGTAATTATAAAGTATCATAACAGTTAAAAGCATTCCTGTCCCACTCCCTATTACACCAAGAAAATCTGCTATCGCTGCAAGAGCACCAACCAGAAGACCGCCCAAAACAGCTTGATAAGGAATGTATCGATTGAGCACTGCTTCCATAGACTTTTTATCACTCCTATAGCCTGGAATTTGAAGACCTATGCTTTCAAGTTGTTCGGCAATAGAAGCAGCATCCATACCGGAAGTTGATACCCAAAAAACAGAGAAAACCATTGCCATTAAGCTAAAGAAACTCAGATAAGTAAAAGCCCTTACAATTTCGTTAAAGGTCAAAGTTCCTTGTATTGCATGAGCCAAGAGATTGCTTGGTGAAGTCAAATAATAAACTATACCACCAACAATATTGTTTTGTTTGTCATAACAAGCCAAAACACTACAACTCATCTCTGCACTAACAGGTTGTAGATTAAGTCTAGCTAAAAGCTGTAGATTTGCTATTAAAGCTGCTGCTAAGATGACAGGAATATTGCTAGTGTAGAAGAGCTTAAGGGACCAAGTCCTTCCAAATCCTCTCAAGGCTGTAAAAGAAATGGGAATATCAATACCTATGTCTTGAATGTAAATCACCAACAAGAAAATTGCTACAGTTGTTATTATTGGCATAGCAGCCATTAAGGCATTTGTTAAATTTCCTGTAAAAGAATTTATGAAAAGCTCCCATATCAAGCCGGCTGGTGGTTGTTCAGAAGTTGGTATGCAAGAAGCAAAATTACCAGCAACACACACTACTGATAAAGGTGAAAAAATTCTAATCAAGATTTGGTTTGCAACACCTGTTGCTATGAAAAGACTTATTCCAGAGCCAAATCCCCACTTGCTTACAAGTTCATCTAAAAGTAAAGCAATCACACCACCAGCAGCCAATTGAGCCATTACTAGAATTGCTGTTAGGAAATCTCCAGCTATAGGTAAAACTCCAGCTATGACAAGGCCTGCAGCTTCAATCACACAAAAAATTAGAGCCAAGAATTTGCTCCATGTCTGAAATTTTTTTCTTCCCTCTTCTTTTGTTATATCCCAATTAATTATCTTAGCTCCAACCAAAAGTTGTAAGATTATACCGCCTGTGACAATTGGTCCTATGCCTAAAGTCATCACACTTCCGAACTTTGAGCCAAGGACTATTTCATAAAACCTGAAATACTCATAAGAAGCTTTTTTTTCCACGCCATAAATTGTGATGTAAGATAAAGCCAAATACATAAGTAAAGCAAAAATAGTCCACTTCAATTTTGTATTAAAAGGAAGTTGGTAAGTTGGCTTTTCAATACTTGGTAAAAATTTTGCTATTTTTTCATTTAGACTTTGCTTTTTTTCTTCCATCACATCACTCAATTTTTACAGCTTTTCCGCCTGCTTCTTCAATTCTCTTTATAGCTTTTTTAGAAAAGAATTTTGCTTCTATAATTAAAGGTTTTGAGAGTTTTCCGCTACCTAGCACCTTTTCATAGCCAAGTTCTACCACATTTATCTTATCTAAATTCTTCTCTTTTGCAATTTTATCCAATTCACTCAAATTTATCGACTTAATCTTTTTACTTTTTGGTGGTTTAAATCCAACTTTTCCAAAATGGTCTGGTTCATACTTAACAACATAACTCCATTTATGCTTGTGAAGACCCGCCTTTCCTCTTCCTCCTCTGCTGCCACCACCTCTTGCCTTTTTGTGGCTACCATGATAAGTTCTTTTGCCTCTGAACTTTCTGTGCTTCTTCTCTTTTCTCACAACCATTTTTTTACCTCTCTAGTGAAATTAAAAACACAGCCAAGATAGCTAACAGAATGCCTACTCCTTGATAGAATGTTATTTTTTCTCTTAAAAATAAAATGCTTAAGATTAAAGTAATCAAAGGGTAGAGAGCAGTAAGAGGAATTATTATACATGCTTTTCCTTGCTCAAGGGCAAGATAATATGTGAGAGTTGCGCTTGTTCCTATAAAACCTGCGATGAATGCAAGATAACTACCTATGTTTATGGAAAGGGAAGGTTTTGCTATTAGATAAAAAATCAAGAAAACCACTAAAGAGCCTACTATCCCAAAAAAATAAACTTCTTTCCAATCAAGATAATTGAACGCAATCTTCCCTACAAATCCCCAAACCCCCCAGGCTAGAAACGTGAGAATAGAAAGCTCGAACCAACCGGTTTGCATTTAAATCATCCTCTCTAGCAATTCATTTATTTCTTTTCCCCTATAACCCAAGTCGCCTTTAGGCCAAGGCTCCTTCACAGATTTAAATCCTTTGCTTGGGGGTGTTAATCTAAAAACAGGTTTAAGTTTTTTGTAATCTTTCAACTTAACTTTACCGGAAATCAGAGCATCTGCAAATTCTTCAAAATTGTTAAAGCCAGTTATCTCTTTCAAAATTTTTTCATCAACTCTTTTTTCTCCTTCAGCCCTTAACCTTTTTTGCAAGAGTTTTACCAATGTAGCTTTTTCTATTTCCCCCCATGTACAAACATCCTTACATTTTTGCAACATACCTTTGTAACTTTCTGTTTCCGGTACAATCACACAATTGTTTGGATTTTTAAGTCTGAGCATCTTCAAAGTATCTCTTATTTCTTTTCTCAAACCAGCCTCACCTCTTATCCTTACAACAGCGAACATTTTTTCACCTGTCATAAATGTAAAGCTTTTTCAAAGCATTATAAATAGCTGTTATCAAATTTATCCTCATACTAGTATTTCCAAAAGTTTTTACCCAAACATCTTTTATGCCAGCAAGCCTTAAGATCTTTTTTGATTCATCGTCAGCAACCAATCCAACGCCTTTTGGAGCAGGCATAAGTATAACTCTTACTGAACCACATTTACCTTCAGTCTTGAAGGGAATCGAATGTTCTTCACCACAACCACATTCCCAACTTCCACAACCACGCTTAATTTTAATCAAATTAAGTTTAGCTTTCTGTATGGATTTTGCTATAGCATCTCTTGGTTCAACAGCAGTGCCTTTACCTATACCCACAATTCCATTTTCATTTCCAACAACAGAGAAAGCTGAGCTTCTAAACCTCCTTCCAGATTTGGTCATGGTTGCTGTTATCCTCACAGGAATTCTCTGAGCTCCTCCTCCTTTACCCGTTCTTCTTCCCACCAGAATTATTTCATTTTTTAAATTCGGTAAAAGCTTGTCAACTATCTCTGGTTCTTTGATTATCCTACCTTGCTCAAGAATTTCTTCTATACTAGTGATTTTGCCTTCAAAAACTTCTCTACCTAAACTTGTTCTTGGTTGCCATTTTTCAAGTGGTTTTGGAGCTACTATTCCCAACTCTTCAGTGACAGGAATTTCTTCTTCTGTCGGCATTTTCTCTATTTCTTTGACTTCTTCAGGTAAAGTTTGTATCTCCTCTTCTATTTCTTCTTTTTCTTCTTCAGCCATTTTAACCACATATTTTCTTCTTGATTTCTTCAAATTTCTCTGGGATAGATTTAAACTTTTCTAAATAGTTTGCTATATGCATGCCTTTAATTCTTTCTTCAGTTGGTAAAATTTCTTCATCAACTGGGACTTCAAGCCCAGCATCCCTTGCTCCTTTAACAACAGCAAAAATTCTGTTGCCCTTGGTTGAAGAATAAAGACCAGAATCTAAAATAGCTTCTTTTATTCCTTTTGCCAGAGCTTTTTTACCAATAAGCAAGCCAGTTAAATATGCCGCCGGTAAGTTATCACAAGCAAAATCCCAACCAAGTTTTTTTAATTCTTTTGAACTTGCTGCAACTAATGTTTTATCTCCCTTTGGAGAGAATTCTATTATTTGCGCTAGCACATACTTCAAACTTCTCCTCACAACTAGTCTTGGTTTTTTAGAGAGTAAAAGTTTCAACCTTTTCTTATAATTTGTTTTACCTAATCTTCTTCTCTTGAAAGGCATTTTGTAAGTTGGTTTTAGCTTCATTTTACTCACTTCTTTATCAAATCGTGTTGCTCTAAATAAATTCTCAAGTGACTCCTGCTTCTAAACATTCCTCCTTTAACTAGCCTATAGAGCATACGGTAAGTTGGTCTATCAATTTTTCCCTGATCTCTCAATTCCTTAAGCATTTTTCTTAACGGCCTTACAGTTGAAATCCATCTTCTCTTTTCAGGCATTATTGCTCCTTTGGCACCTTTCCTGCTTCCTGGTCCTTTCCTTTTCCTTTTCTTTTCTCTTGGTTTTGGAACTTTTTCTGGTAAAACTTTAATGTAACCTTTCTGTATCAACTTTCTTATGTCAGCTTTTGTTATAGCTGACTCTATTTCTTTCTGCTTGCTCGGGTCTAGCCAAATTCTACTCATACCAACCTTCAATATTTGAGCTGCCAGCTTTTTCTGTAAGTTTGACATACCGACACCGGTATGCTATTATTTGGTAATGCAACTTTATTAATTAATTACTTTAAGAAGAATTTTAACCTTATTAATCCTTTAACTCAAATCTTGATTTCAAACAAGAACCTCAAATTTTCAAAAAAGAATTCAATCTTTTTATAGCTTCAATTTTTTCTTTTTGACCAAGCTTTGCTTGCTGAATAGCATCTTGAAGCAATTTAATTGATTCATCGTAAGTTTTTCTATCAATAGGATAAGGCTGTTTGTCTTTGCCTCCATGAGCAAAAGAATAACAAACAGGATCTCGCCAGCTGACCTCAGTACCAAAAACTAAATTGCTTATTAAAGCTAAAGCTCTAACTGTTTTTGGTCCTATGCCTTTAATTTGCAAGAGCTCTTCATAATTTTTTGGTTGTTGCTCGAAAGCTTCTTCGAGAGCTTTATAATTATCAAGCTCAATCTCATGAGTTGGAGACATTTGCAAGTACTTAAAAATTGTTTTTTGTTCTTTATTGAAAACCAAATATTTTTTCAAGTGAATGGGATTATCGTTAATCAAGTCGACCGAACATTTTCTTGTTTCTTCACTCTCTTTTGCAACCATATTCAGTGATTTCCCTTTGATATCACAACAAATCGCCAAGTGTGGTTCATTCACAAAACACTTAACTTTCTCTGAAAGCCAATGATAGCGTCTTGCGTATTTATTTTCCGGATTCATGCCTTGTTGAATCACGGCCCACTTTCCTTCTTCGGTTACGATGAAAGAATGATGGTAAAGCTGGAAGCCATCTTGCAAAGCGGTATTGTCAACTTTTGCAACAAGTTTGCTTGCTCTCTTCAACTCTTCAATTTTTTTGTCAGTGAAAGAAAATTCTTCAGCCAAAGCTTCAATTTCTTGAGGAGTTTTTCTGCTGGCTTTGCCTTTGCCACCAAGAACAGCAATCCCAAATTCTTTCAGGTTTGCTTCTTTCAAAGCTCCTAAAGTTACAGTAGTACATCCACTAGAATGAAAATCCCAACCTAGTACACAAGCAAAAGCTTGAAGCCAGAAAGGATCTGATATTTTTCTTAAAAAATCATCTTTGCCATATTCCAGAACAACAATTTCTGTAATAGCTTTACCCAATTTAACCATTTTTTCAAATAACCATTTAGGAGCAATTCCCCAATGGAGAGGCAAATCAGCTATTCCGGTTTTCAATTTTTCTTCACCCACTTTATAATTATTTTGATTTTCGCGAATAATTGATAAATGCTTAAAGAATTGTTAAATTAATGGTTTATTTACTTATTTTGGGGTTAAATTTCCGATATTTCCCCATTTAACCAGAATCTCGAAGAATTTTAAGGATTCAAAACTTTTATCTTCAGCTCTTCAGCCTTCTTTAAAATTTCTGCTCTTTTCTTTTTACCAACGGTGTGGGCAATTTTTATCGCTTGCTTGCTAGCATCAACTTTCTCCAAATCTTTCAAGTTTGAAACCAAAACTTCTTGAAAGCCTGAAGGATGCAAATACCTCAACTTTTTAGGAGCACCATAGCCAACGCTTGGCATCTTCAGTTTTCCTTTTTTTCTCACACGAATTTTGCTGTGCATTCCTCTTGGTCTTCGCCAGCTTGGCTTAAGCCTTTTCAAGCTTTCACTCAACCATCTCCTGAACTCAGGCTTTTTCCTTGGATTCATGGCATCACCTTTTAGACCAGTAAGTTCCCCCTTTCTTCTTATATTTTAAATAATCTTTTAAAATTTTTGAATGATCAAAGCCTAGCTCTTTAAAATCAATTTTCTTCAATTCAAACCACTCAGCTTTTGCTGCATCAGAGCCAGCTTTAATTTTTTTATTCAGAGGCTCAGCGATGAAAACTGTTGAAATTGTTGGGTAGCGAGGATTTCTTCTTGGTTCAGAATAAACGCCTAGAATTCCTTTAAGCTTAACATCAAGAGAAGTTTCTTCTTTTGCTTCCCTTACAGCAGCTTCTTCCACAGTTTCATTTTCTTCCACATGGCCGCCAGGTAGTGCAAGCTTATCTTTAAATGGCTCTTTCTTCCTCTTTATCAAAACTATTTTTTCACCTTTTTCTATGATTATGTCAACTGTTGGAAATCTTGCTCTCTTCAATTCATTCGCCTTTGCTCACGATGTAAATTCCGTCCATGAACTTTCTTCTATCGTAGCCTACAATTCTGCAAGCTTGCTCTATGTTCGCAGCAGTCTGACCAACTTCTTCTATGTTTATTCCTGAAACAATAAGCTCTTGGCCTTCAACTTTCACTTGAGTTTTACCAACAATCTTTGCAACTCTTGGCACCCTTTCACCCAAAAAATTCTGAATCAGAACTTTATCACCTTCAACTTTCACTGTAACTGGAAAATGAGAATAAACAACCCTAAGCTTGTAAGTGAAGCCTTTTGTAACTCCTTCGATCATATTCTTTATGTGAGCCGCAATCGTACCGACCAAAGCCCTGAACTTCTTCCTATTGGATTCAGAAGAGATAATGATTTTTCTTTCGGTTAGTTCTATTTTTATTCCTTTTTCAGCAAAAGTTCTTTCAAGTTCTCCTTTTTCACCAGAAACCTTTACTTTTTTCCCTTCTATTTCAACTTTCACATTTTCTGGAATTTTTATTTCAGCCGAAACCATAACAACCACTAGTAACAATAAGCTAAAAGCTTACCCCCTATTCTGAGCTCCTTAGCTTTTTTGTGGTCCATGACTCCTTTTGAAGTTGAGACTATCAAAATTCCAATATCTCTTGCGGGTAAAAATCTTTTCTCAAATTTTTCAAATTCATCAACTCTTACAGAAAACCTTGGCTTGATTGCATTACAATCTATTATTTTTCCTTTCAACTCTATCCTGAATTTTCCTGACTTACCATCATCAATGAACTCAAAAGATCCTATATAGTTTTTTTCTTGCAATATTTTCAATACAGCTTTTATCAGTTTAGAAGCAGGAGTGACACATTCACTCTTTCCAACTCTTTCAGCATTCTTTATTGCTGATAAGGCATCTGCCAAATTGTCTTTATTCAAGCTCTCACCTATACAATAGTTTAAGGAATGTTTGATTTAAAAAGATTAAAAGATTATGCTAACAAAAAATTAAAAACTTCCTTGGGCTAATCTTCCTTATGTATGATGCTATAGAACTATCAAAAATCGTTGAAGAGCAAACAACTGAAAAAGGGGGAAGAAAATTTTTTAGAAAATACTATCGTTTTATACCAGCAAAATTCTATGGTGGAATAGCTTCAGTTGATTGTGTTGGATATAATTTGTGTTGTGTTTATTGTTGGAGCAATGATCTGGCAAGAGAAGGAAAAAATTGGAAAATTTTATGCTCCAGAAGTAATCTTCAAAAATTGAAGTGATATCGTTACTTATTTGTTGCCAATTTCTTATGTACCTAAACCAATATCAATAATATTAGAAGAGATTTATAAGGGTAGATTTTAGTGAAAATGGAAAAAAAATTTTGAAAATTGAGAAATATTTTGGAAAAATTTATTGCATCGTTTTAGTACCTAAAAAATTTAACAAAAAATGTGTTGTTTTTTCGTATGGAATGATTGGTCAGCAACCAGATTCATCCAACCCACTGATATATAAATTATTACAATTAGGTTTTGCTTGTGTACTATACGATTATGAAGGATGTTATAATAACTATGGTTCGTTTTCGTTTTATGGCGGCTTGGCTAGTCTTAGTAAGATTGTAAAAAATTTAGAAAAAAGGTTCAAAGAAATAATTTTGGTTGGAATAAGTTATGGTGCACTTTTAAGTTTGCATGCTTTTAACTCAAAGAAGGTTTCTAAAATTGTTTGTATTTCTACACCAATTAAAATTTCAAGTTTAAAAAAACATTTGCATATTATTATCAAGAAGATGAAAAAAATATCCAGTCTTTAAGATTTCTAAAAATCCATTAAAAAGATTGGAATTATTAGATTTGATTTATGAACCAAAATTAGAATCTAAAGACATTTTTTTATTCATGGTAAATATGATACTCTAATTAGAGTATCAGAGCTAAAAAATTTTATTAAAAACTTTAAGTTAAGCGTAAAGACATTGATAATTCCAGAAGGACATGTTGGATTTTGGATATTCAATGATCCTAAAATTTTAAACAAAGTAATTAAGTTCATAGTTTCAAATTCCCCCCAAATATATCTTAAGAGAAATTTCAACGAAAAAAGATATTTCGATATCGATTAGCGGCCCAACATTAAGCGGATCTTCAACAATCGGAAAGTTTATAGCACAGCTTCTTGATTTTAAGTCTGAATAAGAATTCAGAGTTTTTGATTGAAAAACTTCCCATAATTTTGAGAAATTATCTAAATTCTAGAAATTGTCTTTTACATTGTTAAAGGCTTTTGTGTTAAGAATTAGCTAAAATAGAAAAAAACTTCAAAAAAACTGAAAGATAAATGTTTAGAAAATTTGAGAATTTGTGAGAAGATTTTTGGTTTGATATAAATTGGAAAGAGAATTGAAGCATAGGATTAAGTGCGCCGAGCGGGATTTGAACCCGCGTCTCGAGCTTGGAAGGCTCGGGTCTTAGACCAGGCTGGACCATCGGCGCTTGCTAAAAATAAATAGCTAATGTTTTATTTTAAAACTATGGTTCAAGAAATTTTAGTGCTTTTCGATTACGATGGAATAATAGCTAAAAGAGACTATACTTCCAAGTGCTATGAAAAATTCAACACATCAAGATTATTGAGAAAAATCACAAACCTTGCCGTAAAAGCCTACACCGAAGGTAAACTTCCACCATTCCTGGAACCAATTGCTTACTTGCTTTTGCTTTATGGTTTAAGGGGTGTAAGAGCCGATGAAATTGAAAATTATGTTAAAAGAACAACTCAGTTTTATTTAATTCCAGGTGTTGAGGATGCCATAAAAAAGCTTAAAGAAAGGGAAATTAAAGTTGGTATAGTTTCAGAGAACATTCAATTTCAACCAAGAGTTGCTGCTGGGCTACTAGGTGTTGATGTTGTTTGCTCAAATGAAATCGAATCAAAAGAAGGAAAATTGACAGGAAAAATTTCCAGATTTTCTAGGAAGAAGAAAATGATTGAAGAAATTGCTGAAAAATTTTCTTTAGGATACGAGAAAATAATTTATGTTGGTGATGATGCCGATCCTTACTGCTTGGTTAAGTGCGTAGTTTTTAACCCAAAGAGAAAAAGCTACTTGAAAAGAGTTGATAACAAGAATTGTTTTTTAATCAAAAACTACTCTCAGCTTTTGCCTTTAATTGAAAAATTGTATGAAAGCTAAGTGAGCTCAAGCTCCCTTTTTATCAACCAAATTTCTTCTTCACTCCTTTCTTTTTCTTCTTTCGGCTCCTCTTTTTTCTCTTCAACTTTCTTCGGCTCCTCTGGAATTTTTTCTCTTATCTTTTTGGCAATTTCGTCCATTTGTTGAGGAGGGATTTCTTTCACTGCCATCCAGTCTATTGCTCCACCATGCCCATCATTTTCAAACCTCGGTATGATCCAGATGTGAGCATGTTGAACTTCAAAACCCAAAGTTGCATAAGAAACTGAAATTGGGCTTAAAGCTGAAAGAATTGCAACAGTAACTTTCTTCACAGCTTTCCACATTTCTTCAAAATTTTCAACATCATAAACCCAGCGATAATGCTTTTTTGGAATTAGCAAAGTATGACCAGGATTCAAAGGTCTTATGTCAAGGAAAGCCATGAATTTTTCATCTTCATAAACAATTCTTGCAGGAATTCTCTTGGCAACTATTTGGCAAAACACACAAGGCTTTTCTTCCATAATTATCTATTTTTATCCCAACTTTAAACCTTTTTATTTATTTCTCTACAAAACATTATAATTCAGGAGGAGAAAAATGCCAACAATAAAAAGACCGAAAAAAGGAAGTCAAGCCTTTTATCCAAGGAAAAGGGCTAAAAGAATTTATCCAGCTGTTTCCACATATCCAGAAACAGAAAAACCAAAGCTCCTTGACTTTGCTGGCTATAAAGCCGGAATGTTGACAGTTGTTCTGATAGATAATGTTAAAAATTCGCCGACCTTTGGTCAAGAAGTTGCAACTCCAGCAACTGTGATAGAATGCCCGCCCTTAAGAGTAATTGGCATAAGAGCTTACAAACTCACGACTAAAGGTTTTCAAGTTTTAACAGAAGTTTGGACAAAAAATTTACCAAAAGATATTGAAAGGAAAGTTAAGGTTAAGCCTAATGAAGAAAAAATTTCTGAGATTGAAAAGAATTTGGAAAAAATCTCAAAGATAAGGTTGATAGTTGCAACTCAGCCAAGATATTCTGGTGTTGGGAAGAAAAAACCAGAAATTTTTGAAATAGAAGTTGGGGGAAAAGATGTAAAAGAGAAATTTGAATTCGCTAAACAAATGCTTGGAAAAGATGTAAAAGTTTCTGAAGTTTTTAAGCAAGGTGAATATGTTGATGTCATTGCGGTAACAAAAGGTAAAGGTACTGAAGGTCCGGTTAAAAGATTTGGTGTTTTTATTCAGTCAAGACACGCTAAAGAAAAGCGTAGACATGTAGGAAGCTTGGGTCAAGAAGAGCCAGGAAAAGTTAGACATACAGTGCCTATGGCTGGTCAACTAGGTTTTCAAACAAGGACTGAATTCAACAAGAGAATTTTAAAAATTGGAGAAGATGGAAAAGAAATAACACCAAGTTCAGGCTTCACGAGATATGGTGTTGTGAAGAGTGATTACATTTTAGTAGAAGGTTCAGTCCCTGGACCTAAAAAAAGGCTGATAAGAATTAGGGCAGCCATAAGACCACCGAAACTCAAGTTTTTAATCCCAGAAATAAAGGAAGTGATTAAATGAAAGTTAGCATCCTTGACTTGCAAGGGAATTCAATAGAAAAAATAGAGTTACCAGAAGTTTTTAAAGAGCCTTTGAGAGAAGATTTGATAAGGAGAGCTTTTTTGGCAATTCGAGCAAACAAGCGTCAGCCTTATGGTACCGATATTATGGCTGGAAAAAGAACTTCTGCTCACTATCATGGTTACAGAAGACATCGTTGGGCAATGATGTCAAGAGAAATGGCAAGGATGCCTCGATTACATGGAAAAATCCCATTACAGCAAATGTTCAGAGCTAGGTTTGTACCACAAGCTGTTAAAGGAAGGGAGGCTCATCCTCCCAAAGTGGAGAAAGTTTGGGATCAAAAGATAAATGATAAAGAAAGAAAGAAAGCAATAAGATCTGCGATAGCCGCAACTGCCAACAAAGAAGTTGTTTTGAAGAGAGGTCATAAAGTTGAAGAAGTGAAAGAGTTGCCAATTGTAGTTGAAGATAAAATTCAGGAATTGAAAAAAAGCAAAGAGTTGTTGAATTTTTTGAAAAAAATCGGTTTGGAAAAAGAGTTGGAAAGAATAAAAGAAAGAAAAATAAAAAGAAAGAAGTACAAAAAGAAGGTTGGTCCCTTAATAGTTGTTGTTGAGGATAAAGGAATAAGCAAAGCTGCAAAGAATTTAGGTGTTGATGTTTGTTTAGTTCAGAACTTGAATGCTGAAGTTCTTGCCCCAGGAGCAATGCCTGGAAGGCTTGTGATTTGGGCAAAATCTGCAATAGAAAAATTGGGAGGTAAGTAAAATGGATCCTTACAAGATTTTAAAATATCCTTATACCACAGAAAAATCTGTTGCATTGATTGATAAAGAGAATAAAATAGTTTTCATTGTAGACAGAAAAGCAAATAAAAAGCAAATAAAAGAAGCTTTTGAAAAGTTGTTTGAAGTTAAAGTTGAAAAGGTGAACACGGAAATAACTTTTAAAGGAGAGAAGAAAGCTTACATAAAACTTAAACCTGAATTTAAAGCCAGAGATGTGGCGACAAAGCTAGGAATTGTTTAAGGAAAAATCAGAAAGTGTTATTCTGGTATAATTGTTGATATGGGGGTGTGAAAAAGGTAGATTTCACAAATCCGAAAAAATAATTGTGAATTAATACAGTTTTGAGGATCTAATGTTTTTTGGAAGTTGTTTGAATTTAAAGCTAGATATATTGTCGCAAAGCTCGGTATAGCCTAAACAAATATCCAAACAAACCTCTTTGTCGCTTAAACATTCTATATTTTTCTTGAATTGCATTCCTGCTGTCTTCTATAAACTTTATTACTTCCCCTGCGATTTTCGAATCTATCCCATTATCTGCTAATAGTTGTATATGTTTTCTCAAATCTTCTATCCCACTTTCCCATTCAGATGATTCCATTGACGCTATACGCCAATAAATTCTCCCCATGTTAGTGAGTGTAAAAACAATGCCATCCGGAGAAAAGCCCAAGGGGACTAAAGTTTTTATACAGTTATAATTAACTATTTGGTCGAACTCTCTTTCTTTTCCTGCTAGAGATGCAACCTGGTATAGTACCCCACAAAGCGCTTCTCGAGTATGAATTAAAGTTGCTTTACCTAAGAGTTGGAGCGCCTCTTTATCTTCACCTAAATCGTAGATTGTCTTTTTCTCTTCAGCCCCCATGTTTTCTCCTCTATTTTTTTCTACAGTAAAGTATTTAATTCTTTCGTTTTACATTTTACAATGAAAGAAGCTTTTGGAAATTGTTTTGAAGTTAAAAACTTAAGAGTTTATACACATTGCAATAAAACAGGGGTCGTTTAAACTTAAATAGTTTAAATTTTCTTTTTAATTTATGTCTTGTTATTTGAATTTATCAAGAATGGTTTATGGATTAAAGATAGTAGAATTACTTGAAAAAGATGGAATTAAAACAAATAGTTATGTGGAAAGGTTGATTAATGAAATTTTGGACGAAAATCTTGATGTATTAAACCCTCCCTTTATTTTTGTTTCTTCATCAATTGATTCAATTTACAAAAAAGTGAAAGAAAAATTGGGGTTGGAGTAAAACTGTCCTTAAAACCAAAAACATTTAAAATATTAAAAATTCATTTTATTCAAATCACAATTAATTAAATACTGGTGTCTGAATGGGAAAAAGGATAATTCCCAGAGCTAGAGGAAAGGGAGGACCTAGATACAGGGCACCAAGCCACAGATATTTAGGTAGAGTTGAGTATCTTCCAATTCTTGGGATAACAGGAAAAGTAAAAGATATTGTAGATGACCCTGGAAGAAGTGCCCCTGTTGCTATAGTGAAGTTTGAAGATGGAAAGGAAATTTTACACATAGCACCAGAAGGCCTGAAAGTTGGTGATACTATAAGCTATGGTGGAGAGCCTGTAACTGGAAATGTCTTGCCTTTATCCCAAATTCCCGAAGGAACTAAAATTTTCTCGATTGAAACTTATCCTGGCTCAGGGCCTAAGCTTTGTAGAGCTAGTGGTAGTTTTGCACTTGTTGTAGGTAAGGTTGGGGATAGAGTTAAAGTTCAATTCCCGTCTGGAAAAGTTGTTGAATTGTTAGGTGATTGTAGAGCAACGATAGGAGTGCCAGCAGGTAGTGGAAGAGTTGATAAGCCTTGGGTCAAAGCCGGAAAAAAACTTCACGCCATGATGGCAAGGGGCAAGCTTTATCCAAGAAGTGCAGGAGTTGCCATGACCCCCACAGATCATCCATATGGAGGAAAAAGAAAAAGACCAAGACCATCAAAGGCAGTTAAACGCTCTGCACCCCCAGGAGCAAAAGTAGGATCTATAAGTCCAAAAAGAATGGGTAGGAAAAAGGGTGTTTAAAAATGACAAAAGTATTCACTTTTAGAGGAAAAACTTTAGATGAACTCAAGAAGATGAGTATAGAAGAGTTTGCACGATTACTCACAGCAAAAGAGAGAAGAACTCTCAAAAGGGGTTTACAAGAAAACCAAAAGAAGCTTTTGGAAAAAATAAAGAAAAATCCAGATGGTTTTCACAAAACTCACATAAGAGATATGATAATTCTACCACAAATGGTGGGCGCAAAGCTTGGTGTTTACAATGGCAAAGAATGGGTAAGTGTTTACATAACACCAGAAATGATTGGCCATAGACTAGGGGAATTTTCTATTCCTATTAAACGTGTGAAGCATTCTGCCCCAGGTATAGGTGCTACTAAAGGAAGTAAATTCTATGCATCAAAGCCAACATAAGTGGTTTTATGAAAACAGCTATATCAAAACTCCCTAATGCAAGAATATCTCTCAAACATTCTTTAGTTCTTTGTAAAAAGTTGAAAGGTAAAAAGTTGAATAAAGCAAAAACTTTTTTGGAAAATTTAGTCGCAGGCAAAGTGAGTATAAACGGAAAATATTATACCAAAGCCGTCAAAACTTTTTTGGAATTGCTCAAAAATGTTGAAGCAAATGCAAAACAAAAAGGATTAAATGCTGATAAACTTTTCATTAAAAATATAAAAGCTGATAAAGGGGTGAGTTTTTATAGACCAAGAAGCTTGTGGCACTTGAGAGGACAAAGGGCTAAGTCTGTTAATTTGACAGTAGAAGTGGAGGAAAGATGATGACAATAGAGAAAGCTTTTGTGAAAGAAGGAATAAAAGAGGCTGAAGTTGAAGCTTATTTGGCTAAAAAATTCGAGAAAGCAGGTTATAGCCATACTGAAATTCAAAGAACTCCTTTAGGCACAAGACTTATAATTTATGCTCACAAACCTGGTCTTGTGATAGGAAGATCAGGAAGAAAAATTGAAGAGATAACCGAAGAGATAAGAAAAAAGTTTGGTTTTGAAAACCCTCTTGTTGATGTGAGAGAAGTGGAAAATCCTTTCCTTGATGCTCACATAGTTGCAAAAAGAATAGCAAATGCCATTGAGAAAGGAATAAATTTCAAAAAAGTTGCAAATTATTACTTGGATAAAGTTATGGAAGCTGGTGCCATAGGAGTTCACATCAAAATAGGAGGAAAACTTGCTGGTAAAAAAAGATCAAGATTCCAAAAATTCAAGAAAGGTTTTGTTGCATTTTCTGGAGAGTATGCAGAAACTTTTGTGGATACAGGATATGCTCAAGCAAATATCAAGCCAGGAATAGTAGGTATACAAGTGAAAATAATGAAAGAGATGCCAAAGGAATTTGTTTTTGAAAAAAGTATGGAGGAAAAAGAATTTATAGTTGAAAAAGAAAAAGAAAAAGAGGAGGAAAAGACTGTTGAAGGCAGTTAAAGAGTTGAGAGAGCTTAAAGATGAAGATTTGGACAAAAGACTTTCTGAACTCAGACTCGAGCTTCTTAAAGAACAAGGCAATGTGAAGATGGGTAGGCCTGTAAAAAATCCTGGAAGAATTAAACAAATAAAGAAAACAATAGCAAGAATTCTAACGATTAAGCAAGAAAGAAGAAGAGAGGGAAAGAAGTAAAAATGACAGAAGTTTGTCCTACTTGTGGAGCGCAAGCATCTTTAGGGATTTGTTCAAAATGTGGCTTACCTGTAGATCTTTGTACTTGTAGAGTTTTGGAAAGAGAAGAAGAAAAAATAAAAATTTACATAGAAAAAAGAAAATTTGGTAAGCCAATAACGATAATTGAAGGAATAAAAGAAAATGCTAAAGAAATTGTTTCTCAACTCAAGCAAAAACTTGCTTGTGGAGGAACTTTCAAAAACAATCATATTGAATTGCAAGGCGATCATAGAGCCAAGCTGAAAGAGTTACTTGTTAAGCTAGGTTATCAGGCTGAACAGATAGAAATAAGTTAGGAAGAATTTAATGGGTTATTTAAAAATGTGAATTTAAAACCAGAAGAGTTTTGGGAATGGTAGTTTGGAGAAACAAAAACAATTCCATTCAACTACCAATACCTCTAATTTGGCTTTTCTTGAAGAGTTTAATATTTACATAGTAGATTCCACTTGAATTTTAGGAAACATTGAATTTAATTAAAATGATTTAAAAAATTATTTTATGCCCATTACACCCAAAAATCTGGTTAGACATGAGCTGATTGGTATAGAAGTGAAAATCTCAAAATCTACAGATCCTACTCAAAAAGGTTTGAAAGGCAAAATCATAGACGAAACTTACAACACTTTCAAAATTGAAACTGAAGACGGAAAAGAAAAAATTATACCAAAAGCAAATTCAGTTTTCATTTTCACTTTACCTTCTGGTGAAAAAGTTGAAGTTGAAGGAAAATTGCTTGTGGCAAGACCAGAAGATAGAATAAAGAGAAAATTTCCAAGATGGTGAAGTGATTTAAAGATTAAAAGTTGAAAAACAAAAGATTAAAAATATTGTATGTGAATTAAATTTAAACTTTGAGGTGAAAAAAATGGCAAAAAACCAAGTAAGGGACATAGGCTTGGATGTGACTCCACCAAAAGGAGTGTGTGAAGATAAGAAGTGTCCATTCCATGGAAATTTGAAAGTAAGAGGAAAAATTATTGAAGGGAAAGTTGTTTCGGCCAAAGCCCAAAAAACTGTTGTGATAGAGAGGAATTACTTGCATTATGTTCCAAAGTATGAAAGATATGAAAGGCGGCACTCAAGAATTTCAGCTTACAATCCTGAGTGCATAGATGCAAAAGAGGGTGATATAGTTAAAATAGCTGAATGTCGACCCTTAAGCAAAACAAAAGCTTTTGTTGTTATTGAAATTGTGAAAAGAGGAGAAGAAAAATGAAAGGTGTGAAAGCAAAAGTTACAAGAGCTTTAAATGTTGGTAGCTATTTAAATTGCGCAGACAACACAGGTGCAAAAGTATTACAGATAATTTCAGTTTTTGGTTATAAAGGTGTGAGAAGAAGGCAGCCAAGAGCTGGAGTGGGTGATGTAGTTAAATGTTCTGTTAAAAAAGGAGATGTAAAAATTAGAAAACAGGTTGTGAATGCTGTGATAATAAGGCAAAAGGCTGAATACAGGAGACCTTCAGGAATTAGGGTAAGTTTTGAGGATAATGCTGCCGTAATAGTTGATGATAACTTTGAGCCAAAGGGAACAGAAATCAAGGGGCCTGTAGCAAAAGAGGCTGTTGAAAGATTTTCTGCAATAGGAAAAATTGCAAGCATGGTGGTTTGAATGGAAATACAAAATTTTCATCAAACTGTAGGAAAAGAAAACAACACAAAACTTAATAAGTTTTGTGAAAGTTTAAAAAAATAAACAGTCTCCAGGAGGATAAAAATGAAAAGACCAAAATCAAAAAAAGCAAGAAAACAAAGGAAGTTCTTATTCACAGCTCCTTTACATATAAGGAGAAAGATGATGGCAGCCCATTTATCAAAAGAACTTAGAGAAAAATACAAAAGAAGAAGCTTACCCTTGAGAAAAGGAGATGAAGTTGAAGTTATGCGTGGTGAATTTAAAGGAAAAAGAGGCAAAGTTTCAAGAATTGACTTGAAGAAATATAAAGTTTACATAGAAGGCATAACTAGAAGGAAAACAACCGGAGCTGAAGTTCAAGTCCCAATCCATCCATCAAATTTAAGAATTATAAGCTTGAATTTGGATGATAAGAAAAGAGTAGAAGCTTTGGAAAGAAAAATAAAAAAGTGAGAAAATGGCAAAACTTAAAAGATTGTTGGCACCAGAATTTTGGAAAATACCAAAAAAGAAAACTACCTGGACAGTTTCACCTAGTCCAGGACCACATAAAAAATTTGAATGTATCCCTTTGCTGATTATAGTGAGAGATATTTTGGGTTTGGCCGAGACAGGAAAAGAAGCAAGATCAATAATTAAGAAAGGTGAAATTCTGGTTGATGGTAAGCCAAGAAAAGATCCAGGCTATCCTGTAGGATTAATGGATGTTATCTCAATTCCAAAATTGAATAAAAATTATAGAATTGTTCCTTTCACAAAAGGTTTGAAGCTAGTGGAAATTTCTGAAGATGAAGCAAAACTCAAACTTTTGAGGATAAGAAACAAAAAGATGACAAAAGGTGCGAGGCTTCAACTCAATTTCCATGATGGTAAAAATTTGTTTGTTGAAAAAGATATATACAAAACAGGCGATTCTGTTCTAGTAGAATTACCATCTCTTAAAATCATTGACCATCTCAAACTAGAAAAAGGTGCTCTTGGGGTAATACTTAAAGGTAAAAATGCGGGAAAACTTGGTAAAGCGATAGAAATAATTTCCACGAGAACACAAGAACCTAAAAAAGTAGCATGTGAAGTTGAAGGTGAAAAAGTGAATGTAATATTTGATTATTTCTTTGTAGTGGGCAAAGAAAGCCCAGTGATAAAGGTGAGTGAATGAACCCTATGAGGAGAATTGAAATAGATAAAGTCACATTAAATGTTGGTTGTGGTGGTGATCTTGAAAAAATCGAGAGGGCAAAAAAGCTTTTGGAGATGATAACAGGAAAAACACCAACCATAACAAAATCAAAGAGGAGAAGTACTTTTGGAATTGCTAAAGGCAAGCCCGTAGGAGCGATGGTAACTTTAAGAGGCAAAGAAGCGGAAGACTTTCTAAGAAGAGCTTTGCATGCTGTTGAAAACAAACTTAAATCATCCCAATTTGATGCTGAAGGTAATTTTAGTTTTGGTATAAAAGAGTATATTCACATACAAGGGGTTAAGTACTCTCATCAAGTTGGCATGCTTGGCCTGGATGTTTGTGTAACTCTGAAAAGACCTGGTTTCAGGATAAAATACAGAAAAATACAGAAAAGAAAAATACCTAAAAAACATAGAATTAATAAAAAAGAAGCAATGGAATGGGTGAAAAATAAGTTTGGGGTTGAGATAATTGAATGAAAAAATTTTTTGTGGAATAGATGATGAATTGCTCTTGAAGATGAGTGGAGCTATTTTGAGAAAGGCTGAAATTGAAAAAGATTTTGAAAAAGTCTATACAAGAGTTTTTGAAAATTTGGTTGAGATGGAAGTTTTGGGTTTTAGAGATGTTGTAGAAATTCTTGGAAACTTAGGTGGTTGAATGCCTAAGAAATTTGGAAGAGGAACAAGAGTTTGTAGGAAATGTGGAAGAGCTGGTATCGGAATAATAAGAAAATATGGACTTTATTACTGTAGACAGTGTTTTAGAGAGGAAGCAAGCAAAATGGGCTTTAAAAAATATTCCTAATCTTTAAAATATTCCAGCAACTCGAGCATTTCTTCTTCTTGAGATTTTTTCTTGCTCATCCCTAAATATAATCCAACAGAAATTGATAACATTTCTGATGCAAAATACGTGGGAAGAATCGGAAACGAAATAAAAGAAAAAAGTAGTTTCCCAATTAAAATTATGGTATAATTCCTTACTTGAGGTATGCTCTTTTTCAAGAGATATTCTAATTTGTCTCTAGCTTCTTCTGGAAGATTTTTTTGTATCTCCTCTAAATTTTCTAGAAAATTTATTCTTCTTCCTAAATCTTCTGCGCATTTTATCGTTCCTAGCCAAGGTAGTGAGTAAAGTGCGTATTCTTCTTTCTTCACTTTTCTCTTAATTGGTGATAATGAAAACTAAGTTTAAATTCTTTACTTTAAGGCTTAAATCTAAGTAAGTGGAAATAAATCTTATGCTTGAATTATTAGCTTTCTTGATTGCCTTCCTTGGCTCTTTTTTAGCCGCGGCTTTTGATTTAAAAATAACACCAACAGAAATTCCAGACGAAATTCCACATACCATGATAGCTTTGGCTTTACTTTTAGCTTGTGTTAAAAGTTTACTCGACTTTAACTTTACTCCTTTAATCGAAAGTTTACTCTATGGACTTTTTCTTCTCGCTTTCGGTTTTTTCATGTATCGCTTAGGGCAATGGGGAGGAGGTGATGCAAAAGTTTTGGCTGCTGTAGGCTTTTTCTCTCCTTTCATTTCATCTTTGACAAAAAATCTTTACTTTCCATTTGCAGTAAGCTATCTTTTGAATGTGTTTATAGTTGGTGCAGCTTATATGGTCTTGTATGCCTTTGTCTTGGCAATTTTGAATAGAAAAATATTTTCTGAATTCTTCGAAAACATCAAATCTAATTACAAGTTTTTACTAATTTCGCTTGTGGTTTTAATTTTTCTGTTTTCTTTGACAAACATCTTTCTATTTAACTTTTTCGGTCTATCTCCAGATTTTTATTCCATTTTTTCAAATTCTGTTTTAATCTCTTTTTTGTGTTGTAGTCTGTTTTTATTGTGGATCTTCACAAAAGCTGTAGAAGAAGTTGCTTTCAAGAAAAGAATTCCTGTTTCCAAGCTTAAGGTTGGGGATGTCTTGCTCGAAAGTAAGCTTTGGGAAGGAATAACAGAAAAAGAGCTAAAGAAAATCAGGAAATCGAGAAAAAAATTTGTTTGGATTAAGGAAGGTGTGAGATTTGCACCCACTTTTCCTCTAGCTTTAATTTTCACTTTGGTTTTTGGTGATGGAATTTTCTTTTTATTTTCTTTGGTTGGCTAAAAATTCTCTCCAATTATTAGTAGGAGTTGATTTTTTATTGGGTGTGAGAGGAATATTATACAGCTTAGCTATCATCTTTATCCCACTATCTCTTGTGATAATTGTTAACATCTCGTATATGGCTTGCGAAAAGAATTGAATGTCTGGAAGCTCAATATTTTTTTCTAAGGTTTGTATGAGAAGTTCTTTATCATCATAAGAACTACATTCTTCAATGAGCTTTTTCCAATCTTCACAAGGTTTTTTTACAATTCTCACATTTTCTTTATTCAAAAGATTCATCAGGCTTTCATATTTGCTTTCAATTATTTCGCCATCAATATCTACAGTGAAACGCAAACATTCTTTCAAAATTACCTCATAAATTGTTATTAACTTGCTATCAAAAAAACTATTAAATTTTTTTCCTTCATATTTCCTATTCTCTAATACATCAAGAACTATGTTCGTATCTACCGCTAATATAGCTCTACTATTTTTAAATTTTCTCAATTCACTATCTATGTATGCCCTGTCTAATCTTTCAAGAGTTTTATCAAAAAGCTTGTAAATTTCTCGCCGCATAACATTGTTAAGAAAAATTCAATTTTTTATTTTTTTAAATTTTTATCTTTAATCTCATTTTTCTAATTTTTTATTTCATCGCCTTTAAAATTGATTTCACACCTAGAAAAATTTTCAATTTTTTCTTCATCACACTTTCTTCCCCATATTCCAAAGTTTGAATTCTCAGCTCGCCTCTTACTCTTTTTTCATTCATTTTCTCTCTAGTTTTTCAATTCCATTCATATAAGGCCTTAAAACCTTTGGAATTATCACGCTTCCATCTTTTTGTTGGAATTGCTCAATTATGGCTATCATCGTTCTACTTGTTGCCAATGCTGTATTGTTCAAAGTGTGTACAAAGCCGGCTGGCGGCTTTCCAGGACCTTCTCTGTATCTAATGTTAAGTCTGCGGGCCTGATAATCTGTGCAATTAGAATTTGAGCCTGTTTCCCTGAATTTACCATCTGCCATCCAACATTCAATATCATACTTTTTAGCAGCTACTGTACCTATTTCACCACTACAAACATTAACAACACGATAATGCAAGCCAAGCTGCTGGTAAAGCTCTTCAGAATTCTTTTGCAACTCTTCGTGAATTTTCCAAGATTGTTCCGGTAAACAAAAAACAAATTGCTCTATTTTGTTGAATTGATGCATCCTGAATAAACCTTTAGTGTATTTTCCATGAGTTCCAATTTCTTTTCTGAAACAAGGTGAAATTCCACAAAGTTTAAGCGGTAAATCTTTTTTATCGAAAACTTCTCCCATAAACATAGCTCCTAGAGGATGTTCAGCTGTTGCTATCAAGTAAAGAGGCTCGCCTTCAATTTTATAAGTCACTGTTTCAAAGTCACTAGGGTCTATCATTCCTTCATAAGCTTTCCTGTTTATCATAAAAGGTGGCTCAACAAGGATAAATCCTCTTTTTCTCAGAAAATCTATGGCAAATCTTTGTATTGCCAAATCGAGAAGAACAAGTTCTTCCTTCAGATAAAAGAATCCTGCACCAGCAACTTTTGCCGCTCTTTCTTGTTCAATCAGTCCCAAATTTTTTAATATTTCTAAATGATCTTTAGGTTTGAAATCAAACTTTGGTGGAGAACCCCATCTTCTTATCTCAACATTATCATTTTCGTTCTTACCATAAGGTACACTCTCATGCAAAAGGTTTGGCAGTCTTAACAAACCATTTCTCAATTTCTGTTGTAATTCTCTTGCTGTTTCTTCCAATTTTTTTATTTCATCTGGAATTTTTTCTGCTTCCATTATAAGTTGATCTATATCTTTTCCTTCTTTTTTCTTCAAAGCTATTTCTCGGCTTAACTCGTTTCTCTTTTGTCTGAGTTTGTTTATTTGGGTTTGTAGCTCTCTCCATTTTTTATCCAAAACTATAACTTCTTCTAAAAGCTTTAGTTTCTCTTGATCTTCTCTTTTTTTCAAATTTTCTCTTACAAAGTCTGGATGTTCTCTTATTAGTTTTATATCTAGCATTTTCCTCCCTAATTTATTGTTTTTGGCTTACAAATAATTTTTCTATTACCGGGATTAGGTCTGCAAGATCTTTTCCATCCACAACGAAATCAGCTTGTTTTTTAACTATTGGTTGAGCATTAAAAGCTATCCTAAATTTAGCAATTTTGAATAGTTCTAGATCATTAGCACCATCAACTATTGCCACAATTTCTCCATCAACCTTTCCAAAATGCTCAAAAAAAGCTTTCGCCTTATCGGTAACATTAAGTTTTACTCCTACTAGTTTTCCATCTTTAAAAATTAATTCATTTGAGATGATGTAGTCTAGACCCAACTTTTTCTTGATCCTCTCAGCAACAATCGTGAAGCCGCCTGTCAGCATAACAATCTTAAATCCAAGTTCTTTAAGCCTTTTACAGAATTTTTTTGCATTTTTCATGAGTGGAATTTTCTTTGCAATTTTTAAAGCATCTTCATATTTTACTCCTTTCAAAAGCTCGACTCTCTGTTTTAATCCTTCTTCCCAATTTATCTCTCCTCTTATTCCCTTTAGCGTTATATCCCAAACCTCTTTTTCTTTTCCTATGATTTTTGAAAGTTCTGGTAAATATTCACCATCAAGGAGCACACCTTCCATGTCGATTACTGCTAATCTCATTCATTGCCCCAAAACTTTTCTTAACTTTTAGAGCTTAAATATATTTATGAAACTTAAAAGAGAACTTGGTCTACTTGAGACAACTTTTTATGGAATAGGTGTAATAATTGGAGCTGGAATTTTTGCTTTGATCGGAGAAGTTGCAGGATTAGCAGGAAATTCTGCATGGATTTCTTTCTTAATCGGAGCTTTCGTTGCAATTTTCACAGGCCTAACTTATGCTGAACTTTCTGCCATGTATCCAAAGGCAGGGGCTGTTTTTGTTTACGTGAAAAAAGCTTATGGTAGCGATTTTTGGGCTTTTTTGATAGGCTGGCTTTTGATATTTGCTCTTATTTCTGGAACAGCTGCAGTTTCTCTTGGTTTTTCAGGTTATTTCATAAAACTTTTCGAAATAGAAGGCTCTTTTGCGAGAATAGTTGTTTCAATCTTTCTAATTCTTGTTCTTTCTTTCTTGAATTTCGCGGGAATAAAAGAAAGTTCTAGATTCTTCATCACAACTTCTTCACTAGTTTTGTTCAGCTTGATCTTAATCATTTTCTCTGGGTTTTTTGTTTCTCCAATCAACTTTAAAAAATTTTTTGAAGCACCTAGCTTGACAGGAGTTTTCTCAGCAGCAGCCTTGGTTTTTTTCGCTTACTTGGGATTTGAAGATGTTGTAAATTTGGCAGAAGAAACAAAAAACCCAACAAAAATAATTCCTCTAGCTTTAATTCTTTCTGTGATTATAACAACTGTGATTTACGTTTTGGTTTCGATTTCTGTTCTCAACCTTGTTGGTTGGGAAGAGCTTTCTCGCTCATCAGCACCTTTGGCTTTAGCAGCATCTAAAGTTTTGGGTGATAAAGCATTTATTTTCATTTCATTAGCAGCTCTTTTAACAACTGCAGACACTTCTCTTGGTCTTATGCTTTCTGCTTCTAGAATTATTTATGGTATGGCAAGAGAAAATTCTCTTCCAAAAATTTTGTCCAGGATACATCCAAATAGAAAAACACCATATATAGCAATTTTTTTGGTAACTACTTTAGCGATAGTTTTTGTTTTTTTGCGCGATATTGAAAAAGTTGCCAAACTAACAAGCTTGGGTTCTTTACTTGCTTTCATAGCAGCTAATCTCTCTTTAATTCATCTTAGATTCATGAGACCAGATATAAAGAGAAAATTCTTAGCCCCACTCAACATAGGAAAGTTCCCGCTCACGGCTTTTTTTGGCACTATATCTTGCATGGCTTTGTTAGGATATTTTGAAATAGAATTGATTTTTGTAACTCTTGCAATCTTAGCTACCGGTTCTCTTGTTTTCATAATTCGCAAGAAAAGAAAAAAATCTATCTAGTGATCTTGGCTTCTTTCATGATTTCGAGAAGTTCTCTTGCTTTCGAGTTTTTTTCAAAATGCTCTCTCACAGGCTTTATCATTTGGTCCAGATAGTCGGCAACTGCATTTTTCAAGTCTAGGGGGTGAAGCTCTCCTTCCTTGAAAGCTTTCTCCACTTCTTCGTAAGATTTGAACTCTACAGTTCCACCAAATTTTATTGGTCTTTCAACTTTCAAGCTCTTGAATTTTCTGAAGATAAGATGTTTTGTGTAATCTAAAATTGGATTGTTCTCTACTACTCTCTCAGGGCAATAAGCATTTTTAATTTTCTTGAAAATTTCTTCTCTACTATCGTGCATGAAAATAGCACTTGAAGGCTTACTCTTGCTCATTTTTGAGCTTATCGCTATGTCTATAACCTTATTTTCATCAAAACCTTCAGGTTGTTTTACCCCTTCCAAACCTATTAGCATATGATGACTTACCACAACAGGCTTCCACCATCCAAGTTTTGGCCCAAGCTCGCGAGCTAGCATGTTTGCTCTTCTTTGATCTAAACCAAGCTGACAAATATCAACTCCTAACTCAAAAATATCAGCAACTTGCATCATAGGATAAAAATATTGGGCAACTTCTTTAAGCTCGCCGGCTTTCCTTCCCATTATAGTTAAGGCCCTATTAGCTCTGTTTATGGTAGTGTGTTTCGCAATCAGAATAACTTTTTTCCAGTATTCTTTTCTGCTCGCCAGATCGCTAGCCCAAACAAACTCAACTTTTTTTGTGTCTATGCCTGCAGCTTTCCAGACCTCTATGAAATATTCGCCTGCAAGCCTTATTTTTTCTAGGTCGCCACCAAGCTTGTTGTTTATCCAAGCAAAATAATCTGCCAAATAAAGCTTGAAGTGGATTCCAGCTTTTAGCAAATCTTCTATAAGCATGGGCCTGAAAATTCCAAAGGCTATGTGAGCTAGGCCTGAAGGTTCAAAACCATCGTAAGCTATTGGGTGTTCTTTTGAAGCAAGAAGATCTTTCAATTCTTCTTCTGTGATTATTTCTTCCCCCACGCTTTTAACAAGCTGAAATCTTTCTTCTAAATCCATAATACCAATAGTGAATTTTTAAAGTTAAATTTCTTTGTTAAAAAATCAGTTGTAGTCCCTTTCAACAATTCTTATGTAGTCTCTTTTTGGGTAAAATACCTTTAAGATTTTTCTTCAAGATATTGAGCAATTCGGCCAATCTTAAGCTATGACATTTTTCTTTCAATTCCACTCTTAGTTGAATAATGGTTAAAGAAGGATTTGCTAATATTCAACTAAACTCGGAAAAAATAAATAGAGAAAAACCAAAAAATAAAGAAGGTTTTATGATTCAGCTCAGCTTTCTCGGTGCGATGCAAACAGTAGGAGCTTCTGGAATTTTGGTTGACACCGGCACAGAAAAAATTTTGCTCGACTATGGGACAAAAATTAGAGAAGTTCCTCCACAATTTCCAATTCCAATTCAGGGAAAGCCAGACGCAATTTTGCTTTCTCATGCCCATCTTGATCACAGTGGGGGAATAGGGATTTTTGCTGCAAACAGTCAAGGCTGCCCAATTTATTCAATAAATGTCACTAAGCCATTAACGGAGCTTTTGCTTTTAGATTCTCTGAAAATAAGCCATGAAGAAGGCGTAAGCTTGCCTTTTAAGAAGAGAGATGTCGAGCAAACCATGAAAAACTTTGTTTTGATTCCCTATAGAAAGCAGTTTAAGCTTCACTCTACAAAATTTGAATTTTTCGATGCTGGTCATATTCCCGGCAGTGCTATGATCCTTTTAAGCTTCGGTAACAAAAACCTTCTTTACACGGGCGATCTCAAGACAACAGACACAAGACTTCTCAAAAGAGCTGACTTAGACTTGCCCAAAATAGATTACTTGATAACAGAATCGACTTACTCTGACAGAGAGCACGCAAACAGGAAAGAGCAAGAGAAAGAGCTGGTGAAAATAATAGATGAAACTTTAGCAGTAGATGGCCATTGCTTGATAGCTGGTTTTGCCGTTGGCAGGCTTCAAGAAATTTTGTTGATCCTGGACAAGCATGGAATAGATTATCCTGTTTATTTGGATGGAATGGCAAAGAAAGCCACAACAATAATAAATCAGCATAAGAGCTTGTTGAAAGAGCCTGAAAGCTTAGACAAAGCTTTGAAGAGGGTAGAGTATGTTGGTTCAGAAAGATCAAGAAAGAGAGCTTTAAAGAGACCAAGTGTAATCTTGACGACAAGCGGCATGCTTACTGGTGGCCCAGTAATTTGGTACCTCAAGAAACTTTATGCTGACAGAAGGTCTAGCTTGGTTTTAACAGGATGGCAGCTTGAAGATACGCCTGGCAAGATTTTGCTTGAGACTGGAAGACTAATAACAAAAGATTTAGACTTAGAAGTGAAGATGTTTGTTAAAAGGCTTGACTTCAGTGCTCATGCTGGAAGGAGTGAGCTGTTCGAGTTCATAGAGAAGCTTAATCCTGAGAAAGTTTTCTGTGTTCATGGTGATCATACAGAAGAATTTGCTTCTGAGCTAAGAGAAAAAGGGTTTGATGCTGTTGCACCTTTAGCTAATAATAGAATTTTCAATTTATGATTTTCCTGCTCTTAAAAGAGAGTATACAAGGTTTGAGTTTGAACCAATAAAGATTTTCAAATCTTTATCGGATGTTATAATTTGGAGGCTTATTGTTAGATCATTTTCTTTATATAATCCTATTACTTCAATCTGGTTTGGGGAATGGAAGTAATATTTTATTTCTGTAGGAGATGGAACGCTGGAAGGTAGATACTGATTTAAAATAGTCTCAAATATTTTTTGAATTGTAACTCTCTGGTTTATACCTTTATCAGGAAAAATACCCCAAAATTTCATACTTTTTTTTATTTCGTCTATGGTGTATTTTAGTGTAATTTTTTCTTTGTCGGGTACTGTTATTTCTTCAACAAATATTTCAGACATAAATATCTTTTAGTTTGAAAGGTATATATAAAGATTTCGCTACTGTAGAATAGTAACGCTTAAATACTAGAAAAGATATAGTAACTACTATAAGGTGACAATTGATGGTAGATGGAAAGATTTATGAAATAAGAAAGATTGTGGCGGAAATTGCAGATTACATAAAAGTATTAAAAAAATATCCAGATAAGGAATTAGTTAGACAAGCTTTAGAACTCATAAACAGATACTGTCCTCAAAAACATAACCCAAATGGGATTAAAGAAGGAAGAATTGAAGGCGATATGAAAAGGGCTCGAGAAATTTTAGAAAAAATAAAAGGCTTGGGGTTGGAAGACTATGGATATCAATGAAGAAATTTCATTGTGCTCTGAAAACTATGAGAAATGGAAAGCTTTAGCTCTATCTGCCCAAAACAAGCAAGAATGTAAGAAATTCTTGGAAAAAGCTTTCTTTTGGCTCGAGCTTCAATCAGCTTTCATCACACTTTTTGCTGCCGAACAAGCTAAAGGTCAAGATCCTGCTTTCAAGAGAAAGCTCCTTTTGGCCAAAACCAAGCTCTCAAAAAAACTTGCTGAATATGCTGAAAATGTGTTGAATGAAATTGAAGGAAAAATGGAGGGGTGATGGTTGTGATGTATAATGTGAGAGAAATGAATAAAGAGTGGGAAAAAATTGTGGAAGAGGTAAATAAATGGGGACCAGATTATGCTGCTTCTGTAATTGCGAAGAAATTTGGACTCGGTGGTTTTTACAATTGGGCAAAGAATAGAAAAAGATAAACAATCAAAACTTATTTTCTTTGGCTCCCTAATTCTAATTAATGCCAAGAAGAAAAACAGTGCAAAAAAAGAGAATTAAGAAGCAAGCTAAACCAAAACAAATCAAACCCAAGAAAAAAGTGATTTTTCTCCTGATAGATGGCATGCCAGATTTGCCAGAACAAAAAACCCCTCTATCTTCAGCTTACAAACCAAATCTCGATTTTTTTGCAAAAAACGGAATGTGTGGGGAAATTTTACCAATAGAGAAAAAATTCTGGAATGAGACAACAAGGACAAGCGTGAGCCATTTAGCAAATTTCTCTTTGCTTGGCTATGATTTGAAGCCGGAACAAATGAAAAGAGGACCGATAGAAGCTGTTGGTTCTGACATCCCTTACCAGCAAGGTTGGCTTGCCTTGAGATGTAATTTTGTGACTGTTGACAATGAGCTCAAGGTCTTGGACAGAAGAGTGGGGAGAAATTCTCAAGGCTTGGACGAGATAGCAAGGTACATTAATGAACATGTGAAGCTTGAAGTTGGTCACATCTTCATGAGAACTTATGGTCATCGAGCTGTTTTAATTTTGAAAGAAAAGCTGAGCGATAAAATAACAGACAGCGACCCTTATTTTGACTGGGAAAGGGTGAGAAAAATAGAAGCCCTTTCTCCTGAAGCTTCAAGATCAGCCCAACTAGTTCAAGAGTTCATAGAAAAAGCAAGGCAGGTCATCGAATACCATCCTGCAAACGAGCAGAGAATAAAAAACGGTTTGCCACCAGCAAACTACATTGTAACGAGAGAAGCTGGGAACAAACTTCCAGTTATCAAAAGTTTTTTGAAAAAGCACAAAATTCCAAAAGCTGTTTGCATTGCTGAGAATGGGGTGATGAAAGGAAGCTGCATGCTTGCAGGCTTTGATGCAATAACAGTGCCAGAGCTGAATTTCGAGCAAACTTTAAGGTTTATTTTCGATAACATAGAAAATGCTTTGGCTGAATATGATCTTGTTTATGCTCACATTAAAGGTCCAGATGAGCCTGCTCATGATGGCGACTTCTTCAGGAAGCAAAAAGTCATAGAAAGAATAGATGATTATTTGGGAAGATTGAAAGATTTCGATGGTATCTTGATAATAACTTCTGACCACATAACTTCTTGCAAGACTAGGAAGCATGAGTTTGGAGCAGTGCCAATTCTAATTTACGGAAAAGGTAGAGATGAAGTGCAAAAGTTCGATGAGCTTTCTGTGAAAAAAGGAAAGCTTAAGCTCATAAATGGCAAGAAGCTCTGGAAGATTGTTTTTGGGAGATAAGAAGATATCATATCTTCTTTTTGATGAAAGCTATATCTTTCTTCATAACAGAAATTTCCTTCTTCATTAGAGACATGTCTCTTTTCATCATAGACACCTCTTTCTTCAGTGAAGCAACATCTTTCTTCACATTCAAAATTTCTGACTTAAGAAAGCCGATACTTTCAGAAATATCTGAAACTTTTTTCCACAAACTCCAAAACCCTGTTAGCAGAGCTCCAAAAATTCCTATTATAGCACTAAGGAATTCTCCATGACTTACAAACTCACTATGAAAAATAAGCCAAATAATCAAACACAAAAGAAAAATGCTAGCCAACAAAAGTGCAATTAATGAAGGGTCAACTTTCATTTTATCACACCCGTTACTACAAGTGCAAACAGTACATATCCTATCAACATGAGAATGAAAAGGATAATACTGCCTATATCAGGAAACAATTCTTTCAGTAATTTACCCATAAGAAGAGTTTATTGGAGATTATTTATATAGATTTGTAACTCCAAGAGTTGTAATCAATCTTTAAGAACTTCATAGTGGAGTTGGATTTCATTTTTTTGAAAGTTTCTTTACTTTAATAATTTTTCATATTTATTCTTTTAAGAAGCAATTTAAATAAATTATAATTATCGCTCAAAACAAATTCTAATTAATGATAGCAAGAAGGCTTGAAATAAGGCAAATCTTTGCCACAAACTCCAAGAAAACAATTGAAGTTGAAATAGAAACTGCAAAAGGAAAAGTAAGGGCTTCTGTCCCAATCGGCACGAGCAGGGGAAAGCATGAAGTTGTTTTCTTGCCAACAGAAGAAGTGATAAACAAGTTCAACTTGATAAGAAGGAGCTTCACAAATGAAGAATTCAAAAATCAAGAAGAAGTTGATGAGCTCATAAGAACAATAGATAAGACTCCTGAGTTCAAGGAAATTGGTGGAAATTTAGCCTTAGCAATATCTTCAGCTTTCTTGAAAGCTTTTGCTTTGGATGAAGGTTTGGAATTTTTCGAATACCTAGCAGCTTTAACTAAGAGTGAACTGAAAATGCCTAAGCCAGTTTGCAATGTTGCTGGTGGTTGGAAAGATAGCAGGAGCGACATCCAAGAATTCTTGCTCTTGCCTGTTCACCAAAATTCTTTCTTTGAATCAATCTCAAAGATCTCCCAAGCTTACCTTGATTTGGGAAAAGCTTTGAAGCTGGCTGATCCTACTTTTGCTTACGGGAGAAATTGGGAATCAGGCTGGATCACCAATTTAAACTTCATCGAGCTTTTGAACATCTTGAAGAAAATAGCAAATAATTATTTGTTGAGAATTGGTCTTGATGTCGCTGCTTCCCAGCTCTGGGACGGCAAGCAGTACTATGTTTACCCTTTTTCCAACAAAATCTTAAGCAAGCTCGAGCAACTCAAGCTCATGCAAGACCTGGCAGAAGAATATCCAATAAGCTACATAGAAGATCCTTTCATGGAAGATGATTTTGTCTCTTTTGCAGTTCTAACTAGCAGCTTACCGAACAAGCTTATTGTTGGTGATGATTTGTTCGCGACAAACCTGAAAAGGTTAAAAGATGGTATAGAACTTAAAGCAACAAATGCAATAATAGTTAAGCCAAGCCAAGTAGGAACGATAAGCGATGTGATAAAAGTTGTGAAACTTGCGAAAGAAAACAGGATCGTGACAGTAATGTCTCATCGATCAGGAGAAACTGAAGATGAGTTGATTGCCCATTTAGCAGTTGGTTTGGGTTGCGATTATGTGAAATTCGGAATTTCTGGTGAAAGAATAAGCAAGCTGAATGAAATGATAAGAATTGAAGAAATTCTTCAAAAAATTTAGTAAAATTTTTTATTTACTGAAAGCTAAATTAGAAAGATGCCAAAAAAATATTCTTACCTCAAGAGCAAGTTTAATCAACAGCTCAAGAATCATGCTGACAAGCTGAAGAAGTGGAAGTATAAGAACTTAGCAGCTTTTGCTGCAAGTCTTGTTATAGCTTACCTTGTTTTAAAATCTGATTTTGCTATCTTGATAGAAGAGAAACTTGGAAATTTTGGTTATGTTTCAGCTTTCATAGCTGGCATGATGTTTGGTTTTTCTTTAACTGTTGCACCAGCTACCGCTTTCCTCTACACTCTTGGTTCACAATTCAACCCAATTCTTGTCGCTACACTTGGGGCTTTAGGCACTGTTTTGAGTGATTACTTTATCTTCAGGTTTGTAAGAGATAGGCTTATGGATGAAATAAAACTTTTAAAAGAAGAGGTGAAATATTTTCTAGAACCAGCAACAAAACCAATTTCTAAAAGAATTATACCAAAAACCCTCAGGTTCAGGCTTTGGCTTTGGCAAAGAGCATCTCAATCTAAACTCAAGTGGTTTGTGCCAGTGATAGCAGGGTTCATCATAGCTTCTCCTTTGCCTGATGAGTTTGGAGTTGCTTTGTTTGGAGCTGCAAAGTTTGATTCAAAGAAATTTGTTCCGATAGCCTACTTGCTTAACTTTATTGGAATTTTCACCATAGCCAGGTTCGGTAGCTTGAGATGAGAAATTAAATTCTTAGAAGGTTTTTGATGAAGTCCCACAAGCTGCTTAAAATTCCGGCTGGGATTGGTTGAGAACTATATCTGACACATCTGCAACAGTAGTTGTCACCGTTTTGATTGCAAGCTTTTGTTTGACCTTGACAATCACACCTCATTCCACTATACCCACAACCTTGACAAAAGTTTGAAACACCGTAGCTTGGAACGCAGCTATAGCCTGAAGGACAAGGTGTGTAAGATGGTAAGGTTGTGGTGGTAGAAGGCAATTTAATAGTAGTTGTTGTGGAAGTTGTGGTGGTTGGATATGGAGTAGTGGTGGTTGTTGGTTTAGTCGTGGTAGTAAGTGTGGTAGTGGTTGTCGACTTTTCTTTTACACATTTATCACCAACTTGATAGTTCGGAGTGCCTGAACAATAGCTTACTGCATCCACGCACTGGCATTTGCTGTTAATGCACTGGCCAAGCTTACAACCATAGCAACAACCATAGACATTAGCAGGGCACAAGCTTGTACAAGCTTGAGAACATTGAGCATGATTAGTGCAATCGAATGGAAGAACATTTGGAATAGTAGTGGTTGGAGTTGTGGTTGGAACTGTTGTAGTTGGGAGCGGTAGAGTTGTGGTTGTTGTGGAAAATGGTAAAGTGGTAGTGGTTGGTTCTAAAACAGTTGTAGTGGTTATTAGGGGTAGAGTGGTTGTTGTGGTAGGAGGCAATTTAATAGTAGTTGTGGTAGAAGAAGTGGTAGCTGTACTAGGTTTTGCAGCAGTTATATCTTTAGATTCAAGTACGCAAGGCATTCTACATGAAGTGTCACCTGAAAACACTTGGCCACTAGGACAAGGTAAGAGAACTTTCAGTTTTTTTATTACACCAAGTCCAGGAGAGCAAGCATTCTCCATTTTGTAATAAAAATATTTTGATTCTGCGGGCTCACATGTATATTGTGGAATATCTACCAACTTTCCATCTTGGCAGCATTTACCGTAGACAGTAAAACCTTTGACATCTGGTGGCCCATTTCTCGGAACACACCACCATCCAAAACAATCTTCACATATCGAACATTCATAAGTGAACCAAAGAAAACTACATTTTTTCTTACCATATTCTTCAGATAGGGCAACCCTTGAGAAAAAAATCAAGCCAAAAACAAAAAACACCAATAATTTTTTCATATTTTTTATTTTAATTCCCAAAAATAAAAGTTTTAATATGATTTTGATAGACGGCTCAGAAGGTTGGGGCCAAGTTTTGAGAACTTCAATAGCTTTGTCAGCCTTGACTCTCAAACCAGTAAAAGTCATAAACATCAGAGCCTCAAGACCAAAACCAGGCTTGATGCCTCAGCATTTGACTGGAATAAAAGTAGCAGCAGAATTTTGTGATGCAGAAGTCTCAGGTCTGGAATATGGTTCAATGGAAATTGAATTCAGACCAAGAAAGTTTAATGTCAAAGACAAAACAATAGATATTGGCACGGCCGGTAGCATTTCTCTACTTTTACAAACTTTAACTCCAATGCTAACTTTTGCTGACAAGAAAATTACACTTGAAATAATTGGTGGTACTGCAGGCTTAGGTTCACCAACAATAGAATTTACTCAATATGTTACATTCCCTATTTTAAACAAGCTTGGTCTTCCTTTACCAAAAATAGAAATTTTGAAACAAGGTTTTTATCCTAGAGGTGGGGGAAGAGTAAGAATAACTTTTGAGCCTGTGAAGCTTTTGACTTACATAAACCTAACAAATCCAGGAAAAGTTTTGTCGATAAAAGGGATTTCTGTTGCTGGAAGCTTGCCCGAATCTGTAGCTTTCAGACAAGCTGAAGCTGCAAAAGAAACATTGAAAAAATTAACAGAAAACATTGATATCAAATATTACTCAACTCCAACCTATTCTCAAGGTACTTCAATCACGCTCTGGGCCGAGACTGAAAATTCTATTTTGGGTTCTGATAATTTGGGTAAAAAAGGAGTGAAGGCAGAAGAAATAGGAAAAGAAGCAGCTCAAGCCTTGATAAAATCAATTGAATCTAAAGCAGCTTTGGATAAATTCATGGCAGATCAAATAATACCTTTCTTAGCTTTGGCTCATGGAAAATCTTCTATTACTGTTGAAGAAATAACTCAACATTGTACTTCAAACATTTCGGTTTGTGAAAAAATTTTGGGTTGCAAGTTTTCAATCGATAAAACAAATAGAAGAATAGAAGTTGAAGGAATAAACTTCACAAGATAAAAAAACATCTTGTTATTTATAAAGATAAACACAATTTCTATTTTATGCAGAAAAGATTCCCTCCAAAAGCAGCTGGAAGATGTATGATAACAGAAGTTCCTGTAGTGAAAGTTGGTGATAGTGTAAATGATGTTAAGAAATTCATATCCAAAAAAACAAAGAAATTTGCAACAATCGATTACATTTTTGTTGTGGATGAAGAAAATGTGTTGAAAGGAGTGTTATCAATCAAAGAACTTTTTGAAGTTAAGAAAAACAAACCAATAGAAGAAGTGATGAAGAAAGATGTGGTTTATGTTTATCCTTTCACCAATCAAGAAAGAGTTGTTTATTTGGCCCTTTCTCATGGCATAAAGATGATGCCTGTTGTTGATAAAGAAAAACATTTTCTTGGTGTGATACCTTACGATACAATTCTTCAAATTTTTAATCAAGAAGTAAGAGAAGATATTTTCAAGTTTGGAGGAATTTTTCATAAAGTTGGTCAAGAATTTCACACAATAAACGATCCTCCAGCCAAAATGGTCAAGAGGAGAATACCATGGCTTATTTTTGGTATTTTCGGTGGAGCAATAGCTGCAATGATAGTCAGTTTCTTTGAAAGCGTGTTAAGCCAATATTTGGTGTTGGCATCTTTTATTCCAGTTCTTGTTTATGTGAGCGACGCTGCAGGTACTCAATCAGAAACTCTTATAGTTCGTGGATTTGCTTTAGATCCAAAACTTTCTATTAAAAGATGGGTAAAAAGAGAGATTTTAGTAGCACTTTATCTTGCATTTATTTGTGGATTGCTTTTAGCAATTTTTGAAATTATAGGTTGGGAAAGAAAGCTTTCAATAGCTTGGGTTGTTGGCTTTTCAATGTTCTTAGGCATAATGGCAGGAACTTTGATTTCAACTTTCTTGCCCATAATCTTAAAAAAAATGAAAATAGACCCTGCCTTCGCTGCTGGACCTTTTGCAACTTTGCTTAGCGATATAACTACTTTAGCAATTTATTTCAGTGTAGCAAGCATCTTCCTTCCTGTTTGAGTTTCAACAAAAGGGATTTAATAATTAATAATCGGAATTAATTATTTGAATGAATCCAAAGAATGTAATCGAAAAAAACAGAAAAAAAATAGATAGAATAAATGAAAAGATAATTTATCTGATTGCTGAAAGAAACAAACTTGTAAAAGAAATAGGTTTAGCAAAGAAGAAACTCGGAATGAAAGTTGTTGATAGAAAAAGAGAGAAAGAAGTTTTGGAAAATTCTAGAAAAATTGCTGAAAAAATGAAAGTGGATCCTAAAATTGCTGAAAAAATAATGAAAATCTTAATTGAATATGCTAGAAAAATTCAAGGGGCCAAAAAATGAAAATCAAAGTTGCTTTTCAAGGCGAAGTTGGAGCATATAGTGAAGACGCTGCTTTTCAATTCTTTGGCAATCATATATTTACAATATCTTGTAAGAGTTTATCAGAAGTTTTCCAGAAAGTTGAAAATGGTGAAGCTGATTTTGGTGTAGTGCCCGTGGAAAACTCCATTGAAGGTACAATAGGGCAAACATATGATTTGTTGTTTTCTACAAACCTCAAGATAAAGGGCGAAACCATCTTAAGAATAAACCATTGTCTCATTGCTCTCCCCGGAACTAAAATCAAATCTATTAAGAATGTTTACTCTCATCCTCAAGCTTTGGGTCAATGTAGACAATTTTTAGAAAAATTGAAGTGTAATTTGATTCCAACTTATGATACTGCAGGGAGTGTTAAGATGTTAAAAGAACAAGGCTTGAGAGATTCTGGTGCAATAGCAAGCGAACGTGCAGCCAAAATTTATGGCATGAAAATATTGGCAAAGGGAATAGAAACTAACAAAAACAATTTCACACGCTTCTTCATCATATCAATCAAAGACTCAAAATACACTGGCAATGATAAAACATCTTTAATGTTCTCAACAAAACATGTTCCAGGTGCTCTATTCAAGTGTCTTGAAGGATTTGCCAAAAATAAAATCAATTTGACTAAAATTGAATCTAGACCAATAATTGGCAAACCTTGGGAATACAATTTCTTCCTTGATTTTGAAGGTCACAGAAGTGAGAAGAAAGTAAAAGAAGCAATTAAACTTCTAAGAAAAAACTCGAATTTTGTTAAAATTTTGGGCTCATATCCGAAGTGGTCTTAATGCTTTATGAAATAGCTGAAAAAGTTAGAGAAATGGAAAACAAGGGAAAGAAAATAATTAAATTCAATGTTGGTGATCCAGACCAAAAAACTGATGAAAAAATAATCCAGGCAGCATTTGAAGCTATGAAGAAGGGAAGAACAAAATACGGTTCTGCATATGGTGAGAAAAACTTAAGAGAAAAAATAGCAGAAGAATACCATGTCAAACCAGAGAATGTTATTATTTCCCCTGGTTCTAAATGGTTGATTTTCACCATAATGAATGTTGTGGCAAGAAGAGGAAATGTGATAATAATATCTCCTCATTGGACAGCTTACGAGCTTATAGCCAAAGAGATTGATGCCGAGCCTAGATTTCTTCACACAGACTTGAATTCCAACTGGAAAATCGATTTAAACAAACTAGAAGAGATGATAGATAGCAACACTAAGCTAATAATTCTCAACAGTCCAAACAATCCAACAAGTAAAGTGATAGACGAGAAGACTTTTGCTGAAATTGTTGAACTAGCTGAAAAGAAAAACATCAAAATACTTTCGGATGAAGCCTATCTAGAACTAAGTTTCAAGAAAGCTAAAAGCATCTTAGATTTTAGCTTAAATCACATAATGGTGAACACTTTTTCAAAAACATTTGCCATGAGTGGTTGGCGACTAGGATTTGCTATTTTAGAGAAACAACTGATAGAAAAAATTGTAAAGCTAAACCAACTCACTATAACAAATGTTCCAATCTTCATTCAAGATGCTGGGGTAAAAGCGTTAGAAGAAAAAGATAAAATAGTAAAAACTATGAAAGCTATTTACAAGAAAAGGTGTGAAATTGTCTGCAAAGCTCTTTCAAAAACAAAATTGAAATTTTCTAGGCCTGATGCTCCTTTTTATGTTTTTCCTTTTTGCGGCCAAGATTCTGAAAAAATTGCTCTTGAACTTTTAGAAAAAGGAGTCGCCATCACTCCAGGTACAGCTTTTGGAAATTACAGAAACTATTTCAGAATTGCTTATACTGTACCAGAAAATGAAATCTTAGAGGGAATGGAAAAAATTGCGAAGACTTTCTCATAAAAGTAGCAATAATTGGTGATGCAGGCAAGATAGGAAATGATTTGCTAAAAAATGGTCAAATTAAAAAGTGTTTCAAAAATATTGGTTTGTGTGTTTTTTTGAAATTTCTCTCATTTAAACTGGCAAATAAGCTCATGTTTTGCTATATCCTTGTATACAGGTTTCTTACAAAATTTACAAATTCCTTCAGGCTTTGGCAGATCATTTTTTTCTCCTGCCATACTCATCATCCTATTCAATTTTAATTTCTTTTCCAGCTTTCTTCTTTATCTTCTTAGGTAAAATTATTGTTAATACACCGTTCTTCATTTCAGCTTTTGCATTCTCATAATCAACGGGAACAGGTAAAGTCAAAAATCTTCTCACAGCTCCTACTCTTCTCTCAGCCCTGAACATCCTTTCTGTTTTTTCAATCTTCTTCTCCTTTTGCTGGGCTTCAATTTCTAAAGTGTTTTCTGTTGCTCTTATAGAAACATCTGTTTTTTCAAAACCTGGCAAATCTGCCTTAACTATAACCTCATCGTCTGTTTCACTTATATCTACAGGAAAGCTTCTGAAAGCTTCTAGCTCTTCTTCTAAAGGCAACCACATTCTTCTCATCAGGAAGTTTAACCTTTTTCTCATCCTTTCAAACTCATCCCAAGGATCTTCCCACATACCATCACCAAATTTAGATTATTTAAACCCTAAAAATATATCTACCAAACTTATTTAAAAACTTTACGGTTTTAAGTTAAAAAATTATTTTGCCACCTCTATGATAATATTCAAAGATCACTTCTTTTCTTATTTCTGGGGGAACTTTTTGATTGAATGCAACTTGGTTAAAAATATTTATGAGCAACTTTGAGTTCATATTTTTGAGCTTGTTCCTTATTTCATCTTGCATACTCTCGCCTATTTCTTTGTAGCAATCTTTGGCTCTACTTTGAGAATATTTTGCAATTAATTCCAAAACTTCAACCATCTAACCAAACCTCTCCAAAACTTTTCCTTTAATTCTTGCCTCTCCACCAGTAGGCTCAGCCAAAACTTCCCCACACTTCAAGCATTTCACAAGAGTTGACGCTTTGCTGAAGATCACTTGCTCATTCTTGCACTTAAGGCAGAGAATTCTCAAGAATTTGCTTTCAGGTAAAGTCACGAGATTTTTGGTCTTCATTTCTTCACCAACTCAAACTTTTTAGCACGCCAACCTTCACCTCTTGTATGCATCTTTCCGCAAACTTTACACTTGAATCTCAAATCAATTTTTTTTGTTGGTTTTTCTCTTCCTTTTGGATTTTCTTTGGGGAAACTTCCATAACCCTTCATCTTTCTCTTGAAAATTCTTTGACCATGGCTCAAACTTCCTCTAGGTCTCTTCTTGGCCGTTTCAACTTCATGTTCAGTATGCTTCTTACAATAAGGGCAATAAGTCTTGAGTAATTTTGGGAATTTCATAAAAAGATTTAACATCTTCTATCAATTTAAATTTTTAACTATTCTTCAGGCTTTGTATAGATAAAGACCTTCACCAAAAACTGTGCCACATTTTGGGCACCAGCAATTCTTTAAAGCATAGGATGGTGGCATAACAGTTTTTATATTCAATCTCTTTCTTTCTTCCTTACTGATTTGATATAGACTTCCACAAACCTCGCAATATAAACTAATTTCTCCTAAGGGATTTTTTAGCTCTTCCCCAATTAAAGATAGGAAATGTTTCGCCTGTTGAAGCAATGATTTTAAACTTCTCATATTGAAGTTTAGAAAAATAAAGTTTAAATAATTTTCTCATTTGCTTATTTTGAACTCTTCGGCCAAACCCTTTTCAATCAAGACCCTGGCATTTTCTTCTGGAATCTTGGCTATATCACCCTTTTCAAAAGGTCCATAAGTCTTCAAATCAGCTCCAACAAACTCAGGAACGGCTTCTTTAAAAACAACCATACTCACCGTTTCTTTTTCTTCCTCTTCTTTTTCCATCACCTCTTTCAAAACTTTCTCTCTCCTTTCTTTTATCATTTCTTTAATTTTCTCAAAAAACTCCCTCTCCTCATCAGTCAAATTCTCTATCGTCAGTCCGACCCTAGCCGAATTTATGGCTTGTGTCACAATTTTTCTCTCTCTTCTGTTAAAAATATCTTCAACTAACCTTTCCACATTCTTCAGTTCTATTGAAACTTTCTTGTCAACCATTTTCTCCAAAATCTTTCTTTTTTGCTGTAAATAGTTCTTAACATTCTGGTAGAAATTTTCGGGCAATTTAGAGAGTTTTGGTGATCTCTCTTCTTCTCTTTGAATCTTTCTTATCAATTCAAAAGTTATCGTTTCTTCAGTCATAATATAAAACCAAAAATAATGATATTTAACTCTTTTTCCTTCTCTTTTTCTTTATCTTCAACCTCTTGAAAGGATAGTTTACAGGATTCTTTATCGTAATTTTATCGCTTTTGTTAGTACAAAATTCGTCTGGCTTACAAATTCCTATTGCTTTGTAAAAATTCTCATTATCGCAGTTTGGTGGTAGTAAATTCCTTTCTTGTCTGAAGTGCCACCTGAGTTGAGTTCTCAAGTAGCTGTTTCTCAAAGGAGGTACATTCTTTGAATTCCACTCCATTACTTTGTTTTCAATTTTATCAAGGCTCCAACCCACATTCTTCAAGAAGTTAATCAAAACGAAAAGACTTCTTTTCCTTCCATCATTTAAACCTTGCAAAATATTCTTCAAACAAGGTGGGAAATATTCTTCTGGTATGGTTTTGATTTTTTTCTTTAAAACAGGTTTTGGAATTTCTTCTTTTCTTTCAACTAAATGTTTTGAGCTCCAGTCCAAAGCTTCTATAACAAGAACTTCAGCATCATGTAGGCTTGATTTAGGAACCAAGAATTTCTCTTCAACTTTGGCTTTTTCTGGTGAGGCTTGTTGAATTTCAAATTTTTCCACATATTCAGGCTTTATAGGCAAGCTTACATTCAAAGTTTTTTCATGTAAACTGTAAGGAAGTCTAAACAAATGCCTTGAGCCAAAAATATCCATAGAAATTATCTTGAAAGGTGAAATTTCCCCATTTTCTGTGATTTCTCTTACAGGCTTTCCTATTCTACTAGCAATTTCCTCTGGTTTTGCTAGAGTGGAAATCTCTTCTTTCAACTGATCTTTTATGTACCACTTCACATATTCTATTATCTTCTGTAAAATTTCTGGATATTGAGCAGCAGTTGGTTGAGAATTAATTTTTTCTGGTAAAGCTTCAAAAGGTATGCCAACGTGGAAAGAAGAACCTCCTGTAAATTTAACACTATAGCTTGAGACACCATGATCTTTGAAGGCTTCTATCAAGTGTTTCACAGTAATCTTTGCAATTTCAAAATCATCAACATCAATATCAAACAACACATCCCATCCGATTCTCAAAGCATCAAGCTGGGCTCTGGTTAAACCGACATCAAGCTTCATTGGCTGTTGCCATCTTTCAAGTGAACCATGAAAAGAGATAGCACCTTTAGCGACTGATTGAAGAACATCCTGCATATATTGAATCATATCTGGCCTTTTTCCAAAAACTCCATCTCTATAAACAGCAACTACTTCTCTATTCTTTGCAGCTTCCACTAAAGCTTTAAGAACAGATTCTCTAGAATACCAATTCCAAACTCTTTGAAACTCTATCATACCAATCATGAAGAGTCTTTAGACTCTTCAATAGATAATTCTAAAGGTAAAAATAAGTTTTTTACTTTTTCTTAATCTCTTTCCTCAAGCTCTGGAGTTTTACTTTGAAACCACACTTTTCACATTGTAAATCTAGAGGAAGTTTGAATTCTTGTTTTTTCTTTTGAACACAGCCGCATTCAGGACAAGTTAAATCAATGTTAGCAATAGTTTCACCTTTTAACACAAGAACTCTTACTTTACCTTTTACTTGACCGGCAGAATTTTGTAGGTCTCGGTTTGTTATATATTTTATCTCCATATCATCACATAGGTCTTTTCTTTGGTCTCAAAGCTTTGGAACCACATTTCCTACATTTGACTTTTCCAGCTTTAACTTTGGCGGGATCTGCTCTGAGTTTACGCTTACAAACTCTACACACGAAAACTCTAGAATAAAGTCTTGCTACGGCTTCTGAAAAAATCTTTTTTGCCATTAAAGATCACCAAACTTCAATTTTAATTAGTGCAACAAGTATTAAAACTTTTTTACCTTTCAAGGGTAAAAAAGAAGGGGAAAAGAAAAAAATTTAACCCAAATTTATCTTTATTCCCCCTATCTTACTTGCAACAAAGTTGTACACTACTGCTACTATGAGTCCAGTTATGAATCCAGAGATTGCTCCTATTATGGGCATGAGTATTATAGAAACTATACCCAATCCTGCTCCCAATCCTACTGGTGCCCTAACTACAGCCATTAGAGATGTAGTAAAAGCTGTTAAGATCAAACCTGTAATCAAGCTTAGTATGGCAGATATCACTGCAAATACTTTTGCCAAAGAAAGAGGGTCTATTCGTTTTATTTCACTTTCACCTGCCATTCGCTTCACTTATTTTTAATTTACCGCTAATAGTATTTAAAGCTATCAAAAATTCAAAAAATAAGCTTTAATATCTAAAAAAACCTATTCTCTTACTTAGAAAATCATGCTTAAGCCAGAGATAAGAATTCTTGGTTTTGATGATGGTACCTTCACCCCTAGGAGTAAAGAGCTAGTACCTGTGATAGGAGTAATATTCCGTGGTGGTAAATTTCTTGACGGCTTACTCAAAACTGAAGTTTTAGTTGATGGGAATGATGCAACTGAAAAGATAATAAAGCTCGTTAATTCTACTCGCCACAAACAACAACTTAAGGTTATAATGTTTGACGGAATAACCCTAGCAGGTTTTAATATGGTTGATGTTAAGAGAATTTATGAAGAAACAAGGCTTCCTGTGATAGTTATAAACAGAAAGATGCCGGACCTGGCTAGAGTTAAGAGAGCTTTGAGAAAATTTGAAGATTTTGAAGAAAGATGGAAAGCTGTAGAGAATGCTGGTAAAATAAAAGAGTGTTATATCAAAGACTTTAAAAAGGTTTATTACCAAAATATAGGAATCGATGACCCTATGGCTAAAGAAATTATAAAGCTTAGTTGCACGAGAAGCTATATACCAGAACCTTTAAGAATAGCCCACATTATAGCTACAGGAATCGTAAGAGGAGAAAGTTATGGAAGAGCTTAAGAAAAGGTGGAAAAAAATAGAAAAAAAGTATGGAATCTTTATTTACATAACCATTTCATTGCTATTACTGTACTTTTTTTCAATCACAAATATAAAAGCTTATTTGCTGGTAATTTTAGGTATTCTTCTCCTTTACTATTTCAAGCAAGAATCCTATTTGCCTTACATTTTAGGTGGTGCTGCTGCGGCCTTGATTTTTAAAACTCTTCTCAGCTTAATTCTTGCCACAGATTATCCAGCAGTTTCAGTTTTAACATCTTCAATGCTCCATGATGAAAGCGTGGAAATAACACATTACAAATGGTTGGAAGAAAATTTAGGTTACAATAGAAGTTATGTAGATTCATGGCCTATCACAAATGGATTTGGAATAGGTGATTTGCCTATAGTTCAAGGAAGTGACGAATATAAAGTAGGTGATGTAATAGTTTATGAAGTTCCAGGTCAAAACATTCCTATAATTCACAGAATAATCAAAATAAATCCAGATGGAACTTACATGACAAAAGGAGACCACAATCCAGGGCTACTTCCTTTTGAATATTCTGTGAAGAAAGAGCAAATAAAGGGGAGAGTAATCTTTATTATTCCGAAATTAGGATATTTTAAAGTTATCTTCCACTGGATATTTGGAGGAATTTAAATGTTTTGCCAAAAATGCGGAAATTTGATGATAGCTGACAAGAAAAAAGGATATTTAGTTTGTAGGAAATGTGGTTTTAGAATAAAATCGAAAGAAAGAGTGGAAATAGTAGAAAAATTACACGAAAAGAAGAAAGAAGTTATTGTTATGGGGAAGGATGAAGGAGTGGCGGAGCTTCCAACCACAACCATAATGTGCCCAAAATGTGAGAATATGGAAGCATATTGGTGGATGCAACAAACTAGATCAGCAGATGAGCCACCTACAATGTTCTATAAATGCAAGAAGTGTGGTTATAGTTGGCGTTCTTATGGTTGAAAGAAAAAGCTTATAAACATTTTTTGAAAGAACATTTAAATTATGGAAAGCCAGAAACTTGGCTGCACACAAATTTGATAAAGACATCTTTTTGGTTAATGTTTTAGGAGTATAGTTTATAATCCCAAAACTGGAAAAATTTTTAATCAGTAGAAAAAAGTGATCCTTACAACAAGCAACTCACTTGGTGCTTTTTTGGTGGAAGACTAAGGATATGGAGAAAAATTGGAAGATACTCTTAAGTCAAAAATATTTCACGGCATCTTACATCCAAAACTTTTTGAATGCTTGAGAACCTCTAGAGAAGAAAAAGCTTTTATCTTCTCGCTCTTAAATTAAACTCGTGGCAAGTCATTATCCACCGAGAAAAATTTCCTCGATTTCAAAAACAGATTCAAGAATAGCTCTGATTGGTAGAATCATTAAGGTTGCGGAAAATTCTTTTGTTCTTGAAGATGAAACTGGAAAAATAGAAATTTTTTCAGATCAAGAAGTGAAAGAAGGTGAACTTGTAAGAGTTTTTTGTTCACTGTTGGATGGTAAGCTTAAAGCAGATATAGTACAAAGCTTAAAAGGATTCGATTTAAATTTATTTAAGAGAGTAGAAGAATTATATAAGAAAGAGGGATTGTATGTTTAAGGCAACTTTAAAGGATGTGAGTTTGCTCGTGAATTCTATTTCTACAATAGCAGAACTGATAGACGAGGGGATTTTCAAGCTGGGAAAAGATGGCATAAGCTTAATTGCTTCAGATAGAGCTATGGTGGCAGCAGTTGACTTTAAGATTTCATCTTCTGCATTTGAAGAATATGAAATTGATAAAGAACAATCGATAGGTTTGGATATTCCAAATTTCCTTTCAGTTCTTAAAAGAGCTAGCTCAAAAGATAAAGCAATTTTCACTTTGCAAGATTCAAAACTCGAGATTGTTCTGGAAAATTCTAGTAGAAGAAGATTTGTGCTACCTTTGCTTGATATAAGCCAAGAAGAAGTTCCAAGAATTGACCAGTTAGAATTCACGACAAAAGCTGAAGTGGATTCGGAAATTCTCGAGTCTGGAATAGAAGATGCTGAAGTTGTTGCTGATGCGGTTATTTTTGAAGCTTCTCCTTCTAAGTTTGTGATGAGAGCAGAAGGTGATATAAGTTCGACACAACTGGAATTGGAAAAAGGCAACGAATCTTTGAAAGAATTAAAAGTTAGTGGAACTGTAAAAGCAAAATATCCGCTAGACTATCTTAAAAAAATGATTAAAGCAGCTAAGCTTACAGATGTTGTTAAAATAGAATGGGCACAAGATTATCCATTAAAACTAAGTTTCGGAGTTGAAGACAAGCTCAACTTGGATTTTGTGTTAGCCCCAAGAGTTGAAGAAGAGTGACTAGCTTTTTAAAAATTGGGAGTTGAGTCAAAATGTTTGAAAAGAAGAAATGTCCAAACTGTGGAGAAAAAATAAAAGATGAATGGAACTTTTGTCCTTATTGTGGTGAAGAATTTTTGAAGAAGGCTAAGGTTAAAGAAAGTCCCTTGATGCCTTTTGGTGAAGATATTTTTGAAGAAATAGAAAAAGAGTTTGAAAGAATGGACAAAATGTTTGGCTTACCTTCTTTCAAGCTTTCTAGCTTTAAATCAAAACCTTTTGTTAGAGGTGGAGGAATAAGCATAACTATAAGAAGTGGTACTGGTATGGAACCAAAAATAGAGATAAAAACTTCTGGAGAATTCAAGAAAATCGAGCCTGAGCTGAAGAAAAAACTCGGAATAAAACCTCCTGTTGAAGAGGTGGAAGAAGAAGTTAAACCAAGAAAAATGCCAAAAGTTACGGAAGAGCCAGAAACAGAAGTGAAGAATCTAGGAGAAAAACAAGTAATTTTAATAAAGTTGCCTGGAGTGAAAAGTGAAAGTGATATAGAAATAAAAAAGCTAGAGCAAAGTTTGGAAGTGAAAGCTTTTGCTGGAGAAAAAGCTTACTTTACGCTTTTACCAATTCCTAAAGGAGCTTATATCGTCGATAAAAAATTTAAAGACGGTGTTTTAAATATAGAAATTAAAAGGTGAGATGATGGCAGAGATGAGGGAAATTCCCGAATCTCTGCGTGAATGGGAAAGGGTAGCAGCACATTCTCACATCCAAGGCTTAGGTTTAGATGGCTTAAAAGCAAAGCCTGTAGCCCAAGGTATGGTAGGACAAATAGAAGCAAGGGAAGCTGCTGGTTTAGTTGTTAGACTAATAAAAGAAGGGAAGTTTGCAGGAAGAGCTATTCTCTTGGCAGGACCCCCTGGAACTGGAAAAACAGCCATTGCTATGGCAATAGCAAAAGAGCTTGGTTGGGATGTTCCTTTTGTTCCTTTGGCTGCCAGTGAAATTTTTTCAACCGAAATGAGGAAAACCGAATTTTTAACCCAAACTTTAAGAAAAGCAATAGGAGCAAGAATTCATGAAATAAGGAAAATTTATGAAGGGGAAGTCAAAGAGATTTCAATAGAAAAAGCTCAACATCCCTATAATCCTTATCAACAAATTCCGATAGGAGCTACAATTAAAATTGCAACAAAGGATGAAAGCAAAAAGCTTACAATGGACCAAAGCTTTGCCATTCAACTTATTCAACAAGGCGTTGAAACAGGTGATGTGATTCAGATTGATGTTGAGGGAGGTAGACTTGTTAAGCTTGGTATAAGTGAAGAAAGTGCAAAAGAGAAAAAAGTTGATTTAGCTGCTACCAAACCGGTGCCAGTTCCAAAAGGAAAAGTTTTGAAAGAAAAAGAATTTGTTTATCCAGTAACATTGCATGCTTTAGATGTTGCTAGCGCAAGATCAGGAACAGATATTTTTAGCTTTTTCTTTGGTGGAAGGGAATCAAAAGAAATTGAACCTGAAGTGAGGAAAGAAGTGGATGAATATATAAAAACTTTGGTTCAAGAAGGAAGATGTGAGTTATTGCCTGGTGTGGTTTTCATTGATGAGTGTAGCATGCTAGATATAGAAACTTTTGCTTTCTTGAACAAAGCTTTGGAGCAAGAGCTTTCACCAATAATAATCTTTGCAACCAACAGGGGTTTTTCGACGATAAGAGGAACTGATATTAAAGCTCCTCATGGAATGCCATTGGATTTGGTAGACAGGCTTTTAATAATAAACACCAAACCTTACGAAAGAGATGAAATAAGAAAAATTTTAGAAATAAGAGCAAAATCTGAAAAAATAAAAATTTCGGAAGAAGCCTTAGATTACTTGACTGAAATTGGAACAAGGAGTAGTTTAAGATATGCTATTCAGCTGATCGCTCCGGCTTTTGAAGTCGCAAAAGAGAAGAAAGAAGAAGAAATAAAGAAAGAACATGTCGCTTATGTTGAAAAGCTTTTTGCTGATGTGAAGAGAAGTGTTGAATATTTGAAAAAATATGAAGAACAATTTTTGGCTTAATTATTTTTAGGGAAGAAAACAAAAATGAATTATGGCTAAAGTAGAAATTTCTCATGCACCAATTCCGGAAAAGTTTGAAATAGAAGAAGAAGTTGGCAAATTTTTGGAAAAATTTGAAAAGATTTGGAATATCACAAGCTTTAGGCTGGATGTTGATGTTCATAGCCCTGAAGGAAGGAAAAAGTATTCTTTCCACGCTAAAGTTAAAGCTTCTGATAAAATTTTTGTTGCTCAAGCAAGTGGGTGGGATGTACCTTCTGCTTTAAAGCTTTTGTTTGAAAGACTGGGCAAAAAAATTGGGAAAAGTTTGAAAAAGGAGAAAGAGGAGAAAATTGAAATTTCAAGAAAACTGAAGATGAGGAAAGTTGTTTAAATTTCTTTTATCGAAAGTTCAACGAGCTTCAATTGTATTTCTATGACTTTCTTCTTCTCTTCTTCTGGAAGGACTCTATATTCAGTAGAATTCTCATATCTTTTATCTTTCGACCAGCTTTTATCAGGCTTTCCTGTATCCTTGACACGAATTATCGCAACTGCTGGGATGTTGAAATATTTTGCTAAAGTCGCAACTGCCGCAGATTCAAGCTCAGCCGCGATGTAGCCTTTTTCATATCCCTTTTCATGGAATTCGTCCCAAGGGTAGCCCTTGTCTATAGGAGCAGAAAAGATCTTTCCGGAATGGATTTTTATTTTCTCTCTTTTCGCAATTTTTCTCACTTTCTTCACAAGCTTTTCGTCAAAGCTTGTTGGATCTTTAACTCCTCTTTCAAGAAGCTTTTGAACGTAGAATTTTGTGTGTTCCCCACCAACTTCTGATTTGAAAGGAAGAACTATGTCACCAACTTTCAAGTTTGATTGCTTAGTTGCATAGCAAGAGCCTATGAAATAAATTTCTTGAAGAGTGTCATTTTCCCTCAAAACCCTTTCATACTCATCAATTCCATATTCTATTCCTTGCTCACCATAACCAACACACAAGATGAACAATTTATGCTTACCAACTTTAGCTACAAAAGAATTGTTGGCCAAAGGCGGCACATCATCGTAGCTCTTAAAATTTGAAGGCCAAAACTTAACTCCCACCAAAGGCTTTGCTCTGAAAAAATTAACGATGACTTCTTTGTCTTTTGGGTTAAGACTTGGTGTGATGAGTAGAGGCATAATTTAATTTATAAAAATTCAATTTTTAAAAATTCCCTGTAATTAAGTCTAAATTCAATCTTTTTATCTCAGCTTTAAGCTTTTACCCTTTCTTGGCAAGTTTTTTGGCTTTCAGGAAAGCCCACAGCTTCTTCGTCATTGCACTCGGATTTAAAGGAACACTGCCAAAAACTTGTTCAAGAGTTTCTTTTCTTTAAAATGAAAATATACTTCATAGGCATGAAAGCCTCTAAGTCGCTTTGATATCCACAACTGCTACATTTATAACCAATTATAATCTCTCTATTCAAAAGATTTTTTATTTTAACTGGCTCTATGTTGCTTTCACAAATCGGACATTTGTCTATTTTAGGCAATTTCAAAGTCTTTTTAGTTTTAGCTTTGACTTCAATTTCAGGAATTTTCAAAGCAATCCTTTTAACTCTTATCGGCGATAAAGTGTAGCTTTTATCTTCCTTTCTCAAATTTTTCAAAACAAGCTCTGCAAGCTCTTCTTGGGATTCAACTCTTAACCTTTTGCTCACTATTTGTTTTATTTCTTCAGCAATCCTATCTTCCCTTGCAACTTTTCTTTTCATATCCCATCAATTAATAAAAGTGATTCTATTTAAAAAATGATTTTATCTTTTTGTAAGCCTCTCCTGGCAAATCACAGTTCAAAACCAGTCTTTCAAACGGGCACAAATCATTTTTCTCTTTGTTCAGTATGTTCTCCACCACATTTTCATATTCAAAAGGTATCTTGAAATTTTTCAGTATTGAGATCGCTGGCTTGCTAATGGTTTGAGCAAAAATAGAATTTATGCCGGAATAAATGAAGAGCAAGGCTGCGGCCTTCCCGACTTTGCTATCGGCAACAGACGACTTTTTCATTTTCTCTTTTAACAAATCAATTGCAAGAACCAAATCTTTTATCCCATTGGAGTTGCTTTCGAAAATTGTTTTCCCATTCTTTGCTATAACTAAAGTTAAATTCTTTTCTTTCAATCTATTCTTGGCTAAATTTAAATCGTCCATCTCAATAAATTTATTTAGAGTTGAAATATATTTGCTGCCCAGGTCGCCTAATCTGGCTATGGCGCCAGCCTGGAGAGCTGGTGGTCGCAAGACCTTGTGGGTTCAAATCCCACCCTGGGCGTATCATCTATAAGGGATTTAAACCTGGAATGCTAATTTAGTATTAATGCCACCATATTCTACTGGAAACCTAAAAGTGTGAGTCATAACTATAGTTTTTTGTTCATTCGGCTGAATGGTATATCTTATGCACAGCAAACCTTGGCCACAAGCGGGATCCCTCTGCGGCATTATTTCTAGGAGTTTTCCCTCACTATCTTTAACTTCGAGGTTTGCCAAATACATGTATTTTTGCTCGTTAGGATCGAATGGTCTAGGAAACTCGAACCGAGACTGGACGTTTTCGTAATAAAAACCTCTCACAAGCCAGGGCCCAATTTGTTAACAAGTTCTCTTTGAGATTCTGCATAGCAGTCAGTGTTCTTCAATAAGTTTTAAAGCTAGCATGATAAATCGCTTCCAAGCAAATGTGGGGATACGGCTCTATGAAGCCTATACCTATCTGCAGGGTGAGGGAGCAACACCACATCGGGTCTAACTACTAAAAGTTTAACAGAGCCTTTCATTTCTTTTGGTAAGAATTATTTTATTAGTTCTCTGATGAAGCCGAAAAATTTTTTAAAGAGGAAAGCATAGATATACAAGAACTTGCGCATACTAAGGTTTGGTCCAAACTCGGTCGATCATTTATATACATTCCTTAAGGAAAAGACTGGAATGATCAGGAGCTTAACAAAATCCTACATTTGGGAAAACACGAGGCCTAACTACTTCATAGGAATATATTATACTCTGTCGAAATCAGACCATGCAAAATTCAGTAATATATTTTATCAATATGGTTTGAAAGATGGTTATGTAATCGAAGAATGGTATAGCTAGATGCCCTCCTTCCTTAATGGCTTTCATAGAAAGGTTTAGCAATATCTGAAGCTTTTCCAAGAATTCTTCATATGTTTTTGCATTGCTCAAGTCTCTTGGATCATTCGAATACTTTATGATGTTCCAGTATGGTGGATGGAGGAATACTAGGTCAAACTCTTCTTTAAAATCCATCTCCAATGCATTAAATCCATTCTTGAGGTCGAGGCAAACGTTCTCTATTCCAAGCTCTTCGCAAACATTTCTCGTGGTATAGCTTCCAGCCATAGGGTCTAAAACTTTCTTAGGCTTAAGCCAGAGCAGCAAATCTTTAATTAAAAAACCGCTAGTGTTTCCTCTGAACTTGTTGTCGCCGTAAGGCCCTCTTTCTGGGTAAGA
>JAWCSL010000003.1:0-63499 GCA_039090665.1 Candidatus Aenigmatarchaeota archaeon | reverse complement strand
GAGGAATTGTGGTATATCTTGCTATTGCTTTATCGTTTGCGTACTTGCAAATTGCTTTCGCATCTTTCATCTCAGGAATTTTCAAAAAAATTCTTTCGCCGTTTATTCTTAAATTCACAGCTTCACCCCATATTTTTCTTCAATCTCTTTTCTTAACCTTTCCATTATTTTCTCTTCCAGCTTTCTATATTTACTTCTTTCTCTATATCTTTGCCTTCTGGCCTTTTTTTTTCTAAACGCGAGCAATATCTCAGCTTCATAATTTAAGATACTTTAGAAAAGAATTTAAGCTCAAGTGGGCTCGGGGAGATTTGAACTCCCGACCTTTCGCTTATCAGGCGAACGCTCCAACCAGGCTAAGCTACGAGCCCTTTTTCCATAGATAGATTTTAATATTATCTTATATTATCTTATTTTTACTTATGTTTTATTGAGGGGCCGGTAGATCAATGGTAGATCGTCTCCTTCGCAAGGAGAGGGCTCCGGGTTCAAATCCCGGCCGGTCCATCTTTTAGCTCTCCTAATAAAGCATAATGGTCTTCTGAATCAATCCAAATATCGTAAATCTTGAAATTCTTGAACTCTTTTCTCAAAAGTTTCTTGTTGAACCAAAAGTGAATCATTCCTTTCTCTGGACCTGTTAATGGCATGAAAGTTCTCGGTGCTATGAATTTTATTTTCCAAAGCTTTTCTTTTGGTATTTCTTTTTTTGGCTTTTTTTTATCAACGGTTATGAAAATTAAGCCACTTGGCTTGAGAATTCTCTCCATTTCTCTTATCAATTTCCTTATGTTCTCTATGTCAGCGTGGTGTATGACTTTAGTGCTAACTATGGCATCGAAAAAATCATCTTCATAAGGTAGCTTCTTGTAAATGTCACCAACCTTAAGCTTTCCTTCAACTTTTTCTTTTTTAAGATATTTCCTAGCTATTTTTATTCCCTGCTCAGAAATATCAAGGCCATAAACTTCAAAACCTTGCTTTGCCAAGTAAACTAAATGCCTTCCTGTGCCACAGCCTAGATCAAGAATTCTTTTTACATTTCTTTTCTTGAAAAATTTCACAATTTTCCTCATATCCTTGAGGATCTTCTTATACGGTTTTCCCTCTTTCTTGAAGATTTTATCCCAAGCTCTTTTGTCCCACTTCATAATTTAAAGTTTTTTAACAAAAAATTAAAAATGAGTCTCAAAGTTATTTACCATATTTCACACTCTAGTTTTGAAATAGAAGAGGAGAAAATAGAAGAGAAAGTTGAACTTTTAGTAGAAATTTTGAAAAGGTATGGGTTTGAGGAAGCAGTAGAGTTGAAAGAAGAATATGATGATGAAAGAAAAACTGTAGAAAGGAAATTTAAACATAAAGTAAAGCCGGGCTTGCTTTCTTTGCTCTATGGTAAAAACGGGCTTGCAGTTTATTGGTATGAAAAGGAAGAAGCAGAAGAAATCCTTAAAGATTTTGCTTCAGCCTTAGGAAGAAATTTGGTCATAAAAGAAAATCCCCAATGGTGTTTTTAAACTAAAAGTTTCAAAATTAATTTTATGGCTGAGAGGAAAGCTTGTCCAAACAAGGAAATCAATGAAAAAGATTGCCCTTGTGAAGAAACAAGCTGTGAAAGACATGGTATCTGTTGCCTTTGCATAAGGTATCATTTGAAGAGCAAGCAATGGCCTTTGCCTGCTTGCTTTAGAGTTAAAAGCTAAAAAACAAAAAGAGCTAGCAAAATCTCAATTTTTGCCCAGCTTTAAAGCTTAGAATTTCATCAAGCTGTCTACTAGCTTTTTGGTAGCCTCTTCGTGATCAGGCTCTGGTCTCAAAATCTCTCTTACCATCCTGTCTATTGTCTTCCTCTTCTCTATTTCGCCCATCTCCACTATTGCCCTGAAAGGCTCAGCAACTTTTCCAACAAGCTGCTCAAGCTCTATCATTTGCTTTCTCATCTCAACTAGGGCACACCAGAGCTGAGCCACCTTCACGTCTTCAGCTTGCATGAAAGCACACTTGTGTTTTTTAGTGGAATCTATGAGCTGAGCTAAGATTTCTCTATCAGCTTCATTCAAGCAATCTTTCCAGTCTCTTTCTTCTGCCATACATATTTCAATATACACTTAACTTTAAATCCTTTACTACTGTCGAGTTATAGAAGAAAAGTAAAGTTTAAATTTTATATTCTCAAAAACTAAATTCCATTTTAAATGATAAGCTTAGCTGAAAGCTTTCAGTTTGATTTTCTCATCTTCAGCCTAGGCTTTATAATAACAGAAATTGTGACAAGAAATTTTCCCAAGCTTAGGTTATTCATAGCAAACGGTAAGAAAAAGATTAAGATCCATCATGCTTATATTGGAGCAGTAGGTGCTTTTTTTGCCAGTTTAACAGGTCAAGTTGCATTATTGAACATAAGCCTCGGTACTATAGCTAATGATTTATTTTGCCACTTGAAAGACAAAATTTCTAAATTTTTGAAGAAATCTAAATGAACTTTGCTATCCCTGGTTTCAAATCTTTCTCAGTGTCTATAACTACTATCTGTTTGTTCAAGGGCAAAGCTACATTGAATATTGGCACTGTATCTACCCAAGTGCTCTTTAAACCCTTGTGAGAATGGCCTGTTAAAACTAAGGTTGGCTTCCTTTTTATCAAAACTTGCTCATAAGCTACTGAGCCCATGTTTTTGTAGAAATTTGGATTTTCTCCTTCTAAAATCTTGTAAGTTGGTGCATAGTGAGTTAGTAGAATTGAGATGTTCGTCTTCATCCTCTGAAGTAAGTTATCAACCAAGGCAACTCTTGAACGGTAAATATTCTCTATGTTTGGAATATTCGCTTTTTGCCATCTTGTTGGCTCATCTAAGCTTCCTGTTGTTCCTACTATTCCCACGGTAAGAGAACCGACCTGAACCATAGTAGCTTCATCATCCAAGAATTTCACTTCTCTATACTTTTGTTTTAGCTGCTCTCTTAGTTCCCCATATTCATTGTTTCCAAAACAAGCTATTATGGGACAAGTGATTTTTCCGAAAAAAGCGTTGAGAATTCTTTCATATTCTTCTACTTGACCTCTGTCTATCATATCACCTAGCAAAAACATGAGCTGTGGTTTAGCTTGAAGATTATCAACAGCTTTAACAAAATCTTCAAAGTAGCGTGGTGAATGAACATCGCTAGTTGCAGCTATTATCATTTTCTCTATTGATTAATTGGTTTTTTCCATCAAAAAAAGTTTTATTAACTTCTGGTGGTAAAGGATTTAAAGTTTTCTTTCCATACCATAATCATGAAAATTAAAGCTTTGATTTTAGCTTTAGTTATCCTCTTGATTTTACCAGAGGTAGGAAGAGCTGTTTGTGATGCGAGTCATGAAACTTATAGAAGTAAGTCTGCTGTGTTTTATGTTAACAATGCTAGAAGAATTGGTGTTACAGTATACAATTCAATGGGTGATAGATATCCGAGATGTTTCACTGCGTGGATAAAAGTCAATGGAAAGTATGTGAATTTGGACGGTCTTCCTTATTCACCAGAAAACTGGCAGCAAGCATGGGCTTCCACAGCTCCAAGCTGCTATTCTTCTGGCTATAGAGTTGCAAGTGATTTTGGTTATGCTGAATACGATTTGGGAGAATATTCTCCTTATACTGGGATAGTTGAAGTGAGAGTAAGCAGCGATTGCTATGAAGTTGCTCAAGTAGATCCTTGTTTTTGTTGGACTGCTAAAGTTGAGGTTGTCGAATCTTATCAACAACCTTGTAACACTGTTGTTACAGTTGCAGTAAATCCAACCACAATTTATCAAGGAGACTACATACAAATTTCTGGAAGAGTTACAGTTTCTACTTTCCAAATTGACCCAACAGTTTACCTTTACCTTGATGGTAATTACATAGGCTCAACTTACACAGACTCTTACGGTTATTATTCATACTCTTACAAAACTCCTTATTCAATTTCTCCTGGCTCACATACTGTAAAAGCTGTTTCAAAGATAGACGGTTGTACAGAAGGTTCTTCTATAGCAAGTTTTTTAGTTTATCAACCAACAACAATTCAGTATTGCTACCTTGATATTTATGTCAAAGATGAATATGGAAATCCTTTGAGTGCTAATGTCTATGTTGATGGAAACTACATAGCCTACACTTCCCACACAACACAACAAGTTGTTGTTGGCACTCATACTGTTAGTGGGAGTAAACCTGGATACAACTCTGATAGTAAGATCGTGAGTTGTTCTTGTGGTGAAACTAGAAGGGTTGATTTAGTCTTGAGCTCAATTCAAGTCTGTATTCCAGGAGAAATTAGGAATAGATATTGTGTTTCTTCAACACAAGTCGCCTATGAAAAGTGTAAAGAAGATGGCTCAGGTTGGTACACTGTTGTTGAAAACTGTCCTTCAGGCTATGTTTGTGAAAATGGTTATTGTGTTTTAGAGAAAGATGGATGGTATGATACTGGTAGGGAGAGATGTAATCTTTACGGCTTAGAATGTGGAGTAGGGACAAAAGAAAAAGAGCAAGAATATAGGGATTACACTTGCATTGGAGTAACTTGCACTTATGTTGTTAGAGAAAGGAGATGGGTTGTTATAGGCACTTGCTACCAAGGTTGTGCTTCAGGCTACACATGTCAAGCAGGATACTGTGTGAAAACAATCGAGTGTGAGCCTAGATATTTGAATGAGTACAGATGCTCAGGAAGTTGGGTCCAAAGAAAATACCAGTATTCAGATTGTTCAACAAGCTGGGTGAATTGGGAATACTGTGCCTATGGCTGCTCAGATGGAAGTTGCTTACCTAAGCCGGAAGAGCCTTGTAAGATAAGCATAAGCGTTACAACACCTGCTAATGTTAAAGTTGGTGAGACAGTGAGTGCTACAGTAAAAATAAGCAATTCAGGTGATGCTGGTGGTTATGTGAGCTTTGATGCTTATGTTTGCAAATCTGATCCTTACTGCATACCTATGAGTTGTGATGGTTCTATCGACCCAACGGTTTATGTTCCTGGCCAAAGCAGTAGAAGTTTTACATGTAGTGCCAGAGTTTATGAAGCTGGCAACTATGAAGTTAAAGTTTCTTATACTGGTTGTGATAAAAGTGGTGTAGCTTATTCAGGAGTTTTTTCAGTAAGAGAAAAAGAAGCTAAATGTGTTGCTAAATTCTTGGAAGAGTTCAAGTGCTCAGGCAATTGGAAGCTCCAGCTTTATAGATATTCAGACTGCTCCACTGGTTGGGTTTATGTGGAATATTGTGGCTATGGTTGTTTAAGTGGGAATTGTTTGCCTAAACCTACCACAACTACAACAACTTTACCTTGTGTTGAAGCGGAGGTTGAGAAAAAAGAAGTAGCACCAACTGGCCGCTTTGTTTTATCAGATGTTGCCTGGGTTGTCTTAATAATTTTGATAGTCTTCTTGCTAGCTTTACTGATTCTTTGGCTTCTAGACTTAATGAAATTCAGGAGAAATAGAAGAAAACCTGAATGGTTTGGAAGAGATTGTTGAGTGTGGCCTTGCCTCGTGCATCTGTTTCCTTGCTTGCTCGACTCATCGCTTGACAGAGGCGTTAAGAGCAAGGCAATTATATTTTAAAGTTGAAAAGAAATAAAAAGTTTTACTCCAATTATTTCTTTTAGCCTGTTGGTGAAAATGTTAGAGAAATTGAAACACTTAAGCAATCTTATATCACCTGTAGCTGGCTCTATCTCGGGATTTGGGTTTAGGAGAATTATTAATCATTATTTTGAGAACGATCAGCTCTCTAAAAGTGTTTACCCCACAAATCGATGAAATATTTAGACCGATGCTTGCTTCTCTTCTTTATAGAGCTGTAGAGAGAATTGTATATAAAATTGACGAAATTGCAATTAAACTCAAAGATACTTCTTTTGGGAATAGCCTTTTTTCTAATTCTTCAATATTCAACAAACTTTTCCTTACTTATCCTAGCAATTTTCATAGATATTCTCCAAAGATGCTGACTCTCTTAAGTCTAGCTTTGTGGGAGGGATTTGAAACCCTTTTTTCCAAAAGAATGAGAAGCTCTGGGTTTGTCTTTCCCACGACATTGGGCACTTTAGAAGATATTTTAATGGACACTACTACTCTTTTTACACAACCTTCTCAGACTTTTGTGCCAAAAAATCGAGAGTTCGAGAAAACTATCAAAAAGCTAGAAGAAATGGGCTATAAATTAACTGAATTGAAAGAAACTCCGATAAAAAATAATAGGAGTTATAGTGTTTCCATTTATTCTTCTCCAAAAATTGTTGATATTGAAGAACTAAAAAATATCGGAGAAAAGCCCTCATCTTTAACTGTTTATGACAATATGTATGGCAAAGTTGCTATTTTTAATCTGGAACAAACTTAACCAAAAGTTAAGCTAACCCAATCACCGATTAAATGTGTTGCCATAATGACAACAAAAGCAATGATTAAATGCTCTGCTATAACTTTCCAGGCTTTCTTCTTCTGTTTCTTTGCCATATGATAACTAAGCAAACTTAACAAAGACAATCCCCAAGCCACACTAACAAGAATTGCAGTCGTGAGCTCAAAGAGAAGTACTGGTACGATGAAAGTTGAAGCAAAAACAAACTTGGAAAGAAAAGTTGAAGCAGTTGACTGCCATATCTCTTTTTCACTATGCTTGTTCTCAGATTCTTCTGAAATGTGAATTCCTAAAGCATCTGAAAAGGCGTCAGCTATTGCTATTGTAAGAATCCCTCCAATTATTGCTAGAGTAGAATGAGTTCCTGAGTGAAGACCAACTATTAAGCCCAGAGTTGTGATTATTCCTGAAGTCAAACCAAAGCTGAAGCCTATTTTGAATGGATGTTTCACAATTTTAATTTTGATTTTCAAATTAAAATAGTTGAGAAAGAAATGATAAATTTCTGAGAAAATTTGGCTCAAACATGATGAATGGCTCAAGAGCTAAAGAGATATTTTTGAAGCACATTCAACTTAATAGGAATGTTAAGAAAGAGATTGAAAGCGCTAAGAAGCTTTGAATAAAGACAATTTCTTTTTGCATCTCTTAAAAAAACTAAAAGATTTAAATTTTCTAAAACACTAAAACTATTTTGAGGCAAATGAAGGGCGATCGTCGGGTACAGCTTTGACTTTTATCTACTTCTATTTATAAAATTAATTCTAATTGAGAGGTAGAGGAAATGTCATTTGAACCAAAAATAAAGGAAAATAGATGGAATGTTGAAATTGAAAAAGAGATATTTAAGAAGTGGGAAAAGGAAAAGATTTTCTCTTTCAACCTCAAAACTAACAAAAAGATTTTTTCCATAGATACTCCACCACCCTATCCTTCAGGCCGACCATGGCATATTGGAGCTGCAGCCCACTACTCCCAAATAGACATGATAGCAAGAACCGCTCGAATGTTTGGATTTGAAGTTTTCTTCCCAATTGGGATTGATAGGAATGGTGTACCAGTCGAAAGATACACAGAGAAAAAATTCAACATAAAAATGCACGAAACCCCAAGAGAAAAATTCATTGCTTTAGCAAAAACAGCTTTGGATGATTTAGAAGCTGAGCTAATACAAATAATGAAAAGAATGGGGTTGAGTGGAGATTTTGAAAATTACTACAGAACAGATTCAGAAGAATATAGAAAGCTAACACAAGAAACTTTCTTAATTCTTTGGGAAAAGGGCTTGATATACCAAGCAACAAGACCCAACAATTATTGTCCGGATTGTAGAACAACAATAGCAGATGCCGATATTGTTTATGAAGAATTGCCAACACAACTTGTTTATGTTAAGTTCAAGCTTGCTGGTGAAGAGGGGTATATAACAATAGCGACAACAAGACCAGAACTCATTTGTTCTTGTCAAGCGATTCTAGTCCATCCTGAAGATGGGAGATATAAACATTTAGTTGGAAAAAGGGCTGTATTACCTATATATAATAGAGAGGTTCCTATTCTCGCAAATCCGGCAGCGAATCCTGAGTTTGGCTCTGGAATTGTGATGATCTGTAGTTATGGTGATACCACAGACGTGAGACTATTTAGAGAGCTTGGTTTGAAAGAGATAATAGCTATAAACCTGGAGGGAAAGATGAATGAAAATGCTGGAAAGTATGCTGGACTTGAGGTCAAAGAAGCAAGAAAGAAGATCATCGAAGATTTAGAAGCTGAAGGACTAATTGAAAAGAAAGAAAATATACTCCACCGCACGCCAGTTTGTGAAAGAAGCAAAACACCAATAGAAATTATATCTTTAGATGAATTTTATCTCAAACAATTACCTTTTTTGGAAGATGTGAAAAAAATAGCTGAAAGGATTATATTTCATCCTGAGCAACATAGACAAATCCTTTATAACTGGATTAATTCTGTTACCATAGACTGGCCAATTTCTAGGAGAAGATACTATGGAACAGAAGTTCCTGTATGGTATTGCAAGAAATGTGGTAAGCCGAACCTACCAAAACCTGGAAAATATTACCAACCTTGGAAAGAAAAACCTCCTTTCGAGAAGTGTAAATATTGTGATGGGAAAGAATTTGAAGGTGAAACCAGAACTTTTGATACTTGGTTTGACTCAAGCATCACACCCTTGTTCATTTCAAAATTTTTAAGAGATGAGGAATTCTTTAAGAAAACTTTCCCAAATAGTTTAAGACCACAAGCAAAAGATATAGTAAGGACTTGGCTATATTATACTTTGCTAAGATGCTACCAACTCACAGGAATAGAGGCTTGGCAACATGCCTGGATAATGGGATATGGTGTTGATGAAAAAGGAGAAAGGATGAGTAAAAGTAAAGGCAATGTTATAGATCCTTTGCCTATTTTGGAGAAATATGGTGCGGACAACTTCAGATTTTGGAGTGCTTCTGAAGTTAGCCTAGGATATGATTTCAGATGTTCGGAAGAAAGAATCGCTTCTGCTTCAAAGTTTTTGACCAAGCTCTGGAACATAGCAAGGTTTATTTCTTCCTTCCCACAACCACAAAAAGCAAATCTTACCGAAACTGATAAATGGATTTTGGCTGAACTCAGCAAATTGATAGAAGAATGTCTGAAAGGATACGAAGATTTCAACTTCTTTATTCCTGCCACAAAAATAAGAGAATTTGCTTGGAATTTGTTTGCTTCCCACTATCTAGAAATGGTTAAACCAAGAGCTTATGGTCAAGGTTTTACAAAAGAAGAGCAAGAGGCTGCTTGGTTCACTTTACATACTTGTCTTAAGAACATTTTGCTTCTGCTTGCCCCCATAACTCCTTTCATAACAGAAAAGATATGGTTAGAACTTTACAACAAAGAATCGATTCACTTGCAAAACTTTCCAAAACCTGAGTGGAAAAGTGAACTAGAAAAGCTTACTGAAAAGATTGTTGAGTTTAATTCTAAAGTTTGGAATTTAAAGAAAGAAAAAGGACTTTCTCTCAAAGATAATATTGAAGTTGAAATTCCTGAAGAACTCAAAGTTTTTGAAAAAGATTTGAAAGCAATGCACAATATAATCCACTAATCATATCCTTTTTACATAGGTTTTTAAATATTACTCCAGAATTTTTATTGAAATAAGGTGGTTTTAATGAATGAAATAAAAGAGGAAGAAAAGCTGAAACTGAAAAAACTGATAAAAGAACTTGAAAAAATTAAAGGAAGACATACAGAATTGGTTAGTGTTTATATTCCTGCTGGCTACAATTTAGCCGAAGCTGTAAACCAGATTTTTCAAGAAAAGGGTACTGCAAACAACATAAAAAGCAAGACCACACGAAAAAATGTATTAGCAGCTTTAGAAAAAATCTTGCAACACTTGAAGCTTTTCAGGAAAACTCCTGATAATGGTTTGGTAATATTTTGTGGTAATGTTTCTGAAGTTGAGGGAAAGGAAGATATAAGGCTTTGGAGCTATGAGCCTCCAATTCCAATTTCTCAAAAAATTTATTGGTGCGACCAAACTTTTGTGCTCGATCCTTTGAAAGATTTGATTTCTGAAAAAGAAGTTTATGGGTTGATAGTTTTGGATGCAAAAGAAGCTACAATAGGCTTGTTGAAAGGAAAGAAAGTTGAAAAATTGAAAAGTTTTGAGTCAACCGTACCGAGCAAGACCGTAAAAGGCGGGATGTCGCAAAAAAGGTATGATAGACTTAGGGATGACGCCTTAAATGAATTTTTGGTAAAAGTTGGAGAAGAAGCTTCAAATCTTCTGCTCAAACAAGAAAATTTGAAAGGAGTGCTTATAGGTGGTCCTGGTCCGGTAAAAGAAACTTTTTATGACAAAAATTATTTACATTACCAGCTTCAAAAGAAAGTTTTGGGTGTTAAGGATATAGGTTCAACTGATGAGTATGGTTTGGAAGAGCTTGTTTTCAAATCTCAAGACTTGTTGAAAGAGGCAACCATCTCAAAAGAGAGAGAAATCATGCAAAAATTTTTCACTGAACTCAAAAACAATGGTAATGTGGTTTATGGACTTGAAGAAACAAAAAAAGCTTTGGAAGCTGGAGCTGTTGATTTGTTGCTTATTTCAGAAGAATTCAATTGGCTTCATGTTAAGTTCAAATGTGTTTGTGGTTTTTCTGAAGAAAAAGATTTACCAAGGTTCTTGGTAGAAAAACAGAAGTGCCCAAATTGTGGACAAAGATTGATTGAAGAAGAGAGCTATGAACTTTTGGACGAGCTTGTGGAAAAAGCTTCTTGTTTGGGAACAAGAGTTGAATACATTTCTACAGAAACAAGCGAAGGAATTCAGTTCAAGGAGCTTGGCGGAATTGGGGCTTTCTTAAGATATAAGATTGATTGAATTATTTAACTCTACTTTATATATGGTGCTATTTCTAGGCAAAATTCAAAAGGATCTTCTAAAAAAGATTTTGCTGTTTTATATTGAGATTCAGTAATAAGCCAAAGATCATTTGCCGCTTCTATTAAATCCTTTGCTGTTGAGAGATACAAAGTATTAACTATGCCCAATTTTTCAAGTCTTTTTTTACCTATCGGATTTTCATAATCTAATATGCAAGTCGGGATTATTTCTACATCATCATATCCGAAATTTCTAAGAATTTTTATAGAATCGAAGATATTTTCTGCATAATTAATCACATCATCTATTAAAAAAACTTTATTGGATGGGGGCAAAGGAGGACCTACATATTCGCTTGAATCTTCAAAAGAAGATGAACCAACTGGTTTTCTTGTATTTCTGATGTAGGGGGAGAATGACCAAAAATTGTATTTATTGCTTGTGTTTTTGAGTTGTTCAAGAATTTCGCCACCTAAATCCATACCACCAGGAGCTATTCGTAAAATTAGACATTTCTCATCATAAGAAATGTTAAGATAATCGAGAATATGAAAACATAATTGTTTGGCATAAAAATTTTTTACATGCAAAAATGTAAGAAGATTTTCGATCTTCAAGTCTAGAGGACCTACCATTCTAGGGTCTTTTTTTATTCTATTTTTGAGTATTTCATAAACATCTTCAGGAATTAATTTTTCATTCCTCATTCTTTCTAAATTGCCCTCATATTTGAAAGGTCCTTCTTTTGCAATTTGTTCATAATCTCTTATTTGTCCAAGCTTAGTTAGAAAAAGTGTTCGAGCTAAAACTTTTGCTACTTCTTTTTGAGAAAGTTTATTTTCTTTTCCTTTTTCAATTAATTCTCTAGAGGCTTCCCAAGCTTCATTTATTTTCATCTTGAACACTTCACTTCGGCTATCCAACTCCACCACTTCCAATCTTCTTATACGAATTCAAGCTAAAGATATATTAATTTAAACTTATAACTTTTTCTTAAGGGTGACCAAATGAAAAGAAATGTTGGAGAATATGCCTTCCTTCTAGGCATAGGATTAGCAGTAGTAGCCGGCTTGCTGATGCAAACAGGAGGTTGGATTTCAGTACTCCTCGTACTTTTGGGGTTAGTGGTTGGACTAATGAACATAACCTCTAAAGAAACTATATCTTTCTTACTGGCTGCAGTAGCTTTACTGATCGTTGGTTCTGCGGGTCTAGAAAAAATTCCTATATTTGGAGTTTATCTTGAACCAATAATTGCCAACATACAAGCGTTTGTCGCACCGGCTGTTGTAGTAGTTGCTTTAAAAACGATATTCGACCTTGCTAAGAAGAAATAAACTTTGTCAATTTTTCCTTCTTTTTTTATTCAACCTTTAGACTAAAGAGTTTATAAGCATTTTCTGTAGTTACTTCGTCAACTCTTCTCTCGTCAATTTTCTTTATTTCAGCAATTCTTTGAATAACAATCTTTACAGATAGAGGATCATTTCTTTTATGTTCTAATCCCAACCAAGGTGAGTCTGTTTCTGTGAGAATTCTTTCCAAAGGCATATCCCTAACTATTTTCTTTATCTTCTTACTTGTAAGTAGCGTGGTATTAACAGAAATGTACCAACCATTTTCTTTCACTCTCTCCAAAAGTTCTTTAGCAGAAAAGAAATGCATCAAAACATTTTTTGCATTTTGATTTTCCAAAATTTCAATAGCTTCTCCAAAAGCTTTTCTAGCATGAATCACAAGAGGCTTGTTTAGCTTTTTTGCCAAAGAGATAAATTCTAAGAACAACTCTTTCTGTTTTTCCCTCCATTCCTGTTCTTCTATCAAAAAATCTAGACCAACTTCGCCTATACCAACTATTTTCTCCTTATTTTTCCTAACAAGCTCAAAAAATTCTTCTTTCTCTTCTTTGCCTACTTCTTTTATGTACTCTGGATGAATTCCAACAGTGGCAAAAACAAAGCCTTTATGTTGCTCAACTAGCTTCATAGTTAATTCAAAATCTTTTGGATGAGCACAAGAAGTGATAACTGCTTTTAGCTCTTTTTTACACTTTTCTATAACTTCTTCTCTGTCTGAATTATAATCGGATTGCTCTAGATGACAATGAACATCAATCATCAAAATTAATTGATAAAACTTAAAATAAAACCTTTATGGAGCTTAAAACCAGGAAAGCCAGCTGATTAACAAAAAAGTCCAGCCAATTAAGTAAGTGAAGAAATAGCCTGCAAGAATCCTTGGGATTATCGTCTTTATTCTCTTGTTCTTTCCTAACAATTTCACGAATTTTTCCACACCAGGAATTTTCCTTACGAGCTTGTCTATGGGATTGATTATGAAATCTGGTAGCAAAAGTCCTATTCCCAAAGAAACAAGAAATTGTAAACCGTAATCCGGAATTATCGGATTAGAAAACATCAAACCTATGAAAAACAAAATTTTTCTCATATCCATAAAGATAATTTTATTTCTAAATTCTAAATTAAATTTAGTTTTATGGTGCTGAAATACATTAAGTATTTTATTACTTGCGCTGATAGTTACTGGACAATTTTTGATTGGCATAAACATTTTTTCAACTTATTTCTAGAAACAGGAACTTTAGAACTCAAAGCTTGGAAGCTTTATGCAAAGAAAACTTAGGTTTTTTGAACAAACTTGTGCTCTGTCTCAAAGTTTCAATCATTACAAGAGAATATGTGTTCACAAAATTCTCTATCCTATAGCTCAAATCGAATAATTCAAAAGGAAAACCCACAAGTTTTGGTTTTTGTTCTTCCTTTTCTTCTAGCCTTTCTATCAAAAAAATTGATAAAAACCTTAGGATAGTTGAAAGGAAAAATAAGCTTCTGAAACCGATGAATTCTGAGAAAATTCCCCCTATAACTGGACCAATGGCCGAACCCAAACCTACAAAGAGATTGTAGAAAGCTATGGAAGAATCTGTTTTATCTTTTGGTAAAATACTTGCAAGATAAGTGAAAACAGCAAGGTTAAATCCTGTCCAAGACATCACACCAAGGATTTGATATAGGTAAATCCATTCAATACTTGGTGCCAAAGCGTACACGGAAGGAATGAAAGAGATAGGTAAAATACAGGCAAGCATCACGAATTTTTTACCTATTTTGTTAATCACACTGCCCCAAGGCCTAGAAAAGATTATCATGATTATAGCTTCGATTATTGAAAGCATAGTAATGTTTATGAGATTTCCACCCAAGTTTGTTATAACATAAACTGAAAGGAATGGGGAAGAAAGAGAAACTGAAAAGTTCAAAAAAGTTATTGCAATTATTATCTTAACCAAATTCTTCTCTTTTTTTATGTTTGACAACTCAAGAGTTCTTTTGAGAATACTTTTCAAGCTTCTGTCACTGCAAGGCATTAATGGTTCTCTCATGGGGAAAAATGGAATTCTACTCATCAAGCCGAAAAAAGCTATTATGTAAAAAATGAAAGGAATAAAGCCAAACGTGTTCAAAATTAAACCTGCTATCAAATTTCCTATCAAAGAGGCAAACTTTCCTATGACATTTAAGTTACCCTGAACATAAGCTATTTTGTAACCCGAAGTTATGCGAATCAAAAGTGTAGTCCAAGCAGGAGTGGAAGCTGCCGAAATTGCAGATTGGATCACAAGCAAAATTATCAGCAAGAAAGGGTCTTTGACTAAAGCTATAGGTATCCACATCAAACCCCAGGCAATACCACCAAAAATTATGAAAAATTTTTTCTTGTAAGTGGTTTCGCTGAAACTGCTCCAGAAAAGTTGGAAGAATAAGTGGGCTAGGTTTGGGAGAGTTGAAGCCAAACCAATTAAAAATTTTGTTGCTCCTAAGAATAGGAAGTAAACAGAAAGAAATGGTGAAATCATGGCTTCTGCCAAAGAACGGAAAAATTGGGAAATGTAAAAACTTCTTTCATTCATAGTAAAAGAAAACATTTTTTCTTGATTTTAAAAAGTTTTAGCTTGAACCTTCTTTAGTTTCAAGTAAAATAGCATTAACTACACCATGTTGGGAAGGGCGGCTTGTAACTTTTGCAAGACCTAGCTCTGTTTTTATTGTACATCCTTTTGTGATTATGCCTCTACGTGTGAAGTGTGGGTTATCAGGATGTTCTACCACATCTAAAATTTTTACTTTTTTGGTGAGATTGGTCTTGGGATCAATAACATTTGCAAATTCTACTCGATAAGCTTTTATTTTTTCTCCCCCTCCTTTAGTTCTTACTTTTTCTCTTTTCTCTTTTCCTATTTTTGTGTAAACGGGTAAGTTCCCTAGCTCCCTTTTCTTCTTTTTTCTGGCCAAAATTATTTTTCCACCGGTCTTTTTTCTCCCTTTTTCACCATGCCAAACTGACATGAAATCACTTTAATTATTCTCTTAGAAAAAATTTAAAACTTACATCCAGTGGAAAAAAGTAGGCAAATTTGTATAGGAATAGCGAACCGCAAAAGCTATTAGTAAGAATAACAAGAGTTTTCCTGCTAGACAAGCTAAAAAGAATTTGGATCGATTGTAGTCAGTAGCACCTGCTATTAAGCCTACTACATCATCAGGTAGTGGAGTAGCTGCAAAGAGAAAAATAGTGAAAGCACCATTCCTCTTGAACCATTTTTTTGCGAATTTGAAATATTTATTCTTCTTTAACAAATCGCCACTAGCATATCCTATAGTATAAGTAATTAACTCTCCCAGGGACGAGCCTAAAGCTGAAATCGGTGCCAACAATAGAGGATTGAGGAAAGTAGCTAAATAAGCATAAACTGCAAAGAAAGGTACAGGGAAGAGTAGTGTAGAAGAAGCTAACATATTACCAACAAAGGCTGAAAGGTAGCCTAAATATTCCATTCAATAAATTTTGGTAAAATAAGCTTAAAAAGTTAAAGGTTTATATTAATTTAAAGTCAATTAAAAAAGGGAACAAAATGACAGAAAGACCGATAGATGCTTTGGATAAAGCAAAAGGGAAGAAAATCATAGTCAAACTTAAAAATGGGGAAGAAATAAGTGGTGTGCTCAGAGCTTTAGATCTACACCTGAACCTTTGGTTAGATGAAGCGGAAGTTTCAAAAAATGAAACAAAAATAAGACTTGGGACTGTATTAGTAAGAGGAGATACAATAGTTTACGCTTCTCCAGTGACTGTTTGAGATCAAAACTAAAAATCAAAAAATTTTTGTTTATAAAACAAAAATTCAGTTGATGAGCTTAGAATATTCTATCTTAACTCTCCTCTTTGGTATTTTCATTTTCTGTTTAGGAATACATTACTTCAAGAAGAAAAGACTGATAGAAGATATACCAACATCTAAAATTCGATCCATAGCAATGGGTCTTGTTGAAATTTATGGTAAAGTGGTACCGATAAAAGATAGAATATTGAAAAGTCCTCTTACACAAACGGAGTGTGTGTATTATAAATATCTGATTGAAGAATTGAAAAAATCTGAAGAAAGTTCAAAATGGGTGATAATAAAAGTTGGGGAGAATGGAACTTACTTTTATCTTCAAGATGAGACCGGAAGTGTTTTGGTAGATCCAAAATGGGCTGAAATAGATTTGGTTGCAACCTTTACTTTTGAGTCCGGGCCCGGTAAGGACCCGCCCGAATCGGTAAAAAGTTTCCTCGAAGCAAACAACATAAGGTCTAAAGATTTTTTTGGAATGAATAAAACCATGAGATTTAGAGAATTTTGTATTAGGCCAGGAGACAAGCTATATATAATAGGAACTGCTGGTGATAATCCTTTCGTAAAGGAAGGGTGGGCACAAAGTGGGGTGGAAGATGTGATGATCCAAAAAGGTGAAAACATTTACTACATTTCAAATAGAAGTGAAAAGGAAGTTGTTAAGAAGTTAATGTGGAAATCACTTGGTATTATGTTTATTGGTGGGTTACTTATAATTGTTGCTGTAGCCAGTTTTATTATACTATAAAGCTTTAAAAGCTTTATATTCTAAAATGAATAAAAAATTTTTTGATAAAAATGATTTGGATGATAATTGGCACTGCTTTGGCTTTGATTATTGTTGCACTAGTCGCTTATTTTGTTATAGTATACAATAGCCTAGTAAGGTTAAGGAACAACATTAATAAAGCTTGGTCTAATATAGATGTTATATTGAAACAAAGGCATGATGAAATCCCAAAGCTTGTGGAAGCTTGTAAAGGATATATGAAGTATGAAAGAGAAGTTTTGGAAAAAATTACAGAACTTAGGACGAGATGGGCTTCCGCTACAACCATAACAGAAAAAGCAAAAATATCTGATGCTATTTCCAGCACTTTGAAGACTTTGTTTGCTGTGGCTGAAAATTATCCTCAACTAAAGGCAAACGAGAATTTCTTGCAGTTACAATCGAGAATAACTGGATTAGAAAATGAGCTCGCTGACAGAAGAGAATTTTATAATGATAGTGTTAATAACTACAACATAAGAATTCAATCAATACCAGATAAATTCATAGCCAGCTTATTAGGCTATAAACCAATAGAACTTTTCAAAGCAACAGAAGAAGAAAGGAAAGATGTTGAAATCAAGTTTTGAACAAATTTAAATCTTAGCCTACAAATTCTTTTAGTGGTATCATGACAAAAGGAACACCATCGATGGGCAAAAAACATAAGATTACACACATAAGATGTAGACGCTGCGGAAGAACATCTTACAATCTTAAGACAAAAGTTTGTGCTGCTTGTGGCTATGGAAGGAGTAGTAAAATAAAAGCATATTCTTGGAAAACCCATAATGTGACAAGAAAGAAAAGAGTGGTTTAGACTGTTTTAAACCTCATCTCATGAATTTTAATTTAAAAAAACTAAAAATTGAATATAAATAAAAAAGGGCCTATAGCTCAGCATGGTAGAGCAGCGGGCTTTTAGCTTAAAGCTAAAAGCTTTGATTAAAAAGATGAAAGAAACCCGTTGGTCCCGGGTTCAAATCCCGGTAGGCCCATTCAAAAATAAGAGTCAGCAAGTTACATGCATATAAGCAACCACTTTCTTGCCCGCTTTTAAAAACTCATTAAAATAGCTAATTGCTTCTGGTGTCTCTTTAATTATAACTTCTATCCCTTTCTCTTTTGCTAAATTTAAAAACTCTTCAGAAACTTCACAAGCACCGTATTGTCCATTTCCTATGACGATAATTTCTGGAGCTTCCTTCAGAAAATCCGAAAATTCTTTCTTTGAAATTAAATGTCTTGTTTGTAGTTGAACTTTCGACACTTTTCCTCTATAGCTTACCAGAACATCATGCTCATATTTTTTGCCTTCCACTATAATATACCCGAAGTCTGTTGAATCAATCTTCATAAATAAAATTTTATTCTAGATTTTATTTGATTATCCATCTATCCACAAATCTTTCTTTGTTCTGCATAACCACAATTCTTGATTCTTCTTGCTCATCCATATATTCAAAATTTGGTAAGAAATTACGCAATTTTTCGGCCCAATTTTTTACTTCATTTTGTTCAAGCATGTGTTGAGCCGAAAGTCTTGTTATAGAGCTACCAACGTGCATGTAAGATTTTACTTCAACAAAATTTGGATTTGCTTTTTTCACCAGTTTTGCAAATTCTGGAATCTCTTCTTCAGAATCATTAAAACCTTTGATTAAAGTTATCCTTATAACAGTCCTTGTTTTTGTCTTGCTTAAAAATTTCAAGCTCTTGTCGAACCTTTTCCAAGCATCTTTTAGCAAAGGACAATTCACTTTAAAAAAAGTTCCTTTTGTGCCAGCATTCATACTCAAGTAAATTTGAGTAGGTAAAGCGCTTTCTCTCTCCAGTCTTTCAAGCATTTTTGGCTCTTGACCGTTTGTCACCAAAAAAATTGATTTTGTTTGAGGTAAGGTTTTTAAATACTTTATCATTTCTGGAAGCTTGGGATATATAGTCGGCTCCCCGCTAAGAGAAATTGCAAAATGCGTTGGATCATAAGCTTCTTTCAGCTTCTCTCTTTTCACTTTTTTATTGCTTCCGAAACCTGTCAAGAGCTTTTTTCTTTCTTTAATCAAAGCTTGGATTATTTGCTCCGGCTCATCAACCTGCTCAACTTTCATCTCCAAAAGCTTGTAAAATTCTGTGGGGCGCCAGCAATAAATGCAACGATTCTGACAAAACATTCCAGCTGGAGAGAATTCCATGCATCTATGTGTCTCTATACCATAAAACTTGTTTTTGTAGCATGTGCCTTGATTGCGTAAAGCTCTCTTTGTCCAGTTACAAATATGAACTGTGGAGTGTCCGAAAACTCCGTACTTGGCATTCCTCAATTTCTTTCTTGTAATTTGATCTATTGTAAGCTTTTCCATATCAGAAAAACTTTTTGTTGTTTTATAATAAAAGTTTAAACAAATTAATTTGTGAAAACAGAGATATCTTTTATCGGGCCCGTAGCTCAGCATGGTAGAGCAGCTGGCTCTTAACCAGTTGGTCGAGGGTTCAAATCCCTCCGGGCCCATAAAGCTCAAATTTTTTTATAAAACTAATTCTTTATGTGAATGGGAAAAATTAAAAAATTGAAGATTTGGAGAAATCCATTAATGAATTTTTTGTATTTTTCTAAAAAAGATAAAATTTTAAAAATAGAGAAAACAAAACTATTTCTCTATGAGTCCTCTTGTCTATCTTATCAAAAGGTTCAAAAACAACAACAAGTGGAAGCTCCAAAGTAGAGGAATTGCTATAAAAAATGAACTGAGAAAATTCAGGAAAGTTTTCAAGGAAAATTTAATCACACTACTAATCTCTTCCTTCACTCTTGTTGCAGCCTTAAGTTGGAATGAAGCTATAAGAAGTGCAATAACAACTTTTTTGCCCTCACAAAGTGAAGTTTACTATAAGTTTTATGTTGCTTTAGCGATAAGTTTTATTACAGTTTTCCTCACATACATCTTGTCAAAATTTAAGACCTCTTGAAAAGTTTTTAAAGATTAAATTCAAAGAAAAAATATGGATTTCGTCAGCCTAAGATTTTCTGACATGAATGGAACTTTAAAAGAAGTTCTTGTTTCTGAAAGAAAATTTAGAGAATCTAAAGAAAAGGGGATATGGTTTGATGGTTCTTCTATTCTTGGCTTAGCAAGAAGGTTTGAAAGCGACATGAGACTCAAGCCAGATGAAAATTCAAGATTCAAATTAAATGATTCAGAAGTATATTTTTGTGATATTTATTCAGGGGACAAACCCTATGAAGGTGATCCAAGAGTCATCTTAAAAAAAGTTTTAAAGGAGGTTGAATCTTTAGGATTTAGAACTTTTGCCGCTGGTGAGCTTGAGTTTTATCTTTTGAAAAATGGAGAAAAAATTGACAAAGGAAGTTATTTTGATGTCTCACCTAAAGATAAAGCACACGAAATCAAAATAAAAATAATCGAAACTCTAACAAAAGCTGGGATAGAATGGGATACAGGACATCATGAAGTAGGTCCTGGACAGAATGAAATTGACATAAAGTATGATAATCCTGTCTCCACAGCAGACAAAATTTTGTTTGCTAAAAATGTTATAAAGCTGGTGGCAGAATCTTCTGGTCTTAGAGCTACTTTCATGCCAAAACCTTTCTTTGGATTACCTGGAAATGGTATGCACTTACACATAAGCCTTTGGAGTAAAGAAAGAAATTTGTTTTACGATGAAAATGATGAGCATAAGCTCTCACAAACAGCAAAATTTTTTATTGCAGGTATCTTCAAACATGTTAAAGCAATAGCTGCAATAACAAATCCAACAATAAATTCCTACAAGAGATTAGGTGAATTTGAAGCTCCAAAGTATATTTACTGGGGAAGTAAGAACAGGGATGCTCTAGTAAGGATTCCTGAAATTCTTAGCCAAGCTTCTGCAAGGATAGAGTTTAGGGCTTCGGATGCGAGTGCAAACCCATATCTAGCTCTTGCTGCTCTTATTGAAGCTGGGCTTGAAGGAATAAAAGACAAACTTCAACTAGAAAAAGCTATAGAAGAAGATATTTATGAAAATGGGAAGTACAAAACTCTAGAAAGCTTGCCGTCGACTCTTGAAGAGGCTTTAAAAGAATTAGAAAAAGATGGGCTGATGAAAAACTTGTTAGGACCATCTTTTGAAAAATTCATTGAATTAAAGAAAGCAGAAGTAGAAGAATACAACAGGAAAAAAATCACGGACTGGGAAATTGAAAAGTATTTTGATGTGTAGTTTAGGCTATATATAAAAAAGATATAATATTTATATATGAAAAACTTGAAAAACAAAACCAAAATAATTCCGATAAAGTTTGATGGCGCCTTGCTAGAGCTTCTCGATACTCTTGTCGAAAGCGGACTTTACGCTACAAAAGCTGAAGCGATAAGAGCTGGGTTAAGACTGTTGATGGAAAAACATGAAATCGAGGTGAAGAAAAAATGAAAACTTACATTAAAAAAATTGTGTTACAAGGATTCAAAAGTTTTAATAAAAAAATTGCAGTTCCCCTTTCACCTGGATTAATAATAATATGTGGACCGAATGGAAGTGGAAAATCAAATCTACTTGACGCAATAGCTTTTGCTTTAGGAAGCACTTCTGTTAAATCTCTCAGAGCGGGAAGGCTCCACGAGCTAATTTTCCATGGGGGAAATGGAAAACCTCCAGCTGAAATAGCTTCGGTTACCATTTATTTTGACAATAGTGAAAAGGTCTTTCCTTTTGAAGAGCCTGAAATTTCTATAACAAGAAAAATAAACAGAAAAGGAGTTTCTGTTTACAAGCTAAATGGAAAAACTACAACAAGAGAAAAAATATTAGAAGTTTTGGCCACGGCTAGAATTTACCCTGATGGTCATAACATTGTGTTGCAAGGAGATGTCACCAATGTGATAGAGATGAATCCTATAGAAAGAAGAGCTATAATAGATGAGATTTCAGGAATAGCTGAATACAATGAAAAGAAAGAAAAAGCGATGAAAGATTTGGCCGAAGTGGATGCAAAGTTAAAAGAAGCTGAAATAGTGATTACAGAAAGATATGAAATTTTTAAGAGGTTAGAAGAAGAGAGAAATGCTGCTTTGAGATACCAAGAACTTCAAGCCCAATTGCAATTATTAAAAGCTTCCTTAGTTCATAGAAAAATTCAAGAGTTCAACAAAGCCATAGAAGATTTAAACAAAGAAATTGAAAAGAAAGAAAAAGAAAATGAATTGCTACAGAAAGAAATCGAAGCCTTAGAGGCTGAGCTTGAAAGAAGAGAAAAAGGAATAAGAGAGATTGCTGCCAAACTTGTAACATTATCAAAGAAGGTTGAAGTTGAAAGAGAAATTTCTTACCTGAGAACTAAAATAATGATTAATAAAGATAAAATTGACTCAAACAAAAAAGAAATTGAAAGAATAGATTCTTTGATTCAAAAGCTAAGGGAAATTGAAGCCAGAAGTGAATTGGGATTACCAAGAGCTGTGAAAGCTATTTTAGACCAAAAAATAAAAGGTGTTTTTGGTGTCATATCTAGCCTAATAAGAGTTCCGGAAAAATATCAAACAGCAATAGAAGTTGCTGCCGGACCTCACTTAAACGATTTAGTTGTTGATTCTGATGAAACTGCTAAAAACTGCATAGAATTTTTGAAGAAAGAAAGAATAGGAAGGGCTACTTTCTTGCCCTTAAACAAAATAAAACCAGTTGAACTTGAAGAAAAAGATCTGCTCAAAGAGGAAGGTGTTATTGGTGTTGCAAGCAAACTCATAGAGTTTGATAAAAAGTTTTCTCCTGCCATTGAGTTTGTTTTTGGTAATACACTTGTGGTTGAAGATTTAGAAACAATGAGAAAAATTGGCATAGGAAAAGTTAGAATGGTCAGCCTAGATGGAGATTTAGCTGAAAAAAGCGGAGCAATGATAGGAGGCTATTATTTAAGAGCTACAAAAGTTGTACCAACCGAAGCTGAAATAGAAGAATATCTCAAACTGAGGGAAAAATTAAAGGAAGAAATTCAAACTTTCGAAAAAGAAATTCAAGAATGTGAAGCAAGATTAAAAGAACTTTCAAAATCTGAAGAAACAAAAGAACTGGTTGATTTGGAAAAAATAAAAATTGATACTGAACAAGAGCTTGATTCCTTAAGACAAAAGAGAAAAATTGCATATGAACAAAGACTTGCGGTTCAGACAGAACTCAATAAACTTTCCATTCAAAAAGCAAGAATAGAAGCCGAACTTGAGACATTAAAAGTGGAAGCTCAGCAATATGGTGAAATTAAGCCTATTGAAAAAAGTGTGAGAAGTTTGGAAATAGCAATAAGACAAGCCCAAAATGAGCTTTTAAGCTTAGGAGCTGTGAATTTTAAAGCAATAGAGCAATACGAGAAGTTTAAGACGGAATTTGATGAATACAAACAAAAGTATGAAAAGATATTGGCAGAAAAAAAAGCTGTACTTGAGATGATTGAACAAATAGAGCAAAAGAGAAGAGAAGTTTTCTTTAAGACTTTGCAAGATGTCAGCAAGAAGTTCAATGAAATGTTCAACAAGATGACTGGTGGTAATGCAAGTTTGGAACTTGAGGATCCAAACAATTTAGAAAGTGGGTTGTTAATTCAAGCAAATCCTGGGGGCAAGATGCTTTTGAACATAGATGCTATGTCTGGTGGGGAGAAGAGCTTGACTGCCTTAGCATTCTTGTTTGCTGTTCAAGAATACAAACCAGCTCCTTTTTACATCTTGGATGAAGTGGATGCTGCTTTGGATAAAGAGAATAGCAAGAAGGTTGCCGAATTGTTGAAAATGCTCTCGAAAGAAGCTCAGTTCATTGTGATCACACACAATGATACAACAATAACTTATGGTGACAGGGTTTATGGTTGTACTATGGATAGGGGAGAAACGAAAATTTTGGGAATTGAGTTGCCTAAAGAAACTTAACTTCTTAAATTAGGAGAGTTATTTCTTTTTCTTCCCTACCGTACGCATACCATAAATCTCTTCTTCTATGTCTTTTTTTTATGTCCACGAAAAAATTGTAAAGATTTTTATATTTTTCTCTCATATCCTTCGAAAAATTTCTTTTGAAAAATGTATAGAAAAATGGAAAAACCATTGCTGTAGACGAAATGGCTCCAACAATTTCACGAAATGGAGGCAAAAGACCGCAGCTTTCATATAAAAGTACACGAGTAATGTTGTAAACATCTTTAGCTATGATGTAGCTTCCCAAAAGTGTCAAAGAATTTAAAGGTAGAGCAGAAATTGTGCCAGTTATATCTTTTTGAACTCTCGAGAAATTAAATTTTCAATAACCATAGATGGAATTGGCAGTAAGTAGAAAATACTAAGTTGGGGAGATTGTATATATAAGTTAGCAAAAGTCCTCTTTCTAAACCATATATATCTATGAATCTTTGAGCAGGAATATATGCTTCTTTTATTCTTATTATTTTTGTAGGAAGTTTCAATCCCAAATAAGTAACAACAATATTTGCAATTGGAGTAGCGACAGCGGATGGATAAGGTAAGGATTTTATTTTTTCTTTTAAATCAAGGTCATAAATCGCTTTTTCAAAATTCTTAAATTTTTTTATTAAATTTTTTAAATTCACAAATTAACTTTATTTAAAAAAGATTTAAATCTTTTCAAGCTTTATTCAGACAAAAAACCAAATTATTATTATGACGGAAGAAGAAAACATTCTCCAACTTGTTCTTGAAAAGGAAAATTGGGAAGAAATAATTTACCACATAGTCAGTATAGAAAAGCTTGATCCTTGGAATATTGATTTGATCAAACTAACTGACAGCTTCCTGAATTATTTGAAAAAAATAGAAGAGTTAGATTTCAGAATTCCTGCCCGTGTTGTGTTTGTTGCTGCTGTTCTATTAAGATTAAAAGCAGATTATCTTTCAATTTTTGAAGAAGAAGAAACAATAGAACAAATTGCTCAACAACAACCTGTTGATTTAGGTATAGATCCCAACCTAGTTCAGCTTGGTATTCCTATAAGAAGAATACCAAAAAGGCAAATAACACTAGACGAGCTAATTTTGGCTTTAAGGAAAGCCATGGCTGTGAGAGAAAGGAGGATTGAAAGAAGCAGAAGGTGGAGAGAAAGGATTGAATTGCAAATAACAGAAGAAGACATCACAAAGAGAATAGAAGAGATGATGAGAGAAATAGATGAGCTGATGAAGAAGATGAAGAGTGAAAAAGTTGGGTTTAGCCAGATAGTGAAGAAGTGGGAGAGAAAGAGAATTGTAGAAAAATTTGTTCCTCTGTTACATTTGGAGAATGACAAAAAAATAGAAACTGAGCAAGAAGACTACTTCAAAGAAATTTGGATCAGAAAAATTGAAGAAAACAAGTCATGATTTATTCAAAAAACGGTTATGTTCTATTTTCATTACAGTTAATTTTTATTTATTAACCAAATATAATAATTAGTGAGAAAATGGGTTTGTTGAAAGAATTTTTGGATTTCTTGAAGGAATACAAGGTTTTGCCACTAGCGATAGCATTCCTCATGGGTGTTGCCATAACTGCTTTGATTCAGTCTCTAGTGAATGACATAATAATGCCAATTCTCACGCCAGTACTGCCAGGAGAAGATTGGAAAACCGCAACTTTCGCCAAGGACCAGTGGTCTTAAAGTTAGGGTCTTTCTTGTCAGCAGTGATAAACTTGTGATAATAGCTTTTGTTGTCTTCTTGATAGCAAAGTTTGCGCTGAAAAAAGAGAAAGTGGAAAAAGTTTAGCTTTCTTTTTTTCTTGTGAATTTAATTCAAGTAAGATTATTTAGTTTATTAAACAAAAGTATTATTGATAAAAATGAAAAAGCTCCAAATCTTTGTTTTGATTTTAATGCTGATTCTTGCCTTAATTTTAATATTTGATTCGACTACAGGAAGTTTTATGCTTATTCCATCACCAAAAAATTTCACTTTAGTCTTTTCATTTATCTTAATTTCTTTAGTTTCAATTACGCTATTTGCCAGGGGGCCAAAAGTAAAGGAAGTGAAAGAGTGGAGTAAGGGAGAGATACCTTCTACAATTCAGATAGAGATTCCAGAAAGTATGTCTTATATGGAAGATATAGAAGAGGTATACAAGCTTCTTAAAAGTTATTTTCCTAGAGCGGTTTATAAAAAAATTGTTAAGGAAAGCGGAGAAAATTTTTCTCTTGACGATCTTAAGGAAATGCCTTATGGTAAAAATATGATTGTAATTCGTTTCACTGGAAAAGATATAGATGAAAAATTAAGAAGAATGGCTTCCGACACTTATGACCCACACGGAATTTTTTCTGGCAATAATATTGTAATATCTATAAAAAGTCTTGATGCAGTTTACTCAAAAATTCCTAGAGATGTAAGAATTAAAAGGCAAGTTCTACATGAATTATATCACATAGCAGGAGGCGAGGACAATCCATACGAACAAGGTATTAAAGATCCTTTCTTGAGATATGACCCAACAAAAGAGGAAATTGAATTCATTAAAAAAGGGTTGGAGAAAAAACTTTATGAAACTTAAATTTTATTGAGAAAATAAAAAATTATAAGCTTAACAAAAGAATTATTGCCCCAACAATCCAACAATAGTAAGCAAACTTGTAAAAGTTTCCTTCCAAAACAGTTTTGGCTATGGTTTTTAGAGCAATGTAGCCAAAAATAGCAGAAGTCAAAATTCCTGCCAAAACAATTTCGATCGGCTCTTGAGAAAAATCAATTTTGCCAAACTTAAGCAAGCTTGCTCCAAGAATTGCAATTATGGAAAGCAAGAAGGAAAATTTGTAAGCTTCTTTTTTCTCCAGCTTTCTCATCAAAGCAGTAGAAATTGTTATCCCACTTCTTGAAATTCCTGGAGCTAGAGAGAAAATTTGAGCCAAACCTATTGCAAAAGAATCAAGCAAATTGAGCTTTCTTTTTGGCCTGAAGAATTTTGTTGAGTAAAGAATTGTTCCGTTTGCAAGCAATGCTAAGCCAACAGCAAGTAAGCTTGAGAAGAGAGATTCGAAGAAGCTTTTGAGAAGAAGGCCAAAAAAGGCGAGAGGCAAACTCCCTATTATAATATGGGCAAGTAGTTGCCTGCTTTCTCTATCAAATTTCAAGAGCTTAAGCAAATCTCTTCTCAAAAAATAAATTACAGCAAGCAAAGTACCAAAGTGGAGTATGACATTAAAAGAAACAGAAGCTTTAATTCCAAAAAGCTGCTGGGCTATGACCAAATGGCCAGAGCTTGAGATTGGAAGCCATTCTGTCAAGCCTTGGATTATTGCTAAAATCAAAGCTTGCAACAAATTAACCATAATTATCTATTGTTGCCAACTATTTACAAGTTTTTAAGTGCTTGTAAATATTTCTCTATGTCTAAAATTCCTGGAAAGAAAATCTTATTCTTTTTGTCTATTAGGAATTTGCATTCGCCATAAGCTGGTATCAGCTTAAGAATACCAAACTTTTTCATGAATTCTTCCAGAATTTCAACAGGCTTCATCTTGCTTATATCAAAGCCATTCAAAAGCTGTGGATAGATTCTGTAAGCATTTGAAAATCTCACAAGCTGGTCATCCATCTCAAATATTATTAAGAGATAAAAATTGCCGAAGTTTTTTATCGAGATGCATTTATTCAAAACAAAATCTGTAGCATCAGGCCTTTGAATGTTTCCAAAATAAGATCTTTAGGCGTTCCTAAAAGCTCGTGAAACCTTTCTATCAGCTCACTAAAGATGAACTGCATTAAATTCTTTTGGTGTTATCAAAATAAAAATTTAAAGCTTAACAAGCTCGCCTTTCTTGAAAGGAATTATCTTCTCTATTTCTTTCAGTTCTATTTCTTCAGTAGCTTTTGAAATTTCAGGACAAACTTTTAGCAACAATTCTCTCTTTATTTCTTCAGCCAAAGCTTTAGCTTGAGTATCGCCTGGAACAAGAGTTACTAAATAAGGAGTGTGAGCTTTAACTGCTGTGGGTGGACCATAAATTAGCTTGGCGTTAAAAACTTCTTCTTGTTTTATTCCAATAGAAAGCCTTGGTTCAATTTTTTCCAGATATTTCTTTTCTCCAATAATTTCAAAAACCCCTTTTGTTCCTTCTTGCTTCTTAACTTGCTCAGGCTTGACATAAAAAACACTAACTTGCTCTTTCTCCAGCTTTTTATCCCAAGCTTCTGAGTAACAAGCAAGAAAAACAGCAGCTTCATAAATTGTTTCTGCTGGTAAAACTTGAGCAGAATCATTTCTTATCACAGCGAAATTTGATTTCAAATCTGAATGTAAAACCAAGTCTTGTGGTCTTGTATATCTTTTGAGAATGGTTTCATCATTTCTTGAATTTTTGCCAAGGATAACCAAAATGTTGTTGCTCGAGAAAAACCAATGATAGCGCTCGTACCATTTTTTGCTCATGATAATAAGTTGGCTTAAGCAAAATTAATTTCTTAAATCAAGTGGTGAAGAATCCCAACCTTATCTATTTGTTTAGCTCTAAAGCCTTTGAAGCAACCATAACCAGCTATCGATCTTTCTACAGAAGTTTTTATCCCATATCCTCTCAGTCTGTTGCTCCTATAAAATTGATAGTATGTGTCTGAATGCTCTTTCAAAATATTTATCGCTTTTTCTTTTCCAGCATAAACTAGCAAAAACAAAGTTGGTAAAGGATATATCAATATCAAAAAAAACCCTTTCTTAACTCTTCTAACATGATTTTTACTTAAAAAGAAAAGATTTAAGCTTTCTTCTCAGCTTCGCTCAAAATCCTCTTTATCTCCTCGCTGCTCTTGCCGAAATATTTTTCAAAGTCTGAAGTAGTTGAGAGAAGCTTTGTCCTTCCAAATTTTTCACTCTTTATCAAACCTTTTTCTTCCAAGCTAGCAATGTAACCGTAAGCTTTGTTTCCTTGAATTTTCACAATTATAGATTGCTTTATAGGCTGCTTGGCAGCAACTATCGCTAAAGTCCTCATCATACCATCGCTCAAATCAGCAAAAGGAGCAAGTTTAGCAACTTTTTCTCTATATTCTTGTTTCACCCTTAGCTCAAAACCTTCTGGAGTTTCCACAAGCTCTATACCATGGTCTTCTTGCTGAAGCTCAGTTTGAATCTTAAGCAGAAACTTTTTCACTTCTTCAGAACTTATGTTCAGAATTTTCGAAAGCTTTTCTACGCTTAAAGGCTTATCAGAAACAAAAAGGGCAGCCTCAAGTAAGGCTTTCGGATTCATAGAATAAATTTAGCTTTAAAAATTGATAAGATTGACTCAAAAGAAATAAAATAGAGAAGTAAAAAATTAAATATGAAAAGGTTAGAAATTGCATTCATTTCTTTCACATGTGATGAAGGCTGTAGCATAAGCTTCTTGGAACTATTGAACAAAAAATATAGGGAATGGAAAGATTTGATAGATTTCAAAGCTTTTCGTTTAATCCAAACAAGAGAAGAACTTTCTGAAATAGATGTAGCTTTTGTAGAAGGTGTTATCTCTACTGAAAAAGAAAAAAAGTTACTTGAAAAGATAAGGAAAGTGAGCAAGAAGGTTGTGGCAGTTGGTAGTTGTGCTATCACTGGCTCGCCTTCAAATGCAAGGAATTTCTTGGATAAGGAAGAAATGGAAGAGATAAAACCTATCATGAAGAAATTTGGACATATGGAAAAAGCGATTGCTCCAAAAAATTTAGTAAAAATAGATGAAGAAGTACCTGGATGCCCTATGCTGGAAGATAAAATGATAGCTGTGATTGAAAAATATCTGAAAGAGTTTGGTGTTTTGAATGCACACTGATTTCCAAATAGGAATAGAGAAGATAAGCAAGACAGAAGGACATGCTAAGTTAGAAGTAGAAGTTTCTGGAGGAAAAGTTAAAGATGTTAAACTGAAAGTTGCAGAAAACAAGAGATTTTTCACACAAGCAACTAGAAAGAAAGAATATTTGGCTGTGCCTCAATTCGTTTCTAGAATTTGTGGAACATGTAGTATAGCACATGTTCTTGCATCAACAGAAGCTTTAGAGAAAGGCTTGAGGGTGAGAGTTAGTGAACAAGCGATGGTGATGAAGAAGCTTTTAGCGTTTGGCTTAATGATAAGAGACCATGCCATGCATCTTTATTTTTTCACTCTTCCAGATATCTTTGAAAAAGATTCTTTGCTTGAGCTTTCAGACGAGCAACCAAACTTGATAAAAGATGCTTTTGATGTCAAAGATGCTGGAAACTTTGTGTGCAAAATTATAGGCGGCAGGGCTGTGCATCCAACTGAAGTGAGAATTGGTGGTTTTTCAAGAGTTCCATCTGAAGAAGAAATAGAAGAAGCCGTAAGCAAATTGAAAAATGTGAGGAAAAAAGCTCTAGAGCTAATAGATATATTGGCTAAATGTAAATTGAGTTTTGAAAAAGAAAGAAATTATGTGGCACTCTGTAGCCCAAGCTTCAACTTCATAGAAGGCGAAATAAGAACTTTTGAAGGGACTGTAATCCCTGAAGAAAATTTTGCTGATTTTGTTGACCGTGTTGTCATACCTTATTCACAAGCAACAAGCTTTCAGTTTGAAGGTAAAGAATACATGGTTGGTGCCTTGGCTAGACTGAATCTCAACAAAGTAGCTTTACATCCGAAAACAATAAAAAGTGTTGGAAATATCTTGGAAAGGTTTCCTTCTCACAACATTTACGACAACAATCTTGCTCAAGCGATAGAAATATTGCACTCGATAGATTCTTGTATATCAATATTCGAAAACTTTAGTTTCAAGCAAGAAGATTTGCCAAAAATTTCAGTTAAAGCAACTGAAGGGATAGGTGTGGTTGAAGCACCGCGCGGCACATTGTATCACATGGTCTATTTGAATGAAGAAGGTAAAGTCAAGTATGCGAATTTCATAATACCGACTGCCCAAAACCAGATACAGATGGAAAAAGATATAAAAGATTTGGTTCAAAAGCTTCTGGATGAAGGAAAAGACAAACATGAAATGCAGCATGCTATTGAAAGGTTGATAAGGGCTTATGATCCTTGCTTCAGCTGTGCAAGTCACTTCCTTAAGATTAAATGGATAAAGATTTGAGCAATCTCTCCACTTTCTTTGCTGCTTCTTTTTTCTTCATTCCAAAAGGAATTGCTATCAGTTTAAAGCTTTTTATTTTTCCTGTCTTTTTCAAAAGAGCAAGCATGTGTGATAAGTCTAAATCGTGCATTGAATAAACTTTGTTTTTCTCAAAATGGTCTTCAGTTATCAATTCCACATCTTTTACTCCTTTGACCACATCCATTAACCAAACATCACCTTCAATTGTTTCTATTGGATCGAATTCCACAAACTCGACTTCCAGTTTGTTTTTAAGCTCTTCTGCTACTTCAAGAGCCAACCTATCTTTTTTCAACAAAGGATTGCCAAGCGTGTAGATTTTCATCATATTTTTCAACCACATAGCTACGATGCACTATAACCACATCGCCAACATCAAATTTTTCTAAACACTTAACTTTTTCTGTTCTGTTGTTGTAAACTACTACACACTCATCGCCGTAAGACTTGATGATTTTAGCTTTGAAAGCTGTGCAATTCATCTTCTCAGTTATACTTGCTATTTTTGTGTGTAGATCTAAAAAATATTTTCTCACATGATTTTCTTTTATTTCATTTGGCACAAGAGCTTCCAAATTTTGGCATGCTTCTGGCAGCAATTCCTTCACAAGTTCTTCTGTACAGTTTTCAAAGATAGCCTCTTTTGCTTTCTCCCTTTTTTCTTCAGGAATGCATCCCATACCATACCGCAAAATTAGTTTTAGGGCTTCTTGTGAAAATTTGGCCATATTTGTTATTTTGTTGGCTAAAATAACTTAAATATTTTTTACACAAAATCCAAAATTTTAAAAAGAATTGAAATGGTTTTTGTTACAAAGTTTGACGGAAGAAGACAGCCTTTCGACAAGAGCAAAATCATAAACACTTGTTTAAGGCTTCATGCTAGCTTGGAGCAAGCCCAAGCTGTTGCCAACAAAATTGAAAAAGAGGTTTACGATGGAATACCGACCAAAAAAATCTTGAAGATGATCTTCACTTACCTAAAAGATTTCAAGCCTGAACTCAAGCACAGAATAGATTTGAGAGAAGCTATAAGCAGGTTAAGACCAAAACCAGATTTTGAGATTTTTGTCGCTTTGCTTTTGAAAGAGTATGGTTATTCTGTACAAACGAATTTGCTTGTTCCTGGAAAGTGTATAACACATGAAGTGGATGCTATTGCAATTCGTGGTACTGAAACTTTTTTTGTCGAAGTCAAGCACCACTTTCAACCTCACACTTACACTGGAGTTGATGTCATGCTTGAAACACAAGCAAGGCTGGAAGATTTGAAGGAGGGTTTCAAGCTTGGAAGACATGGCTACAATTTTTCAAAAGCTTTGGTAATCTGCAACACGAAATTTTCTGACCATGCTTTGATTTATGCTGAGTGCAAGGGAATAGATTACATTGGGTGGAAAGCACCTGCAGATGCTGGTCTTGAAGACATGATAGAAGAGAAAAAGCTTTACCCAATAACCTTACTGAAAAATCTTGATTTTAAGACAGAGCAAAAGCTTGGTGATGCCGGAATTGTTACTATAAAGCAACTCTTGGAGGAAGATGTTGATGAGCTGCAAAGAAAGACTGGAATTTCTAAGAAGAAATTGAAACTGATTATAAGAAATGCAAGAGAAATATATAGCTGAAGGTTGAATTAAAGACTAGGGAAATTTAATTCTTGTGAGCTTAACACTCTTGGAGTTACAAAATATTTTATTTGAACTAACTTCAATTAAATCATTCAAAAAGTTTAAATCATTACTCCCTTTATATTTAAATTGTGGAATGTCAAAAACAATTACAACTCATAGAAAAAATGGACAAGAACGACGAACTTGTGAGAAAAAACTATGAAGAACTACAAAAGAAATATAAAAATGAATTTATTGCCATAAAAAACGGGAAAGTTATCGATCATGATACTGAAATAGAAAAACTTAGAGATAGACTCAAAACAAAAGAAAAAGATTTGACTACAATTCTTGTGTATTTTATACCAGAAAAAAATACAGTAATTTTGTATTAAATCCGGGGTTTTATTGAAGATACCGCTAGATTTCAACAAAGAAGGAAATAGATTATCTGTAATTGCAACTGTGAATTTTTCTGGTCGTTGTATACCAGTTGTTTTTATAGTTGACACTGGTAGTCCAGAAACATTTGTTGATGAATTCACAACCTCAAAATTCAGAATTTTGACAAAAAATTTACAATTGGATCATTATATGATAATGGGTGGAACAAAAATTGCTCTATTCAAGTTAGGTAAAGTTAAAATTAACTTCAAAGATATTAATGGTAATTTGGCATCAATAGATTTTAGTAATCTAAAAGTTGCTGAAACGGCTTGGAAAAGAGCAGGCATGATATATTCCAGCATATCTATTTTGGGATTGGATTTTCTTGCAGAAACAAAATTATCTTTATTTGTAAACCCAAGCAAAAAAGAAGGTTATTTAACTGATGAAATTTAAATAAAAAATTTTTTCCTTGTCAGCAAGTAAATTCTCTAGAATTCCTCTGAAAATCAAAACAACAAAGCTTTTTCATCTTCACCAACAAATGCTTCTGTTAGAGCTTATTCTTCTGCAATAGCCTGAGCAACACTGCTCATTTGAAGTGCAAGAGCTAAGCCTTGGTAAGCATGGTAAAGTTGTGGTGGTTGTGGTTGGTGGTGCCAAAACATAATTCAAGGCAGCATGAGCGTCAACCCTTCCGTAACCATAATATTTGTCCCAACCTGCTGAGCCTAAATCTTTTGCAGTTTTGTACAAAGCATCTTTTATTTGGCTGTCAGTTAAAGCAGAATTTGCTTGTAAAAGCAGAGCAACAACAGCTGAAACATGAGGAGTTGCCATGCTTGTCCCAGACCAAGAAGCATAGCCACCTGGAATAGTAGAATAAATGCTGACTCCAGGAGCAACTATGTCTAAAGCTGAGCCTGAGCCTGACCAGCTCGGTCTTTTATCGCTCTTGTCAACTGCCCCTACTGCTATGGCTTTGGAAGCACATGCAGGTGAAGCAACTTTACCACCAGTGTTGCCGGCAGCAGCCACAACTGTCACACCATTGCTAACAGCCCAATTCACTTTTTGAGCTAAATAGTCAGAATCACAATTTGCTTTTGTGGTGCCACCTCCACCTAAGCTTATGCTGATGATTTTAGCTATTCTATTGTTAACCACATATTCTATCGCAGCAGCAATGTCGCTGCTGTAGCAAGAGCCGGAAGAATCACAAACTTTTGCTGCCCAAATTAAAGCATCTGGTGCAACACCCTTTGCTTGCTCATTTAAACCATTAGCAGTTATTATTCCGGCAACATGAGTCCCATGACCATTATCATCTTGAAAGCTTTCAGTGTAAGAAACAAAGCTTTTGCCTCCTGCTATGCTATCAACAAGCTCCGGATGATTCAAATCAACTCCTGTGTCCAAAATTGCTATCACAATTCCTGAGCCTGTGTAGCCTTGAGCCCAAACTTTATCTGCTCCTATTTGCACATCAGCTTGAAGATCCATGATGTAATAAATTTGATCTTCCTCAACTGAAACAAATTTTTTCATTAATTCCACTGCAGCTTCTGAGCACTCTACTGCTGTGGCATCATTCAATTCATGCAAAATTTTGCAGCCGTGCAAAACTGGAATGAATCTTAAGTTTGTCCTGGCTATGAATCTTGATCTTGGAGATTGAGCTGTAGCAAGCAAAGGCAAAAGCAAAGCTAGAAGCAGCAAAGCTAAAAGCTTTTTCATGATTTTATTTTGCTTTTTGAAAATATAAAAAGATTAAAGGAGAACTTTTCTTGAAAAGTATGCGAAGCAGTAGCAATTCCAATCGCAAAAACAAACATTTTTTGAATTATTCAAGAAGTTGCTGAAAAATGAATTGTTTGTTGTGTAAGATTCATAGAAAGAATATTCCACAGGCTGGATTCCACACTCTTTATTTGAGATTATTAAATTGCTGATAACTTTAAGATTGGCTTTGAAGCAAGAGAAGCAGAAAAGAGATTGTAAAAGATTTTTGTTTTTTATTCAAACTAATTTAAACCGGTTTTACTTTTGCGTTCGTCTCAACAATCTCTTCAGGCTTCTTCCTCACTTTTTTGAACTTGATCTGCTTCACTATTTGCCAAACATTCCAGAAGATTATAGCCAAAAGAATGATTGCAATCAATGTAACAACTGGATTTGCTTTAACAAATTCTGTCAAAGCTGCTAAAGCAGTTGGTATTTTTATTCCTTCAACAACTTCTTCCTTAGTTGGAACTATCATTGGCCCAATCTTGGTTAAATTCAAAATTTCTGATTTGTAAGGATATTCCATGAAAATTGAAATGTTTCCGCTTGTGTTTGTTGGTGTTAAAGTGAAAACAACTTTTTCAGATGAACTTGCATTTATCGTGAAATTCTGAACTTCAGGTTCAACTTTCCAGTCTTCCGGAGCAATCACTCTTAAAGAAACTGGCCAATTACCAGCTCCCTCGTTCTTGACTTCAAAACTTATGTTAAAAGGTTTAAACTCGACTACTTTTTCAGGAACTTCTATATCAGAAATAGAAAGCTTTGGTTGTGCAGAAACTCTTAAAACAAATTTAGTTGAGTTTTCCACTTTCTTAAAACTCCACCATTCTTTCCCTTTAACTTCAACAAGAAAAGCCCCGACTTTACCTTCAGGTATTTTTATTTCAATCCAGAATTTCTCAGGAACTCGATAAACTCCTTGCTCAGGATTCCATTCCCTTAAAATCCTAACAGCATCAAATTTTTCAGGAATAACTTTAACCTTAAAATCTTCTGGCAAGCCTGAGACTGAAATGTTAAAATTGCGAAGCCAATAATAACCAATGTTCAAAATTGTTCCATTTATAGTTATAGTTTCTCCAGGAGAAGCGTCAACCGTAGACGGTAAATCTATTACAAAACCTCTTAATGGTCTCGGAGCTTGAACGAATTGAACAAAATTTGTCAAAACTATTATTCCTGCAACCAAAATTACTAGCAACAACAATTTTTTCTTCATTCTTCCTACCTATTAACTAATAAACAGTTAAAAGATTTAAGAGTATATGGATAAGCTATAGTAGCTTTTTATCTATCTAATAGAAAAAATTGGGAAAAGATTTAAATAGTTATCCGAAAAGGAGAAATTTTAAAATCATCAACCCTTAGCAACCAACATCAAATAATAGGGAGAAGAGAATTAAGTAAAAATTCTCTAGAAAACCATTTCAATCTTTGGAATAGTTGGTGGTACATTTTCAATAGAACTCAAGCTTTCTACCAGTTTTTTTCCTTTAAGTGTTACCATGTACATTTTGCCACGTTTTGCTATGTAGCGATATTTAAGCAAAACATCCAGATGCTTGTAAATCTCACTACTACCTATTTTCACTTCATTCTTTCTAAACCCTTTTTCTATCTGAGTGTAGCTCATCGGTTGGTTGTTAAGCAAAAAAAGTAACAAAGTTCTCTTTGCCGAAGCTAACACTTCACTTATTTCGAAGATTTTTAAGTTGTTCATGGTGATTACTTAAAAGTAATTAAAAGATTTAAGCTTTTCGATTAAGAAAACAAGACTTAAACTTCTCTATTGTTTTTCTTTCTTTTATTTTCTTCTTTTTCCATAAGAAGTAGCGCAACTTTTTCTTCCAACTTATCTAATTCGTCTTCTATTGTTTTAATTCTATCTAACAATCGAGCAAACATCTCAGCAAGTAAGGCATAATTCTTTTCAAGTTCAATCAAGCTTATGCTCTTTGGAACAGCATTGCCAGTTATTATATCTTTAACCACTTTGTTTTCTTCTTTTAACATTTTCTCTTTATCAGAATTTGAAAAAGATGGTATAAATTATTTACTCTGAATTGCTTAGTGTTACATTTTTTGCTTGATTTTTTTTCTCTTCACTAAAACTTATAAAAACTTTTAACTCTTTCTCAGACAGTAATTTGGATAAATTTAAGGGAAAAATGGATTTCAGTAGTTTGAGATAAACTCTGGAGAAAATGTAACTTTATAGTTTTCGTCACTAAGAAAACTCCAAACCTTTTGCATTTTTTTCTTATTAAGGTATAAATATATTTTCTTTTTTATAACCTAACTTTAACGCTTCCAAGTAATCAAGTATGGGGAACTTTAGTTCAATTTTATTCAATTCAATTTGCCTTTCAAGATATGACAAAAAAATGCCTTGGGGGATAGAAAAAATTATTTTCAAAACTCTTTGTGTTGGAAGATCTGGTTTGAAATAGAAATTAAGAAAACTTTCAATTTCCTCTATAGGAATATGGTCAACTCCTAGTTTTTTTAGTTCTGATGAGAGCTCTGAAGTTTTAATTCCTTCAAGTTGTTTTATTTTTTCATATTCTTCATCATTCAAATTAAAGCCTTCCCAGAGTAATTTTTGTAAAGTAGTTAAATTAAGTTTACCTCGAGCCTTAGCTACTAAAGCAGCAGCGAGTATTTGAGGGTTAGGAAAATTTTGGAATTGAGACTCTTCCATAAATAAAATTAAGAAGAAAAATTTTAAAAAGATGATTATATGGAGGATTGTGCTCTTAAAGCCGTAAAAGAAACAATTGAAAAGATGAAAGAAGAAATAGCAAGAACCCAGCAAATTCCATATCCTGAACAAATTGTTGTTGCTGAAATTTACAATGTTGTTGCCAGAGTTTTGTGCGAAGCTTGTAGAAAAGAAGAAATGAAAAAAGAAAATTGCAAACCTGAGGAAATGAAAAAAAGGGACGAAGTAAACCTAGATGCTTTTATTCTCCTCAAACAATTGAAAGATGATAGACTAATTTCTGAAGAATATTATGAAAAACTTTTTGAAGGACTAATAAAAATTAAGCCTGAACTTGAAAAACAAGCAAGGGAAGATAAAGCAAGGGGATTGATTTAACTATTCACCCCAATCTTCTCCCTGCAGCTTGACTTTTCTAAAGTTAAGAGTATAAGAGCTTCTCTCTATAGTTATAATTTCCAGATCACTTCCACACTCCGGGCATGTTATTACTTCACCAACAATTGGATCCCCTTCCATATATTCTACTGTTGCTAGACATTCTTCACATTTTCCAACATAATTGCTTTTCATTTCTCTCAACCTCCCCTATTTAAATTTTACCACGAATTGAGTCAATGAGAAATTCGAGGAACGGAAGAATTAGATTTACATACCGGTGTCGATTTTTCAATTCTCCAGTTCATTCTCAATGTTGAGGGGACGGAGACCTTAAACCGGTGTCGATCTATCAGAATACCTCTTAGGGGTTAGTCTCGCCCTTTCTCATTGACCCATGCCAATTCAAGAACATGAAATTAATTTTCTGGTCATCCTTTGGAATCAAAAAGAAGGAATCATCCCAAATTGACCCTTTGTGGTGTAGCAACTAATAAAAAGCCTTGCTACAAGCATTCTGTGCAACCACAAAGGTAGGGACTGCATTCTTCTTCTATATTTTTATTGGTATTACTTGCTTAAATCTTTTTCTCTTCTACTTTTTTAGATTGTTTGAAGAACCACAAGGTACAAAAAGAATAATTTATGTGATCAAAATTGTAGCTCAAGCTAATATTTCGTCGATATTTTCCCGTCTTTTTAAAGTATGAACAAGTAATTCTTTTACAGTTTTTTGGAAAAATAAAAGATTAAAAACAATTTTCATCTTCTGAACCGTTTAAAGTGAAGTGCCCTATTGAGCAAGGAACATGGATGATAAAATTCAACATTTTGAAGCCAAAAGCATATCAAGATTTTATTGATCCTAGCATTTTAAGAGATTGTGAAGAGGTTGTGCGTGTTTATCAAGAAGTTTGAAATGAGGAAACATGGGATTCATGTGAATCTTCCCTATGTGCACCATAATATATCAAACCAAAAAAATGTTACACTAGCTACACTCCAAAGCAATATCTTGAACATAATTATTAGTTTGCTAATTATTCTTTCTTGCTTTCAAAAACAGAAGGTAAGTGAATGAAGTAAACTTTCCCCTTTTCCAAAATTATCAAAGGTTTCTTCTGCATCAAAGCGTCAAGATTTATTTCATAAACTCCTTCTCTTGGTATCCTCACAGTCTCAATTCCAAACTTAATCTTTCTTTCCTTCTTAGCTTTTTTCTTGTCTTTTTCAACAACAAATCTCTGCTCTTCCTTTTTTTCTTCAATCTTTTTGACTATTTCTTTTTCAAGTGTTGTGTCTCTAGCTTCAAGCTCTTTCTCTATCTCTTTTACTTGAGCTAAATCTTGTTGATCTTTTAAATAAAGGAAAAAAATTGATCCACAACTTGTGCATCCTCTCAATATTGAAGAATCCTCATCCTGATAAATTGTTCCACATCTCACACACTTATGCATCATTTAACCTCTGTTAAAATTGAAAAAGAATTGGGGTTTTTCTTCACTTGTTTGATGTATTTAGCAGGCCCTATTAAAGTTAAGCCAGTTTTCCAACTTTTGGAAACTTTTTTCTCTCCAGTCAAGCTCGCAAAGAAAATTTTTACCTTATCTTTTTGTTCCGAAAATTTTTCAATCCACTTTGCTATTCCACTCACAGGTTTTTTCAAACTAGCAACTTCAATTCCTGGAAAGCCCTCATCAACTCTTCTCATCGTCTCTTTTATAAGCTCCATTTCTTCTTCTGGACTCATAACCCCATCTGTAACCAAAATTGTTCCATCTTTGACCTTGTTCAAGATGAAGTTTATTCTTTTATCTCTTGGCTTAGATTCCAAGACAGCTGAAGAAACAAAATCGAATTTTAACTTCATCATCCTCCCCTTGCATATTTTGCTATAGCTTCGTAAAGGGAATCCATGTTCTTTCCTTTTAAGGCTGAGATTTCAACAACAGGATAAGTTGGAAAAGCCTCCTTTATCAAGTGAGGTTTGGCTCCTTTCTTATCAATCTTGTTTGCCACTATTATCACAGGAATTTTTCTGGCTTCAAGGTTTCCAAGCAATGTAATATTGACTTGAGTCAACGGGTCACGAGTCGCATCCATAACTGCCAAAACAGCATCCACATTACTTAACCATTTAATTGCTTCTATTACCCCTTCAGTTGCTTCCCTTGCCCTTTCCCTTGCTTCTTTTTTTGAAAGACCATACTTCAAGAAACTTCTATAATCAACTTTTGTGGACAAGCCAGGCATGTCCAAGATGCTTAGCAAGATCTTCTTCTTATTAACCTTTATCTCAATTTTTTCCTTTTTTTGAACTGCTCTAGTTTCATGAGGTATTCCCGTAACTTTACCAATCTCTTCGCCAGTCCAATCAAGAGAGATTCTATTCGCTAAAGTTGTTTTCCCTACTCCTGTCTCACCATAAATTCCTATCTTAATGTTTCTTCTCAGTCCAAAAATCCTGTAAATCCAGTCTAAAAACTTGAATTTCATCTTCTCTTTTTATATTTTGTTTTCCGAAATTTAAATAAAAACTCGTTCTATTTCAATCAAATTTTTTGACACATTGACTATCTTCCCGTTCAGAATTTCAACTCTTGTCACAACTTTCCATTCTCCATTACTAGGTTTAACTGATTCAAAGAACTTCCCTGTTTTAGAAATTTCCAAGTTTCTTGCAAAAAGAAAAATCAAGAGAAGAAGGAAAAGGATTAAAGCTAAACACAATGCCCGCATATTGCTCACTAGTATTTTGCAACAACATCATAAGTTCCATTGTAAGCTAAGATGCAAAAAGTTCCATCTGGTAAAATTTTTGCTAAAGATTTGAAAGCAAAACCGTAGGTTGAATTAAAGTAAACACTTGTCTTGCAGGTTGTGTAAGTTATGTTTTCTGGAATTTCAAGGTAAGTGTTATTTGACTTGAATTGGTTTGGATTGGTCCCAACAGGCACGAGCCAAACTTCGTTAGCAGGCCAAGTGTAATTACCAAGCCTAAAAGTTATAGCTCCTGTCAACATTCCAAAGTTCACGAGAAACTCTTTTGGCTCAAGGCTTGATATCATACCTTCTGTTATATTTACGCTCAAAGCTTGAACCGAAGAAACTAGCAAAACTATTGCTATTGTTCCAATTAAAATTTTCTTCAGCTTCATGAGAAGCTTTTGAGAAAAAGCTCATTATAAAGATTTGTAACTCCTGAAGTAGGTTAACTTTCAATTCTTCTGAATTTTAAATCGCGATTCATGAAAATTTCTGGCAAGACCAACAAGCCCAAAGAACTCATTGCCAAAATGACAAAAAATTCTTTTGGTCCAAGTGCAACCGTTTTGAAGATTTGCTGGAAGAAAGGATGATAAACTGCAAGAAGCTGAAGCAAGAAAGAAATTAAAACAGCAACCAAAAGTTTTTTGTTGTCTAAAAAACCTTTCTTGAAAACCGATTTGTTCTCTGAGCGACAATTGAAAACAAAGAACAACTCAAAGAAAACTGCTGTAGTGAACACCATCGTTCTAATTTTTTCTGGGCTATAACCAGAGTTAAAGCTCCAGATGAAGATAGTGAATGTGGAGATGAAATTGACTAAAGTTGCCATGAGTATGAAAGGAAGCATACCATGCAAGATTCCATGCTTTGGATTTCTTGGCTTCTTTTTCATCAAATCTTCTTCGTACGGATCTGCGGTTATAGCCAAAGCCGGAAGACCATCTGTAAGCAAATTTAGCCAAAGAATTTGTAAAGGTAACAAAGGCAAAGGTAAATTTGGTAACATAGTTGATAAAATAATTGCAGTTGTTATCAAAGCTATCTCATCGAAATTCAAGCAGAGCAAAAATCTCACGAACTTTCTTATGTTGTCGTAAATTCCCCTTCCCTCTTCCACAGCATTAACTATTGTTGCAAAATTGTCATCCAGCAGAACCATATCACTTGCTTCTTTAGCAACATCAGTTCCTTTAATTCCCATTGCAACTCCGATGTCAGACTTTTTCAAAGCAGGAGCATCATTTATTCCATCTCCAGTGACAGCAACTATGTGGCCTTTTTTCTTCAAAGCTTTAACTATCCTTGACTTGTGCTGAGGTGAAACTCTTGCATAGATTGCAACTTTCTCCACTTTTTCTTCCAGCTCTTCTTCACTCATTTTTTCCAGCTCTTCACCAGTTAAAACTTCTTCCTCGCCTTCAACCAAACCAATTTCTTTAGCTACTGCCAAAGCTGTGAGCTTGTGATCTCCAGTTATCATCACAACCCTTATGCCAGCCTGCTTGCAAGTTTCTATTGCTTGTTTGACTTCTGGTCTAGGAGGATCAATCATCCCAACAAATCCCAAGAAAGTTAAATCTTTCTCAAGCTTGCTCTCTTCAATTTTTTTCACTCGCTTGTAAGCTAGAGCCAAAACTCTAAAACCTTGCTTTGCCATTTCTTCCATTTCAAAGCTTATCTTTACTTTCTCTTTTTCGCTCAGCCTTTCTGTTTTACCTTTCTTTAGGATGTAAGTAGAGAGCTGAAGAACTTTTTCAGGAGCACCTTTTGTGAAAGCTACGAATTCTTTTCCTTGTTTGTAAACTACTGTCATGAGCTTTCTTTCAGAAGAAAATGGAATTTCAAACTCTGCTTTTTCTTGTTTTGCAAGACCAGCTTTTGAAGCTAACACAAGCAGAGCAGCTTCTGTTGGGTCACCAACCACATGCCATTTTCCTTCCTTGAATTCTAAAGTTGAATTGTTGCAGAGCAAACCAGCTTTTATCAAAAGCATAAGATCTTTGTTTTTTGTTGGCTCAATTCTCATTCCTTCCGAGAAAAATTCTCCTCTTGGCTCGAAACCTGTGCCGGAAACTTCAACTATTTTGCCAGAACACCAAATCTTCTTCACACACATCTCATTCACAGTCATCGTTCCAGTTTTATCCGCAGCTATCACTGTAGTACAGCCCAAAGTTTCAACTGCCGAAAGCTTTCTAACCAAAGCATTCCTTTTTGCCATTTTGTTCACGCCTAAAGCCAAAGCTACTGTAACAACAGCAGGCAAGCCTTCTGGAACTGCTGAAACAGCTAAAGCCACTGCTGTGAAGAAATCATCCACTATATCCAAATCTTCCAAGTAGCCTAAAACAAAGACAAAGAAACAAACAACAAGAACAAGCAAGCCCAACCATTTTCCAAACTTGTCAAGTTTTTTCTGCAAAGGAGTTTCTTCTTCTGCTTCTTCAATCTCTTTCGCTATTTTTCCAACTTCTGTGTTCATTCCGGTAGCAACCACAATAGCCTTACCTCTTCCTCTAGCAACATAAGTTCCCATGAAGACCATGTTGTTTCTTTCAGCTATTGGTAAATCTTGAATTGGCTTGACTTGTTTTTCAACTGGTGTTGATTCTCCAGTCAAAGCTGATTCATCTGTAGCCAAACCGAAAGCTTCTATTATCCTAGCATCAGCAGGAATTCCTTCACCTTCTTCGAGAATTATAATATCGCCAGGAACAAGCTCTTTTGAAGAAATTTCTGTTTGCTTCCCTTCCCTTATCACTTTAACTTTCTGAACCATCATCTTCTTTAAAGATTCCATCGCTTTTTCTGCTTTGTACTCTTGGTAAAATCCTAGAAAAGCATTCATCATCAAGATTGCAAAAATTGCCGAAGCGTCGAGAAATTCTTTTAGAAAGAAAGAAACGATTGCTGCAACAAGCAATATACCTATCAAAAAGCTTTTGAACTGCCTCAAGAAAATTTTTAAAGGAGAAATTCTTTTCTTTTCTTTTATCTCATTCAACCCAAATTTTTCAAGTCTTTGCTTGGCTTCTTGCTCACTTAAGCCATTTTCGCTACTTTCAAGGATTTTCATCACATCTTCAGCTTCAAAGATGTGCCACTTGGTTTGGTTCATAAGATTAATTTGAATTTTTTCTAAAATATTATTCTGATAAAGTCAAAGCCATCCTCTTTGCAACTTCTTTGAAACCATATTTCTTGTAAGCAGAAATTCCTATCTCATTTCTTGAATCGACTAAAACTTCTATTAGGTTTATTTTCCTTTTCTTGAACCACTTCACCAATTCTTCAAACAACATTTTCCCTATTCCTTTCCTCCTGAACTTTTCTTCAATAAAAGCCACTTCAATTTCACCAATTTTTCTCTCACGCAAATAGTTTGGAGATTTACGAATTGAGGCGATAAAAAGACCAATTGGTTTTTCTTTCTTGACAGCTAAGAGAATTTTCCTGTTTCTTCTCTTCTTAGCCAAAAACTCTTTTAACCTCTTCTTTAAAAAATTTTCCCTTTCTTCTCCAGACAAAAATCTTTTTTTGTCAAGCTTGTGATGATAGTCCGTTGCTTTTTTCCAAAGTTTAAGCAAAGCTTCAAAATCATCTTTTTTCGCTTCCTTTATCCCAATTCCTTGAAACTTCATTAATATATTTTTCCTTTATAGAGAATTTATTTTTGAACTGACAAAAATCGAAGAAAGGGCAAGCGTAGCATTTAGGGTTTCTCGTCAAACAAATCTCTTGACCAAATTTAACAAAACCTAAATTGACAAGATACCTATCTTTCTCTGGTACGATTTTTTCCAAACTTTTCCTTATTTCCATGTAGTTAGCTTTTTCATCAACCAAGCCCAATCTTTTGTTGCAAACTTCCACATGAATATCAACAGCGATAACAGGAAGTCCAAACCCATAAGATAAAACAATGTCAGCAGTTTTATTTCCTACTCCTGGAAGCTTCATAAGCTCTTCTCTTGAGCTTGGAATTCTTCCTTTTAACTCTTCGACCAAAATCTTGCAAAGCTTCTTGATGTTTTTGGCTTTTTGTTTGTACATACCAGAAGGCTTTATCAGCTTTTGTAATTTTTTGTCAGAAAGTTTCAAAATTTCTTCTGGTTTTGAAGCTACAGAAAACAAAATTTTTGCAGCTTTTCTTGTGTTCTCATCTCTTGTCCTTTGGGAAAGGATTGTTGTTATCAAAAGCTTGAAAATATCTGGCTTTGTTTTGAGAAAGCTTCTTATTTCTTTCCCATATTTTTTCTTCAAGAATTTCATCACTATTTGCATTTTTTCTCTCTTATTCACAAAAAATATTTAAGTAAGGAGAAATAATAGAGTATAGCATTTCACTTATGAGAGTGAAATATTTAATATATATTCCTCTTCTGCTTAGCGTAAGCTATAAGTGATGTTATGGTCTTCGAGTTTTTGAACCCAGAACTTCAAAAAATTGTGAAAAAAAGATTTGTTAAACCAACTTTAGTCCAAGAGCTAGCTTTTAAACCAATTTTAGAAGGAAAGAACGTTTTGATAATTGCACCCACAGGCTTAGGAAAAACAGAAAGTTGCATGCTTCCTCTTTTTCATCTTCTCATGCAAGAAAAACCAAAGCCCATAGCAATACTTTACATCACCCCTTTGAGAGCACTCAATAGAGATTTGCTTGATAGGTTGCTTTGGTGGTGTAATGAAATTGGAATAGAAGCTTCTGTAAGACATGGTGACACTTCGTCTTATGAAAGAAAACAACAAGCAGAATTTCCTCCCCAGCTCTTGATAACAACACCAGAAACTTTACAAGCAATTTTACCGGGAAAGGTAATAAGAGAGCATTTGAAGAGTGTAAGATATGTTGTGGTTGATGAAATTCATGAGCTCGTTGACAGCAAGCGTGGAACTCAACTTGCTTTAGCTTTAGAGAGATTGAAAATACTTGCTGGCCATGATTTTCAGATCATTGGCTTGTCAGCAACAGTTGGCTCACCAGAAAAAGTTGCAAAGTTTCTCTGTCCAAATGGAAATATCGAAATAATTAAAGCAATTCAACCAAAAGCCATGGAGATAAAAGTCATAAGCCCTGAACCTAAAGCTGAAGATATGAAAATAGCTAAAAAGCTTTTCGTCACACCAGAAACTGCAGCAAGACTTAGAACAATAATGGAACTCATAAAAAAATCTCGCTCTGTTTTAGCTTTTACCAACACGAGGGAGTTTGCAGAAATTTTGGCTTCAAGAATTAAAGCTTTGGATAAAGATTTTCCTGTGGCTGTTCATCATTCAAGTTTAAGCAAAGAAGTTAGAATAAAAGCTGAGAAAGATTTCAAGGAGGAAAAAATCAAAAGCATAATAGCAACTTCCTCGCTTCAATTGGGAATTGATATAGGAAGTGTTGATCTTGTGCTTCAGTACATGTCTCCTCGTACTGTAACGCAAGCAATTCAAAGGATAGGAAGGAGTGGACATGGTGTTGAAAAAGTAAGCAAAGGAATAATAATAGCAACAGATGAAGATGATGTTTTTGAGTCAGCTTTGATAGCAAGAAAAGCTTTGAAGGAAGAAATTGAAAGCTTGAAGCTACATGAAAATTCTTTAGATGTTTTGGCTCACCAGATCGTTGGCTTGACTCTCGACAATTGGAAAGTTGAGCTTCAAAAAGCTTACGAGCTCGTGAGAAGAGCTTATCCTTATCAAAATCTAAGCTTCACCGAATTTTTGGAAGTTTGCAAACAGTTGCAACAACTTGGACTAATTTTCTTGAACGGTGAAATCAAGAAGAAGAGGAGAGGTTTTGAATATTACTTCACCCAGCTTTCAACAATTCCTGACACAAAACAATTCAAAGTTTTCAACAGCTTAGACAATTCTTTTGTTGGCGTGTTAGATGAAGAGTTTGTAGTATTAAATGCTGAACCAGGAACAACTTTCATCTTGAAAGGTGAACCTTACAAGATAATTTCAGTTGAAGAAGACAAAATTTTTGTTGAGCCAGTTGAGGACATAGAGGCTGCCATACCAGGATGGGAAGGTGAGCTCATTCCAGTTCCTTTTGAAGTTGCACAAGAAGTTGGAAAGTTGAGAAAAATTTTGTCAGAATATTTGGAAGAAAAAAGTGAAAGTGAAATTATTAACTTGCTCTTGTCAGCTTATCCGATAGACGAAAATTGTGCCAAGAAGATGATCAAGACGATAAAACAGCAGAAGAAGTATGGTGTAGTGCCAGATGATAAGACAATATTGATAGAAGATTATGAAAATTCTGTGATAATTCATGCTTGTTTTGGATCTCTCGTGAATGAAACTCTAGGCAGATTTTTATCTTCTCTTTTGACAGCAAGGATTGGTTCTGTTGGCTTGAGAACAGATCCTTACCGAATAATCTTACACTTCCAAGTTAAAGCTCTAGAGCTTTTGAAAGAAGTTCTCTTCAAAACAAACCCAGAGCATTTGAGGACTTACATTGAGATGTACTTAAGCAAGAGCAATTTGTTCGAGTGGAAGTTTGTGCATGTGGCAAAGAGGTTTGGAGCTATAGCAAAAGATGCTGACTACAGCAAAGTGAGATTAGGAAAAATCGCTGAAAGTTTTATTGGTACACCAATCTTCAAGGAGACTTTGAAAGAGTTGGAAACTGAAAAGCTTGACATAGAAAAAGCTACAGAAATTTTGAAGAAGATCCAAAACAGGGAAATTGATGTTGTATTTAAACCTGGTCTTTCGCCTCTTGGAAAAATTGGTTTGAGGCACGAGTTTGCGGAGCTTGTTGGACCTCCGAGACCAGAACTTGAAATCTTCGAACTTTTCAAGAAAAGGCTTTTGAACACAAGCGTGAAGCTTGTTTGCGTCAATTGCGGACAATGGCAGCAAAGCTTCTTAGTTAAAGAAATTTCTGATAAAGTGAAGTGTAAGAAGTGTGAAGCAAAGCTTTTGGCTGTAGTTCATCCAAGAAACATGGAAGCAATAAAACTTGTGAAAAAGAAATTGAGAGGAGCTTTGGCTGAAGGGGAAAAGAGAAAATTCGAAAGGATAAGACAAGCTGCAGATCTCTTCCTTGTGTATGGGAAAAAAGCAGCAATAGCTTTAGCAGCCCGAGGTGTAGGACCAGAAACTGCAAAAAGAATTCTTGCGAGATTTCACAGAGATGAAGATGATTTCTTGAGAGATATCCTGGAAGAAGAGAGAAAATTCGTAAGAACTAGAAAATATTGGAGCAGCTAAACACAATCTGCCTTTTCCTCACAACTTTTACCAGCAAGCTCACCACAAAAAGGATTGCAAATGTGTTGTTGAAGTTGAGAACTGAACTCACAATCACATTCCGATTTTTCTTGATTTCCTGACAAAAAACTGAAAAAGCTTGCCAAAGATTCTCCTTGCTTGAAACCTCCTGAGCTTGTCAAATCCACCAATAACAAAGCTGCTATGAAGCTTAAGACTATTATTCCAATAAGTATTGCCCCTGTTCTTGCTATCATAAATTTTATTTCTCTCTCAAAATATAAAAACCTAAGATTTTTGTTTAGGGAAGAGTAGCATGCCAAAAAATCCTCCAAGAAGACCGCCTAGATGCCCAAGATGGGAAACCAAAACCGGTAAGTTTAATGCCAGAAAAATAATCCAAGAAAAAATGAACAAAATCGTCGCTAAAAATATGGGCAAGTGGCGGGGCAAGAATATGAAACCAAAAGCAAGAAAAGGAAGGAAAAAGAGCAAAGCGGCCAGAGAGGCTTGGTCTGTGAAAATCATCATCACCTCGCTTACCAAAAGTTGAAATAATGGTAAGAAAGAGAGCAAAACCAAGAATGTTGGAATTTTTTCCATTGGTCTTGTTAAGCTTGCTATTGCAATCAGGCCAAAAATTGAACCAGAAGCTCCGACGAAAGGAGCATGCATGGAAATCCCCAAGAAGAGCCTATTAATGATATCAAATATCGCTGCTATGCAGCCAGAAGAGATGTAAATCGAGATGAAGGGAATCTTGCCTATTCTTCTTTCAAGCACAAGACCTGCAATTATCAAAAATATCAAGTTACCAAGTAGGTGGAAGAGATCGGCATGAATCAGTGTGTAAGTTATTAGGGAATAGATTTTCGGTCTTGCTGGGATGAAACCAAGCAAGTTTTCATAATATTCCAAATGGCTTTCGGCTTGTGGATTAAAAAGCTTCTCACCAAAGTTTGAAGTGAAGAGGAAAATTGCTAGGAGCAAGATTGATAAGGATACAGTGACAATCGGAAACTCTTCTTCCATAATAATAATTTGTTTAAATGAAAAATAGAATTGCTGCTCCCACTAAAATCAAAACTGAGAAAACTTTACCAACATCCAAGGCAACTTTTCTATTGCCTAGCCATAGAGCCAAAAGCCATTTGGAGAAAGTGTTTGAAATGGCTGCAAGGATTATTCCTTTTATAGCAACTGTTGATGAGATTGAAGTTAGAGCAAGAGATGAAAGGGAGATGACAATTGCATCAACATCTACCAAGCCTGTGATAAAAGCTATGGGGTAAACAACAGTCTCGCTGAAATAGTTTTTGGCTATGTTTATCACTATCATAGCTATCGTGAAAAATATGCCAAATCTCAAAGCAACCTTTAAATCAAGGGGAGATCTCAAGATGAGTTTAGGTTTCTCTTTCTTGATCTTATCCAAGAAACCTAGTGTTAAAAAATATCCTAAGACACTTAACATTGCGAGAGGAGCGAAAATTTGGAAAGCAAGGCTGTAGTTAAAGATTATCGAGACAAAAAACATCCTCAAGAACATGGTGGAAGAAGCAAGAGCAATTGAAAAAACTGCAGAATAGAAGATTTTCTTGTTCTTCTTGGCATCACTTGCCATTGATATGGTTACTGCAACTGAAGAGACAATTCCACCTAAAATTCCCGAAAGAATTATTCCTTTCTTTGGTCCAAAGATTTTCATCAAGATGTAAGCTAAAAAGCTGAGAGAAAGGACTATGACGACACTTGACCAAATCAAGAATGGATTTATTGAATTGAAAGGATCTATAGTGTGATTCGGGAGAACTGGTAAGATCACAAAAGAAAGTACTGCAAAGAAAACAGCGTTCCAAATTTCTTTTTTAGTCAAGTGTTTTGAAAAAGTGTGGAGAATCTCTTTTGAAGCAAGGATGAAAGTCAGCAAGATTGCAAGAGAGATTGAAAGGTAGTATGGAAAAGTGTCAAAATAGAGCAAAACTCCTAGTAAGAATGTGATTAAAAAAGCAAAGTTGGTTGTTTGACCGACATGTTTTTCCCTCGTTTTTCTCAAGTAAGCCAAAGCTGTCAAAACTCCTGCTGTACAAAAAGCTATGTAGAAAGGTAAGAAAGACTGAAAGAGAAAAGAAAAGTGTGTGGAAAGGAAGCCCAAAAAGGAAGCGAGCATGAAAGTTCTTATTCCTTGGGCAACTTCACCTTTTGCTCTTTGCTCCCTTTCTATTCCAACCAAAGCTCCTATCCCAAGAGAAAGAACTATTTTCAAAAAAAGCTCGTCAACCATAAAATTAATTTGGATTTTAGAATAAAATCTTTTTGACCTCACTCAACACAGCTTCAAAAACCTCTTCTTTCGTCTTGTTGCCATCTATCACAACAATTCTCTCATCTTTCAAGATCTCTTTCAGCTCAAGAAAATTCTTCCTCACTTTCTTCAAGAATTCAACCTTCTCAAATTTCTTCCTCTCTTCCATTTTCCTGTTCTTATCTTTTTCTATTCTCTCAACAGCAATCTCAGGCTCAAGATCAATTATTATGGTTAAATCGGGTTTGATGAACTTTTTGTTCAATTCAAGAAGAAATTTTAACTCGAGACCTTGGGCTTGTTGGTAAGCTAGAGTTGAATGATAATAGCGATCTGAAATAACAATTTTGCCCTGCTCTAAAGCTGGAATAACAGTTTTCTTCAAATGTTCTTCCCTATCAGCAGCGAAGAGAAAAGCATCAACCAAAGGTAAATCAACTTCTTTAAGGTATTTATTTGTAAGTAAGTAACCAATCTCACCATCTGTTGGTTCATGAGTTAAAATTGCTGGGATTTTGTTTTTCTGGAGGAAATCAAAGAGAAGTTTTGATTGTGAGCTTTTTCCACTGCCATCTATGCCTTCAAGAACTATGAAAACTCCTTTTGACATAAAGAAATGGTTACTAAGTTTTTTATAAATTTTTTTCTTCAGTTGAAATGATATTTTTGACTAATGGTTTTGAAATATTGGCCAAACCAAATTTTTTATATTGAAAAAACAAGTGTTTTTTGAGTACAAGAAATAAAATGTTCGTGCCCCAGTAGCTCAGCTAGCTAGAGCGCATAAGAATTGCGCAAGCGTGGTAAGCATGAGGTCGCGGGTGCAAATCCCGCCTGGGGCTTTTAAAAATAGATAACCTTTTGAGTGTTACTGATAGAACAAAAATTTCTAGAAATTAACCATTCTTCTGTAAAATCGTAAAATTTATCTTTGCTGTTTTTGTAAGTGGGTCCGAGGAGAGTCGAACTCCTTCCTTCACCGTGTCAGGGTGACGTCCTACCGTTAGACTACGGACCCTTTAATAAAAAATTGTTGACTCTCTATAAAAAAATTAAATCTTGTATAAATAAGAATAAAAGTGCCCTGTTTTTATTCTTTTCACTTCTTTCAGTCCAGGAAAAATATGAGATGCAGAAACTACTCTTGTTCCTTTCTTCAATTCTTTCTTCAACTTTGGCACAAGCTTTTCATTTTGCTTTTTTGATAGGTAAGCTGTTACCACTGTAGCCTTACTCAAGTTAACATCAAAGTAATTTTTCTCTATGATCTTGATTTTATCTTGCAAGCCTGCTCTTTTAATTCTCCACCTGCAAATTGCAGCAAGCAAAGCACTTCTTTCTATGCCAACAGCTTTACAACCAAATTCTTTCGCAGCTATTATCACAACTCTTCCGTCTCCTGCTCCCAAATCATAGAGCAAATCTTTTTTGCTGACTTTAGCAAGCTTGAGCATTTTTCTTATAGTTGAAGTTGGTAAAGGAACATAAATTGCCTCGTCAAAAATCAACCTTATCCAGAAGTACAAAATAAAGAAAAGGAAGATAATCATCAAATAGTTCATTGAACTCACTAAAATAGTTTTAAGGGTGGGGAAAATTAAAAATTTGATTAAGAAGGGGGAAATTTCTTTCTCAATAAACAAAGAAAAAATACGCCTAGGGTGGGATTTGAACCCACACGGTCTTACGACCACCAGCTCTCTACAACTTTAGCAGACTGGCGCCTTAACCAGATTCGGCCACCTAGGCACTAAAATAATTTATACACAAAAGTTTATTTAATATTAAAACCCACAATTTATTAGGAGGATGTAAAAATGCCACTTAATGTTAAAGACATTGCTGATTTGTTTGGCAAAGATGTCTTCACTACAAAAGGTTTTTACTGTGGTAAGGTTTCGGATGTTGAGCTTGACCTAGCAAGATTCAAGATAAGAAGCTTGCTTATAGAAGCTGCAAGAGAAGGTTTTTTGGGCAAAGCTTTGGGTGGAAAGAAAGGAGTAATAGTTCCTTACCCGATGGTTCAAGCTGTGGGTGATATAGTGATAATAAAACACATACCCACACCAGAAATTCCAGAGGAAATTCCAGAGGAAGCTCCAGAGGAAGAGGTTTGAAAACATTTACTCTTTTGCAGTTTGGAAAACCATGCAAGTTATTGTTTTCTCTATTCCTTTAACTTTTCTTAATTTATCAACCACAAACTTTCCTATGTCATCCACACTATTCATAGCAACTTTTATTAAAATATCCCAATTACCACTTATGATGTGAGCTTCTTCAACTTCTGGGAATTTTGCTATTTGTGCTAAAATTTCTTTTTGGTCCAAAAACTTACCTTTTTGTGTGTAAGTAAAAGAAGCAAGAATAAAAGCCTTAACTTTTTTTAAGCTAGGTTGCATAAATTTAATTTGTCAGCTTCCATATAAAAACTTTAGTGATAATAATGGAAATTAGCAACTTGAACTCAATCCAATCAATCAAATACAGACACATAGCCTTAAAACATCCAAAAATGGTTGCTATGCTTAAAATTCAAGACGAAATTTTATCTGCTATAAGAGAATTTTTGAGGAAACAAGGCTTCATAGAAATTCTTGCTCCAATAATAGGTCCTGCTACAGATCCTGGAATTAGAGGAGCTAAACAAGTTACGATAGATTTTTACGGCCAGAAGTTCAAGCTCATGAGCAGCATGATTTTGTATAAACAAATGGCAATCTCTTCTGTCCATAAAATCTTTTCACTTTCACCAAACATAAGAATTGAACCAAAAAAATCTGCAAAAACTGGAAGACATTTAGCAGAATTCAGACAAATTGACCTAGAAGAGGCTTATGCTACTTATGAAGATTCCATGCATTTGGCAGAAAAAATGATTGTTTATTTGGTAAAAGATGTGAAAAAGAAATGTTTCAAAGAATTGGAAATTTTTGGCAGAAAATTAAAAGTTCCAAAAACTCCTTTCAAAAGACTTACTCATGAGCAAGTAGTTGAAATTGTAAGAAAACTTGGATTCAAAATGGGTGATGAAGAAGAAATTCCATGGGAAGCTGAAGAAGCTTTGTCTGCTCAGAGTTCTGAACCTTTATGGATAACAGATTATCCCCTCAAAGCAAGAGGTTTTTATTATCTTGAAGATCCCAAAACGAAAAAACTAAGAGATTTTGACTTGATTTTACCAGAAGGTTTTGGTGAAGTTATTTCTGGTGGTGAGAGGGAGCATGAATACAAAAAAGTTGTTGAAAGGATGAAAAAAACTGGAGAAGATCCAAAAAAATACAAGTGGTATTTAAACATGCTGAAAATTGGCATACCACCTTCTTCTGGTTTTGGTATTGGTGTTGAAAGATTAACAAGATGGATTTGTGGGTTGGAAAAAATATGGGAAGCTGTTCCTTTTCCGAAAGTTCCTGGAATAGCCTCGCCTTGATTTGGATCAAAATACAAATCCAAGAATCACACCCCATTTGTCTGCATTTGAATAAAAAGAATTTTCTGATCTGATAGCCAATTAAGGAAAATATTTAAATAGTGTGAATTAAATAAATAATCAAGGTGAAGGAATGAGGGGCGATTGCCAAAACAATAGTTGTTGATTCTTATCCTGAGATTTGGCTAGCCTCGATTAGATTCAAAAAAATTCTTGAAAATTGCTTCTCTACCTGGATTAAGCTACAGCGGCGTGGTGCTAAGAGGCTAGCATATCTGGCTGTTACCCGGATGATGGGAGTTCGAATCTCCCCGCCGCAGTTATTTTATTTTTTTAAAAAACAAAATTAGGTGATTGTATGGAAATTTCAAAAATATTAGAAGGTAAAGAAGAAGGAGAAGTTGAAATAAAAGGTTGGCTTCACAACAAGCGTAGCTCAGGTGGAATTTTATTCTTGATAATAAGAGATGGTACAGGTTTCATTCAATGTACTTTGAAAAAAGATCAAGTTGATGAAAAAACTTTTGATGAAATAGAAAGACTTCCCCTAGAGTCGGCAGTAGAAATTTTTGGTACAGTAAGAAAAGATGAAAGAGCACCTTATGGGTATGAAATCGCAGTAAAAAAAGTTAATGTGTTAAGCAAAGCTATGGAAGGTTTTCCGATTGGAAAAAAATACCATGGTCCCGAATTTCTTTTGGATAACAGACACTTTTGGATCAGAAGCAAAAAAATGAATCGAATCCTCAGAATTAGAGCCAAAATCTTGGAAGCGGCTAGAGAATGGTTCAAGGATAATGGTTTCCTTGAAGTTCAAGTTCCGATAATAGTTGGAACTGCTTGTGAAGGTGGCTCAACTTTGTTTGAAGTAAAATATTTTGATTCAAAAGCTTATCTGACACAATCTTGGCAACTTTACGGGGAAGCTATGATTTTTGGTTTTGGTAAGTGCTATACAATAGCTCCTTCTTTTAGAGCTGAAAAATCAAGAACAAGAAGGCATTTAACAGAATTCTGGCATTTAGAAGCTGAAATGCCGTTTTGTGGCATTGAAGAATTAATGAAAGTTGAAGAAGAGCTTGTGAGTTTCATTTTACAAAAAGTCGCTAAAGAATGTAGCTTAGAATTGAGAGAGTTGGGAAGAGATCCTGAAGAGTTATTGAGGATGAAACCCCCTTTTCCAAGGATAAGATACGAAGAAGCGATAAGGCTCTTACAAGAGAAGGGAGTAAAAATAGAATATGGGGATGATCTTGGAGCAGATGAAGAAAGAGTCTTAGCTTTACAGTTCGATAAACCTTTCTTCGTCACACACTTTCCAAAAGGAATAAAAGCATTTTATCATAAACCAGACCCTTCCAATCCTAATGTGACTTTAAGTGTTGATATGCTTGCTCCAGAAGGCTATGGTGAGATAATTGGTTCTGGAGAAAGAATTGAAAATTTTGAAGAATTGATGAAGAGAATAGAAGAAGAAAAACTAGATCCTTCAGCATACAAATGGTATTTGGATTTAAGAAAATTTGGTTCTGTTCAGCATGCAGGCTTTGGTTTAGGAATTGAAAGAATGGTGATGTGGGTTTGTAAACTCAAACACATAAGAGATGCTACTGCATTTCCAAGATTAGTGAATAGGGTTTATCCATGATTATTGAAAAATGCCCTCGTAGCTCAGTGGTAGAGCACCCGACGAATAGGGTGAAGCTGTTAACCGGTAGGTCGTGGGTTCGAATCCCACCGAGGGCGCTTAATTTTTTTGTTTCCTATTGTGAAAGAAATTGATTACAGCACAAGAATAATTAAAATTTTGTATAGAAGTTATCCATTAAGACTGTCTCAACTTGAGGAAAATTTTTGTTAAGTTAGGTTCAAGTGTAAGAAATCATGATTTTTTAAAATTTTTGATTGCACGTTGTGCTTTGGAAGATTTATTTGACAAAAATAAAAAGAGAAACTAGAAAATTTTTGTGATATAACTGATGTTGATTTAAAAGATATATAAAGAAAAAAATAGTTTGCACGATTTAAATTCACTATCATACAATTTTCATCATATATTTTAAACATAAAAAATGCTTTTAAATAAAATTTTAATAAAAAATTTACACAGAGTTTGTTAAAATTTTGTTTAGTTCGGGTCTAAGTTCGGGTCCAGAATTCGGGTCTTGATTTAGGCAGTGTAATTTATACACAACCTATTTCTAAAGAAGAATATTGAAAACCCTTAATAAAGGGTTTTCGATGAGACAAAATATATTTTGTCGAATATAGGAGGAGGAAAATGCCGATGGATTCGCTCATTAAAAGTGCACTAGCAAGAACGACTGGCAGTCAAAGGGAAGACAGACCAGAAACAAGATTCAGACTTGAGCCAACAAGCGGAGCGACTTTCAGTAATGTTGATTATTACAAACTTGCTGAACAAGAGTTTGGCTTTTCTGTAAGAAAAGCAAAGATTGCTGTAGTCGGATGTGGAGGTGCAGGATGTAATGCAGTCACAAGATTGACAGAAATGGGAATTGAAGGTGCTACTACAATAGCTTTAAATACCGATGCTAAAGCTTTGGCCGTGACAAAAGCTGACAAAAAAATATTAATCGGGAAGGAATTGACCAAAGGTCTAGGCTGTGGAGGTTATCCAGAAGTTGGAAGGAAAGCTGCTGAAGAAAGTAGAAATGAAATTAAAGAAGCAATAGAAGGGGTTGATCTTCTATTTGCAATAGCAGGTCTTGGAAAAGGAACAGGAACTGGAAGCATACCAGTTGTTTGTGAGCTAGCAAAATCAATGGGAGCAATAGTAATAGCTGTTGCAACCATGCCATTCAAACTAGAAGGAGCAAGAGTTGCTAAAGCTGAAGATGGTCTTGCAAGGCTAAGACAAGTTTGTGATACTGTTATAGTAATAGAGAATGATAAGTTGCTAAAGTATGCGGGCAATCTTTCTATTCAGCAAGCTTTTGCAGTAGCAGATGAGCTTATAGCTTCTATGGTCAAGGGAATAACTGAAACCATAACTTTACCGTCGCTCGTTAACCTAGATTATGCGGATGTGAAGTCTGTGATGCATACAGGTGGGGGAGTTGCAGCAATTGGAGTAGGAGAAAGTAACAGCTCTGATAGAGCTAGAGATGCTATAACTAGAGCTTTAGAGAATCCGTTACTAGAAGTAGACTACACAGGAGCTCAAGGTGCTCTAGTTCACATAACAGGTGGACCAGATCTAAGATTAGATGAAGTAAACTTGATTGGCGAAACTGTATCTCAATATCTAGATCCTTCAGCACAAGTCTTCTGGGGAGCAAGAATTTTGCCAGAGTTTGAAGGAAGAGTTCAAGTGATAGTTATAGTTACAGGAGTGAAGTCTCCATATATACTAGGCCCAGTTAGCCATGAGACACCTGTAACCAGAGAAATCAGTCAAACTTTGGGCATCGACATCATAAGGTAAGCACACCGAAGCAAACCCACTTCATTCAGGTAAATTTCTTTCTTTCAAATAGCCTCGTGTTTCACACTCTGGACCTTGGAAGAAATGGGTTTGTAGGGGAGGGAGCTTAGATGGAAGAAGAAAACGAAGACCAGTGGGATCCTTTTGAAGACGAAGAACTTTTTATAGGAGAAGGGGAGTCAGAAGAATTCTGAGTCCCTCTTCTTTTTCTTTTTTTATATTTTTTGTAAATTGGTTTTCCCTTCTTAGTCTTATTTTAAACAAAAAAGCAATTTATTTAATTGGGCCTGTGTGGAAACTTGGATATCCGACGAGGCTTCGGTTTTTTGAAGAAACCTCGGGTTGAGGGTTCGAATCCCTCCAGGCCCATAAAGATTTAAATAGTAGTTAGCTAAAGGTAAAATTATGGCAGATCAAGAAAAAAAGTTGGTTGGAAAAATCACTCATTACTATGGAAAGATTGGGGTTGCTGTAGTTGAAGTGTTGGATGAAATTTCAGTCGGTGACAAAATTTCAATAGAAGGTAATGTAACAAACTTCCAACAAACTGTTGATAGTATGGAAATTGAGCACAAGAAAATCACAAAAGCAAAAGCAGGAGATGCAATTGGCTTGAAAGTAATTGATAAAGTCAGAGAAGGAGATTCTGTTTACAAAATCCTTGAGTGAAGTTTAAGTTGGCACCCATTAATTTTTAATCTTGAAAAGAAATTTTAATAGGAAGTATTGCCCCCATCGTCTAGCCCGGTCAAGGACACGAGCTTCTCGGGCTTGAAACCTGGGTTCAAATCCCAGTGGGGGCACAAGCTTATCTACAAAAAAATCCATAGGTGTGTGAATTGGCAAAGGAAAAAATGAACAAAATTTTTGGTATTTGTCCTTATTTCTATACAACATGTAACCAAAAATGTACTTATCTTCTTCACCGCATTTTTTTTGGGCTAAGAGTTTATGGTGGATGTAAAATTTATAGAGAATTTAATGACCTATTATATAAAGATCAATATCAAATCTCAGCTTTGGTTTCCTATGAAACTTAAAGAGATGGGGTAAGAGAAATTTAAACTTGATTACATTTTCAATTTTACCTCCTCTATCAGAAACAAATTTGATTATGAAATTTCGTGTTTCTTTTCTTCCGTTCCTATGTAGAGAATAAATTCTTTTAGCAGAATTCAATGCTTTTTCCAGAAATATTCTATCATTGTAAATTCCTTTTATCCCAAAAGGTGGGTTTTGTATCACGGTATCATATTTTCCTCTCCATTTTGTTATGTCATGACAGAAGAATTTCACTTTCAGCTTTCTTCCAACTAATCCTTCAGCGATTCTCAAATTTTCTTTCGCTTGCTTTACCGCATCTTCATCAATATCTATTCCCACCACTTCTTTGGCACCAAGCAAAGCTGCTCCTATTGCAAGTCTTCCGCTTCCACATCCGAAATCAGCAACCTTTTTATTCTCAATATCACCCGACAAAAAAGCAATATTCAAAATTTCTGCTGCCAAATCTGCTGGTATCGTATATTGTTCTAAACTTATCTTCGGTTTTTCCAAGGGCTTGAGTTTTTCTAAAATGAGTTCTAGTTCTTTCTTTCTCATTTTCTAGCTATGTAGATGTTGTCTTTATTTCTTAAAATTTTTACTTTGATAAGCTTACCTGAACTTTCTTTACAATCCACAACAGTTATACTTCTTTGTTTTGCAACTCCTATCATTTCATTTTCCATCCAGCCTTGAGTTTTAAGTTCAACCAAAACTTTCTCTCCAACCTTGAATTGAATCGGTAGCCAATTAGTTTTCTTTATATTAAAATCCGATGGTTGAAGCTTAAGTTTGACGCCAAACTCTTTCTCCCATTTTTCAAGTTGTTTGTAAAAGTTGAACCAAGAAATTTGTTTCACATTTTTTGGCTTTCTTCCAAATTTATGGCTCTCGTACTTTTGTATCCCCAATATCGGATACTTTTTGTTCCTAATTGTTTTTTTAGCAAACTCTATAATTTTTGGAATCTCTTGATCATTCAGTCCAGGAACCCAAACTGGAGTCAAAGTTAAATCAATTTTGCTATCAGAAATGAATTTAATTAGTTCCAAAATTCTTTCAGTGTTGTATTCTTTACAACCAACTAGTTTTTTATTCAACTCTTCATCTAAAGCATGAAGAGAAAGATTTATTCTTGCTAATTTCAATTCTTCCATTTCTTTAACTATTTCTTCATTTAACAAAGTTCCGTTTGTTTCTATTGCCACAGTTTCTATTCCTTCGAGCTGAGAAATTTCTGAGATCAAATCAAGAATTTTTGGATGTGTTAAAGTTTCGCCAACAGAATCTAAAAAAGCATGAATTCTTCCTTTAAATTTTATCACTTCTTTCAACCAATCTATCAAGTACTGGTTTTCAATAAGATATTCGCAAACATGATATTTTGAAAATGGTCCGGCGTCTGTACTGCAGAAAATACAGTTCAAGTTGCAAATGGAAGTTGGTCTTATTTGCAAAAGATTCGTGCCCCTATCAATTATTCCAATTTGGACTAAGCCTATCAAGGGAATTTCTGCATCTTTTGGAATTTTGATTAATTTCTTCATAAATAGGCTTTTCGCTTTTAGAATAAAAAAACATCAAAGATTTAATTTCTAGAAAACTTATCTCAAATATTGCAGGGGTCGCGTAGTCTGGTCAATCGCGCGAGGCTTAGGACCTCGTGGCTTAGTGCCTACGTGGGTTCGAATCCCACCCCCTGCACTCTAAAACTACAAAAAAAGACTGATAGAGAAAAAGTTATGGCGGTATCTTTCTACACCTAATGTATAGAGATAAACTATCCGGCTAATTAAACAACAAACTTTAATTAGTTTGTTTTATTTAGTATTAGTATGGTAAGGAAGAAAGGTTTGCCACAATGGAGCGAACTTGTGTTGGTAACTGTGGAAAAGCTCACACCTTACGCTGCTTGGTGTAAGCTTGTTGAATATCCTGGAGTTGAAGGCATGATTCATGTGACAGAAGTCGCTGGTAAGTGGGTTCATGACATTCGGGATTTTGTAAAAATTAACAAACAATATGTTGCTAAAGTTATCAAGATCGATTATCAGAAAAATTTTGTGAACTTGAGTTTAAAAAGAGTAAGTGAAAAAGATGAAAAAGAAAAGATGAATGCTTTCAGGAAAGAGCAGAGAGCAGAAAAGCTTTTGGAGCAAGCTGCAAAAGAGCTCGGTAAAAATTTGGATCAAGCTTATGAAGAAGTTGGTTTTTTACTACAAGAAAAATTTGGTGACTTATTCACAGCCTTTGAAGTGGCTAAAACTAGTAAAGAAGAATTGATTAAAAATGGTGTTAGCAAAGAATGGGCTGAAGCAATAGCTAAAATAGCGGAAGAAAGTATTCAAGAAAAAGAATATGAAATTAAAGCTGAAATTGAACTGAAATCTTTTGATAAGGATGGAATAAAAAAGATAAAAGAGCTGCTTTCTTCTTTGAAGGAAAAAACTGGCGGGACTGTTAAGTATATTTCTGCTCCAAAATATAGAATTGAAATTAAAGGCAAAGACCCTAAATCTTTAGAAAAGAAGCTAATAAAAGAGCTTGAAGCTGTATGTCAACAAATTGAAAAATTTGGTGGTGAAGGAAAAATCAAACTACTTAAAAGTTGAAAATTGTTCTCGTGAGAACATAAACTGCTTTGAAGATGTATAGAATTGCAAAGAGATGAAATATTTGAAAATTAACACCAAAAGAAATCAAAACCAAAACTATACCTGCCAAAAGATCAAGAATTCCCATCCAATCAAAAATTCCTATTGGGAAACTTGTGAAAATCGATAAAATTCCTTTAACCAAAAGCATATAAGCGAAGTAAATTGTATAAGCACCAATTATAGGGAAATTTGGACCAAAATAAATCAACAAAGCGCCACAAGCATCTATTATGCCCAAAAACAATAGTAGTGGATTCATGTTTTTCATTTTAGAGTTTGAAAATAAATTATATGAAGATGAGGAAATGTCTTTCATGTAAAAATTATACTTTTAAGAAAAATTGTCCAAAATGTGGAGCTGAAACTGTTACTCCTCATCCACCAAAATTTTCTCCCCAAGATAAGTATGGGGATTTAAGAAGAAAGGCCATCAAAGAATTAAAAGGTTTAGTATGAATTTTGATTTAGAAACATATAAAAAGACAAAGAAGATAATCTATATGTGAGCCTATGGTAACAAAAATAATTGAACTTGAAAAACCAAAGTTGAAAAATCCTGTATTTGTGGAGGGTCTGCCTGGAATTGGAAATGTAGGTAGAATTGCCGCTGGCTATTTGGTGGAAGAACTGAAAGCAAAGAAGTTTGCCGAGCTTTTTTCTTCTCACTTCATGCCTTTTGTTTTACTTCAAGAAAATTCTTCGGTACATGTATTGAAGAACGAATTCTATTATTGGAAAGCTAAAGAAAAAAATCAGAGAGATTTAATCATTTTAATCGGAGACAGCCAAAGCATAGATCCAGAAGGACATTATGAAATTGTAGAAAGTATTCTTGATTTCATACAGAAATTTGGAGTTAAAGAAATCTTTGCCCTAGCTGGCTTAAGTATAGGTGAAGAAAAAGAAAAACCTAATGTTGTAGGAGCTGTAAATGATCCTGAGCTTATAAAAAAGTATGAAAAATATGGGATTGATTTTCAATCGGTTAATAAAGTAGGTACAATAGTAGGAGCTTCAGGCCTTTTTATAGGTCTTGGTAAACTCAGGGGAATAAAAGGAGTTTGTTTGCTTGGTGAAACACCAGGATTTCCGATTATCCCTGACCCAAAAGGTGCAGAAGCTATTTTAAATGTTTTGACAAAAATATTGAATTTGAAAATCGATATTTCTAGACTCGAAAGAAAGGTGAAAGAGATGGAAGAGTTGATTAAAAAAGTAGAAGATGCGCAAAGGAGAACTCTTGGCCAACTATTAGCACCGCCCGAAAAAACTGGAAAAAAAGAAGAATTAACTTATATAGGTTGATTAGAATGCCTTCAAAACTTTTAATTCCTAGAGAAAAATATTTGGCTTCTGGCATACATATGGGTATGAAATTAAAAACAAAAGACATGAAAGAATTCATCTATAAAATTAGACCCGACGGTTTAGCTATTTTGAATTTGAGAAAAATTGATGAAAGAATAAGAATTGCTTCAAGTTTTTTGGCACGATCAAAAAATATAGTTGTAGCTAGCAAGAAAAGTCCTGTACAAAAAGGTGTGAAAAAATTTGCTGAACTAATTAAAGCTAAAGCTTTTGTTGGAAGGTTCTTACCAGGAACTCTAACAAATCCTTATTTTGAAAAATACATAGAAGCGGATGCTGTTTTCATTCTTGATCCTATGGTAGATAAACAAGCTTTAGAGGAGGCTGTTAAGGCAAGAATTCCTGTTATAGCTGTGTGCAATAGCTTTAATGAAACAAAGAATGTTGATTTAGTGATTCCTTCAAATAATAAAGGCAAAAAAGCTTTGGCAACACTACTGTGGTTGCTTGCTAGGGAAATCTTGAAAAAAAGGGAAGAGATAAAATCTGACAAAGATTTTAAGTATACAATCGAAGATTTTGAAGAAGAATAGAAAGTTTTATAAATACTGTTTCTCTAGAAATTATTAGGCGAGCTGGTTGGGTAGCTTCGGCCTTTCATCAAAGAAAGGCTGAGGAAGTTCCGTCCACCTTTGAGGGGAGCGTAAGCTTACCTGAGAAGGTAGCACCGATATCAGAAACGACACTTTGCAACCTCGATAACGATGATTGAAATTGAGTTGAGGTTGTCAAAGATGAAACGGATCGGTGCCCCCTATGAGGTGCAAGTTTGAGACGCTTAGACAAATGCTACCCTGGAACAAAAGACGGGCTACAACCAGCACGCCTTTTTATTTTTAAAAAGGAGTAAGATAGATTATGGCCAAACGAGATCGCATTTATATGCCTATGGGTACAGGAGGCTTGTTAAGATATCATGAAGAAGAAGAAATGTTTAAAATAAAACCTGTACATGTGGTTTTGATTGTTATAAGCATAATAGCCTTAGAGCTATTACTTAAGCTTCTGGGCTAAAAGATTTTTCTTTTTAGAAATAAATCTTAAAATATGAAAATTTTTCTTGGTCCTGCTGGAATTCCAACTGTAGCTGAAGATAGAACAACTGAAGGTGGAATAAAAAAAGTTTTTGAGCTTGGGCTAAATGCAATGGAAATCGAGTTTGTGAGAAATGTTTATCTTGATCAAAAAAAGGCTGAAGAAGTTGGAAAGTTTGCTAAAGAGCTTGGAATCAGTCTTACTGTTCATGCCCCTTACTTTATAAACTTGCTTTCAGACAATAAAACAACTGTTGAAGCTTCGAAGAAAAGAATTTTGGAGTCTTTGGATAGAGCTGAGAGAATGGAAGCCAAGGCTGTTGTGGTACATGCTGCTTACTACGGGAATTTGCCAAGAGAAGAAGCTTTCGAAAAAATGGTTGAGATAACAAAAGAAATTTTGGAAGAAGCAAGAGAAAGAGGAATTAAAAAAACTTTGCTTGCTTATGAAACCATGGCAAAAGAAAGTCAGTTTGCTGGCTTGGATGAATTGCTTGAGCTTATGAAAAAAGT
>JAWCSL010000002.1:0-100808 GCA_039090665.1 Candidatus Aenigmatarchaeota archaeon | reverse complement strand
TATTCTTTGCCGGGGGTAAGTCTTATAGTTGCAAGAGGTGAATGTAGGCTTCAAACCGTGAGGAAGCTCGCAAGAAGTGGAGCAAAAATTCCTAAGTTTGAGTTTGTTGAACAGCCTGATGAAGAAAAAGCTGAAGAACTAAAAGCTTTTGGTTGTCCGGCGATAAGAAAAGAAGAAAAGTTTTACATAGATCAAAATCTTTGCTGGGGTTGTGGTGTTTGCACTCAAATTTTCAAAGGAATAAAACCAAGGGTGGAAAAATGAAATTCAATTTGGTTGTTGCAGGCTATGGTGGTCAAGGAGTTTTGAGCTTAGCTGAAATAATAGCTAGAGCAGCGATTGAAGAAGGGTATGATGTTAAAGCAGTAGAAGTTCATGGTCTTTCTCAAAGAGGAGGAGCTCTGCAGTGTCATGTTAGATTTGGAGAAAAAGTTTTTTCACCTTTGGTGAGAAAAGCAGGAGCTGATTTAATAATAGCCCTAGATGCTTTGGAAGCTTGGAGAGCTTGTTATTATGCTAACAAGAGAACTGTTGTGCTTACAGATAAAAAGCTGCTAAGCCCGAAGCCTTTAGCTAGAATTTTAGATGCAAAAAAAATCTTGGAAGAAATGAAAAAAATTGCTAGAGTTGAAGCTGTGAATGCTAGCGAGATTGTGGAAAAGCTCACAGGAGAAGCTGCAATGAGCAACATCTTCATGCTTGGCTATGCTGTGAAGAAGAAGCTTTTGCCAATAAGAAAAGAAAATACTTGGAAAGCTGTTTCTAAAAAGATAAGACCGCAATTCTTGGAAGCCAACAAGAAAGTTTTTGAAGAAGCGTTTAAACTGTAAGTTTTTTACCATAAAAAGAATAATTAAAACTATATGATTTTTGGTTTTGGAAATTCTTGGGTTGAAAAGAAGGGTGAACTTTATTGGCCCTCGAGGAAGATGAAGAATAAAGCATGGGTTAGCGACAAGAAAATTTATGAAGAAGCAAATAAAGATCCTGTGAAATTTTGGGAAGATTTGGCTGATAGGCTCTTTTGGTTCAAGAGATGGGAGAGAGCTTTTGAGCATGAACCGCCTTACTTCAAATGGTTTTTGGGTGGAAAAATAAACATAACTTCAAACATTTTTGAGAAAAGGATCAACTGGGAGAAGATCAAGAACAAACCGGCTATAATTTGGGAGCCTGAACCAGTTGAAGAGAAACCAAGAATTTTAACTTATGAAGATCTTTTCAAACAAGTCAACAAAGCTGCAAATGCTTTTAAAAAACTTGGTGTTAGGAAGGGAGATGTGGTTGGAATTTACTTGCCCATGATTCCTGAAGCCATAATTTCCATGCTAGCTTGTGCGAGGATAGGGGCTGTACATACAGTTATCTTTTCGGCTTTTTCTCCTGAAGCCTTGAGAGTAAGGCTTCAACTCACAAAAGCAAAGTTACTTATAACTGCTGATGGGTACTATCGTAGAGGAAAAATTATTAACTTGAAAGAAAATGCTGATGAAGGAATAAAAGAAACTAGTGTAAAGAAAATTGTTGTGGTGAAAAGGATTGGTAACCAAATTGCTTGGAATTCTGGACAAGATTTTTGGTGGCATGAGATTGTTGAAAGAGAAAGCGAAGAATGTGAAGCTGAGGTTATGGATTCTGAAGATTTGCTTTTTATATTGTACACATCAGGCTCTACAGGAAAGCCTAAAGGCTGTATGCATGTTTGTGGAGGCTATACTGTTCAAGCTTATTGGACTGGAAAATGGATTTTTGATTTTCATGAAGATGACTTGCTTTGGTGTACTTCTGATTTAGGTTGGGTCACAGGGCATACATATGTTTGCTACTCTCCATTGTTAAATGGTATAACAACTTTGATTTTTGAAGGCTCTTTAGATTTTCCAAGCCCAGATAGATGGGCCCAAATAATTGAAAAATATAAGGTGACAATTTTCTACACAGCGCCTACTGCAATTAGAATGTTTGAAAAATTGAGTGGAGAAGCTGTAAAGAAGTATAAGTTCAAAAGTTTGAGACTTTTGGGCTCGGTTGGTGAAGTAATAGATGAAGGTGCTTGGAAATGGTATTTTGAAAATGTGGGGAAGAAAAGATGTCTAATAGTTGACACTTGGTGGCAAACTGAGACTGGCGGCATACTGATAACTTCTTTGCCAGGAATTGGACCTTTCAAGCCAGCTCATGTTGGTTTGCCTTTTCCTGGGATAAAAGTTGATATACTGGATGAAGAAGGTAAACCTTGTCAAACAAACCAAATAGGAAATCTTGTTATATTGCCTCCTTTTCCTCCTGGTATGTTTAGAGGAATTTACAAAGATCCGGAAAAATATGAGGAAACTTACTTCAGCAAGTATGGAAAGGAAATTTACCTTGCTGGAGACGGAGCTTTGAAAGATGAAAATGGTTTGATTAGAATTACAGGAAGAATAGATGATGTGCTGAAAGTTGCTGGTCATCGCTTATCTAATGCTGAAATTGAAGATGTGATTAATCAACATGAAGCTGTTGTTGAATCTGCTGTTGTTGGATTGCCTGACGAAATTAAAGGTGAAGTTCCTATAGCTTTTGTTGTTTTGAAAGCAGGTTTTGAAGCAAGTGAAAAACTTTCTTCTGAGCTGGTAGAGCTTGTGGCCAAGAGAATTGGGCCAATAGCAAAGCCTGCAAAGATTGTTTATGTGCAAGATTTGCCTAAAACAAGAAGCGGGAAAATAATGAGGAGGATAATTAAAAATTTAATCAAGAAGGAAGAACCAGGAGATGTTTCCACTTTGGCAAACCCTGAAAGCGTGGAAAAGCTGAAAGAAATTATAGCCATGATTTAAAAAACAACTTTTTAAATTTAACTAACCATCTTTAAAAAAAGAGATAATGGGTACAGTTATAGAAAAAATAATAAAGAAAAAGGGTAGAGTTGAAGGTGATATTGCAATTCTGCCAGTAGATATGATAATGTCACATGACCAAACAACACCTTTGGCTATCGAGTCTTTCGAAGAATTTGAGAAAGAAGGGGCAAAACCTAAAAAAGAAAAAATGATTATAGTTTTTGATCATATTTGTCCTCCTTCCTTTCCTGAAGCTTCATACAATCAAAAAATAATTAAAGAGTTTTGTAAGAAGTATGGAATAAATTTTTATGAAGGTCAAGGCATTTGTCATGCGTTGATGTTAGAAGAAGGTTTTGTAAGACCTTGGGATGTTATTGTTGGGGGTGATTCACACACACCCTGCTATGGTGTTGCTGGAGCTCTTGGACTTGGGATGGGATCAACTGATATAGCAGCATGTTGGAAAACTGGTGAGACTTGGATCCAAATTCCGGAAAGTATTCACATAAAAATTGAAGGTGAACCAAGAAAAGGTATTTATCCGAAAGATGTTTCTCTCAAATATGTGGGTGAACTAGGAGCAGATGGTGCACTAGATAAAGCAATCGAATTTAGTGGAAGCTTCCTTAAGAAATTAACTCCATATGAACGCATGCCAATTGGTTTAATGGCAACTGAAGTTGGTGCAATCACAGAGATTTTCTATTTAGAAGAATATGGACTATTTCCAGAAAACCCGATATATGCTAAAGAATTGGAAATAGAAGTTGAGAAATTAGAACCACTCATAGCATGTCCTCACAAACCACATAATATTAAAGCTGTTAGAGAAGTTGCTGGCAAAGAAGTTGATCAAATTTTCATAGGAAGTTGCACCAACGGCACGATTTACGATTTGAGAGAAGTTGCCAAAATATTGAAAGGGAGAAAAGTCAATCCTTACACAAGAACTCTAATCATTCCAGCAACTCTAAAAACTTATGAAGAAGCTTACAAAGAAGGTTTGATAGATATTTTTGTTAGAGCCGGGGCAATGGTGGTACTACCACCTTCTTGCGGTCCATGTCTAGGAAGGCAAGCAGGTGTATTGGGAAAAAATCAAGTGTGTGTTTCCACTAGTAATAGAAATTATGAGGGAAGAATGGGAGACCCAACTGCCGAGATATACCTAGCCTCTCCTGCAACTGCAGCAGCTACTGCAATCGAAGGTAGAATTGCTGATCCAAGGGGGTATTTAAATGGGTAGGGTTTGGGTTTTTGGTGATGATGTAAGCACTGATGACATAATTCCTGGTAGGCTTAATATTACAACTGATCCTAAAGAACTAGCCAAAAATCTATTTGTATACAAGAAGGAAGAGTTTAAAAATGCAGAACCGGGAGATGTAATCATAGCAGGAAAAAATTTCGGTTGTGGGTCTAGTAGAGAACATGCAGCAATAGGATTAAAAGCAAAAGGTGTTTATCTAATTGCAGAATCTTACGGATGGATTTTCTATAGAAATTGTGTAAACATTGGGCTCTTGCCTTTACAACTTGAAAAGCCTGTGGAAATAGAAGATGGGGAAGAAGCAAAAGTTGATTTGGAAAATTATAAATTGATTACAGAAAAAGGAACTTATGAGCTGAAAAAGGTACCAGATTTTATTTTAGAAATTTGCAAAAGTGGGGGCCTGATTAATTACTTAAAGAAACATGGGGGTTATCAGAAATGAAAGTTGCTGTTGTGCCGGGGGATGGTGTTGGTCCATATGTAGTAAATTCTGTAGTTAAGATAGCTTCATATATAGCTCCTGAATTAGAATTTGAAGAATATTTAATAAGTCAAAAAACTTGGAAGGAAAGAGGAGAGTCAATTTACAAAGATATAGAAAATCTTGTAGATAGAAATAGAAATATATTCAAAGGCCCGATAAACACAAAAGGCATGTCAAAAAGTGCTGTAGTTTACATGAGAGATGTTGCCCAAGTAAATGCTATCATAAGACCGATAAAAAGTCTTCCTTGGTCAAAAGAATCTTACAATTTTATTATTTTTAGACAAGGTAGAGAAGGGCTGTATTCCGGAAAAGAAAGAAGAGAAATTAATGATGATGAAATTGTTATCACAGAAAGAGTGTTTTCTAGAAAACAATTGGGAAGTTTCTTCTCAAAAGCCTTCGAGTATGCTGAAAGAAATAAGCTTGGTGTTATTTGTGCTTCCAAACCAACTGTCATAAAAATGGGAGATGGTTTTTGGAATGAAATATTTGATGAAGTTGGAAAAAATTATCCTTTAGTTCCAAAAGAAAAAATAAATGTGGATGATTGCTTCCACAAAATCGCACAAAATCCTGCAACTTTAAATGGAAAAGTTATCGTGTTGGAAAACTCTCAAGGAGATTTAGCTTCCTCGATTTCACCTGTACCCCCTTGGTCACTGGGAAGTGCTGCCATAGGTGAAAAAGCAAATATTTTTGAGCCTGTACATGGCACGGCAGACGATTTAATAGAAAGGGGACAAAGAGAAAGAATTAACCCTACAGGAGCTATTAGAGCTTTAAGTCTGATGTTGTATTCTTTTGGATGGGATGAAAAAGGAAGAAAGCTAGAGGAAATTACAGATGAAGTCTTAAAAGAAAGTTATGAAAATGGAAAAATTGATGGAAATATGAATTTCATTGGAATGAGTACTGACGAATTTACAAACCGAATAATAGAAAAATTGCAGACTACATGAAATAGTCTAAAACTATGTGTGCTTCTGTGTTGCTAATCTTTTTTTCTTATTCCATTTGGTTATGGAATTCGATTTATTCATATTCCTGATGTTGCTCAGATGCAATATATAATCAAAAATGCCTGTTCATAAATTTCATTAGTAGTCTCGTGTTTTTAACTAATTACGAAAAATTGGACTCTAATTTATCCTGTAAAAAAGTGTTATAAACCCAAAGCTTTTTAATCTTTTTATCCTAAAAATAATTTAGTGAGCGAGATGGGTGAGCGACTTCTCCTGTAAGCTTAAAGCCTTCTTTCTCTATCTTATAATCCATCGAGGAGGTTATTTATGAATCTGAAAAAAATAGAGAAGAAATGGCAAGGTGAATGGGAAAAGGCTAAGATTTTTGAAGCAAATGTTGATCCAAGCAAGAAAAAATTCTTCACTTCGATAATCATACCTTATGTGAATGCCGACTTGCATATAGGACATGCTTTTACTTACAGCAGGACTGATGCTTATTCCAGATTTAAAAGGATGCAAGGATTTAATGTCCTTCTTGCTATGGGATTTCATGCAACTGGTGAACCTATATTGGGCTCGATAGAAAGGATTAAAGCTGGTGACCAAACACAGATAGAAACTTTCCGTTTATTTGGTGCTAGTGACAGAGATTTAAAGAATTTTGTGGAAAAAGGACCAGAATTTGCGGCAAAATTCTGGGCAAAAAAAATTGAAAAAACTTCAAGGTTATTTGGACTTTCTGTTGATTGGAGGAGAAAATTCATCACAGCAATAGATCCCTGCTTCAATCGCTTCATCGAATGGCAATATAACACTTTGAGAGAAAAGGGATATGTAGTTCAAGGTACTCATCCAGTTATTTGGTGCCCGAAGTGTCAATCACCAACAGGAGATCATGATAGACTTAAAGGTGAAGGAGAAAGTCCAATAGATTACATTTTGATAAAATTCAAGTTAGAGTCTGGAGAAATTTTGCCGTGTGGTACTTTAAGACCAGAAACTACTTATGGTGTAACAAATCTTTGGATTAATCCAAATGTTGAATATGTTTGGGCTAAAGTTGATTCTGAAACTTGGCTTTTGAGTAAAGAAGCTGTTGAAAAACTTAAAGATCAAATGAAAAAAGTTGAGGTTTTGAGTAGCATAAAAGGATCTGAGCTTGTTGGTAAATATGTGGAAAATCCAGTGAATGGAAATAAAGTTATAGTTTTGCCTGCAAGTTTTGTAGATCCTGATGCTGCTACTGGGATTGTGATGTCCGTACCTTCTCATGCTCCTTATGACTGGATTGGTCTTTATGATTTACAAAAGAATCCTGAAGAAGTGAAAAAATATGGAATTGATCCAAAAGTTGTGCTTGAAATTGAACCAGTCTCGCTCATAAAAACTCCTGGATTTGGTGATCATCCAGGAATAGAATTTTGCGAAAAGTTAGGAATAAAAGATCAAAATGATAAAGAGAAATTAGAAGAAGCTACTTCCCAAGTTTACAAAAAAGAGTTCCATCTTGGTGTTTTGAAAGAGAATTGCGGTGAATATTCTGGAATGAAGGTTTCTGAATGTAAGGAAAAACTTTCAAGAGATTTCATCGAGAAAGGTATAGCTGACATAATGTGGGAATCAACGGGCTTGGTAATTTGTAGATGTGGAACAAAAAACCATGTTAAGATTTTAGAAAATCAATGGTTCTTGAAGTTTTCTGACGAAAATTGGAAAGAAAAGGTGAGGGAATGTATAAAAGCTATGAAGTTTTATCCAGAAGAGATAAGAAGTCAGTTCTTGAACACTGTAGATTGGTTGAAAGATAAAGCTTGTACTAGAAAAACCGGTCTAGGAACACCTTTACCTTGGGATAAGAGCTGGAAAATCGAAACTCTTTCTGATAGTGTGATATATATGGCTTATTACACTATAGCAAAAGTTATAAATGAGAAAAAAGTGAGAGCTAAAAGTCTGAGAGATGAAGTTTTTGATTATGTGTTCCTAGGAAAAGGGAATATAGAGGAAGTGAGCAAGAATTCTGGATTAGATAAAGAGATTATAGAAGAGATGAGGAAGGAGTTCGAGTATTTCTATCCTGTCGATTTAAGAAACTCTGGCAAAGATCTCGTGCAAAACCACTTGACATTTTATCTTTTCCATCATGTTGCAATTTGGGATGATTCAAAATATTGGCCAAAGGCTATAGGTGTGAACGGTTTTGTTAATGTCAGCGGGACAAAAATGAGTAAGTCCAAGGGCAACATAATACCTTTGAAAGATTTGGTGAAGAAAATTGGGAGCGATTTGGTTAGAATAAATATAATAGCTTCTGCTGAAAATTTGGATGATGCTGATTGGAGAGATGAAAATATTCCAATTTATGCTTCAAGAATTAAATTCATTTCAAAATTAATCAAAAATCTGAAGAAAGCTGAAAGGGAAGAAATGAAGAAAATCGATCTGCTAATTCAAAGTAAAGTCCAACAAAATGTGAAAAGGGTTACAGAAGCTTATGAAGAATTAAAGTTCAGAACAGCTGTTCAAGTTGCTCTTTTCGAGTTTGTTAATGACTTGAAAGAATATGTGGAAAGATGTGGAGGAATCAAGAATTGTAATAGGCAAATAATTTCAGATGCTGTTAGCACTATGGTGAAATTGTTGGCTCCTGTTTTACCACATTTGACTGAAGAGTGGTGGCATGAGCTAGGAAATGAAGGTTTTATTTGTTTAGCTAAATGGCCAGAAGTTATAGAAAATAAAATTGATAAGAGTGTAATCGAGCTTGAGCAAATCTTCCAGAAGTTAATGGAAGACATCTCTCAAGTAAGAAAACTTGCTGGAGAAAAAGAGAAAGCTTACTTTTACTTTGTAACTGATAAAGAGCTAGAATATTTTAAAGAAAATGTAAAGTATTTGAAAGAAAAATTTGGGTTCAAGAAAATTTTCGGTTTCAAGGTTTCTGATGAGAAGAAGTATGATCCACAAAACAAGTCATCAAAAGCAAAATATGGTAAGCCTGGAATTTATTTGGAGTGATCAAACAACAATTAAAGTTGTTTCTATAGCTGCAGCTATCATAAGCAAAGCAAAAGCTACCATCATCATTTCAATGCTATCTCTCAATATGAAGCTAAATTTTTCTGTTTTTCTTTTTGTGAAAGCAACTGAGGCTAGTCCACCTGCAATTCCTCCTATGAAGTAAGCCAAAATTTCAAGACTTCCGTGTGGAAAGAAAGTCAAAATAGCTAGGGGTATCCCTTTAAAACCACCCAAACTTTTTGCAGTCATCCCTATGGCAACGGAAAGAACTGAAGCATTCCAGGCTAAGATAAAAATTGCTCCTGCACCGAAGAGAAAGGAAAAAAGGAAGGAAAGCATTAACACACCAGAATTGTTTATCAATATTGTGGAAAATGTTCCACCAAATGTGGCTCTGCCTCTTATTAAATTAATTTGTGTGATTTGGTCTTGAAAGAGTTTTTGGGACCAACTTTCTGGTATCATCATATAGAGAATTGTTTGAGTTAAGACCATGCCTGCAAAAAAAGCTATGTAGACCATGATGACATTTCTATGTCTCTGGAAAATATTCATTTTCTTCAATTCTTCGGCTTTTTGCTCTATGTTAGCTCCTTCGTATCTTATGAAATCAAGCATAAAAGGCATTATAGCAAAAGTTATTAAGAAATTGCTTATCAAACCTGCGGATTCACCAAAAACAATAAAAGATAAGGCTAAGCATATTGTAGAAATTAGACCACCCAAGATAAATACCCAAAAAGGTTGTTTCAAGGCAATCCTAACATTTACCAATCTTTCCAGGACCATTTTTTATCTATAAAAAATTTTAATACTTTAAGATTAAATCTCTTAAGTATGAAAAAATCAGTCTTACTCGGATGGATGCTGATCTTGCTTGTACTCAGCTCTACTCTAATTTACTTAATTTCTTCCTTATTAATTCAACCTAGCTTACCTACAGGCAATATAGTTGAGTATGAGCTCGATATTCAACAAAAAAATTTAGCCTTGAGACAAGGTAGAGTTCTGATGGAATTCTTTTATGGAAGAAATTGTAAGGATTGTCAAGAAAAAATCTCTATCCTTGAATCTATTGCAAACAAATATCCTGATAAAGTTTTTCTTGAAAAGGTTTTGCTCGATGAAACTCCAACAAGACTCCACTTGATAGGCTTTAACATAACTGAAAACGTAATTTATCTTCAAGAAAAGGATTTGGAAGAAGAAAATGTAACAGAAGAAAATATCATGAATCTCTTGTGTGAAATAATGCTTTATCCACCTGTAGAGTGTGTTAAAATTTAGTTTTGGTGTTGAAAATGAAGAAGAAAGGATTTTCTTTTTGGTTTAATCAAGATTCTATTTAAAACTTCTGAATGATTTTTATTTATTGGAATTAACATGAAGATTGTGGGTATAGATTTGGCTGGTAGCAAAAAACAAGCTACTGGATTTTGTTTTATGGATGAAAATTTGAACTGTGAAACTTTTGTTTTACATTCAGACAAAGAAATAATTGAAGAAACTCTCAAAAGAAATCCTGATATCATAAGCATAGACGCTCCTCTAAGCTTACCAAAAGGAAGAAAAAGCCTAGAACAAAAAGGTCCTCCCCATTTTAGAGCCTGTGACAAAGAATTGTTAAAAATGAGAATAAAATTCTTTCCAATCACTCTTGGGCCTATGAGAAGTTTAACAAAAAGGGGAATAAAATTAAAGAAGTTTTTTGAAGAAAAAGGATACAAAGTGATTGAAAGTTTTCCCGGGGCAGCTCAAGATTTGCTAGGAATTCCTAGAAAACAAAAAGGTAAAGAAAAACTGAAAAAAGCTTTGATAAAACTTGGAATTAAAAAAGGTATTGAAAAAGAAAAAATAACAGATCACGAACTGGATGCAATAACTTGCGCTCTAGTGGGAAAGTTCTATCTGGAAAAAAATTATATCGCTCTAGGCGATAAAAAAGAAGGTTTGATAATTCTGCCAAAAAAAGTTTAAGTTTTGCTAAGCAAACCCTTTCAGTTTTTCTTCCATTTCTTTTATTTCCTTTTGAAATCTTTCTATAACCCTAGGCAAATCTTTATCTTCAACTCTGAGAATTTCTGCTGCCTTTTTCAATATTTTCTCTTTTTTCTTGAGTTCTTCAAACTCTTTTTTCGAAATCATTTTTTCTTCCTCATTTTTTTCAACTGTTTTCTGAGTTTTTTCCATTTTTCAAATAGTTCCTTTACGGCTTCAACTACTTTTTCTCCTTTTACATTCAACCTCTTTTCTACTTCTTCAAGTATTTTTTCTTTTTCTTTCAAATATTCTAAAGCAACTTCTCCTGCTTTTATTTCAATTCTAACCAAACCATCAGCAATTCTTTTTGTTCTCAAAATTTTAATCAAACCTACTTCTTTTGTGTTGTCACCATGCAAACCTCCACAAGCTTCAACATCGAATCCTTCAATTTCAACAATTCTAAGCTTTCTTGAAGGTATGTAACCACCCGCATAAATTCCAAAACCATATTTCTTTTCAGCTTCACCTCTTTCCAAAACAAACTTATTTATCCTCAAACCTTTTTGCACAATTTCATTTGCAAGTTTTTCTATCTTTTCTTCTTCATCTTCACTTAAAGCTTCAAAGTGTGTGATATCAATTCTTGCTTTTTCTTCTGTTTTTTCTGCACCATATTGATGTACATGTGAACCCAAAATTTTTCTTGCAGCCCCACTTATTATGTGAATTGCATCATGATGTTTCTTTAAAATTTCCCTTCTCTTTTTGTCAACTTTACAATCAACAATCTGTCCCTCTTTTAAGTTACATTCTTCAAGCTGATGAACTATAATAGAATGAATCTTAATCACATCAACAACTTTATTATCACCAATGTAGCCCGTATCATGCTCTTGACCACCAGAAGTTGGATAAAAAGCTGTTTGATCAAGAACAACAAAATTTCCTGAAACTTTCAAAACTTTTGCTTGAAAATTGATAACATCATCATAGTAAAGAATTTTTGTTTTTGGTAAGCCAGAAACATCCAAAGCTATTTTTTCACTTTCTTTTTTCTCAACCATATGTCTTTCCGTAATCTTCGTATAAAAATCAGAAGAAACTTCTATTCCAAGTTGCTCAGGTGTTATCCCTTCAGAATCGTATAACCTTATCAATTCTTCTTCTGTTGGTTTTCTCCCGGCAAAGGTTTGTACGATTCTACTAACTCTTTCTCTGGTATTTTTATATCTATTAGTTTCAACTCGCAAAATCTTTTCAATTTCTTCTATTTTTTCTTCAAGCTCCGGAAACATTTTTTTCAAATACTCTACATGCCAATGAGCAACATCCTCTATTTTCAAATTCCATCCAAACTTGTCTATGAAACTCAATGATCTTCTTAAAATTACTCTTAAGTTGTAGCCACCTGCAACATTACTAGGCAGACCACCATCTGCAATTGCAAAAACTAAAGCTCTTGTATGATCTGCTATTGCGTACAAAGCTTGCAAAGGTTCAATTATTTTTTGCAGTTCTTCAGGAGATACTTTAAGTGTTTTAGCTAAAGATTGTAAAACTGGTTTAAAATCGGCAAACTCATCAAGATTGATCCTTCCTGAAATTTTTGAGTATTGTGCAAAAAACTTTTTATCATATTTTATCTCACAAGCTTTTTTCATTTTTTCCAAAACTGGACCAAAAGCTGCATCGTAGCAAGTAGGTGTGCCTTGAGTTATCCAAGTAAACCTTTCCCAACCAGCACCCATATCAATTATTTTTTCTTTTGCTTCTCTGTAATTTTCAGGCGTTCCTAGAAATTCCGTGAAGACCGCATTACCAAGCTCTATTCCTTGAACATGGTATTCCAAACTACTTCCAAAAGCAGCATAACCGAGCCAAGCATCTTCTATGAAGTTTATTTCTTCTGGTTTAATTCCGAAAACTTTTGTCAATAGTTCAAAATCTAACTCTATACATTTATCTTTCCAATAACCATTTTTTCCATCAAAGAGAGAAGTTTGCTGAACCATACCAAAACAAGTGAAGCTTTTTGAATTCAGACCAACATTTGGTATATCATTGAAGCGCAAACAAGGTTGTAACATTATAGTTGGGTTTGCTGGAAACTCCCAGTCTAGGCTTCCATCTTCACCAACTCTATAAAAATTTACTATTCCTGCAATTGTGAAGTAAAGTGGATACCATCTGCAAACTGTAGGATAGCGGTTGAGAGTGATGTGATTATTATCGACAAAAAATTTCTGAATTTTTTTCCAAGTCTTAAAAATATCCCAGCTCTTTTTTGTTGGTGGCTTACCTATGAAATCGTAAGTTCTGCAAGTTGAATCATTGCAAGTTTCTTGCTCTTTAATTGACCAGAAATATTTACCACATTTGCTACACTGCCTTCTTTTAAAGTTTAATTCGTCAAAGAGTTTAACCTTCCAATAACGGTCTGGGTTTTTTTGAAATTCTTGAATTAATTCTTTTTTCGTCATCATACTTTCACTTTCTTTCGATAAAGAAATTTTTTGATTTTACTCAAGATATTTTTTTCTTCTTCATTTCTCTTTTTGTAATATTCACAAACCTCTCTCACCAACTTACTATCTTTTCTCATTGCTCTAATAGTTGACTTTATATGGTGTGATGTTCTAGTGTTCATATATTTTCTAAATCTTTGTCTCTCATATTTTTCAACTTCACTTGGAAAATTTTCTTCCCACAATTTTTCTGGTTTTCCGTCCAAAAGCTCAATTATAATTCTTACATGGTTTATTCTAGTTTTTTCCTCCCCCTCACATTTCCAACTAGAAATGTAATCTTTTTTTAAAAGTTCTAAATATCGTTCCAACTTTTTCATTATCTAATAAAAAAGTTTAAAATTTAAATTCTTAATGCTGAAAGAATTGAAGAGTTTAAACCTGCAAAAAACAAAATGCTTGGAATCAAAAGAACACCCATACAATGACTTCTCCTTACTTCTAAATGAACACAAAGTAAGCCAATTGCAGTTGAAATTGAAAGTATAATTAAGCCAATAATTCCAGTCCATATGAAGACCATACCACAAATGAAAGTTATAATTGAAAGAGTTAAAGTTTTGTAATCTAGCTTGACTAAGAATTTTGGTATTTGTTTACTAAGATAAAGTGTAAATAAAGCTGAAATGCCTGAAACAAAACAAATAGCTCCAACTAAAAGCAAAACATCATAAAAGCTTAGCTCCGTCAAAATTCTTTGAATTACAACACTTGAACCACTTCTTGGGTTTGAAACTAAGTAAAGAGAAATTAAGGAAAAAACTTCATTTCCAACATTAATTCCAGAAAGTGTAACTAGAAAGCTTCTTGCATCACCTCTTCCTCCTAAATATTGCACCATCACAGCAGCTTCTGAAATTCCCACTGCTGGTAAAAAGCCTACAATGATACCGGCAACTGAGCCTAAAAAAATTGATTTCAAAATTTCTTTTGTTGAAATTTTTAAAAGAAAATCTTCTTCTTGTTCTGGAATTTTTGAATTTTCACAAAAGCTTATGATTAAGGTACTCATACCGAACATACCTGTCAAAACGGGAAAAAGAACATGTTGTGAAGGTAAAAATTGAGAATTCAAAACAAGCACTCCAAAAAATCCAGAAAGCAGAATTATGGAAGCTGAAAAGATTATTTTCTTTAGCTTTCTCTCAGAAAAAATCATAAAAGCAATAACAGCAATTATAGCAAAATGTATGTATGATCTTGTGAGTTTATAGAAAAATGTGAAAAAAGGTGAAAGAAAAGTTATTAGAAAAAGTGTGAAAATTAAGGAACCTATGCTACCTATGACCGTAAGCTTAATTGCTTCATAACCTCTTCCTTCGAGAAGAAGTTTGTGGCCTGGAAGAACAGATAGAGCCGTACCTTCTTCAGGTGCACCGATGAAAATTGAGGGAATGAAATTGAAGAAAATTTCACTCATAGCTGTTGAAACTATTAGAACTGCTAAATGGTGAGATGATAAGTTAAAAAATGTTGAAAGGGAGAGAAGCAAGGGCAATAAAGTGTTAATATGCATGCTTGGCATCAAACCTAAAAATAAACCTAGAGAGAGTCCAAGAATTGAAATCAACACAAAATCCAACATACTTCAATCTAAAATTTGGATGTCTGTTGGTTTTCTTGGAACAATTTGGAGCTGACCTTTGTATTCACCGATAATTCCTGTTATCCTCACAGTCTTACCTTTTTTCAAATCATATTGAGTTATTCCGTTACTGTTTAGCTTACTTGCCAGGCTCGAAAAAATTGGAACTTCTATTCTTGAATTCTCATCAACCAATGTCAAAAAAATATGACCTGCAGAATGTGTTCTCACATAGGAAATTTTACCTGTGGTAGATACAAGCCTACCAATTAGACTTGAATCTATCCGGCTGATTTTTATTTCAACTGGTGAAATAGCCAAAGACGAAAAATAGATAAAAACTAAGCCTACTAATGAGATTAAAGCACAAGTAAGTAGTAGAATTTTCTTCTTGATCTCCATGTTTTAGTTTTGAATAAAAGATTGTTGATATAGATTTAGAACTTCGGAAGTGAGTTAAAAATCATTTTTCAGAGCTTTTTCTTGATGTTGAGATAAACAATTGTAGCGAATGGTGTTGATACGGCTAAATTTATTGTAGAAGTTATAATATTGGTTAGAGTGGAAGTATAAGGAGTTTGTAGAATTTCTTCTACAATAATGGCCAAAAGGTTTATAGGAAGTGAAATTATTATCATAACTAAAGTAAGAAGAAGAGAACCACCAAGAATAGACCAAACTCGACCTTTTGTCTTCTTCCAACTTTCTTTGATACTTTCCAATGAACTTTTATTTTCAAGCATTAAAATTGGGATGGCTAGGGATAACCTTAAGGAAAAAAAGATGAAGAGAATAAGAAAAGGTATTAACAATATGATAAAAATTAAGAAAAGGTATTGAAGATTTAAAAAAATAGATAAAATGAGAAATGAGAAAGGTATTGAAATTATGCCAATAAAAATACTTGCAAGTAGAATTAATGTAAGTAGAACTTTTCCAAATTTCTTTAAGGAAGATTTAAGTGTTTCTGTAAGTTTAATTTCCTTCTTCTTTAAGCTCTGATAGACAGCAAGGGGAAAAGCACCTATTACTATCACCGAAAGAACAAGGCTAAAGACCAAACAAGCTACCATAGCACTTATAAGATAAAACAAATTCGAAAGCCAAAATAAATTCAAATCTGATAGCATAATAAAACTAAGTGGTACTTCTGATAATGATGAAAGGAATGCTAAGAAAAATACTTTTGGATTATTTTTCACAAAACTGAGTGTGTCTCCGAGAGATTTTAAACCTAAACCCATTTTGAATTACCAAAAAATCTTATGGAAAGATAAATATAAATAATTAAACTTAAGCTTTACTAAAAGCTATGGTTATTTTCTTGTTTTCAAATTCAAGAGTTTCTGAAAATTTTCCTTTCGTGGTTCCTATTACAACAGATTTAGCTCCAACTTCTTTACTTATCAAATCCTTCTTTTTCTCTAAGAGCTTATTTGTCTCTTCATCGGAACTTAAACTCAAATCAATCATTTCCTTCACAACAAAACCAAACTTCTTCCTCATCTCTTGAATCCTTCTAATCAGTTCTCTTAATAGAGCTTCATTCAAAAGCTCTTCATCAAGTTTGAGTGGAATAAAAACTTTGCCTAGACTGAAATCTGCTACTGAGAATTCACCTTTTGGCTCATCTTTTGAAATCTTTATAATTTTGCTATTACACATTCTAAGCAAAACTTCCTTCAAATTCTTCACTGTACTCACAACTCTCTTATCTTCAGACATCACAATAACAAAACCGATTGGCCATCTTAGTTTCAAGCTAGCTTTTTGTCTTGCAGCACTACAAGCTTCCACAATCTGTTTCGCAACTTTCATCTTTTCTTCCAAGTTTTTATTTATCATCTTCTTATCAACTTTTGGCCAATCCTCCATATGAACCGAAAGTTTAGATTTTTTCAGAGGCTTGATAATTTCTTGATAAACTTGTTCTGCTAGGAAAGGACAAATTGGAGCTAAAAGTTTTGCTAAAGTTTCTGTCACAGTTATACAAGTGTAGAAGGCTGTTTGTTTGTCTTTACCTTCATACAAAGGCCAAACCCTGTCTCTTATAAGCTTAATGTACCATCTTGAAAAATCATTCAAGATGAAATCCAAAATTTCGTTTGCAGCTTTGTGAGCATTGTAATCTTTGAAGTGTTTCGTGCAACTTTCTATTAATGAATTCAGTCTAGAAAGAATCCATTTATCTTCTTGCTTTAAGCCTTTTGGGTTTCCTGGAGAAGAAACATAAGTTTTAACAAAATTGAAAGTATTTCTCACCACAACAAAAGATTTAGAAATTTCTTCCATACTTTGCCAACTAAAATAATAATCATTCCACGGCTCATTCGAAAGATAGTAAAATCTTAATAAATCTCTTCCATATTTTTCTATTACTTCTTCTGTTGTTACAATGTTTTGCAAGCTCTTTGACATTTTTTGACCATGAGCATCTAAAACTAAACCATGCATTAAAACACTTTTGAAAGGAGCTTTTTCAAATGTCATCATACTTGTTATCATCAAAGAATTCCACCAGCCACGAAACTGATCGGAACCCTCTAAAATGAAATCTGCTGGCCAAAGTTTCTTGAAAAGTTTTTTCTCTCTTGGGAAACCTAAAGAAGCCCAAGAAGCAACTCCTGAATCAAACCAAACATCAAGCACATCTGGGATTCTTTTCATATTACCTCCACACTCACATTTCAGAGTTATTTCATCTATGTAAGGTCTGTGGAAATCTTTAGGTATTTTTGGCAATTCTTCCCTACAACCAATAACTCTAATGTTTTCACATTTTTCACAAACCCAAATAGGCAAAGGAATTCCCCAATATCTTTGTCTTGAAATTGGCCAGTCTCCTAAGTTTTCAAGCCAGTTTTGAAATCTTTGACTCGCCCAAGGTGGATTCCACTTTATTTTTTTGTTTTCCTCTATCAACTTGTCTCTGATCGCAGTAACTCTGAAAAACCATTGAGGAATTGAAATTTGAAGCAAAGGAGTATTACAGCGCCAGCAAATGGGATAATCGTGTTCAATAGTTTCTTCATGAAGCAACAAACCTTTCTTTCTTAGCTCTTGCAATATCAACTTATCAGCATCTTTAACAAACATGCCGGCATATTTTCCACAAGTTTCATCAAAAGTACCATCAATTTTAACAGGAGAAACTAGTGGTAATCCTGTTTCCAAACCAACTTTATAGTCTTCTTCTCCATGGCCTGGAGCCGTGTGAACTAAGCCTGTACCTTCTTCCAAGCTTACAAATTGGTCTGAAAGGACTACACGATGAGCATTTGTTAAAACTTGTTGGAATTTAAACTCATCAGCAAAAGGATGCTCGTACTTCAAATTCTCCAAGTCTTTGCCTACCTTTGTTTCCAAAATTTTGTAATCTTTTATCCCAACTTTTTTCATCACTTCTTCTAACAATGGTTTAGCCAAAATCAGAATTTCTCCATTGGTTTGAACTCTAACATATTCTGCATTTGGATTTGCCATTACACCTGTGTTAGCAGGTAAAGTCCATGGTGTGGTTGTCCAGATAACAAGATATTCATTTGGCTTGTTTTTCAGCTTGAATTTAACATAGATAGAAGGGTCTTTTAGTTTTGTATATTCTATTTCATTGTAAGCTACAACAGTTTCACATCTTGGACAAACATGAACAGGATAATTTCCCTTGTACAAGAAGCCTTTTTCAAAAGCTTTCTTGAAGGTAAACCAAGCTCCTTCTATGTAGTCGTTTGTTAGAGTCAAGTAAGGATTTTTCCAATCCATCCAAACTCCAAGATTTTCAAACTGTCTCCCCATAATTGCTATGTACTTTGTGGCAAATTCCCTACATTTTTGAATAAAATTAGCAACACCGAACTTCTCTATATCTTTCTTGCTCTTGAAGCCTAACTCCTTTTCCACTTTATTTTCTATCGGCACACCATGAGTGTCATATCCTGGCTGATCCCAAACATTAAAACCAAACATTCTGAAAAATCTCAAGTAGCAATCTTTTATCACTTTGTTCATTGCAGTACCAACATGAATGCTTCCAGTAGCATAAGGTGGACCATCTAAGAAATAAAACTTCCTTGCATTTTTCCTTTGGGCTTTAACTTTTTCGTAAACTTTATTTTTCTTCCAGAATTGTATTATCTTTTCTTCCTGCTCTTTTGGCGTAGCTTGTCTAGTCATAATTTCTTTTTTAGAATTTTGATTAAATAAAAATTTAGAATTAGATCCGAGTATCACCCTTCATTTCAATCCTCAATTTATTATAAATAGCAATACACTTAAAGTTTTCTTAAGATTTGAAATTAATATCTTAGAACTGCAAAAAATTATTAATACAAAATTCCCTGTTCTTCAACTATAATATCTATGAAAGCGTGAATCAAAATCCCTAAAGAAGGAAGCCAACATTATATTCCAAATCCTTGAACTCTTTTCTTTTAAAGTATTTTGAAAGAAAAGGAAGGAAGCTACAAAAATTGTTTGAAAAAACATCCACAAGATGAGAAAAGAAGTGTCTCTGTGAAGCCAGTAAGAAGATGAGATTATTTTCGTCAAATCAAGTGTTTTTAGAATAACTAAAATAAAAGGTAGGATAAAAATATTGTGAAGGAAATTTCCTATGAAAATTGCGACAGAATATTGCCACTTCTTGAAATTGCGATAAACTATTAAAGCTGAGATTGAGCCAAAAACAAGATGATGTAGTAGCCCTCCCATTTAATAAAATTAGTGTTTGGGGAATTAAATGGTTTTAAATAACAAAACCAATTTTGAAATATGTTTTGTCCTTTGAAAGAAGCTTGTGGTGTGTTTGGTTGTAGTTCTTCAGAAGATGTGGCAAGGAAAATTTATTATGGTCTTGTAACTCTACAACATAGAGGCCAAGAATCTGTAGGAATATCAAACATTGGAAGATTCAAAAATTCATGTGAAAAAAGCGATGGGGCTTGTGACTGATTGCTTCAAGGAAAGGACAATCGCTGAGTTGAAAGGAAAAGTTGGAATAGGACATGTTAGATATTCAACTATGGCAACTTCAACACTAGAAAATGCCCAACCTTTTGTGATAAATTACCCTAAGCGTGGAATTTCTTTTTGCTTCAATGGGAACATCGTAAACATAATTAATTTGAGGAAAGAGCTTGTGCAAAGTGGGAGATTAATTCAATCCGGAAGCGATGCTGAAGTTTTAACCCATCTATTGGCAGAAGAGCTAATAAGGAAAAACGATTTGGAAAATGCAATTCTGAATTGTATGAACAAAATAGAAGGTTCTTATTCTGCTGTATTTTTAACAGGAGATTATGAGCTCGTTGCTTTCAGGGATCCACACGGCTTTAAACCTCTTGTTTTTGGTGAAGATGAAAATTTAAAAGCATTTGCTTCCGAAAGTGTTGCTTTTGATATAAATGATATAGAAAATTTTTCAGATGTGAAGCCTGGTGAAATGGTAATTGTGAGGAAAGATAATTTTGAAAGAAAACAAGTTTTTCCATGTAAACAAAAAGCTCATTGCATGTTTGAATATGTTTATTTTTCTCGTCCTGATAGTGTAATTGAAGGAAAATGTGTTTATGATGTGAGAATAAAGTTGGGGGAAAATTTAGCAAAAACTTATAAAGCAGATGCTGATGTTGTCATACCGGTGCCGGATACTTCAAGACCGGCAGCAGAAGGTATTAGCAAACAGACCGGATTGCCTGTTGCAGAAGGTTTAATCAAGAATAGATATATTTGGAGAACTTTCATCATGCCCGTACAAAAAGCAAGAGACGGTGCTGTAAAATTCAAGCTTAATCCAATAAAATCTGTGATAAAAGATAAAAAAGTACTTTTGGTGGATGACAGTATTGTTAGGGGAACTACTTCCAGAAAAATTGTGGAGATAGTGAGAAAGGCTGGAGCTAAAAAAGTTGAGCTATGGATAACTTGCCCTCCCATCATTTCTCCATGTTTCTATGGAATTGACATGGCAACTCACACTGAACTAATTGCGGCAAACCACAGTGTAGAAGAAATTGTAAAGAAAATAAATGTTGATAGGCTTTGCTATCAAACAATTGAAGGTCTTGTAGATGCTATTGGCTTCAAAGAAGAAGAACTTTGTACAGCTTGTTTAACAAGAAGATATCCTACACCACTTGCACAATCTTTGGCAGACAAAATGAGAACTCAATCTACTGTAAAAAGGTATTATGAAGTTGAACTTTAAATTTTACCTATATTTTTCCTATACCTCATTCCTGGGAAAAATATTTTCTCGATTTCAGAATAGGCTTTTTGTCTAGCTTCTTCTAAAGTTTTTCCTTTAGCAACTAATGTCAACACTCTTCCCCCTGTTGTTACTAGGTTGCCATCTTCATCTCTTTTGCTTGGGTCTATGCTGCTTGGGTCTTTGGGATCTTTTGGTTTGAAAGCTGTTCCGTTGTGAAAAATTAAGCAGCTTGGGTCTACTTTTCTCAGACCAAAAATTGGTTGGTTTGTTATATGAGGACCAGGATAACCTATGTTCTTTCTTTCATCATATTCTTCTCCCCTACCATATTCAAAAAGTGGCCTGATTATTTTTCCGCTAACTGCACAGATTCCCAAATAATAATCTGGCTCCCACTCTAAAGTGATTTCATTAAGCCTACCTTCTACTATAGCTTCTGATAAGTCATAGAAATCTGTTTTCAATCTTGGCAAAATTACTTGAGCTTCTGGATCCCCCATCCTAACATTGATTTCTAGAACATAAGGGTTTTTCTTCCCATTTTCTTCACATATCATCAGACCAAAATACATTATCCCCTTGTACTCTATTCCCTTCAATTCTTTGAATTTTCTTATTGTGGGAATTGCTATTCTTTCCATGATCTTCTGTTTTAGTTCTTCATCAAGCCAAGGGTGTGGTGAGTAGCCACCCATCCCCCCTGTTCTTGGATTCAAACCACCGAAATATTTTGTTCTAGCATCGTTATCATCATCAAAAGCTGCCTTGTAGTCCATAGCAGATTCCATCGGTAAAACGGTTTTGCCATCAGTGAGAACAAAAAACATAAGCTCTTGGCCATAAAGCCTTTTTTCTATAACAACCCTTTTTCCAGAATCTCCAAAAGCTTTTTGAATCATTATGTAGTCTATTGCATATTCTGCATTCTCAAGAGAATTGCAAACAAAAGAACCTTTACCTTCAGCAAGGCCATCTACTTTAACCACAACATTCTCTCCTGGTCTATTTTTGTAAAAATCTCTCACGTAAGCTTTAGCTTCTTCTGGATCTTCGAAAACTTTGAACTCTGGGACCGGAACTCCTATCTGACTTAGAAAAATTTTCGTGTCGCATTTGCTTGATTCCAAAATTGTTGCTTCTTTTGTAGGCCCAACTATTTTTAAACCTCTTTCCAAGAACTTGTTGACTATCCCCTTTGATAAATAACCTTCTGGTCCAACAAAAGTCAAATCGATTTTATTTTTTTCTGCAAAATCTATCATCTCTTCTATTGATTCGATTGGAACTTGCTGACATTTTTCAAGCAAGTTGCTGCCGGCATTTCCAGGAGCCACGAAAACTTTCGAGACTTTCGGGCTTTTGGCAAAAGAGTAAGCAATTGCATTTCCCCTTCCACCTCTATCGACAACCAAGACAGTTGGCATAAAAAACATATAACCCTTTCAAAAGAAATTTTTATTGTTTTGTGTGGATAATTTGCTCAACAAGGAATACAAAAAATGAGAGTTGGTATTTTATATCTTTTCTCAAGAATTAATTTATTAGAGGCGAAATAGTGAAGTTTCAACCACCAAAAGGTATGAGAGATTTTGGAACAGAAGAAATGATTATTCGTGAATATGTGATCCAAACCATCAAGAAAATTTTTGAAGCCTATGGTTTCGAAACCATAGAAACCCCTGCCCTTGAAGAGTTGGAACTTTTGACGGCAAAAAGTGGGGAAGATGTTGCCAAACAAATTTTCAGAATTGAGAGTGAAAAAGAAAAAAAGCTAGGCTTAAGATTTGATTTAACTGTACCTTTGGCAAGATTTCTTGCAAACAACCCTCAACTTCCAAAACCTTTCAAGAGATATGCTATTGCACCGGTTTGGAGATATGAAGAGCCGCAAGCCGGAAGGTTAAGACAATTTTATCAAGCTGATGTTGATATCTGTGGATCAAGCAGCATGGAAGCCGATGTCGAATGTATAGCATGTGCGGTAGATTGTTTGAAAGCCTTAGGCTTCAAAGATTTGAAAGTTAGAGTAAACAACAGGAAACTTTTGGAAGCTTTTGTTGAAATCTTGAAAGAAAAAATCCCTGAAGAAGTTAAGATTGAGTTTGGAAGCTTAGAGATTTTCAGAGCTATAGACAAATTGGGGAAAATTGGAAAAGATGGAGTGAAAGAAGAATTGAAAAAAATTGGAATGCCAGAAAAACAAATTGAAGAACTTCTCAAGATCATATCAATTGAAGGAAAATATGAAGAAGTTTTGAAAGAAGGAGAAAAATTGTTAAAAAATAACTCAAAAGGAAAAGAAGGTATTGAGGAGCTGAAACAAATTTATGAATTTTCAAAAATCTATGGAATAGCTGAACTACTTGTTTTAGATTTCAGTTTGGCAAGAGGCTTAGACTATTACACAGGACCTATATTCGAAATTGAAGTTAAAAAAGAAAAGATTGGTTCTTTGGCCGGAGGCGGAAGATATGATAAGCTTATAGAGCTTTATGGTGGAAAACCGACACCAGCTACAGGAATTTCGCTTGGAATAGAAAGAATAATGGAAATATTAAAAAAAGAAAAAAAGATTAAACTTCAGAAAACAAGAGTTAAAGTGTTTGTTGCCAATGTTGAAGAAAGTGTGAAAAAAGAAGCCATTGAAATTGCAAATAAATTGAGAAAAGAAGGAATTCCAACTCAAGTAGATCTAATGAAAAGAAATTTGACCAAACAGCTTGAATATGCTGATGCTTTAGGAATACCTTTTGTTGTGATAGTAGGAAAAAAAGAAGTGGAGAAAAAGAAGTTCAAAGTTAAAGATATGGAGAAAAAAATTGAGAAAGAACTTGGAGTTGAAGAAATCATAGAATTGTTGAAAGAGGAAAAATAGTTGAAAGATTTTTAAATTATTCTTTTCCCCGAGATTATACTTTCTTCTATAACTATCCCGCATTTTTCACATACCAAGCCTTCAAAATCATGTTTCAGATTATCACTTCCACACTCTGGACATGCTTTCATATTTACCTTGATTAAAGAGAATCCCTTTACTTTTATATCATTTACTCTTCTGAAAACATTGTTTTGGAATGAATAAATTTGTTATGAGTTAAAAGTGAATAAAGATAAGGTTTAAAACAAAGGAAAAACAAGGTTAAAATATGACAAACAAAATTATTCCAGACACTTCAGTTATAATTCATGGAAATTTGTTCCAAATGCTGGAGAAAGGTGAGCTGAAAGACTGTGAAATAGTCATACCTCTAGCTGTTTTAGATGAACTACAAGCACAAGCATCAAAAGGTAGAGATGTGGGTTTCATTGGTCTTGATGAATTGAAAAAAATAAGGAAAATTTGCGAAGAGAAGGGAATAAAAATAAGGTTTACTGGAGAAAGACCAAGCCTGGAGGAAATAAAACTCGCTAAATCAGGGAGAATTGATGCTTTGATTAGAGATGTAGCAAAAGCTGAAAATGGAAAGCTAATTACCGCTGATTATGTTCAGGCTTTGGTTGCAGAAGCTGAAGGAATTCCTGTTGAATACATAGCACAAGAAATAAAAACAACTGGGTTAAAATTTGAAAAATATTTTACTCCTGACACTCTTAGTGTACACTTGAAAGAAGGTGTTCCACCTTTGGCTAAGAGAGGGAAGCCTGGAAAGTTTGAGCTTGTGAAAATTGGAGAAGAAAAGTTGGAAGCCAATGAAATTGAAGAAATGATAAAAGAGATTTTGGAAGCTGCTAGAGTGAGTGAAGAAGCAAATGTGGAAATAGCTAGAGCTGGAGCAATGGTTTTACAGCTCGGTGATTATAGAATAGCAATAGCAAGGCCTCCTTTTTCTGATGGTATTGAACTAACAATTGTTAGGCCTATTGTAAAGCTTAAGCTTGAAGATTATAAGCTTTCTGAAAAACTTATGAAAAGGTTGAAAGAAAAAGCAGAAGGAATTTTAATTGCTGGGCCTCCAGGAAGTGGAAAAACAACTTTTGCTTCTTCGATTGCAGAATTTTACAAAGAACAAGGCAAAATTGTTAAGACTTTAGAAAGTCCAAAAGACTTACAGGTTGGTCCTGAAATCACTCAATATGGACCCTTGGAAGGAGATTTTGAAAAGACTGCTGATATATTGCTTTTGGTTAGACCAGATTATTCAATTTATGATGAAGTTAGAAAGACAAAAGATTTTGAGATCTTTTCTGATATGCGTTTGGCTGGAGTTGGAATGATAGGTGTAGTTCATGCAAGTGATGCAATAGATGCAATTCAAAGATTTATAATGAGGACAGAACTTGGTATGATTCCTCACATCATCGATACTGTGATTTTCATAAAGGAAGGGGAAGTAAAAAAGGTTTACGAGTTAAATCTGACTGTAAGAGTACCTACGGGAATGACAGAAGCAGATTTAGCAAGACCTCTGGTCGAAGTAAGAGATTTTGAGACAGGAAAGCTTGAGTATGAAATTTATACTTTTGGTGAAGAAAATATTATTGTTCCTGTTACTGAACCTACAGTTTCACCAATTAAAAAATTGGCTGTTGAAAGAATAAAACAAGAAATAGAAAGATTTGATCCAAGAGCAGAGGTTGAGCTTGTTTCTGACAATAAAGCTGTAGTAAGAGTTGATAATAATGTGATTGCAAGGCTGATTGGAAAAGAGGGTAACACCATCTCAGCAATAGAGAAAAAACTTGGTTTACGAATAGAAGTTGAACCTAAAGTGCCTGCAATAGGAAAAGAAGTTGAATTCGAAATCACTGAAACTGGAAATAGTATAGAGTTTAAATTCAATAAAAAGTTTGTTGGAAAAGTCGCAAATTTCTATGTTGAGGATGAGTTTTTATTCTCTGCTACCATAGGCAAAAAAGCAAACATAAAACTCAATAAAGCATCAGAAATTGGAAAAGAAGTACTTAGAGCCCTAATAAGTAAGAAAAAAATTAAGGTTCTTATTTAAAATTCTGATGAATGTTTAAATGAGGAAGTAAAATTATTCAAGTTTAATTTATCTTTATTATTGTTTGGGATAAAATGAGGAAAAATTTAAAGGTTCTTGTTGCTGACATTTTTACTGAAGATTTTTAGAAAACTTGAAGAAATTACAAAAGTTATAAAAATGAAAAAGTGGAAAAACAAATGAAAGGATATAGGATGTTGATGTTGTTATAATCAGCAGCAATATAAATGTAAACAAAGAACTCATAAATAAAATGCCAAAATAGAAGCTTATGAGAATCACCACTCACGGTACTAATCATATAGATAAAGAATACTTGAAAGAAAAGGGTATAAAGCTCTACAATACACCATTACAATCTTATGATGTTGCTCAAGGTGTTATGACATATGTTCTTGTTTTTGCCACAAATTGGTTGAAGCTGATAGATTAATGAAAAAAGAGGGTGGAAAAAGAAAGATTTGGTTGGATACAGAATTTCTGATAAAATTTTGGAAGTGATAGGATACGGAAGAATAAGGAGTATGAAAGAAAATATAGAGGGGTTGAATTTGCTTCACTTAAAAAACTTTTAGAAAATTCGGATCTCATCACAATTCACGTGCCTTTAACAGAAGAGACAAAAGGCATGATAAGTTATGAAGAATTTGAAATAATGAAAAATGGTGTTTATATAATCAACACGTCTAGAGTGGAATTATTGATGAAGAAGCTTTTTCTAAAATCTCTTGAAGATGGAAAAGTAAAAAGTGCATACTTAGATGTTTACTTCCCAACCTCATTTTGGAAATGAAATTAGCAATAGTTTAGCAAAACATACAAGAGTTATAGCTACTCCACACAGCACTGCTCAAATAAGAGAAGCAAAAAAAGGAAAAGAGGTTTTAAAGATAATAGAGAATTACATGAAAAGTTCAAACCCTTATCAGCTTGGAGAGTGTTAAACTTATTGGTCCGTTTTTTGTTAAGAGAATTGTATTCTCAAATCTACAACCACCTAAACCTTTAACATACACTGCTGGCTCGATTGTGAAGACCATACCTTCTTGAAATCTTATTTTCTTCAATTTCTCCAATTTCTTTTTCTTCTTTTTATTCAGTTTTTCCAATTTTTCTTTCGGTATTCCAATGGTAGGCAATTCATGAATTTTTAAGCCAACACCGTGGCCAAGAGAATGTTGCATTCTAAAGCCCTGTTTTCTCAAAAAATTATCAACTTTTTGAAAAAGTTGAAAACAAGGAAGACCAACTTTCAAAGATTTAAAAGCTAAGCTATAAGCTTGAATAACTGCCTCGACTATTTTTTCTTCTTTCTTACTTATTTTTCCCTTTATGAATGGTACAGTGACATCTGTTTTGTAGCCCTTATAAGAAGTTCCAAAATCTACATATCCCAACCCAGAGATTATTTTGTTGGTTGCTCTTGGCTTTGCATGGATTCTTGCAGCTCTTTTTCCACAAGCAACAATTGTCCTAAAAGCAAGTTTTGCTCCTTCAGAATAAATTTTTCTTCTGATAGCTGAAGCTATTTCTTTCTCTGTAATTTTTTCTTTTTTTAACAAGCTTTCAATCAGTTGAATACAAGAATTTGTAATTTCAGCAGATTTTTTTAAAAGTTTGATTTCTTTTTTAGTTTTAATCATCCCCATGAGCTACACTATCTTTCCATTTTTCATCAAAAGCTCACCATCGACATAAATTTCTCCTTGCTTCATGTCTTTGAAGAAATCCCAATGGAGAGTTGAATTGTTTTTTCCACCGAAGTGTTTGTTGTGTCCCAAAGCAAAATGAATTGTTCCTCTAACTTTTTCATCTACAATTATCATTCCTCCTGTTGGTTTTGCTTTTGGATTTGTGCCAATAGCAAATTCCCCTATTCTATCTTTATCACCAGAAGCGTGCTTAAAAACATCTTCAAAATTCTCTCTTCCTTTTTCTATCTTGTAATCTACAAGCCTTCCTTTTTCAAACTTGAACCAAACTCCTTCAACTTGTTTTCCATAATGCCACATGCAAGGCAAATCAAAATAAATTTCTCCTTCAACCGAATCCTCAACCGGAGGACAGAAAACTTCGCCATCAGGCAAATTCAAATAGCCAATCTCACCTTTTTTTGTCACGAGGCCACAAGCATTGATGAACTTTCTTCCTTTAACTGAAAATTTCAAGTCAGTTCTCTCGCCTATTATTCTAACTTTATCTGAATTTTTCAACTTTTGAATGAGCTTTTGGTTGTATTGGTAAAGCTTCTCATAATCAACTTTCATAGCCTTCCAGAATATCTTGTCTAGTTTTTGAAAAGGTATACCTAAAGCTTTTGCTTCTTCTTCTGTTGGGAAGCCGATTAAAGCAGCTTTCATTTCTTTTTTTCTCTGTCTCTCTTCTTCTCTTTCCCTTATCGGCTTAACAGTTTTTCTCCTTATCTCAACTTTCCATTGAGGAAGTTCTCTTGCAACAAAAGGATTTGTATCGTCTATGACAATTTTAACATCAACAAGCTTGGAAAGAACATCAGCAAGCTTTGGCCATTGTTTTAAAAACTTTACTTTAATGGTTTTGTAAATTTTTAAGCTTAGCTCATCGCTTCCATAAGTTATTGTTGGTTGGGCTCCAATTTTTGCTGCTTCAAAAGCCAAAGCTTCAGCAAATTTCAAAGATTTGGGGCCACAAGAAATCAAAGTAACATCTTTTTCTTTAACTGCCAAGTTTGTTCTTATCACATTTCTAGCAATTTTTTGCATTTCTTTTTCAGAAAGCATAATATAAATTAATATGGCTCTTATAAATTTAGAGGCCCTCGTAGCTCAACTTGGATAGAGCAGCGGCTTCCTAAGCCGTTGGTTGGGGGTTCAAATCCCCTCGGGGGCACAGTTTCAAGCTTTCCAATAGAAAAAAATCAAAGAAAAGAAGATTATTGTGGTTAAAACCAATGTCAGTATTAATATATTTGTATCAGCATTTATTTTAGAAAGTAAAACTTGCCAAACTGCGATTATCCATGCCATAATCCATGCCATAGTAGCCAGAATATATTGTCTGAGTTTTTCTCTTTTTTCATTTGTTAATTTCTTAAATTCTTCAGGTTTCTTTCTCATAGTTAAAATATCTCCCTTAATTTAATTTCAAAGCTTCAGCTATAGCTCTACCAAATTGACTTGCAGCTTCTGGCCCTTTAGCCGTTATTATATTTCCATCTACAGTAACAAGTTCTCCTGTATATTTAGCTCCTCTAGCTTCTAAATTGCTCACTTCGCTTGGCCAAGCTGTAGCTCTCTTACCTTCAAGAATTCCCGCATTAGCTAGAATGGAAGGAGCTATGCAAATCGCCCCAACAATTTTTCTTTGTTCATAAGCTTCTTTTGCTATTTTCAAAGCTGTTGGATCATCAAAGTAAACTTGAGCCCCTGTCCCACCAACAAAAATCACTGCATCATAGCTCTTGACCTCAACTTCACTCAAATCAAGATCAACGCTTACGCTTGCACCAAGCATTCCTCTTGCTGTGGCAACGCTTTTTGAAGCTATTTTAACTTCTGCTTTAGCTTTTTCCAAAATCTCTTTTGGCTTAAGCAATTCTTCATCCCTGAAATTGTTAGGCGCTACTATCATCAAAACTTTTTTCCCTTCTAAATTTGGCATGCTCTCTTTCTCCACACACCCAGCAATTAAAATTATTGCTACCAAAACAAATAACCAAGCTAATCTCATCAATTTAAAAAAGAAAGAGCTTGAATAAATCTTTTTTGGTTAGATTTTTTATCTAAGAAATAGAAATTATTTTAATGAGAAACATGAAAAATTGGTCCTTCACTTTACTTCTCTTGACTATTTTTTCTCTTGCAATTTTCTCTTTTGTTAAAGCTTTAGTCTCTAGCACCAGTGGAGAATTCAGTCTGCAACCAGAAACGATTTACTTGAACTGGACTAATAGCTATAAAACAAATTTAACTATCAATTCCACTTTTAACATCATCTTAATTTTCAATAACAGTACCACTGTTGTCGCAAACTATTCCCAAGGAGAGGGAATTGAATTAATTTTAATGAATCATACCGGCAACTTAAGCAATATCACCACAATTAACACTTCAGAATCAAACTTTTCAAACTTCACGATAATTGCTTCTATTCAAGATAGAATGCCTGGAAAATACAAAGGAAATTTCTTTGTTGAGAATATCACAAACTCAAGCGAAAATGTTAGCATTAAAGTAATAGTTGATTTGCCTATAGAGATAAATAGCTCTACAGGAATTGGAAAGTTCAACGGTACTCTTCCTGTAAATGCAGTAGAATACCATTCTTTCTATTTCAATTGCTCTACCCTGCCAAATGCTACAAGCATAACTGTGAACATCAGTTTTGATGCTGGAGATGTAGACCTATTCTTACTAGCTAATAATGAACTGAAAGCAAAATCAATAAATAAAGATGGAAAAGAAGAAAGACTTAGCTATAGTTTCATCAACCCTAATTCAACTTATGAGATAAGAATTTACGGTAATCATAGCTCTGAAATTTCTTATAATGGAAGTGTTATTCTTTTTGCTTTGAGCTCAAGCCCAGAAGAAATTGATTTCGGTTTACAGAATATAACCAATATCACAAAAATTTTCAACTTAACAAACAAAGGCAATGTTTCAATTCAGAGTGTGAGTGAAGAATCTGAGCTTTATTATTTGAAAGAGTTCATAGACAGTGGTTCAAAAAATTTCACTTTCTTTTTGCCAAATTCTTCTGTTTTTGAAAGGATAAAAGTCAGATTGATTTGGTCTGGTATCGGGGCTTATAACATTTCACTGTTTAATCCTTCTGGAGAATTTGTAAATAGCTCTTCTGGTAAATATTTTAACGCCAACATGAGCAACTTGGAAAAAGAAGAGTTTGTAGAAGTTGATAATGCAGGAAAAGCTGGGTGGTGGAGAGTTGAAGTGAAAAACACAACTGTCAATTTTTCAGAATATAGGCTTCTTATACAAGCTTTCGTCAACTCAAGCAAATGGATCATCACAAACTTTTCAAGCTACGAAAACAAAACTTTCGATGTTGTGGGAAGTGAAAATTCAACAAAAACTATAGAAATTAATTTAACCATACCTGCAGATGCCATTAGTGGAAGATATGAAGGAAATTTGATTTATCTGGGTGAGAATGGTGGTCAACTTAAAGTCCCAATCAAACTCAATTTAACCAATTTCCTTAACATAACAATAGTGGAATTGGAAAATGAAAGTGTTAATGTTAGCTCTCAGCAAGGCTATGTGAGTGTTGTTTTTGATATATCTTATGTTGATGGTGTTTCTATTCCTTTAGATTTTCCATTCAATTTCACTCAAAACATGAGCGTGTGGCTATATGAGCCAAATGCTTCCTATTCTACTGGAACCCTGACTTTTACAAATGTTTCGAATGAAACCCATCGAAAAATAAATATAACAGTCCCGCAAAAAACTCCTGGCGGAAAGTATTATGTTCACATCAGACTCGATTCAGATATTTATCAGGGAGAAAGTCTAGATTATTCAATAAATAAGTTGCTCACAATCAATGATACCGGACTTAGCATGAGCTTGGTAAGCTATCCTTCAAGTCTGAATAAAAATTCAACCGGCTATGTGAATGTCACCATAAAAAATTTTGGTCCTATTGATGCTGTAAACAGTTCGATTAAATTAAACAAAGGTTCTTGTTTGTCTGCTGTTTATTTCTACTCAAGTAATTGCTTGAAATATCCAAACCCTGGAGAAGAAGTATTCTTCAACATTTCAGCTTACAATTATACTGGTTGCTATATCGCTTGGAGAGTAGTTGCTGGTGATGCTGAAGGGAGCTGCACATCATGGATAAATAAAACTTCTGGTACTTGGTTCAGGAACATATCTTTTGACACAACAATTACTACTCCAGAAACCACAACAACTACACTTCCACCAGTACCAAATATAACTACTACAACTACTTCCACCACAACTACAATAACCACTACAACCACAACAACTACACTTCCACCACTAATCATGCCAATAAACGCAAGCTTTCAAATTCAATCGATCACTCCAGAATCTCCTGCTGTAGTTGAAATTCCTAATGCCAATATACTAAAAATTGTGAAAATAACAATCTTTGTTAGCAAGAATGTAAGCAATGCTACATTGATTGTAAAAGAAGGGGTAAAACCAGAAAACATTCCTGCAGCTGTGAGAACAGAAGAGGGTCTTATCCTCAAATATCTAGAAATTGTGACAACAAACATGAACGAGAGTGATGTAACAAGCGTAAGCATAGACTTTCAAGTCGAAAAGTCTTGGATAAGTGAAAATAATATTGATGTTAACACAATAGCTCTTTACAGGCTTTCGAACAACACTTGGAGAAAACTTCAGACAATAAAAATTAATGAAACTTCGGAATATTATCAATTCAGAGCAATATCTCCTGGTCTTTCTCTTTTTGCCATAGCTGGTAATTGGAAGAAAGGCTTTCCAATCTGGATAATTTGGGTAATCGTTGGGGGAATTGTGGGAGGAATTCTAGTTTTCTTGTTCTGGCCAGTTGAAGAAGAAAAACCAATAATTCAAAACAAAAAAGAAGATGATGAAATCAAAAAGGTTTGGGATGAAGTAAAGAAAAAGTGGGAAGAGTTAGAAAAAAAGAAAGGTAAGTAATTTATAGTTTTCTTTTCATATTTTCCAAGATCTTTATTTGTGATTCAATCCTTGCAAGCTCTTCTTTCAACTTTTCTTTCTTTTCAAAATTTCTAGTTGAAGCTATCTTGCTACTTATCTCTGATCTCTTAGCCTTAAGTCTTTCTATTTCTCCTTCTAAATCTCCAATCATGCTATTTACCTCGGTCTTGAAGAAGTCGTGAAGAGCTCGTATACTTTTAAAGTTACTTTGCTTCTGAACTCTGGTTCTAGCGAGGCTAGTTGATTAAAATTCTCAGCAGTTACAACTTTTTCCATAATCTCTTTTGCACTTTCCACGATTTTCTCTACAACTCTTGCATCTAAGTTCATATATCTTGAAATCACAAGTGAGATTATTTTATCAATATTACTCACAATAGCTGTCTTGTGTCCTTCGAAAAAATTTTTTTCAAGAGAAGAGGAGTTGAGTTGTCTTTTTGTTTCAATTATTTTGTTAATAAAATTAAAGTTCTTGTACTTGAAGAGAACAAAATCACAGAAATTGTTCCTGAAGCGCTTTACATCTAGAAGCTCTTGAGTTGCTATACACAAACTTATTGGCATTAAATCGCTAATGGTTAAAACCATACTTATCCTAATTATTTAAATGTATTTAAAAATTGATTAAGGTGAAGATGATAAGATCACCTATAATAGTAACAGTTGGTCATATAGACCATGGTAAAACAACTTTGTTAGACAAAATTAGAGGTACTGCTGTTACTAAACTTGAGCCAGGAATGATAAGTCAACATGTTGGTGCAAGCTACATACCAATAGAAACAATCAAAAAAATATGTGGTACTTTAATTCAAAATTTAAGGATAGATGTTCAAATTCCAGGCTTGCTTTTACTCGATACACCTGGTCATGCTGCGTTCATAACTTTAAGGAAAAGAGGAGGGGCTGTTTCTGATCTTGCTATTTTAGTTATTGACATTACAGAAGGATTTCAAGAGCAAACAGATGAAAGTTTGACCATCTTAAAAGAATTCAAAACTCCTTTTGTTGTTGCTGCCACGAAAATTGATAAAATTCAAGGCTGGCGTCCTTATCCAAATTCTTGTTTTTCTGAGAGTTTTAAAATGCAAGCAGATTATGTAAAAGAAGAATTGGAAAAAAATGTTTATAGGCTTGTTTCGCAATTAGCTGAAAGGGGTTTCAACTCTGAAAGATTTGATAGGGTAGAAGATTTTAGAAAGCAAGTTGCAATAGTCCCTTGCTCAGGTATAACTGGAGAAGGAATACCTGAGCTCTTGGTTATTTTAACTGGCCTTTCACAACAATTTTTAAAAGAAAGATTAAAGTTATCTGAGATTGCTAAAGGTACAGTTCTAGAGGTTAAAGAGACAGTTGGTTTTGGAACTACTATCGATGTTATACTTTATGACGGAAAAATTGCAAGAGGGGACTACCTTGTAATTGGTGGAAAAGAACCAATAGTCACAAAAATAAGAGCTTTACTCAGACCTCGACCCTTACAAGAACTTAGGGTTGAGAAACAATTTGAAAGCGTGGAAGAAGTTAGCGCTGCTGCCGGAATTAAAATTGCTGCACCCAATCTGGAAAATGTGATAGCTGGCTCTCCGATAATTGTGGTGAAAGATGAAAAAGATATTGAAGAAGCAAAAAGAAGCGTACAAACTGAAGTTGAAGAAGTTCAATTTGTAAAGCAGGTAGACGGTGTGGTAATAAAAGCTGATACTTTAGGCAGTTTAGAAGCCATGATAAAGCTTTTAAGTGAAGAAGGAATTCCCATAAGAAAAGCTGAAGTTGGTCGAGTTACAAAACAAGATGTAATAGAAGCTGAAAATGTTGGAGAAAAATTGAGAAGAGTAATATTAGCGTTTAATGTTGAAGCTCTGGAAGAAGCAAAGAATTTGGCCAGAGACTTAAAAATAGAAATTTTTCAAAACAATATCATCTACAGGTTAATAGAAGATTACAAGCAATGGGTTTTGAAGGCTAAAGAAAGAGAAATTGAAGAGAAGCTCAGTAAAGTTACAAGACCATGTGAAGTTGTAATATTGGAAGGATGTGTTTTCAGAAGCTGTAATCCTGCTATTTTTGGTATTGAAGTCAAAAAAGGTCTGTTAAAACCCGGAACTTTGATGAAAAGGAAAGATGGTAAGATTGTCGGTAAAATAAAGGAGATTCAAAGAGAAGGACAGAGTATACAAGAGGCTAAGAAAGGTGATAAGGTTGCAGTCAGCATGGAAGAACCAACAATTGGAAGGCATATAAATGAAGGTGATGTTTTGGTTTCTGTCATAAGTGAAGATGATATGAAGATTTTGAAAGAAGTATGGGAAAGATTAAGTGAAGATGAAAGGGAGATGATAAGTTTTTAAAACTGAAGAATAAATTTTATTAGAGGGTGGGAGTTTGAAGAACAAACTTTTGATTTCATTGTTAATTTCAAGTGTTTTACTAACTACTATAGCAACAGCAAAAGATTTGCCAAACCCAGGGATCTTACCAGACCATCCATTCTATCCATTAAAAACCTTTCTTGAAAAAGTAAGACTCTGGTTGACTTTTGACTCAGAAGCAAGAGCAAGATTCCATGCATTTCTTGCTGAGCAGAGGTTAGCAGAGCTCAATGCTACTCTAGCACAAGGTAAGTGGCGGTATGTAGAAAGATTGAGATACGAATATGAAAAGGAATTGGAAGAGGCTGATGAAGAAACAAACAAAGTATTTGGTGTTGGAAAGAATGTGACTGCCTTGCTTGAGCATGTTTGCAATGTAACTTATAAACATATAGCAGTTCTTGAAAGAGTATTAAGTAAAGCACCAGAGACTGCAAGACCTGGGTTGGAGAGAGCGATTAATGCATCAATAAAAGCACATGAAAGATGTTTAGAAAGAGTAGAGGAAGTTTTGAAGAGAATAAATGAGACTTTGAGCAAAAGAAGTTGCAGTAGCGACGAAGATTGTGAAAAGTTAGGTGTTTGGTGTCCTTTGAAATTTGGTAGGAATTTAAGGTGTTTCATCCCACCAAACAAGACAATAGGAATTTGTATGTGTTTACCAGCATGGAACAGAACAAGGATGAATTGTACTGACGATTCTGAGTGCAGGAGCTTGATTTGTCCAATGATCCTGGGAAATGATACAGCGATTTGTTTAAATGGTTTGTGTGCTTGTGGAGCAAAGTGGCAACTCAGAAATAGAACAGAATGGAGAGAAAGATTTGGTGAAGAGTTCAATAACATCACTGAAGCGGTTCAAGCAAAAATAAGAGAAAGAGTAGAAGCTGAAATTAGGAAGAAAGGCTAAATTTTCAAATCTTTCAAGTAACCAAGGAAAGTTCCATCCAAAAGGTAAATCTTAGAATTTTCTACATCAATTAATTTACCTATTACTCCTGGTTCTTCAGTTTCCACTAACTTGCGAATGTTCACACTTCCAAGAAGTTGATTGAAGGTTGGCATAACTATGAGATTTATTTTTCCTAATTTTTTTACCTTGTATTTTTCTTTTACTCTATTCAAATCAATTTTTCCTTTAATCCAAACTTGCTCTAAATTTCTAAAACCAAACTTGTCTTTAAACTCGATGGATGGATGTAAGTGAGCTAGAAAAAGGTAAGTACACTTCAAAAGTTTTTTAGAAGGCCAAGCATGGCCATGAAAGAAACCATATTTTCCAAGTTTAAACCCTCTGCTTCCATAAACTTTAATTTCTCTCGGTATTACTTCTTCAATTTCATCATCATGATTTCCTTTTACAAGAATAACTTTGAAATTTTCTTTCAACCAATCCAAAAATTTTGAAAGCTCTTTTTCTTCTATTTTACTCATACCTGGAACTTTGTGTTTTATATCACCTAAAATTATTAGAGTTTTTGCTCTTGTGATCTTGGAAATTTCATTCAATCTTTCTTGAAATTTTTCTCTTTGTGGTGGAATTGTAATTCCTTTCTTGAAGAGATCATGCTCCAAGCCTAAATGAAGCTCTGCAATAACCAAGGCCTTTTCTTCTTGTATGAAAGCTGCTGGTTGATTGGTTATAAACTTTATTGTTGCCATATTTTTATCTATAGGGAAGAAAAAATATACTGCTTTTAAAATTGGATAAAGTTGTTTTAGATTATAGGAGTGGAAGCTAGTGCAAGTTACCTATCCAATCCATTCTGGCAAAAGAAAGTAGACAAACAATTAAAAGAAATTTGTAAAAAATAGCTGCTGAAATTCCTCAATTCAAAAATAGTTTATAATCCGAAAGCTTGTAGTGGGTAATGTTTTTGAAACTTGTAAAAAACACGGCCTAATTTTGGAAAGAAACTCTAAAAATAGTATGAAAAATTGCCATCATTGAATAAAAATGATTTATTCACTTGTTGAGTTCTAAGTTTTTATATTCTAAGCAATCAATTTAAAATCTATGAAAGAAATTGGAACTGTAATCTCAACCATGCAAGATCCGAACAGCAGTGAATTTTCTTTTGTAATAAATGAAAGTGAAGAAAAAATTCCTGTGAAGAAGAATGAGTATGTCCAGCTAAAAACAGAACAAGGTTTACTGATAGCAAGAGTTGCTGAAATTTTCAGGATGAACAGATACTTCATGAGAGCAGAATCTGTAAAAGAATATGAAAGAAGTGGAAAAGGACTCAAAGAAATTTTTCCAGCTGATAGATGGGAATTTCTTGTAGCTTCAGCCATACCTTTGGGGGTTTTTGAAAATGGTAAACAACTTAGAGTTTCTTTTCCTCCTTCACCTGGAGAAAAAGTTTACAAAGCTGATGAAAAACTGCTTTCCGAATTTTTGGGATTAGATGAAAATGGCTTGTATATTGGAAAAATGGAAGCACACGAAATTGAAGTAAAATTGAATTTAACAAGAGTTTTTCAAAAACATTTAGCAATCTTGGCCATAAGTGGTGCTGGTAAGAGTTATTTGGCTTCTGTTTTAATAGAAGAAATTCTAGATAGAAAAGATGAGGCAAAACCTGCAATAATAGTTTTCGATCCTCACGGTGAGTACATTGGGTTTGCTGAAGATGAAAACTATATAACTAAAACAAAAGTTTACGGAAAAGATAAAATCTCTATAGCTGCTAACAAAATTTCACCAAGTTTAATGAATGAGCTCATACCACAAATGTCATTGGTCCAAAGAAGAGAGCTTTCACCAATAATCAAAAAATTACAAGAAGAAAAGAAAGTTTATGATCTTGACGAGCTAATTGAAGCTGTAGAAAAAAGTGAAATAAACCCGAAAACAAAAGCTGCTCTGAGCTCTTGGCTTTATGAGTTGGCTTCAACCGGATTGTTCAGTAAAATAGATTCACCTTCCTTGGAAGAAGTTGCAAAACTTGGTCAACTTACAGTTTTTGATCTCTCTGATTTTGTTCATCTGAAAGAAAGACAAATCATCTTAACCTATTTTGCGAGAAAGCTTTTTGATTTAAGGAGACAAAGAAAAATTCCACCTTTTATTCTTTTTGTTGAAGAAAGCCATCAATTCTGCCCGGAAGGAGAGGAAGCTGCTTCTGCAATTTCAAGAAATGTGATAGAACAAATAGCAAGAGAAGGAAGGAAATTTGGGGCTTGTCTAGTTTTAATAACTCAAAGGCCTATAAGACTTGCTACTACAGCCTTGAGTCAATGCAACACTCATATAATCATGAGAATAAACAACCCTTACGATATTAAACACATAGGAGAAAGTTCCGAAGGTGTGACAAAAGATGTTTTGGACATGTTACCAGGATTGAAAGTTGGGGAAGCTTTAATTGTTGGTGAAGCCGTAAACTATCCTCTGCTAGTTAAAGTTAGGGAAAGAAAAAGCAAAAAATCAGAAAAAGGTAAAAAACTGGAAGAAGAAATTGTCAGTTTTATGGAAAATGAAAAAAGGAAGTTTGAAGATCTGGAAACTTTCAAGTAAATGAAAATTTATGTTTGATTTTTTAGATAATAATTATGGTGCTTGACTTGTTCCTAAAAATTTTCAAGAAAAAAATGAAAAAGAAGAAAATAAAAGCAGGTAAAAAGAAAGTTAAAAAAATTAGAAGAATTGTGAAAATCAAAAGAAAGTTAAAACCCGGGAAGAAAAAAATAATAGTCTCAGAACTCATGACAAAAAACATAATTTCTGTTAGCCCTTACATGAGTTTGTGTGAAGTTCTCGAAATTTTCAAAGAAAAGAAAATTTCAGGTGCTCCTGTCCTCGATAAAGGGTTTTTTATAGGTGAGATTAGCAAAACTGACATTTTGAAAATTATCAATAAAGGAAGCTTGGAAGAGATAGAAGATAAAGATAGAGAAGTTCTCAAAAAAATAATAGTTGCTGATGTTATGAAAAAACCAATTTGCATTCGTGAAGATAAAAGCGTGGAAGAAGCAAAGAAGAAAATGGAAAAATACAACATCAAAAGGCTTCTTGTTCTTGATAAAAAAGGCAGACTTGTTGGAATAATAACAAGAACTGATTTGCTGAAATGGGCTCCAAAACAAGAGATAAAGGAAACTATCTCAACAAAAATTGATGAAATGTTAAAAATCCTGGAAGAAGGACCAATCGAGCTCCAGAAACTTTCCAAGCTACTAAGCACTCCAGAGAATTTGGTTGAAAATTGGGCAAAAATTCTTGAAGAGCATGATATAGTCGAGATAAACTATCCTGCTATTGGAAGCCCTGTTGTGAAAATGAAAAAACAAGAATGATATTTATACGAAAGAGAAAATTTATTTTATGAGTGAAAAGTTTGAGAGCTACAAAGTTAGCTCGGAAGGAATAGAAGCTTCTGTCACAATAAAAAAAACTTCTGATTTCGTTCTCATCTATGAGCTTAAGCTTCCAGAAATAGCTGCAGGCACTTCTGTCCTTCTGGAAAAAATCAGGACAATGCTCTTGACCGAAATTCCAATCAAGCCAGCTGAACTCATGGATGTAACTTCAATAGAAAACTTGAAGAGAAAATTTTTTGAAAAAGGAATGGAAATTTTCAAGAAAGAGATGCCTTTTGTTGATGAGGGCACTCAAAAGTATTTGATTGGATCTCTTATACAAGAAATGTTTGGTTTGGGAAAGATTGAGTTCTTGCTTGCAGACCCAAACTTGGAAGAAGTTGTAATTAACAGCTCTAAAGAGCCCGTGTGGGTTTATCATAAGAAGTATGGTTGGCTTAAAACTAATATAAGAATCGAGCAAGAAAGCGAGATATTGAATTATGCTAATAATATAGGGAGAAAAGTTGGAAGACAAATCACGCTTCTCAACCCGCTCATGGATGCTCACTTACCGACTGGAGATAGAGTCAATGCAACTTTGTTCCCTATTTCAACTCATGGAAATACAATAACAATAAGAAAATTCAGAAGATCACCATGGACAATAGTGGATTTCATAGAGAACAAAACTTTGAATTATGAAGTGGCTGCTTTAATTTGGCTTGCTATCCAGTATGAGATGAATATGATTGTAGCTGGTGGTACAGCAAGCGGAAAAACTTCTTTGCTGAATGTTTTCATGAGTTTTATCCCACCAAATCAAAGGGTAGTTTCTATTGAAGACACGCGCGAGTTACAATTGGCTGATTTTTTACATTGGGTACCTTTGACAACAAGAGAACCAAATCCCGAAGGTTTGGGAGAAGTCAGCATGCTCAGCCTGCTTGTAAACAGTTTGAGAATGAGGCCTGATAGGATAATAGTTGGTGAAATAAGAAGAGCTAGAGAAGCAGAAGTCCTTTTTGAAGCCATGCACACAGGCCATTCAGTTTATGCTACTTTGCATGCTGATACAGCAGAGCAAGCCTTGAAAAGATTAATAAACCCACCAATAAATGTGCCGGAAAGTGTGATAGAGGCTTTGCACTTAATTGCAGTTGCTTTCAGGGATAGAAGGTTAGGAATAAGAAGGATGTTTCAACTGAGTGAAATTTTGCCAGGAAACGAAAAACAGGGCCCGCAATTGAACACTCTCTACAGATGGAAGCCTGTGAAAGATGAAATTGAAAGAGAGAATGATAGTTTGAGAATTGTGGAAGAGATCGGCATGCACACAGGTATGACTGAACAAGAAATCAAAAAAAATGTGGAGGAAAAAGTAAGGATATTGAAATGGTTTGTTGAAAATCAAGTTAAAGATTTGAACAAGCTTGGAAGGCTCATAGCAATTTATTATTCTTCACCTGAGAAATTGGTTAAAGCTGTTGAAAATAAAGAAAGTGTGGAGAAAGTGATAAAAAGTTGGTTTGAATGAAAAGAATACCATTTGTTCCGTTTCCAGTTCAAAAGGTTTTGAAACTTTCAAGACCGTTTTTATTTCTATCGAGCAGACTTGTCAAACTGAATCCTTTCCTTGCCCAGAAGTTGATTCAAGCTGAAATAAACTTGAAAGACAGAGAGTATTTGGCAATAGCCATTTTTTCTTCTGTCTTTTGGTTTTTCTTGGTTTTTTCAATCTTCCTAATTCTCGGATTGGTAGCTGGGAAAAATCTACTCTTACTTTCGCTCGTCTTCTCTCTTTTGATATCTGTGGTTGTCTTCAATTACATCAGCTTTTATCCAAGCCTCTTGCTTTCAAGAAAAGACAGAGACATAGAAAAAAATCTTTTGTTTGCTATAAGGCATTTGTTCATTCAAATCAAGTCAGGAGTTTCAATTTTTGATTCTTTGGTTTCTGTTTCGAAAGGAAATTATGGCTCTGTTTCGGAAGAATTTGAAAAATGTGTTAAAGAAATAGCAACAGGAAAGGAAGAAACCCAAGCTTTAGAAGAACTTGCTTTTAGAGTTCCGAATGTCGGTTTCAAGAGGGTTATTTGGCAAATAGTCAACAGCTTAAGAGCAGGAAGTGATTTGGGAAATACACTCAACATCATAGCCCAAAATCTTTCAGAAGAGCAGAAAGTGAAGATAAGGAAGTATGGCTCTCAACTCAGCCCACTAGCTCTAATGTACTTGATGCTGACAGTAATTTTACCTACTCTTGGAATAACTTTTCTCATAATTTTCTCTACTTTTGCTGGCATACAAGTTCCAGAGACGATATTCTTTTTGATTTTGTTTGTTGTTGCTGTTTTTCAAGTTATGCTCATAGGAATGGTTAAAAGTAGAAGACCAAGTGTGGAAGTATGATAGAAAGAGCTTATAGAAGAATAAGGTGGATTTATCCCAAGAAGTATGTGAAATGGTTAGAGCAGAATTTAGAGTATGCTGGAATTGAGATGAAAATAGAAAAGTTCTTGTCCTTATCTTTTCTTTACTCTCTTGCATTTTCATTCTTGTTGCTTCCTTTTATCTTTGTTTTTGGATGGTTTGTGTTGCTGTTGATTCCTTTAACTTTCATTGGAATTCAATTGATAATTGATCTCATTATAATATTGATAGGTGATAAGAGGGGAAGCTTTGCAGAATCTGTTCTTCCCGATGCTCTGCAACTAATGGCGGCAAACATTCGCTCTGGTTTAACCCCAGACAAGGCCTTACTTTATTCTGCCAGACCAGAGTTTGGCGTTTTGGAAAAAGAGATTAAGATGGCTGCCACAAAAGCAATAGCTGGTGAAGCTTTGGAAGATGCTTTGCTTTCTTTGGGAAAGAAAATTAAGTCTAAAATAATAAACAGGACTTTCAACTTGATAGTTGAAGGTATGAGAAAGGGGGGAGAAATAGCAAGCTTACTCGAGCAAACGGCTGAAGACATAAGAGAGCTTAAGCTCTTGAAAAAAGAGATAGCAGCACAAGTTGGAATGTATGCCATTTTCATCTTCATAGCCGTGGGTTTTGCTTCTCCTGTCCTATTTGCATTTTCTTCCTATTTGGTTGAGACCATGAGCACAATAGGAAGCAAGCTGAGAATAGAGGAAGCTGCAAGCTACACCACCATAGGAAGCTTGAAGCTTGGTGTAGTTAAAGTTTCTTCAGATTTCATCAGAGCTTATTGTTTGTTAACTTTAATTTTTTCATCGATTTTTGGCAGCTTGCTCATAGGTTTGTTGCAAGAGGGGAAGGAAAAAGCTGGTTTGAAATACATTCCCTTACTCTTGACAATCAACCTAACAATCTATTTCATAGCAAGACTTGTTCTCTCAAGCCTCATAGGCTTCCTTGTCCCAGCAGCAACTCTATAGCTTTAAAAGGCGGAAAAATTAAATATAATTTATGAAAGCACAAGCAGCCCTTGAGTTTTTGATGACATATGGATGGGCAATCTTGATAGTAATTGCAGTGGTTGCAGCTTTATATGCAATGGGTATTTTCAAATTGCCTGGCGGTGGTGTTGGTGGACCTTGTAGTCCATGTTTCCCGCCTGGCGCAGCAATTACCTATGACTATCATGGTGCTAATACCCTTTCGGTGATTGTAGGACCAAGAGAAATAAATGTTACACGAGTTGATACTTCAAAAGGTTCAAACATCTTTGAAATACCCATAAATGGAAAACCACAATCAAGACTTTCCATACCTTGCAGTGGTTGCTTTGCTGGAGATGTAGAAGTGAAAATAACCTTCATAGATGTTGCTAGCGGTATAGAGAGCAGTGTTAATGCAACTTTACATGGAGCGTCTTAGCTTTTTTCTTTTATTTTTCTTTCACTAAGACCCAAAGGTTGCCCAAATAATAAGTTTTGTTAGGTATATTTAGATAGAATTTAAGCTCTTTCCAATCACTGCTCATAATATTGCCGTTTACTTGCAAAGGCAAAATTGCTATCATCTTTGAGATCACTAAATTTCCAACAGCATCTCTTTCCCAGATTGTGTGGAGATAATATTGACCCAAACTGAAGTCTTGACCCCCTTCCAAACTGAAAGATTGAATCTCATGGCTCACGCTCGCTACATCCTCAGCAAAGATGAAGAAGATTAGAATAGTTTCGTTCAGCTCATAGCTTTCTTCAAACCCGCTTAAACCATAAAAACTTGTTGTCAAATGAGTTGAATTTTTTTCAAGGATTATTTGATATGGATATTTTTTGTTCAAGCATTTGGTAGCACCTTCTGAAATAGTGAATAGATCAAGCTTTCCTGAACAAATGTCTGTGATTTCAAGGGTTATTGCTTTTGCTGCTTGTTCTTCTTCTTTGCTTGTTTCCCCAGCACCTCCTTCACCTTCTTGGGGTGGACTTGTGGAGTAATTAGTCTCGCTCGTTTGGCCAGTTTGACTTTGAGTTAAATTTTGAGTTGAAGTGCTTTCTTCTCCCTTGTCTCTCTCAAAATATTGAAAAAAAGCTTGTTTAAACTCTTTTGGACCCAAGATTAGGGAACTCAATATTATTAACATCAAGGCTATGAGTGAAATTTTATATTTTAATTTCATTCAATCACCGTGACATTGTATATTTGAAGGTGGGTCTTCCCTTCTAGACTCGTCTCATTATCTAATCTAAAATTAGAAGGCATTCCTGAAATAGAATAAGCATCTACACCACTCTTTGAGAAGTAAAGATAATCTATATTTGTAGCGTAAGCGTCTATCGGCAAGCCTGCACTGAGGATTTTGTCTTTATTGACAAAACTTTCCAGTCCGATTGGGTTTGGTTTGAAGTATTTTTCTTGAACGAAGAACTTGCCTTCAAGCCTATCCAGAAAACTTGCTCCATATAAGCTAGGATGATAGTAAGAATTTTCTAAATCGTCCTTCAAATTTGAAGTGTCTTCACTAGAGTAGTTGAGCCAATGTGGACTTGGTCTTATTATATTTACTATTCTGCCTAAAGTGTTCAGTGGATAAAGAGGATCTTCCATATTTTCTATGCTCATAATTATTTTTTCTCTTGAGTTTTTTGTAAGGTTTGTTTTGATGTTATCATCATAAAGCTCTACAAAAATAGTGTAAGAAATGGAGAGATGATAACTATCTTCAGGCTCTATCAACAAATCTCTTATATCAACACTAGTCCTAAACCCTTGAAGAGTTCCCAAGTATTCTATACTATCTTCCCAATCTTTCACGGTAGATGCTTCCATTAGCCCTTGAGGCTCAGAATTAATTGTACCTTGAAGTATGAGCTCTGCTATAGTTTCATTTGAAGATTGTAAAGGAGAACCTGTTGTGACTACATAATTTATTGCAGAGCAAGTTGCCCTTTGTGCTGTAATTTCCATAGATTTTCTTGAATCATAAACTACACTTTCATAAAATTTGATCATGGCTTCTACCCTGTTTTCAATTGCCCTTTGAGAGGAATAAAAAGATAGCATAGATCTCTGAATAGAAAAAAATATGAATAAGCAAGTTATTAAGAAAATTATCATCGAACTGAAAAATATTCCTTTCATTCTCTCTCCCATACCAAGATTTTGAACAAGCTTGGACCCCAAAGCCATCTCAAACCCTGAACGGATTGAGAATCAACTTGAATCCCTTCCGGTTTTATTCCCTCTTCACCCATTTGAGAAATAAGCCTTTGCTTAGCATCTTCTATTGCAAGTTGAGAAGAATTGAAAACATTTCCATAACCAACTAAACCTTTAACAAGGTATGTATATTCAAAAGAAGACCATGGTAAGATGTAGTTTGTTCCTGAAATAGAGCCACCTTCTTGAAAGTCCACAAGCCTTATTGAATTTTTTCCAACACTTAATTTGTTGGGATAAACATACACATTTTCAGGAACCACACGAATAGAAGGTGAAGTGAAGATCCAGAAATTGTTTATTGAAGCGTTAACCATACTACTGAAACCTTGGGCTATATGAACAAAAGCCTCTATCACTTTATTCTGGCTCTGGTTTAGAGTGAAATTGAAAGTTTTTGGGTTGCTAGCAGAGCCTCCAAACAACATTTCTCTAGTTATATCAATCTCACCATAATTGAAAGTTGGTTCTTCCATTTCATAATAGACTTCAACATAAGAAGATCCTTCAGGATCATTCAGGGGATCTGAATAAATTATTGCCTTTTGATCTCCCCAATGAACATCACCATAATTGTTCAAATACACTGAAATCACGTTTGTTCCTATCGTCAAGTTGTTTGTGAGATTCAAGAAGAGTTCAGGATTCATAACACCAACTTTTCGACAATTCCTGTAATAAAGGCCTGAGATGCTGCATGAAGGATAACAATTTTGAGAAGAACAATATCCATCTTTATAAAAGATGTGACCTGAATTGAAGTAAATTATCACATCGCTAGAATTTCTTCCAAACAAATCTACAGTATCATCAACCTCTAAAGTTTTGAGATGAAGTTGAGCTTTCGCGTTTTTTGCATTTTCTGGAATGTAGAAAGAGACCATCGACCAAGCACCTGTCCTTCCTACCACATTATCGAAATAATATCTCTTCTTGAAACTTTTGTTACCTGTTGAAAGTTCTTGGCTTAAGCTATAAGTTACTATAAGTCTCATGCCTGGATGAATGTGAGAATGGTAGTTTGGTGTTCCTATTACCAAGTAAATTGAATTGTTTCCCGGTTGAATTTCATTTGTAACATCAACAACACCGTAAGCTGCTGTAGTAATTTCCCACCCAAAAGCTTCTTCTTGCATGTAAAGCCATTTTATATCATTTTTCTTTTGAACATCATTGATTTTAAGTTGCTCGAATTGGGCTTGGGATTTGGAAGTTCCGAAATGGATTGAAACATACAAAGTTGCATTGTAGATTGTTATGTTTGTTGGTAAAGCAAAGTTTTTCGTGATTTCCAACCTTTGAGCAGTCCAACCTGAGCCTTCTGGATAGAAAATAATTATTTGAGTGGTGTTTTTTCTCACTTTTGTTGCCCATGCCCTTGCTACATAACCAGAAACCGGCTTTCCGATTTCATAGCCAGATTCCAACCTGTAAGCAACAGAAACTGTTTTTGGATTAGATGAGCAAGATGAATAGATTGTTTCGTTGTGAGTTTGGAGGCTGAAGCATTTTTCAGTCAAACCTTCCAGGACTTCTTTTGTTATATTTGAAGCGATGCTTTTGTTTCCAGAATACCAGAATGTTCCTATTAAATCTAACAAAGTTTTGTTTAAATCAGTTTCTGAAATTATTTTATTTGATAAGAGCATGGAAATTGTAGATGTGTTTGAAAAAGAGCTTGCTTTCAAATTTGCTAGTATTTCAATCAAATCATTTGCCTGGTAGGTCAAAGACTGAAAAGAAGTTTCTGGATAATTTGACTCAATTACAAAATAAAAGAGAGGGATTAAAGATATAACTAAAGTTAAGCCTATTAAAATGTCTGTTGTAAAAGCTAAACCTTTCAATTCCATATCAAAGTCCTCACTTTCACAGGTTGCTCATTCAGTATTCCAATTCTTTCTATCTTGTATATGTTTCTTGCTGAACTAAGATCTAAATTTTGAGGAAAGCGAAAAATTAAATTTCCGGATTTGTCATAAACTTCATAACAAAAGTTAAAATTACCAAGATTAAGCAGAAGGCTTGCTTTAGAATACCCAACAGAATTTTTAAGCATTTCTATTTTTGTCTCATTTATTTTTCCATCATTCGACAAGCCTAGCTCAACTACATTCTCAGCATCCCAATATTTTGGGAATCCCTCTTTGAACCAAACTTGAGATGCAGAAAGCAAGTTATTATAAGCCAATCTCTTTTCCATACTTTCTTCCGCTTGAATCACTGTATAATACCAAATACTCATCACCAGACCCATAACTAAAAAGAAAATAGCTAAAGCTATGAAAAAATCATAAGTGACAACTTGAGCTTTATTGGTTAACATAAACTACACCATTTAAATTTCTTATCAAGTTCTCACCTTTCAAGATTTCGCCACTTATGTTTCTTGTCAAAATTGTGGATTGGACAAAACCATTATTCCAACTCAAAATCACAAGATAATCCTTTACTGTTATGTTGTAATCTATTGCATTAGAAATTTTTTGGGGGATAGTGAAAATTCTTGAATAGCCACTCCCTGCTTTAAGAGCCAAGTTTATTTCAGAAGCAATTTGATCGCTTATTGTTTGAGCTTCTTTTAATACTTTTGCTCTGTTTGTTTGAATATAAAGATTGGAGCTGTGATAGATTGTGAGAAATAAAAAGATGAAAAGAAGTGAAAGTAAAGAAATGAATTCTAGGCTAACTTGGGCTGACACTTATTTTCACCCCATTCCCCATAGCTTGAATCAATAAATTATAGTAGCCTGGAGTGGTAGGCAAACTTCCCGTCAAGTTGGCTGAAGAAATGTAGTAAATTTCTGATAAACCAGCACTAGTTCTAACTTTCCATTTCATCATTTTTCCGGCAAAAGAAATCTCTTCAACATTAGCAGGAATTTGGACTAAAATTGTAATTTTTGCAGGTTCGCCTTGAGAAAATACCCAATCTGCTGCCTGACCTATTTTTTGTAGAGAATTTGAAGCTATAGCTAAATTGTTATCTTCTCTCAAATTTTGAGAAACTGTTTGAAGATGAAGAGCATAAGGTAACAAAACCATTAAAGCAAAAGAAATTATCATCAAATATTCAAGTGCAACTTGAGCTTTCATAATCTAAATTAACTGTTCCTTGAAATTAAGATTTAAGGATTTTTTTAAGTTTCTTAGGCATTTCTCCTGAAGCGAAGCCTAAAACTTTTGACATCTTATGAATCTTAAAGGAAGCAAGCAAGTAGTATGAGAAACCTCCTAAAAACAGGAAATATTTTATCATGTCTATCGGTGTGCCAGCTAAATTTAAAAACTCGACTTCAAGTTGAGCTATCATTCCACCAAACATGAATATTGTTCCCCAAACAAAATAATTGATTATTTCTTGTAGCTCACCCTTCGTGAATTTAATGTTAGAACGAGCAAAAATAATGACTGTTATGAAAGCTAAAATGGAGTTGAGCAAGCTCAAGATCTGAAAGAAGATTTCAATCATTTAACTTCCACCACCTTATCACACATCTCTATTAAAATATTTAACATTCTCTCGTCTATTTGCTTTTCTATTGAGATTATCATTCCAACAAGCCCAAACAATCTAAGCCTAGAGATTACGAAATGAACAAACTTGGCCGCAACTTCAAAAGAGTTATAAATCAACAAAGTTGAAAGAGAATCTAAAAAAATAAATTTGTTTTCCTTATGTTCCATACTTTCTAGAGCTTGTGTTAGAGCTATTGCCAAATCAGTTAGTTGAGAAGGAGATGGAATAAATAAACAGTCTTTTGTCATCTTCATTTCTCCACCAACACTCTTTGATATAGCATCAATAAAGAAAATATTGTCTGTGTTTATTTTATTTTCTTTAAGGTATTTTATCAAAGTACTGTAAGGTTTGTTTATTGTTATGTAAATTCCAGCAAAACACTTTTCTTTTATTATAGTTTGGAGGAGCTTTGGGTGTATCTTATGATATTTTTTTGCATCAATGATGAACAAAACCACAGTTTTTGGTTCAAGTTTTTTGACAAATTTTTTAAGATTTTTCTCACCTTTTATGGTCTCTATCGACTTCTCCATATTAATTCTTATACCTTAGGGGAATAAATTAAATTATGAAAGAAGTTGACGGTATAGAAAGAACTTCTTCAGGTATAAAAGGTTTGGATATCTTGCTCAAAGGAGGTTTTCCAAAAGGCTCTACTGTTCTTGTTTCAGGTACCCCTGGATCTGGTAAGACAATATTATCTTTACAGTTCTTGGTGAATGGTGCTTTGGAAAAAAATGAAAAAGGCGTGTACATATCTTTAGAAGAAAGTGTCGATAGAATAAAAAAGTATATGAACTTAACTTTTGGTTGGCCTTTGGAAAAATTGGAAAAAGAGGGAAAGCTGCTTTTTGTTAAATCAGATATTTATGATTTTGAAAAATTCAAGAATTTGATAGAAAACAGTGTTGAAAAAATAGGTGCAGAAAGGGTAGTTATTGATCCCATAACAGTTATAAGCCTTTTCTTCGAAAGACCATTAGAGATTAGAAGGAGTTTGCTTGAGTTAGATAAACTACTCAAGAAATTGAATTGCACTGCTTTACTCACTTGCGAAATTCCAGAAGGTTCTAATTCTATTTCATCTTTCGGAATAGAGGAGTTCACTTCAGATGGCATAATATTGTTATCTTACTCTTCAGGCTCTCCTCGAGGAATAACAATAAGAAAAATGAGAGCAACAGACCATGACACAGACTCGCATCCATTTGAAATAAAGTCTGGCAAAGGAATAATTGTTTATCCAACAGAAAAATTGTTCAGATGAGTTATAAAGCAACTACCCTTGTCACACCATCCTTTTCTTTATCTCTTTCCAGCAAATAACCGTTGCCTGTCAATGCATCTTCTAGTTCAGACTGATGTGTTATCAAGAAAACTTGATCAATAAATTCGTTTATTTTTTCTTTCAAAGTTGTAGCAAAAACTTTTAACGAAACTTGATCCAAATTGTGACTTGGTTCATCTAGAAAGATCATTCTCATGGTTGGCGCAAGCACAAGAGCAAAAGCTATTCTCAAAGCAAGACAAGCTATGCTTCTTTCACCACCAGAAGCTATGCCTTCAACATTCATCCAATTTCCGTCTCTTCCTTGCAATTGTAAAACATAGTCTCCTTCTTCTGCATTCAATCTAACGGAAATAAAGTCATGATACGGATAAAGAGTTCCCCAAAGCTTATCCATAGTATAATTTACCGCTTCCACGAAATTGCTCCTCAGCTCAATTTGTGTTTGTTGAAGAGCAAGAGTGAAAATTTCTAGGTCTCTTATAAGCTTCTCTAATCTTTTGATTTCTTTCTTCTGTTTTTCCAAATTTTTCAGTTTTTCTTCAAATTCTTTTTTCCTCAACTCTTTTTCTTGAATAAAAGAATCATAAGACTCAATCCTTGTCTTTATCTCACTTTCTTTACTTATAATTGACTTGAGAAATTCTTCAATTCTTGTTAAATCCTTGCCCTCAAGTTTTACTTCTATTTCTTTCATCCTTAACCTGATTTCTTCTATTTCCTTCTTTAACACTTCACTTCTTTTCTTCTTTTCTTCTAAATCTTCAAGTTGTATCAATAGTATTTCATACTTTTTCTTCTTGTTTTCATTTTCTTTTATCTGCTTATCTATTTGTTCCAGATCGCTTTTAAAATTCTCTAAGATTTTCTCATTTTGAGATAAGAAAGAAATGATTTGAACTAAATTATTTTCCAAATTTTCAAGCTCTCTTTGAATCTCTGGTATATCTTTTGTTTGGATATGCATCTCGCTTATTTTCTTAGCAGAATCTTCAAGCCTTTTCAAAGTTTCACCCATATTTTGCTTGCTAACCATTAGATTTTCAAGCTTATCTTCCAGTTTCTTCAACTGATCTTGTTTTTGTTTTATCAAAAAATCCTTCCTTTCTTGAGTCAATGTTGAATCACAAACAGGACATTTGTTAATTGGAGATGAAAGATGTTGGATGAAAGAATTCAAATCATTTATCATTGTAGTTGTGGAAGAAATTTCAAAGTTTATTTTATCTATTTCTGTTTTTGTTTTTTCTAATTGTTCTTCTATATTTTCTCCTGTCATGCTTAGCAATTGATCAATTTTTTTCTTTAGTTCGATTTTTTCAGCAAGCCTTGGTCTGAGTTCTGAGATTTTTTCTTCATAGAAAAATTTCTTGCTATTAGCTTGAGAAATTTCGGAAAATTGCTTTTCATAAGCTTCTTTCTTTTGCTTTTTTTCTTCATCCAGCCTTTTTTCAAATTCTTCTAGCTCTTTAAGAGTTTTTTGAATTTCCTCTTTTGAAAATCCTTTTACTGCATCTTCAATTGATTTTATTGCTCTCGAAGTCTCTTCTAGAACCGTTTCCTTTCCTCTTTCTTCTCTCTTCAAATTTTCCAATGTTTCTTTCATTTTCTTTAATTCTCGTAGCTCTTTCTCAAGATTTGCCCTTTCTTCACTTATTTTTTCTAAATCTTTTTTCAAACTTTCTTTTTCTAAAATAAGCTTTTTTATCATATTTTCCAACTCAAAAATGCTTTTTCTTAGTTCCTCTTCATCAATCTGTGTTATTATACTTTCTAATCCAAATTTTCTATCAGCAATTCTATTGATTAAAGTTACTGCTGCTGCCCTAGCTTTTTCAAATCTATCTATGGCTAGAAGTTCGTCTATTTTTTTCATTCTTTGACCTTTTGGTATTGTCAAGAAATAATCTAAAGCATTTTGCTCAGAATAAATCGCTTTACTGAAAAGTTCATAATCAATTTTTAAAATTTCTTCCACTTTTTCTGTAACCCTTTGTGTATTTGGAGCTTCAAGTAATTTTCCTTCTTCTCTTATCTCAGAATAAGTTGTGCCTTTACCCTTTTCTATAATTCTTTTGACCACATAATTCTTTCCATTTGATTGGAAATGGACTTCAACTTCTGCTCTATTTTTTTCTACTGGCTTTTTCATGATAACATCATCTAACTTTATCTTTTTCGATTGAAGAGTAGGGAAAGTCCCAAAAAAGGCAAAACAAATAGCATCAAGAACAGAAGATTTTCCAGAGCCTATGCTTCCTAGTAATATGTTTGTGCCTGGAGAAAAATCAAATTTGGATTCCAAATGTGAACGCCAGTTCTTAAGTTCAACTTTTGTTATCATCACCAACACCAAAATCTTTCAGAGATTTCTTCAAAATTCCTTCTAATGTTTTTTGGTCTCCCATAAGAATATTAAAAGTTTTTTCTACTTCACCCTCACTCAACAATCTGAAAACATGATCAAAATCAAAAGATGAAGAAAAGTTCAGCTCTTCCAAATTTTTCCTAAAAATTTCCATACCTATATCTTCAACTGAAAGCCTTTGTTCTCTCAAAGCTCTTAAGAACTCAGTTTTTCTCTGAATCTCTGGGGATTCGAACTCTTTAGCAAAAATTATAAAAGCTTTTCCCGCGTACTTTCTTTCCAAAATTTTTAAATCCTGGTCCAGAATTTCTATACCTTTGCCCTGAAGTTTTAATCTTATTATTGGTGGTTTAAGGAAATTGTTTTTCAAGATTTCTTCTATCTTAATTTCTATTTGTTCTTTTGGGGAATTTTCTGTTAGCTGAATTTCCTCATAGAAAAATTTCCTGTCTTTTTCAAGAGGTATAAACTCAATTTTTATTTTATCAGTTAACTCAACAAAATAAAATCCTTTCTCAATCTCACTTTCAGTTTTTTCAAACTGTGTTACTATTGTACTACCTGGAAATAACAAAGTTGTTCCGTTAATCTTATATTCTCCGTGTTGGTGAATGTGTCCATCTATTATCAAATCAAATCCTTTTGGTAAGTTAGAAACAGATATTGTTGGTGGTTCGAGAGGCGAATAAATGTAAGGGTCAATACTTTGGTGGAGTAGCAAGATGTTGTAGCTATCTTTTATTGGCTGGGGATTCCATTGTTGAAGGACATCTTTTGCAAATCTTTCCGGCACGCCAGACATCCCATGAATTGCAACTTTAATCCCATTTTTTTCAAAAACAATTGTTTGACAATGTAAATGAATCAATAAACCCGCATTCTCCAGAACTTCAACTGCATTCAACTCACCCCTTCCCTTTCTTTCATGTGTACCATGAATTGCTACTACAGGTAAATGGTTTAGAGTTCTTGTAGAGGCTTTTTTCAATTCTTTTGAAGAGCTTATCAACTTTACTTCCTTATTTTCTTCAAGTAAAGGTTTGACTAAAACTTTCATAGCTTTTGCCCATGTCTGTGTTTTTGGTACTCTGGAATCAAAAATGTCGCCCAGAATTAAAATCAAATCTGCTTCCAAAGCTTTTTCTATAGCTTCTTCCGCATTTTCAAAACTATCATCTTCTAGCTCTGGGCTAAAAGAAAAGCCAAAATGAAAGTCTGAAAGAACTGCTATCTTCATGACACCCTACTTAAAGTATGAAACCGAAGTTATTTAAATTCTTTTGAGCTGTCTTTCTTCCAAACCTCTTATCAAATTAAACTTGAAAGCTAGCTCTATTGCCTTTTTATAATCCTCTCTTATACTTTTCGTGAGTTCAGGATACTTTTCTGGTTTAAGCAAAACTTTTCCTGCTGGATAGTATTGAGACATTATGTTTACATAGCTGTTTGGGGAAATTTCTTTTGCTATGAAATTTAGAACATTGAAAGTTTCTGCTATGTTGTTGGGTAAAACTAAATGTCTTATCAACAAACCTCTTATAGCCAAGCCATTTTCAACTTTCAGATCTCCAACTTGGTGATACATTTCTTTTACCGCTTCTTTACATCTGTCCCAATAATCTTGGACTGGTGGGTCAGAATATTTCTTAGCTCCTTCGTTGCTTCCATATTTAATATCTGGCATATAAATATCAACTATTCCGTCAAGTAGTTTGATAACTTTAACATTCTCATAACCACCACAATTCCAAACTATTGGTAACCTTAAACCTTTTTCACCAGCAATTTTTATAGCTTTGACGAGCTGGGGAGCAAAATGAGTTGGTGTTACAAGATTAATGTTATGACAACCCATTTTTTGCAAGCTTAACATCATCTCAGAAACTTCTTCTTCTGAAAACTCTTTTCCTTCCCCCAAATGAGAAATCTCGTAATTTTGGCAATACACACATCTCAAACTACAATTGGATAAAAAAATTGTACCAGAACCATGAGTTCCAACCAAAACATCTTCCTCACCAAAATGTGGAAAAAAACTAGAAATTTTTAGCTTCAAGCCAGATCGACAAACTCCTTTTTCTCCAACAAGTCTGTTTATATGACATTTCCTTGGACATAGCTCACATTTCTCCAAAATCTTGTAAAGTTTTTCTATTCTTTCTTCCATCTTTCCTGATTCAATCAACTTCAAATAGCTTGGTCTAAACCTAAACCTCATATCAATTTTATTTTATATAAAAGTTAGAATAATTTTAAGTATGAGTGAGCAAGAAGGAATTACTGTAAAAAAATCAGAGAACTTTTCAGAATGGTATTCTCAAGTGGTTTTGAAATCTGGCTTAGCTGATTATGGTCCAGTTCAAGGCACGATGGCTATAAGAGAATATGGATTTGAAATATGGGAAAAAATTCATCAAATTTTTGACAAAATGTTGAAAGACTCTGGACACAAAAATGCTTACTTCCCTTTACTAATACCAGAAAGCTTCTTGAAGAAAGAAGCTGAACATTTTAAAGGATTTGTCCCAGAAGTTTTTTGGGTGACACATTCTGGAGATAACAAGCTTGGTGAAAGGCTTGCAATAAGACCAACCTCGGAAACAATAATTTACCATTTTTATTCTAAATGGATAAGAAGCTGGAGAGATTTGCCTGTTCTTTTGAATCAATGGTGCAATATAACAAGGGCCGAAATAAAATCAACAAAACCTTTTATAAGAACAAGTGAGTTCTTATGGCAAGAAGGTCATACAGCTCACAAAACAAAAGAAGAAGCTGATGAAGAAGTGATGAAGATTTTAAAACTTTATCAAGAGCTCATGGAAAAATATTTAGCTATTCCCGTGCTTGTGGGAAAAAAGAGTGAAAAAGAAAAGTTTGCTGGGGCTCTCTACACCACAACCCTAGAAGCACTTATGCCAGATGGTAAAGCTTTACAGATGGGTACTTCTCACAATTTGGGTCAAAATTTTTCAAAAGCTTTCAAAATAAAGTTTATGGATAAGAATGGTAAAGAAAATTATGTTTGGCAAACTAGCTGGGGCATCTCTACTCGTTTAATTGGAGCTTTAGTTATGGTACATGGAGATGATAAAGGTTTAATTTTGCCACCCAAAATTGCACCTATTCAAGTTGTGATCGTGCCTATATTTTATAAAGAAGTGGAAAAAAGAAAAGTTTTGAAAAAAGCTAAAGAAGTTTTGGAGGAATTGAAAAAGGCTGGTATTTCGGCTTTGCTAGATGATAGGGAAATTTACACTCCTGGTTGGAAATTCAATGAATGGGAATTAAAAGGAGTTCCTATAAGGGTTGAGATTGGACCAAAAGATTTGAGCAAAAAACAAGTGACGCTTGTCAGAAGAGACGAGTCTAAAAGAATTGTTGTGAAAGATAAGCAAACTGTTAAGAAAATCTTTGAGCTGATGGAAAAGATACAAGAAAACTTGTTCAAGAAAGCAAAGGAGTTTTTAAGGAAAAACACTTTCACTCCAAAAGACTATGAAGAATTCAAAAAAATTCTGGAAGAAAAGGGTGGTTTTTTAAAAGTGTGTTGGTGTGGTGAAGAGAGTTGTGAAGAAAAAATAAAAGAAGAAACTGGAGCAACTATCAGAATAATTCCATTCAAAAAAGAAAAAATATTTTCTAATTGTATTTATTGTGGGAAAGAAGCAAAGGAAGTTGTTTATTTGGCCAAATCTTATTGAGATAAAATACAACCACAGCTTATGCAATAATTTGTTTCTATATCTGAGCGAGGTCTAGGTTTGCATTTGGAGAGATTTGAATCCCAATAGCAACACTTGGAGATCAAACAATCATACTTGAAACCATAGCTACAAACGCGAGAATTAGTTCCGCTGTATTTGCTTGCAGGCAATTCAGCATGTGTTGTTGTGGTAGTAGTTGGGAAGCACTCACAGACAGGTGGGAGAACTGCCAGAGGTGAAATTCTGCACTCAAAGCCTTCACCGCAAGACCCTACACATTTTTGTGTTTCTTCATCAAATCTGCATTGTGGTAAAGTTGTTGTGCTTGTTTCTTTTGTAGAGATTTCTGGTTTTTTAAAGAAATGTTATAGCGAGAAATGAGAATAACAGAATTAATAGAATAATGGGAGATTTTTGATCTTTGACCATAATTGAATTTATTTTTAGGCTAAATAAAAAGTTCTATTGTATACCAAAGATGCTTTTGATGAAGTCCCACAAGCTGCTTAAAATTCCGGCTGGCACAGGTTGAGAACTATATCTGACACATCTGCAACAGTAGTTGTCACCGTTTTGATTGCAAGCTCTTGTTTGACCTTGACAATCACACCTCATTCCACTATACCCACAACCTTGACAAAAGTTTGAAACACCGTAGCTTGGAACGCAGCTATAGCCTGAAGGACAAGGTGTGTAAGGCGGTGAGGTTGTGGTGGTTGTAGAGACTGAGGTAATTGTGTAACTTTGTGTGCTTCCTACTTGGCTTTGGTAGCCTGATTTAGAGCAGCTGCAATACCAAGAGTGAGTGCCTGCTGAAAGGGAAGATGTGGAATAACCATAAGCATAATAGCCACCACTTACATATTGTCCATAAGTTGTTGAATAGGATTTTCCATCTATGTTCACATAACAAGTTGCCCCTGTAACATCTTGGTTGTTGGCAGTATAGTCACACAGAAAAATTACTGTGGTGCCTTGGGGTTGGGGGCTTGGCGGATAAACTGATTGGGAAAGAGATGTTTGAATAAGAGTAGTATCTGGGGTGGGGGTTTTGACTTGGAAGCAAACTTCATTCGAGTATACATCATAGTTGTAGTAGTAAACATGCATCTTTGCCTTCACACAAATCCTAGATGCTTCTGAAGGGAAGCTTATTTTTTGGCTACATTTTACCGGCCTATTTGCTGCTTGAAATTCTCCACAATAGGTTGTCGAAGTAGAAGATCCTTGAACATCATAAATGTAAATTCCACCTATTTGGTTAAAAGCATAACCCTCAACGTTGACTGTTATTTCTTCATTTGGAGCATAAGTTGATTTGCTCGGGCTTAAAGAGAGGGTTAGATAATTGCTAGCCTTTTCACAATCCTGTATAGAGTAATGAACCTGGCCTTTGGCAGAACAATAACAATAGCCGTAAGCACAGTCAACTCTACTATTACCACATTGACAGGGGAGTTGAGATGGTTGGGAACAGATTGGGCAAGATGGGATTTGAGTTGGCTTACTTACCTTCAAAACTGCAGAGGAAGTCTCACCTTCATCCGAAGTATCCATATCTCCGTTAATATCAACTCCAGCATAATAAACATATTCTCCTTCAGTGCTAGGAGCGTCAAAACTTACTGAACAACCTGAACCTGAAACTTTACAAGTAAGTGTTGTTCTATCGGGTTTAATAATTTTAACTTCTCTATTATCACAGTAAACTAATCCTGAGACTGTGGCTGTCACTTTTGAGCTTGTTTGAGCAGGATTTGGTGATAATTTCAGGGAAATTGAGCCTGTACAAGGAGGTGATTGCATAACTGTAAAAGTCTTTTTAGACGTTTGAACATAATTCCCTGCTTTATCTTTAATTGCCCCAAAATATGTGTGAGTTCCCACTGGATAAGGCTCACCCAAATAAGTACACGAAGTAGAAGCACATTTATAGCGTGAAATATCATCTACAAATATTTCTATGTAATCTACTCCAGAATCTGCATCGCTTCCTGTAGCAATGAAAGCAACTCTAGTATTGATTGTTGGTAAAGATTCTGAAATTTTTATGTCAATTGTGGGCGGTATTTTGTCTATGTAGAAAATATTGCTTCTTCTTATTACTTCAATGTTGCCCGCATTGTCTTTGCTTGCATAACAAACTACTTTTTTACAAACTTGAGATGATGGACAAGCAATTGTGCCTTGCATTCCTTTATTAGCTAAGTTCTCATAGTAAGGACAATTGTCAGTTGAATCGATGATAGAATATCTTGTTTCGGAGCAACCTGAATTAGAGTCGCTACAACTTAAAGTGAAGCTAATATCTTTATTTGTCCATGAATTGCCATTGGGTGAGATATAGGTAGAAGGTGGGGTAGTATCTGGGGTGGGGGTTTTGACTTGGAAGCAAACTTCATTCGAGTATACATCATAGTTGTAGTAGTAAACATGCATCTTTGCCTTCACACAAATCCTAGATGCTTCTGAAGGGAAGCTTATTTTTTGGCTACATTTTACCGGCCTATTTGCTGCTTGAAATTCTCCACAATAGGTTGTCGAAGTAGAAGATCCTTGAACATCATAAATGTAAATTCCACCTATTTGGTTAAAAGCATAACCCTCAACGTTGACTGTTATTTCTTCATTTGGAGCATAAGTTGATTTGCTCGGGCTTAAAGAGAGGGTTAGATAATTGCTAGCCTTTTCACAATCCTGTATAGAGTAATGAACCTGGCCTTTGGCAGAACAATAACAATAGCCGTAAGCACAGTCAACTCTACTATTACCACATTGACAGGGGAGTTGAGATGGTTGGGAACAGATTGGGCAAGATGGGATTGTGGTAGTCACTGAGAGGGCTTCTCCTTCTTCTCTTCCTAAGGAAGGTTGTTGTCCTGAAAAAACCATATAGTCTACATAAGTTGATGCTCTATAAACAGATGACTCTTTGTCTGAAACAACAATTTTTATTCTAAATAATCCTGGGGATTCTTTTGCAGAAGATCTAACCTTTAGTGTGGATTTTGCAGACGATCCAGAAGATATTGTAAGTGAAGATGGAGACCAAGAACAATCCCAGCCTGGTGGACAAGAAGCTTCAAGGATAAAAACACTATCCTTACAATTCTGATTATTATTTTTAACTGTCACTTCGTATTCTTTTTCAGTACCTGCAGTTGCTGTATAAGAGGAAGGGTTAACGCTAATACTAGGATTGCTTCTAGCACATGTGGTTATAGGAGCCTCTTCCCCAATCTTTTCACATCTATTATTTCTACATTCATAACCAGATGGGCAGCTTCCACAGTCTTTACTACATCCTCTTTCTTCACCACATTCATTTCTCTCTGTTCCTTTTAAAATCCCACATTTGTTTTTACAGTCTACAACACATTCACTCCACTTATTACGATCACATTCTTTCGTTGCCCCTACTGTGAAAGATTTTTCCTCTGTAAAGATTGAACCTCCCATTACAGGATTTACAATAGCTTGGTAAATAACAGTAGTGCCTGCCTTATATGGCCCGGCTGTTAAAGAGCACTCGGAAGACGTGCAAGAATTCATACTGCTTCCAGCGTCACTTTTTACTATAATTGATAATTGTGTTATGGGCATACTAACCAAGAGTTTAGCAGTATATGTAACTTTATCTTTATTAGTTACTTGAGTCGGTGAATGTGATACGGTAATCACAGGTCGACAACAGCATTTTGGTGTAAAAACCCACCAACCCTTACAACTTCCCTTTCCTTCTATATAACCTGATGAACAGGAAGAATATGCCCAACCTGTACATTCTCCTATTCCACCACGATGTCTACAATCATAATCACAATCAACTGCAAAACCTACAGAAGGTAGCAAAAATAATGTTAAAAATATAAAGACAAGCCATTTTTTCATATAAATTATTTATTAAAGTAAATATTTATTTTTTAACCCGAAATCTATTTAAAACTAAATGCATAATTAAAATTATCCAATTTCTTGGTGATAACTTGGCAAAATTAGATGAAGAAAAGCCTGAAGTGATGAAAACCGGTACTACTACAGTGGGCTTGATTTGCAAGGATGGTGTAGTGCTAGCTGCAGAGAAAAAATCAACTATGGGTTACTTGATAGCAAGCAAAGAATCAGAAAAGATTTTACCAATAGCTGACCATATAGCAATGACCATAGCTGGTGTAAGCGGAGATGCTCAAACTTTAGCAAGATATATGAGAGCTGAGCTCAAGCTCTTTGAAATTCAAAACCAGAGAAAAATTTCTGTAAAAGGAGCTTGTACTCTGCTTGCAAACATTCTACAAGGAAGCAAGTTTTTCCCTTACTATGTTCAACTCATTTTAGCAGGATATGATGATACTGGGCCTAGAATTTTCAGCTTAGATGCTGTTGGTGGCTGGGAAGAAGAAAAAAGATTTTTTTCTACGGGCTCAGGATCGCCTATGGCTCTAGGTGTGTTGGAAGATAGTTATAGAGATAACATCTCTGTTGAAGAAGGAAAGAAAATTGCTTTGAGAGCAATAAAGGCTGCTGTTGAGCGTGATATAGCATCTGGTGGTAAAGGCGCTGATGTTGCTGTTATCACAAAAGATGGAATTAAGATCACAAGATACGAATCTCTAGAAGATATAAACAAGTAAAACTTGGGATTGAAATGGAAATTCTAAAAAGAGTGGAGAGTCTTTTACCGAAAGGTGTAGCTAGTAGAATAGAACTTGAAGGATGTGAAATTATAGTTTACACAAAAGACAGAGAATTTTTCAAAACAAGTGAAGAAATAGTGAAACAAATAGTCAGTGAAATTAAAAAAAGAATTGAAGTCAGGCTTGAAAAAGACCTTTGTCTGGAAGAAGAAGCAGCAAAAGAAAAAATAAAAGAAATAGTACCTGAAGATGCAAAAATAAAAGAAATATACTTTGAGCCTGAAAGAAGTTTGGTCATCATAGCAGCCGAAAAACCAGGTCTTGTGATTGGTAAAGGTGGTGAAACTTTCAGAAGAATTAAAGCTGAAACTCTCTGGACTCCAAGGATAGAAAGAGTTCCTCCAATAAAATCTGATGTGATAAATGGCATAAGAAAAGTTTTACATACAGAAAGTAAATTTAGAAAAAAATATTTGAATGAAATAGGAGAGAAAATTTTTAGTGAAAGAAGCACAAACAGAGATTGGATCAGAGTAATAGCGCTTGGTGGTTTTAGAGAAGTTGGAAGAAGTTGTTTGTTGGTAGAAACACCAAAATCAAAAGTTTTGTTGGATTGTGGTGTTTCTGTTGGTGCTTCAAACGCAAATCAATATCCTATATTCAACACAAAAGAATTTGACTACAATGAACTTGATGCTATAATTATTTCACATGCCCATTTAGATCATTGTGGCTTTGTTCCAGCTCTTGTTGAGCGCGGATATGATGGCCCAATCTACATGACTACCCCAACTGTTGATTTGGCAACTTTGCTCTGGCTTGACTACATCGATGTCATGCAAAAGAGTATGACGACACCTTTCTTCACTGCAAAGGGTGTGAAAGAAGCTGTTAAACACACTATTTCTCTTGAATATGGTGAAGTTTCAGATGTGGCGCCAGATGTAAGATTAACATTTCAAAATGCTGGCCACATCCTTGGCTCAGCATTAATTCATTTGCATATTGGTGATGGTCTTCACAACATCGTCTATGCTTTAGATCAGAAATTTGGAAGAACTCTTCTGCTAGAACCTGCTTTTACAAATTTCCAAAGAGTTGAAACACTAATAATTGAATCAACTTACGGTGGTGAAAAAGATATCATGCCATCAAGACTAGAGACTGAAAAACAATTAATGAGTGTAATAAATTCTACTATGGAAAATAAGGGAATTTGTTTAATTCCTTCTTTTTCTGTCGAAAGAGCTCAAGAAGTTATGGCAATTTTAGTTGAAAAGAATTTTCAATATCCTGTTTTTATCGATGGTATGATTTGGGATGCAAATGGGATTTTCACTGCTTATCCAGAGTATCTTTCAAGAAACATACAAAAGAAAATCTTCTCAGGAGAAAATCCATTCTTAAACCCAATTTTCAAAAGAATTGCCTCACCTAGTGATAGAGAAAAAGCTTGGGAAGAAAGACCATGTGTCATAATTTCTACAAGCGGAATGTTAATAGGTGGTCCTGCAATAGAACACTTAAAAGCTTTGGCCGAAGATCCAAGGAATACATTGATTTTTGTTGGTTATCAATGTGAAGGAACTCTTGGAAGAAGAATACAAAAAGGGTGGAGAGAAATTCCTGTGAAAAATGAAGAAGGAAAAAACATTTCAATTGAAATGAAAATGAATGTTCATACCATAGAAGGTTTAAGTGGACACTCTGACAAAAATCAATTGCTTGCTTTCATCCATAAGCTTGCATCAAGACCAGATAGAGTTATAATTGGGCATGGTGAGGCTCAAAAATCCTTAGAGCTTGCTCGAACTATACATAAACTTTTCAGAATTGAAACAAATGTTCCAAGAAATCTGGAAACCTTAAGGTTGAAGTAATCAATAGGGATGAGCCAAACCTAAACTGAATTTATAAACTTCAAACATATCAATATTTTGAACATTTACATAAGAAGTTGAAAAACCTGTTTTTATTGTTGATGTTAGGATGCTAGACTTTTTTCTAGAAGCCCAGAGCAAGAGAGAAAGCAAAAGAGTTTTTTCTTCGTCTGTAGGGTTATCTCCAATATCATACATCCAAGCAACTTTTGGAGAATTCAAAATTACTGCTGGAAATTCTTCGCTACCTTTTATTGCTCTAACTAGTGATCTTTCTATTGGCAAAATTTTCGGAAGGTATTTGTTTCCATTTTCTTCATAAGAAAGATAATCTGGGAAGATGTACTCGGGTTTGAACGAAATTGATATTGTAGCATTGTCATTAATATAATTCAAAGTGAAGTTGAACCCATTTATTTTAAAGTTTTGTCTCAAATTGACTAATGTATCTCTCGTACCATCCGCATCAATGTCAAACCAAACAGAATTATCATCACAAATCCAAAAATTATAGTTTTTTCCTCCTAAATTAAAAACACCTTTTCCGGATGGCTGATAGCCGCAACCAGTTATAGCTTCAGAAGATGAGGCATTCAAGATGATAGGAACATGGTAAAAGTATTTGAAGGGAAAATATGTTAAATTTTTTACACTAGTTGGTTTGGAAAAAATCATGTAGTCTGCAGGTCCAGTCTCAATTCCAGTACACCATAATCCAAATATGTTTGTTTGTGTATCATCTTGGTTTACTTTTTCTGGAGTATTGAAATCCATAATCTCAACAATTCCTATTCCTCTTGCTATATAACTTTTGAATTTTTGAGAAAATCCTGTGAGATTTTTATAACCTTTAATCAAAAGGACATCAGCTTCAGTTGGAATTTCTTCAAAATTCGATTTCTGAAACAACAAATAAATTCTTCTTCCATTTAAAGTTAAGGGATTGAACCAATAATTCATTTTATTAATTTCCTCTTCTGTGCAATTACAAGCTATAACAAAAACATTTGGGCTCGTGCCTTCAACTTCAGACCAAGGAATCAAGTTTTTTTCAGTAATTATTGTATTTAAGAAATTTTCTAGTTTTTTCTTGTCAAAAGAATAATTGTACAACTCCCCTATTCTATCCATAGTCAAAATCAAATCTCTAGAAATTAAAATCATGTTTGCCTCTTTCCATCTGTTTTTATAACCAAAGCTTGGAAATAAAACACCGAAAGCTATGAATAAAGCTACTAGCGCGAATACTAATTCTACAATGTTAATTTGAGATTTTTTACCAAACTTGCAATAACATTTCGCCATAACTTATTTCACCATTTTTTTCATAAGCAACTATTCTCCTTATAGTTGTGTTCGTGTATCTTTTGATTGTAGCACTTGGATAACAATTAATCTTAATTTCTCCGGATTTTCCATCTTTTAGAATTAAGGAAAAATCATAGTCTAACTCCAATTTTCTCTTAACTTCTTGATAGTTTTTAGAACAATTTCCTTCAAACGCCAAAATTTTATTTTCAGATAGAAAGTTTGTTCTGTTTTTCGTTTCATCCAAAAGACCCAATCTTTTTACATTGTTAAAATTAGTGAGATACCAATTTACCGGATCTCCGGGATCATTTATCAATAATTCTGAAAGTTGAAAAGCTTCACATCTCATTCTTTCTGCTTTAATTTCATTGAGATAATTTGGTATGAATGTTGAAATTTGGAAAGCGATATATACAGTAAAACCAAGAAAAATTGTTATTGAAGTTAAAAACTCAACGAAACTGATTTGAGCTTTCATTCAAACACCAATGAAATTCAAGACTTTTAGTAATAGCAAGACTCCCCAAACAGCTATCGTTAAAATTAAGCTGTGTTTAAGTCCTGAAAAAATTGACCTTTCTGTTATTTCCCCTATAACCATACCACAAGCTATTGCAATTATTGTACTCATGTAAAAAAATATTGAAATGTAATAGCCTCCTATACTAGTGGGATTAGCAACACCAAAAATATATTGAGCTGGAAGAGAAAAAACAACACAAACGAAAGTTGGATTGTCTTCACAAGGACTCTTGAATCCTAAAATCTCGCCACCTGGAGCTTGTGTTGCTTGAAATATTGGTAACATGAGTTTATTGATTGCCACGAGAATTGCCACAAAAACAAAAACTATGGCATAAATCAATACCACATACTGATTCAATATACTTTTCCTTTCTTTTTCAATTTCATTCAGTTGTGTTAAATTGTCTGCTACTGAATTTAAAGTGGAAATTATTTCACCTCCTGTCAAGTAAGATTCTCTCAAAATTTTTAAAGCCATAAAAAGTTTTTTGCTTGATTTAACTCTTTCTATGAATTGATCTAAAACTTTATTCACAGGCATCCCCCAAGAGATTTGATTTGCCATTTTCTTTATTTCTCTTGAAAGCTCACCATAATCTAGTTTGCTACTCATGACTATTGCTTGGTGAAAAGGTACTCCAGAACTAATAGACTCAACCAAATCCCTCAAAAAAAGTGGCATTTTTTCTTCCATTTCCCTTATAGCCTTTTCTCTTTGATATCTTATGAAAACAAAGGGAAGAATTAGCATAAAAGCTAGGAGAATGAAAGCGTTTGAAATCACACCTATCCTTGTTTTTTCGTCCGGACTTAAAATTCCCAACAGTATCAAAAAACCTGTTATTGAAATTGCTATCAAAACAATTCTCTGTTCTATACTAAGCTTGAACTTCAACTAAATCCCCCTGGGGTTGCAACTCTAATCAAATAAATGAAAATTGCAGAAATTGCTGGTAAAAATATAAAGATCAGGAAGAACTGAAGGAAAAGTATTTGTCCGCCTGTTCCAGCTATACCTGCAACTATCGAAGTTAAAATGAGGAAGAAAACCGCTCCAAGGATTACTGCCGTTATGTATATTTCCAAATAAATTCCAAGCTGGTGAGAAAAATCACGAAGCTTCATCCTGTATTCTGACATTAAACTTCTGGCTTTTTCTCTAAGATAAACATCAATCTCTCCACCACTTAGGTTTGTGGAAAGAATTCCCCATAAAATTTCTTTTAAATTTTTTGAAGGACATCTCTCCACAGCTCTTTCAAGTGCAGTGTTGACATCAAGACCAAACATTTTCATATCTGTTCGTATCTTTGAAATTTCTTCTGTAATTTCACCATAGCCACTAAATTCAGAAAAAATTTCCAAAATTTTATCTAGAGATAATTTTGCACTTGCAAGAGTGGAAAGATGAAGCGCAGCAAAAGAAATTTGATCATCAATCTTTTTTGTCTTTTGGCCAATCAATATTTTGGGATAATTCACATAAGCGATAAAGAAAATTGATAAAATGAAGAAGCAAGCTGTAATTGAAGATAAAAACCCGAATAAAAAACTCTTAAGAAAAAAAGAAAAAATCACTGAAAAAATTGGTAATCCTAAAATGAAAACTAAAACCGTTAAAAAGATTCCTTGGCTTAAGAACTCTTGAACTGAAAGTTTTATACCAGCCCTCTTTAAATCAGATTTTAACTCTGAAAAATAAGGTAAAATCATATCAGTAAGTGGATAAAAAAATCTCATAGAGAGCTTACCAAATTTCATCCAAGTCCTCCCTTGATGGCAGCTAAAAGCCTGGAAGGATTCTTATAATAAGAGTTTATGATTTGACAGAAATCTTCATATTCCAAAATATTGTTTGTTTGTAGCCAATCCAAAACTAGCATCCTTCTTTCCAACTCTTCTTTGATTTCTTTCTCACTCAATCCAGTACTCTCCGAGATTTTTTTCAACAAAAAGCTTTTACCACAAACATCAAAACTATCTGAAACTGGATTCCATTTGAAAAGTTTGTTGAAAATAGGTGTCTTTGTTTTTTCGTCTATACCAACAACTTCTAAAATTTCGGTAACTCTTCTAACTTGTTTGTTCCTATATCTTGTTAAAACCATAAAAACTATCACATCAACGCTTGCAATAAGGCTGGGTGGCAAGCTTATGGGTGGTGTGGTTAATCTATCGAGTAACTTTGATATATTTTCTGCATGAATTGTAGCCAGGCTTGGATGTCCTGTGGCCATTTCTTGGAAAAGTACATAAGCTTCTTTTCCTCTAACTTCACCAACTATTATATAATCTGGTCTTTGTCTCAAACTTTCTTTCAAAAGATCAAAAAGATCTATTTCACCTGGCTTTCTTCCAAATTCGGTTCCAATTGCTGTTCTAGCCACATGTGGAACCCAGTGTGGATGAGGTAATTTGAGTTCTGGTGTGTCTTCTATTGAAACTATCTTTTGTTCCGGTCTTATGAAAAGTGAAAGCACATTCAACATGCTTGTTTTTCCTGAAGCAGTTCCTCCAGAAACCAAAACACTTTTTCCCATATCAACAACAAACCACAAATATGCTAAAGTTTTTATATCAACTGTTTTATAGCCTAGGAGATGAACGGGTGTCAAAGGTTTTTCTGTGAATTTTCTAATAGTGAAGTTGCTACCTCTTCTTGCTATGTCTGTTGCTAAAGTTGCTTGAACTCTACTTCCATCTGGAAGAGAGCCTGAAAGCAAAGGATTTGTAATTGAAATTGATTTTCCACACAACTGAGCCAATCTCATCACAAAAGAATCAAGTTCTTCCTCGTTTTCGAAAACAACATTTGTTATCAAAGATCCTAAAGCTGGATTTCTGTGAAAAACAAAAACAGGAATTTTAACTCCATCACAACTTATATCTTCTATTTGATCATCATTCATCAAGGGCTCAATTTTACCCAAACCCATGAAATCTCTTTCTATATAGTACTGCAATATCTGCTTTTCAGTTTCAGAAAGCTTGAAACCAAAATATCCGACTATATCCGAAATCTGTTTTCTCAAATATTCTTTTGCTTCCAAAACTTTCAGTCTTGAAAATTCTACATCAAGTTTCTGCTCCATGATTTCCTTCACTTTCCTCAGAATTTCTTTTAGCTTGTTGGTTAAAGGCGGTTCGACTACTTGATACACTTGCCTGTTTTCCTTTTCATCCCAATAAATTTTCGCATAGGCAAGAATCGGTTCATCCTTCTGAGGTTTTTTAGGTATGAGTGGTTGAATTAAAGTTATTTTTTCTCTTTCCTCTTCTTCTATTTCACCTGTTTTAACTAGTGCTGGCGAAAATTTTGGTATTTCTATACCTTCTGTCTCCTTTACCAATTCTTTTTCTTCTTTTTCTTCTTCAGTTTTTATCGGGACAACTATGGGTTGGATGACAGGTTGGATAGGAATTTTGATCGGTTGTTCAGGAGATTCCACCACAATTTTTTGAACTGCTTCTACCGGAATTTTGAGTGGCTGGATTTGAGGTTGATCAAGAACAATTGATTTTTGTGTACTTTCTTCGATTGAAAGATTTCTATATCCTTCTACAAGAGCCCTAATAAAATTTTTTAATGGATTCATTCACCTTACCTCTAAATTATTATTTGTTCTGTTAAATGTTAAAACTATAGGTTTGGTGGATGGTGAGCTACCGGTAACTTTTAAAACATCACCCAATAGGTTATGAATAGTGGTTGAAACTGAACTAACTGGGGTAGAAACTATTAGAGCCAAATTCTCTCCTCTAACCAATATTGGATAGCCTGCAGAAGTGTTATGTATTTTTATCGTTAACTTTACAAAATCACACTCTTTGCAAGAATCTACCATAGCTATGACAGCTGAAGAAATGTAACTTTTACTCAAGTTGACTCCAGAAGATAATATGTTTTGCCTAAAAATTTCAGACTGATAGTTGAAAAATGAACCCAAGGAAACGAAAATTGAAAAACCTATTAGAAAAAATATCAAGAACTGAATTACTATACTCTGACCTTTGTTCATCATAAAAGAATTTCGATTTGTGTTATAATTAAATTATCCATAGTTACCAAAGCCCCCCTAGAAATTTTTATCGTCTTTGAGTTGGATGTTGTTACTCCTGCTGACTTAAACTGTATTTTGTAAGAGTTTGTTTCTGTCTTAAGTTCTCTACAACCAATTTGATAAGTTATGGTATAGCCTGATTCTAGTTGATCGGCCCGAACACAAACCACACAAGGCTCATCAATACCCAAAATTCCAGGCTGTCCGTTAAATCCATCTGGTTGACATTCTCCACCACCTATCCACATTCCAATAGCTTTATCAGAAGATTTACTGAAAAATGTGAATGAAAGTATGTTTTTAGTTTCATCTAAAGTCCAAACACCATTAGCATCTATAGTAAAACTATCATGACCACCAACATTGGCTACATGTGTTATTTTGGATGGCAAATCATGAGAAAAAAGATTACTTACTCTTGCTACCATTGCAGCGTCTTGCCTCTTTTGGATTAGTGGTAAGCCCCACATGAGTGCAGCAGAAGTTAGACCAAGGGCAATAAGAATTATTATAACTGCTGAAAGTATGTCAGATTGTGCTTTTTGCATGGAATCACATTCTTGGTGGTATTAAAGGTTTTTTAATTTGTAAAGGAACCGGCGGTCTACCTAACTTTCTTTCTATTTCTTCCAAAATTGCAATCATCGTCTCATTGTTTTGTACTATCTTTTTGTTTGTCTCTATGAGCTCATTTATTTTTTCAGTCAAGCGTTTCGCTATTTCTCCTTCAGAACTAAAGCTTTCTTCAGTTGCCGCTGCTTTTACAAAGGACAAAAGCTCGTTGAGCTTGTTAGTTGTTTCTTCTAACCTAATAGTTAATTTCGAAATTTCAAGACGCAAAGCATCATTAGCTTTTGAAATCTCAGTAACTATTTGTTGATTCATTCTTAAAACATCAACCACTTCTTTAAATATCTCTTTAACATCAACTGCTGGTGAAACAGCTTCAAGCTTCTCAATCCTTTTCTCTAATCTTCTCAAAGGAGAAAGAGGTATTACTTCATATTCTTCTTTTTGGTCTTTGTCTGACATAATATTAATTAAAAAAAGAGAAAATAAAAGCTTTTTACTCTTCACTCTCAGTAGAAGGTGGTGTTGATGTGCTTTTTTCTAGCTTACTTGCTGCAATCACATCATCTATTCTCAATATCATCTCTGCTGCTTCTGCTGCTGATTTTATTGCTTGTGTTTTAACTTTCAATGGTTCTATCACTCCCATTTCGAAAGCATCTGCTACTTTTCCTTCATATAAGTTTATTCCATAGCTTACTTTTCCTTGCTCATGAGCAGCCCTAAGTTCAACTAAAGTGTCAATTGGGTCTAAACCACCATTCTCTGCCAAAGTTCTTGGAATTACTTCCATAGCATCTGCAAAAGCAAGAATTGCTAACTGTTCTCTTCCTGAGAATTTCTCAGCAAATTTTCTCAGCCTCTTTGCAATTTCTGCTTCTGCCGAACCTGCTCCTGCAACAATTTTTCCAATTTCAAGAGCGGAAGCAACTGCACCTATAGCATCTTCTATGCTCCTATCAATTTCATCCACTACATGCTCTGTGCTTCCCCTCACCAAAATGCTCACTGCTTTTGGATCTTTACATCCCCTAACAAAAGTCATGGCTTCCCCTGCTATTTTCTTTTCTTCAACCAATTTTGCAAAACCTAAGTCTTCTGGTGTTAAGTCGTCGAGATTTGAAATTATTTTACCGCCAGTCGCCTTTGCTAGTTTTTCCATGTCAGACTGTTTGACTCTTCTGCAAGCAAGAATTCCTTTCTTAGCGAGGTAATGCTGAGCAACATCATCTATTCCTTTTTGACAAAGCACTACATTTGCGTTAACTCTAACTATTTTATCTACCATAGCTTTAAGCATTCTCTGCTCTTGTTCTAGAAAAGCTTGCATCTGTTCTGGAGAAGTTATCCTTATTTCTGCATCTGTTTCTGGTTCTTTGACTTCAAGAGCAACATCTAGCAAAGCAATTCTCGCATTTTCAACTCTCTTTGGCATTGCTGGGTGTACAACTTCTTTATCGATAATTATTCCTTCTATTAGTTCTGTCTCTTCTGCTGAACCCCCATGTTTTTTAACTCTGCTTATGTCATCTGTATCAATTTCAATTTTACCGTTGACTTTCTTTGCTACTTTTCTCACCGCTTCTATAACTATTTCAGCCAATTTCGGGGAAGCTTTTTCTACACTTTTTCCTGACATTGAAGTCATTGCTATTTTCATCAAAGTTTCAGTGTCATTTATGTCTATTGGCTTTGCTATTTCTTCCAGTATTTTTAAGGCTTCATCTTTTGCAATCTTGAAGCCTCTTGTGATAATTGTGGGATGTATATCTTGATCAAGAAGCTCTTCAGCTTTCTTCAAAAGCTCACCTGCAATAACCACTGAAGTTGTTGTACCATCACCAACTTCTTCATTCTGAGTTTTTGCAACTTCTACCATCATTTTAGCTGCTGGATGCTCCACATCCATTTCTTCAAGGATTGTTACACCATCATTTGTAATCACTATGTCACCTATTGAATCTACGAGCATCTTATCCATTCCTTTTGGACCTAAAGTAGTTTTGACTGCATCTGCAACAGCTTTAGCTGCAGCTATATTGTTCTTTTGGGCATCTTTTCCTGTGGAACGAATAGTTCCTTCTGGCAATATCAGTATTGGCTGCCCGCCTAAACTTCCAAGTATAGCCTTTCCATTTGTCATATTTAACACCTCAAACAAAGAATGGACTAATTTTTATATTATCTGTAAGTATTTAAGGTTTTTGCTATTTATAATGTTTAAGGTTTAAGATATAAAGGAAGGAAAATGAAATTTAAAATATACATGGATAATGGGCCCGGAAAATCTAGGCTGGGCCCGTATCTGCCTTAACTGGTAGAGGGAAGCTTAGCCTGGTGGAGCATCCGCCTTATATGGGAGTGCTCCTAATAGAAGAAAGCGGAGGGTCGAGGGTTCAAATCCCTCCGGGCCCATTTTTATTTCTTTAATCCAATATTTGAAAATATGGAAAAAGAATACGAGTTCTGGCCAGATCAAGTGGCCAAAGAGCTTGTAAAAAAATGGAAAGTGAAGAAGCAAGTTATAACAACTGGTACTAGCATGTCTGGCGAGCCACATATAGGCAGTGCGAATGATGTTGTGAGAGGACATGCGGTTTATCTTGCCCTTAAGAGAATGAAAGTGTCTGCTGAATTGGTTTGGGTTTCTGATGATATGGATCCTCTAAGGTCTGTGCCCAAAGATTTGCCGAAAGAACTTGTAAATTATCTTGGTGTGCCTGTTTGTTTTATCCCAGATTTCTGGAGTTGTCACAAAAACTTTGCAGAACATTTTGAAGAGAAGTTCATTCAACAATTGAAAACTTTGTTAATTGAACCTAAGATTTTGAAAGGAATTGAGATGTATAAAAAAGGGATGTATAACAATCTCATTAAACTTGCTATGAAAAAAAGGGAAAAAATCGTTAAAATTCTAAACAATTTTAGGACAACTCCTCTACCAGAAGACTGGTATCCGGTAGATGTAATATGTGAAAAATGTGGAAAAATAAGCACCACAAGAATTTTGAAATATGAAGAAAAGAAGGCTAGTGTTGAATATGAGTGTGTGGAAGAAGCTACTTTACTAAAGAAAAAATATGAAGTTAATGGATGTGGCTATAAAGGTAAAACATCAATATTAAATGGTAAAGCTAAGCTTACTTGGCGTGTCGAGTGGCCAGCCCGTTGGGTTATTTTGAAAACAACTTGTGAGCCTTTTGGAAAAGAGCATGCTGCTGCAGGTGGAAGCTGGGATACTGGAAAAGAAATCGTAAAGATTCTAGGATGGAAGCCTCCTTATCCATTAGTTTATGAACATTTTCTTGTGAATGGGCAAAAGATGTCTAAATCCTTGGGGAATGTTATAACCGTGCCTGATATGTTGAAATATATGAAGCCTGAGCATTTGAGGTACTGGATGTTTCAAGGAAGGTTAACAATAGCAAAAGACATAAACTTAAAACAAATGGTTCCATCGATTTGGAATGAATTTGATAAAGCTGAAAGGATATATTTTGGTCTACAAAGTTCTGGAAATGAGAGGAAAGATAACAATTTCAAAAGAGCTTATGAACTTGCGGTTGTTAAACCAAAAGAGGCTTCTTCTGTTTATGTACCATTTGAAGTTATGGTTGAAATAGTGAAAATTTTGCCTGAAAAAGATCAAGTTGAGTTTGCTGTGAGAAAGTTGAAAGAATATAGAAGGTTGAAAGAAGAAAATGGAAAAATAAAAGAAGAAGTTGCTAAAAGAATAGAATTTGCTAAAAGATGGTATGAAGATTTTGGTAAGATAAAAGAAGAAGTCGAAGTTAAAATTGGGGAAAAAGAAAAAGCAGCGATTGCTGAACTTATTAAGATTGTTGAAAGGGAAGAAAGTGGAGAAGAAATTCAAAAGAATATTTTTGAAATTGCAAGGAAGTTTGACATAAAAATACCAAATTTCTTTAAGCTTCTTTACAAGATAATTTTAAACTCTGAAAGTGGCCCAAAGCTTGGGTTTTACATTATTGAAAGGGGGAAAGAAGAAATATTGAAAAAACTAAAAGAAGCTATAAGATAGAATGGCTACAAGAAAGCTTTTTTGGGAAAATGCATATCAAAAAGAATTTGATGCTAAAGTTTTGGCTATAGATGGAAATAAAGTTATTCTCGATCAAACTTGCTTCTATGCAACAAGTGGAGGACAAATAAATGATACGGGAGAAATAAATGGAATAAAAGTTGTTGATGTGGTAAAAGATGAGGAAGAAAATATAATTCATGTGCTTGAGAAAGAGCCTGATTTTAAAGTTGGTGACATAGTTCATGGAAAAATAGATTGGGAAAGAAGGTATAACATCATGAGGCTACATTCTGCTGCTCATGTCATTTCTGCAGCTTTGGTGAAAAATTTTGGTGATATTCTTTTCACGGGAAGCCAAATTTATCCGGATAGAGCAAGAATGGATTTTAACCTGGAAAAACTTGATGAAGAAATTGCAAGAAAAATAGAAGAAAAAGCAAATGAAATTGTTTCTCTTGGCTTACCAATAAACTCAAGAATAATTTCTAAAGAAGAGCTCGAATCTAACCCAAGACTCATGAGATTGGCAGATAAATCACATTATCAACAGTTTAAAATTTTGAGAGTTGTGGAAATTGGTGATATAGATGCTCAACTTGATGGGGGCACTCATGTTGCTAATACAAAAGAAATTGGAAGGATTAAGATAGTTAAGAGGGAAAACAAAGGTAAAAATAATCGTAGGATAACTATTATTGTAGAATGATTGAGTCTAAAGTTTTTAAAAATGAAGAAGTTTTATCGCCAGAGTATTTACCAGAGACTTTACCACATAGAGAAGAGCAAGTTAGGCATTTGGCTGAAAATTTACTTCCTGCTGCAAATAAAAGAATTCCCCAAAACACTTTCATATTTGGACCACCGGGCACAGGCAAGACGGCTTCGGCAAAATTTGTTTTTCGTGAGTTTGAAAATTATTCTGGAATAAAAACAGTTTATATAAATTGCTGGGATTATAAGACAATTGTTGCAATATTGAGTAAGATTTCTTTGGAGCTTGGTGGTTTTGTTCAAAGAAGAGGAATGAGCAAAGATGAAATTTTGGAAAGAGCAATAGAAGTTTGCAACAAACTTGATAAAGGGTTGATAATTTGTTTGGATGAAGTTGATCAGCTTGTTTTTCATGATAAATCGGCACTATATGATTTAGTAAGGTTAAATCAGTATTTGAAACTTCCTGTTGGTCTAGTTTTTATTTCTAACAACCCTTTTGTTTTTGTTAATGTGGACCCAAGAGTTAGAAGTAGTTTAAACATAGAAGAAATGGAATTTAAACCTTACTCACTACTGGAAATGAAAGATATACTTGAAGAAAGAGCAAAGGTTGCATTTTTCTCTTTTGAAAGTGGTGTTGTTTTATTGGCAGCAAATCACGCTGTTCAAAATGGTGGAGATGTGAGAGTTGGTTTGGAATGCTTACTTAGAGCTGGAAGATTTGCAGAAAAAGAAGGGGAAAAGAAAGTTAAAGTTTTGCATATGAAGATGGTGCTCTCAACTGTGAAACCAATTAAACCCGAAATCTTGAAAGAAAAACTAAATCTGGATGAAAAAATAATTCTGCAGATTGTAGATGAAAAAACAAGAATTTTCACAGATGAGTTATATTTAATTTACTCTAAAAGAATAGAATGTCCTGTAGGAGAAAGGAGATTTAGAGATTTCTTGAAGCATTTAGCGGATATTGGTCTCATAAAGATTTTAACCAGAAAAAGAGGTATAAGAGGTAGAAAGAGGGTTGTGATAAAAACATATAAACCAACAGAGTAAACTGAGAAAACAAAATTTTTTAAAGAGAAAATTATTTTTATGGAATTTAGTCCAAAATTTATGAAATCTTTTCTAATAAAAAATATAGAAAATTTGGTCAATTTTTTCATACTTTTTTCCATATTTTTATTTTTAACTAGCTATTTCAAGCCAGAATATTTATTCTTGAAAACAATAGTAGCTGGTGGAGACACAGCATCACATTACTATCCAGCCTATTTCCTAAAACACTATCTATTACCAAAATTGAAAGTAGTTGGCTGGTGTCCAGGGTGGTATGCAGGATTTCCACTATTCCAATTTTATTTCCCTTTTCTTTTTATTGTAAGTGTTTTGATGAGTTACTTAATTCCACTGGAGATCAGTTTTAAGTTGGTTACTGTTCTTGGTACATTTCTATTACCTTTAACAACATTTTTTTCTTTGAAATTAATGGGCTTCAAATTTCCAACACCAATAATTGCTGCTATTTTCACACTAGCTTTTCTATTCAATGAAGGCAACTCAATGTGGGGAGGAAACATACCAAGCACATTAGCGGGAGAATTTTCTTATAGCTTTAGTTTGTCATTAACAGTGTTGTTTTTCGGTTTACTTTATTCTAGTATAGATAAACAAAAAAACTTGATAAAAAACTTGATTGTTTTTGCCATTATAACTTTCACGCATATTTACACAACATTATTCGCCATTGCATCTTCTGCTTTCTTTTTAATCAACAAAAAAATAAAGAAAATATTCAAAAATTTATTTTATCTTTTTAAAGTCTATGCGCTAGCTTTTCTTTTAATAGGTTTCTGGTTAGTTCCATTTGTCCTTAATCTGGAGTATACCACACCTTATAATTTCCAATGGATTTATTTTGATATAAGAAAAGAAATATTTCCAGACATACTTTTACCTTTCGCTTTCTTAGCGTGTGTAGGAATAATAATTGGTATCAAAAAAAAGGATAAAAGAATTCTTTTCTTTTTATTCTCAATTTCCATTTCATGTGTGTTTTATTTTTTATCTCCAGCAATGGGTGTTGTTGACATAAGATTTCTACCTTTCATTCAACTTCTTATAACCTTGATAGCTGGGTATGCTATTGGAGAAATAATAAGAAAATTTAGGACAGTCTGGTTGATATCAATTGTTACAATTGTGATTTTACTCATCAATATAGTTTGGGTAAACAAAAATGTGACTTACATTCACTTTTGGATAAAATGGAATTATGAGGGATTTGAAAATAAGCCTCTTTGGAATGTTTTCAGAGATATCAATGAATATTTAAGAGGATCTTACAAAGATCCAAGAGTTATTTTTGAACATTCTAACCTCCATGATTTGGCTGGTTCACCACGAGCCTTTGAGTCTTTACCTCTTTTCTCAGGAAGATCAACGTACGAAGGATTGTATATGCAATCAAGTATTTCTTCACCTTTTATATTTTATTTCCAAACAGAAATATCAGAAACTGCACCGTGTCCATATCCTCAATGGTCTCCTTGTACTAGCTATAATTCAACGAAAGCGGCAAAACATTTGGCTATGTTCAATGTTGAGTATATTATAGCTAGGACAGATAGTGTAAAAAATGATCTTAGGAATAATGAGTTATATACACATGTGGCAACTTTTGAACCTTATGAAATATATAAATTGAATATAAATCCAAACAAATATGTAACAGTACCAAAGTATCAACCAGTGGTTTTTGAGAGAAAAAACTGGAAAGTTGTGGCTTATGAATGGTTTAAGAGAGAAGAATTACTTGATGTGCCTTTAGTTTTTACAGACGATAAATCAGAATTTTCTTTGTCTTCAAATTCACTTTTAGAAATACCAAAAGTTCCTCTGAATAATTCATGTAATATAAGAGAAGAGATAGATATTGAAGAGATAAAGTTTAGTACAGATTGTGTTGGCAAACCTCACATAATTAGCATTTCTTATTATCCTAACTGGAAAGTTGAAGGAGCAAGAAAAGTTTATTTGGTATCTCCGTCTTTCATGCTCGTTATTCCTAATAAAAAAGATGTGAGGCTCTATTATGGTGAAAGTTTAATAGATTTGTTGGGGAAAATTTCGAGCTATCTTGGAATATTGACGACAGGTTTCATTATTCTTTCTCGAAACCAAAAATTTAAAAGGTTTATAAAACGATATACTGCATCTTGGAAAAAATTGAACCTACTTTTTCTTACATCATGAACTTTAACTGGAATTTCAACTATCTTCAAGCCTTGTTGCTTGAAGAAAAATACCAATTTAATTACATAAAATGTAGATCTATCAATAACATCCAATTTATCCATTAGATACTTTTTTCTATATCCTTTTGCCCCAATTGAATAGTCAGAAAATTCCAAATCCAAAAGTATTCTTATTAGAAATACGCCAACAATACTCAACATCTTCCTTATGAGGGGTCTTTTTTGTGTAGCTATTTTTGAGCCTATAACCATACTATTATCTTCAAGTAACTTTAAACACCTTAAGATAAAATTCTCAAAGTCTATGGTTAAGTCCATATCTAAAGAAATTAACTTATCGGAAGATGCTGTAGTTACCATTTTTTTGAAAGCAAATCCTACACTCTTGCTTTCAGGTATAGTTAAAAATTTTACTTTATCGGGAAATTGGAGCTCTAGTTTTTTTCCCAAGATTTTTGTTTTGTCTGTTGAGCCATTATCACATATAAGTATTTCATATGGCTTATTCAGGTTATCAAGAAATTTTATTAATTTTTTCGTGTTTTTAACTATTATTTTTTCCTCATTGTATACTGGAATCATTATTGAAAATTGTTTTTTCATAAAACCTCTTATTTAAGAAAAAGCGTTACAAAGATAAAAATTATTTTTAAGAAAAACTAAACCAGGAATAATGGAAAATAACACTTATCTCATATTTTTCTCGATGCTAATTTTTGTTTTTCTCGCTTATTCTTTATTCGATATTGGTAGTCCACTAAGCGATACTCATCCTGGTTTTATAACAGGGCAATACAGTGAATATGCTGTTAATTACATTAAATTTGGTTATTTGAAAACAAAGCTTGCTCAGCTCTGGAATACTGGTAGTTTAGAAACAGGAAAAGAAACATATGAAGTGTATGTTCATCGACCAATAGGTACTGCATTTTTATTATCTTTAAGTTTCCGCGTATTTGGAATTAGTGAGTGGTCAGCAAAAATAGTTCAAGTTGTTGCAAATTTTGGTTCTATCTTATTTTTATACCTTATAATTAAAAACACATTCAATAGAAAGATTGCGCTCATAACTTGTTTTTTCTTGGTATTTTCTCCTATGTTTTTCTATATGAGAAACCTTATATCTCCTGATGCTCTAATTATTTTTTTCATTTTCGCAACTTTGTATTTTTATATTCTTTGGCTTAAAGATAAGAAGTATTTATATCTTTATCTCTTATTCATTACATTTTCTCTGGGAGCTTTTGTTGAATGGAGCATGCACTTCATAGTTCCTGTGATTTTAATTCATTATTTTGTTCTCTATAAACCTAAGAAGAAAGAGAAAAGAAAGAGTTGTTTACTGATATTAATTTTGCTATCTTTTATAACTTTTTCACTCAATATTCTACATATTTGGCTTGTTAGTGGAATTAAAGGATTATCTGATTTGTATTTCATATTTCTTTTCAGAACAAACTTGAACGAAGCTTCTTGGAAATACAATATAAACCTAGCTGAACTTTTGAATCATCTTTATAGAGATATTTCATATTTCTATACTCCTATGGTATTTGCAGTATTACTCATATTTGTTGCCAGAACAATTATCAAAAAAACATTTTACATTTGGGATGGTTTGTTTCTTCTAGTTCTCGCTTCATTTTTGTCTTATCTTTTTGTTTTCAGTAACTTATATTGGATTCATGATTTTTTAATACTTTTCATTCTTCCTGGTGTTTTCTTAGCCACAGCCTCTTTTTTTGAAACTCTGGAAAGATGTTTGAAAAGAAAAGCTTTCTATTTAATTTTGTTTATTCTTATGTTTTCTTTTTTGTATTACTCATATCCAACAATCAAAAAGATATATGAAGGTAATTCGAATGTCTCAGAATTAATAAGTTTTTTAGCTCAAAATCATGGAGATTTAATAATATCTTTTAGTGAACATCCACAAAATTTTCAACTAAAATTTTATTTACAAAGAAGAAAAGTCTATTATGCCAGAGATATTGAAACTTTCAAAAAAATAGCTGAAAAAGAGAACACTAAATTTTTTATTGAAAAAAATGAAGAACCACTAGACCAAGAATTTAAAAATTACTTGGCAAATAATTTCCCTCATAAAATATTGGGAAAATACTCGATATTCATCCTCACAAAATAATTTGGTGTAAACAAACTAAGCTTACTTTATTGCATTCTCTTTAAAATGTAAATGTTTTCTTTCTCGAAAATTTTAGAATAGGTACCATTTTCTAATAACTTATTAATAATTTCTTTTTTCTCAAATTCATTTGGTGTATCGTCGAGTAAAATGTAGTCGACATCTTTGAGTGGTGGTGGCGTGAAATTTCCAAATTCTAGACCCCAATAAGCTTCCTTGAATGGATTTGGGAACATATAAATGATTTTTCTATGAGAAAGGTGAGGAACAAATAAATAAGTTGCTGAAACGGTCGCATTTTTTGGTATAATTGAAATTGCCATATATCTCGCTTTTTCCTGTTCATTAAACTCACCAAACCTCTTTATAATTTCAATTATTGCACCGCTTTTTATTGAAGTAACTTCTGGTCCAATCCAAATGTTTCCAATTAATGAAAAAATTAATAAAGTTGTGAGAAAAGTATTAAATAAAAACTTTTTCTTTTTCAAAAAATATTTGAGAAAAGAAAAAGAATAAACAAGTGAGATGAACATAAATGGTATTATAGCATAAGTGTAATGATATCGAATTGAATGAGCATAAGGCCAAGTGGTTATCAGATTCAACATAATTGCAGGTAATGCAAGAAATGATGTTTGTGGATGTAAAATTGGGAAAAAACCGATAGGAAAAAGTAGCTCAAAAATATATTGACGATTTTCTTCTGTGTTAAGAGTCAAAATTTCAATAGGGTTTAACAAAAAATTTTTAGTTCTTTCTAAAACATCTCCACCTCTTTTAATATTCGGATGTGGATAATTTCCCAAGTAATATGGAAAAATAACATTAAAAATAATGAACAACCAAACAAAACCCAAGACAATTGTTACAATACCTACTTTTTTATCACAAAAAAAGAAAGCATATAAGCCGAGTGCAAGTATGGATAATACTAGCTCTTCTCTTGTCAATAAAAGAAGAAAAACAAAAGCAAAATAATATAGAAACTTTCTTTTTGTGAGAAAATAGAAAGCAAAAAACAAAAAAGGCACGGCTAAAACAACTGGATGAAAATTCTCTAAGTTAAGATAATGTAGAGCGGGATACAAAAAATAAATGAGAACAAAGAATAAGGGTAAAAATTGGTTTTTTAATTTTTCTTTACCAATTAAAAACAATGGTATGGCACCTAAAGAAAGAACAAAACTTTGAGCAATTAATAGCACTCTAGCATCATCCCACAACCAATAAAGTGGTGCAAAAAATATTGTTGTGAATTGAATATGATCTACAAACAAGTGAAGACCTCTGACTGTTACAAAAGGATCTTCACCTCTGCTCAAGAGCCATATGCCTTGATCAAATATTCCTAAATCAAATGCGGAAAAATAGAATCTGTTGTAATAGTTTATTGATATTATGCTTAAAACTGTTGTGTAAAAAACCATCATAGAAAAAAGAATGAAATAAGGCAAGAAGTGAACTTTTTTCTTTATAAACTTTTTCTCCATAATTCCCTTAACCCTTCTATCAATTTTGTTGGATTTTTAACACAAGTATTAGTTGCAACAGAGTATTTTATTCTATCATAATAACACTTCTCATATTTCACTTTTATTTTTTTATCTGTAACCTCTTTTAGAATTTCAATCAACTCGTTTAGACTTGTACCTATGCCAGTGCCAACTTCATAAACACCAGACTTGCAATTTTTCTCAATAAATTTTATTATAGTTTTTACCACATCTCTTACATGTATATAATCTCTGACATATTCACCTTTGCCATGAACTATCAACGGTTTGTTTTTAATTATTCTCTCTAAAAATTCCTTTATTACACCTTTGGTATTACCTTCACCATAAACATTGTAAATTTTTACAATTATCACATTCATCTTATATAACTTGCTATAAATTTCACATAATTGTTCACCATGAAGCTTAGATATACCATATGGCGTTGTTGAAGATGTTGCAGCAGAAGAAGTAAAAATTATTTTTTTTATTCCTAATCTTCTTCCTGTCTCCAAAACATTAATTGTGCTCAAAATATTTGTCGTCAAATATTCCCATGGTTTTTTTATAGAGTCTGGATCAACAGAAAGAGCTGCCAAATGAACTATTACATCAACATTTTTTGAAACTTTTAACAAATATTCCAAATTTCTCACATCTTCATTTCTTTTGTTCTTTACATCGAAAATTAAAACATTATGCCTTTTTCTTAATTCCTTTACTAAATGGCTACCTATAAATCCTTTCCCACCAGTGACTAGAATTTTCATAATCTCTATTAAATTGTTTTAGCTTAAGAACTTATTAAATCCTCTATTGTTTGCCAAGATCTGAACTAATTGTCTTATCTCAAACCTTGGTCTCCACTTGAAAACTTCATTACTCGAAAGCTTTATAGTTCCTTTATCTCCGTTTATCGTAACTTGGTATCGATTGTTCTCATTTAAGAACTTTATTCTTGGCCTGAAAGATATAACTCTCAAATTTTCCGGATGTTTCTTTAAATATTCCAGATATTTTTCATTCTTCTCCAAGCGTTCTGCCTTAAGAATTTCATAAACTAAGCCATCAACATGCTTGAACATAGCTTGTTTAAGCTCCGTTGCGTGATTTAAATAAATTTCTTGAAGTTGCTTTGAACTAAGAGTTATTGGTTTGAATTTAACATTTAATAAGCTTTCAAGAAAAGAAACTATTTCTTGAGTTTTTTGATCAGGACCTCTGTAAACTTCTAAAGTTTTGAACAAAAGGTTTATGAAGCAGTATGTCCTTTTTAAAACTTTTTGCTTCCCATTATTTTTTAAAAAAGAAACTATTTCATAAACATCTTCTTCTCCCATTGCTTGCTTTAAAGCTGTTTCCACATCTTCATAGTACCAATACTGCAAGAAAACTTCTCCCTTATTGTATTTGCTTTCTTTTGCTGTGAGCCAGCTACTTCCCTTCTTCTTTTTGTCTAGAATTTTAACTATTTTCCTAATGCTTGGTAATTTTTCAAAAGTGAAAACTGTTATTATTGGCATCTTTTAGAAGTTAAAAGAAGAGCTTTAATGTAGATTTTGAACTTACTAAGCAAGTAAAAATTAGCCTTTCCAAACGATTATTCTTGCCAAAACCGTTTTTATTTCACCATTCAAGTCTTGAATCAGCATAGGTAACTCGTAAACAACTCTTGTCATTGAGCCTATTGGTGTTTTACCATAATGAGGAGAGACTACCAAAGAGGTGGAATTCTGGAATTGATGGTTTGTGGCATTGGTAATAATAACCGTAACAAAAAAAGAGCCGATTTTCATAGGAGCATTGAATGTACAGTTCCAACTGCCATCAGCATCTGTAGGTGGGCAAGAATAGTTAGCACCATCAACAACTAAATTAACAGTACCGCTTATTCCCGTTCCGTTCGAATATTTAGCAATTCCACTTGCTTTCACACTATCATTCCACCAAACTTTTGTTGCATTTAGTGTAATCGTTACAGTGTCTGAATTTGAAGCTATTGAAAGGGCAAACAATAAAAAAATGAAAAGCAATGAAAGGATTAGCAATTTTACCTTCATATTATTTATTAAGTTAATGTTTCAAATTAATTGTGATGGTATGAATGAAGAAAAAGAATTGCAAGAGAAGATAATAATTCATAGACTAATAGAAGCTAGAATAGAAAGCTTACTAAAGCAAAGAGAAGTTTTAATCAAGAGTTTAATGGAAATTGAAGGAAGCATAAAAGGGATAGAAGAATTGAAAGATAAAGATGATGAAGTTCTTTTCTCGCTTGGTTCACAAACTTACATTCCATGTAAAATAGTTGAAAAGGATAGGATTATAGTTGAAGTTGGGGCAGATGTTGCAATTGAAAAAAGTTTAGAAGAGGGAAAACAAATTTTGCAAAAAAGGAAAGAGGAAGTTGAGAAATCTATAGCAAACATAGAAGCTGTTATAAACCAGTTTTCTTCTGGACTGAAAGAATTGAGAGAAGAAATAAGGAAAATGATGGAAGAAAGAAAGGCTGGTTGAATGTTTGAAATTTTGAAGAATAAACTGAAAAAAGCCATAAAGTCTATTTCTGAAAAAATTGAAAAAAAGGAAGAAAAACCGAAAGAAGTTGAAGAAAAAAAGCCTGAAAAAATTTTCAAAAAGATTAAAGAAAAAGTTGTTAAAGCCATTGCAGAAAAACAGTTGAGTGAAGAGGATGTTGAGCCTATTTTGAATGAACTTGCAACAGATTTGATAGAAGCTGATGTTGCTTATGAAGTTGCTGAGAAAATAAAAGAAGATTTGAAGAAAAGTCTTGTCGGAAAGCCTATAAAAAGAGGAAAAGAAAAAGAAGTTGTTGTTGAAGCTTTGAAGCAAAGCTTGCTTGAAATTCTCTCTGTACCAGAAATTGACCTAAAGAAAATGGTTGAAAACAAAAAGCCTTTTGTGATTTTATTTTTGGGTTTTAATGGCAGTGGAAAAACAAGCTCACTAGCAAAGCTTGGTAAATGGCTTGTTGATGGTGGCTATACTTGTGTGTTCGCAGCTTCTGACACTTTCAGAGCTGCTTCTATTGAGCAACTTGAAGAACATGCTAAGAAGCTTGGAATAAGGGTAATTAAGCATAAGTATGGGGCAGATCCTGCTGCTGTTGCATTTGATGCAATTGCTCATGCTAAAGCCAATGGTATAGATTTTGTTTTGATTGATACAGCAGGAAGAGCTCACACAAACAAAAATTTAATGGAGCAGATGAACAAAATTGTAAAAGTTGCAAAGCCTGATTTGAAAGTTTTGGTTGTGGATTCTTTGACAGGAAATGATGCTGTTATTCAAGCAAGACTTTTCAATGAAGTTGGAATTGATGCTGTGATTTTCACAAAAGTTGATGTGAATGAAAAGGGAGGAGCAATTTTATCTGTTACTCATGAACTTAAAAAACCGATATTGTTCTTGAGCCACGGACAAGAATATCAAGAAATTGAAAAATATGATGCTAACAAATTTGTGAATGTTCTTTTTTCGTAAAGAATAAATAGTTTAATTCTCTTTTTAAAAATGAATGAATATAGAAATAGATGTCGAAGATCTGGGAATAAATCCCGATGAACTAGAATTCTTAATTTCAGTATATTCAAGGTTACTCTTTACCGTAAATGAAGGAAAACTAATTTGCATTAATAAGCTCGATAAAGAATTTGAAGCGCTTAAATTTTATCATATTTCAACTTTAAATATTGGTGATTTTCAAATTGATGTTTTTAAAGATGATGAAAATCATGGCCTACTTGTAAAATATAAACCTGTACAAATGGTTTTTGATAGTGAAAAAAGTTACTTATTTACCGTTTACCAAATTGAGACAATAGAAGTTTATTATGAACACTCTGGAGAAGTAGAAAATATTGATTTAAAAGAAATTCTGGCGAAAAATCCGATTATAAATTTTGAACTTGTTAAGAGAGGCCTTATTAATTCTTGGGAAGAGAAAAAACTTGAAGAAGAAACAAAAAATGTTTCTGTAAGATATAGGATTTAAATTATATAAACCTATTTTAAGTTATGTTTGATGAACTTGGAAAAAAATTGTCTAAGCTTATAAACAAGCTTGTGAGTGGAACTACAATTGATAAGAATGTTGTAGAGGAAATTCTAAAAGACATGAAAATAACTTTATTGCAAGCCGATGTTAGCATTGAGCTCACTGAAGAGCTTGTTAAAAACATAAGGAAAAAATGCTTGGAAGAAAAAATTCCTGCTGGCTTGACTTTGCGTGAGCATGTTTTGAAAACAATTTACGATGAGCTTGTTAAGCTGCTTGGTGAAAAACCTGCTAGCTTGATTGGTAAGAAGAAAATAATGTTTGTGGGGCTCTTCGGTTCAGGTAAAACTACAAGTGTTGCTAAGCTTGCACGCTACTTCCAGAAACAAGGTTTAAGAGTAGCTTTAGTTGCTCTAGATTATCATAGGCCAGCAGCACCTGAGCAATTGAAACAGCTTGGTGATCAAATAAAAGTTCCTGTTTATATTCATCCTAATAAAAATCCTTATGAAGCTGCTTTAGAAGGGATGAAGAAATTTGAAAAATATGATGTTATAATTTTCGACACTGCTGGAAGAAATGCTTTGGATAAAGAGCTTGCTGATGAGCTTAAGAGGTTAGGAGAAATTATAAAACCAGATGAAGTTTTGTTAACAATACCAGCTGACTTGGGCAAAGTTGCAAAAAAACAATCAGAAGAATTTCACAAGCTTATTGGGATAACAGGAATTTTCATAACCAAGATGGATGGAACAGCAAAAGCAGGTGGTGCTCTAGCAGCTTGCTCGGCAACAAAAGCAAAAGTTAAGTTTCTAGGTACAGGTGAACATATAGAAGATTTTGAAGTTTACGATCCTCAGAGATTTGTTTCAAGACTACTTGGTTTAGGTGATTTACAGACTTTAATTGAAAAGGCCAAAGAAGTTGAAATAAAACCTGAAAAAGTAGAAAAAATTATTGAAGGTAAATTTACTTTACAAGATTTTATGGAACAAATAGAAGCTATGAGTAAAATGGGGCCCTTTGGTAAAATTGTTGGAATGATACCTGGTTTGGGAATGAAAATCCCTGAAGATGTGTTGGAAAAACAAGAAGAAAAGATGAAGCACTACAAGTATATAATTCAGTCAATGACAAAAGAGGAAAGGGAAAATCCTGAAATAATAAATGCCTCAAGGATAAGGAGAATTGCAAGAGGAAGCGGAAGACCTGAAAGTGAAGTTAGAGAGCTTTTGCAACAATATGAACAAATGAAAAAACTCATGAAAATGCTTGGTGGTAAGGCTGGTCTTGAAAGAGGAGCTTTGAGCAAGCTCATGAAACAATTTGGGTTCAAGGTATGAGAGAGTTCATTCTCAAGGCCTCTAAAGCATTTACAAGACCATTTAACCTTAACGATTTAGCAGGTTCTGGAAGAATTGATTTAGTTTGTCGCTGTATATCCAACGCTTTTTTCATTTCTGAAGCCATAAGAAAAGATGTTCGTTTTCATGCTGTCTTGGAAGGTCCTCCAAAACCTCCAAAACTCATAAGCTTTTTTGGAGAAAATCTTAAACGCATTACTCCGGATGAAAGAAATATAGGAGCATGGATAAACAAAGCCGTAAATTTGGGGTTAGATTTAGAAAAAAATGAAGAAAGAATAGTTGGTGATGGGATAAAAGTGAGTAAAAAAAGTTTTGAAGAATTGGTAAAAGAAAAAGCTAAAGAAACTCAGCTCATTTATCTTAATCCAAAAGGAATAGACATAAGAGAATTTGAATTTGAAAAAAATGTTTGTTTTGTGTTAGGGGATCACAAAGGCTTGCCAAAAAATACAGAAAGGCTTCTGGATAGGATTGGTGCTAAAAGGATTTCTGTTGGAAAACTAACTTACCTTGCATCTCATGTTATAGTAATTTGCCACAATGAGCTAGATAGAAAATGTTTATAATCTTAATTCTTAAAAAAATCAATAATAGTTAGTGATAAAAATGAAGACTAAACCTTGGATTTTAGTTCCAACTGCCTTAATCGTGGTGATTGCTGTTATTAGTTATGTATTTTTTATTCCAAGGGATGCTTATAGGAATGATTGTGGTAAAAGCTTGGAAGGATACAGTATGCTTTTTGTTTATTCTCCTACATGCCCGCATTGCAAGTCGGAACTTTCAAAAATCAAAGCCCTAAATCTTACTGGAGAATTTTATATGGTTGATGGTAGCAGTGTTGCTTGTAGCGACATCATAAACCAATATTCTGACTATCTCATTTACCATAAAGACTCTAATATTCGAAATAAACCAGGCCTTCTTGTGCCGGCGAAGCTTTGTTTAAGAGACAACAAGACTTATATAGGTGAAATGAATGAAGAAGAGCTGAAAGAATTTTATGAGAATTGTACTGGGGTGAAAGTATGAAATTCAAACTACTCTTCTTCACAATTATTTTTTTATCAATAGTTTTTTCTGAAGCAACGGCAACTTGCCCCGTTTGTGTTATAGCTGTTGCTGGAGGTCTTGAGTTTTCAAGATTGCTAGGTATAGATGACACTATAACAGGAATCTGGATAGGTGGTTTATTGCTTTCAACTTCTCTTTGGCTCGCAAATTGGCTAGAAAAGAACTTCAAGCTCAAATTTACAAAACTTTTGATAACCTTGATTGTTTATTCTACTTCATTTCTATCTCTTTATTGGATGAAAGCAATAGGCCATCCTTCTTGCAGCAAGCTCTTTGGAATAGACAAGCTTTTGATCGGAATTATTGCAGGTACTATTGCATTCCAGTTTAGCCTGATCGTAAATGAAAAAATAAAGAAAATGAATAAAGGCAAAGTTTTATTCCCATTCCAAAAAGTTATAATACCTTTGGTTTTTTTGTTGGTAGCAAGCTTAATTTTTTATTTGATAACAAGGTGTTGATATGGAAGAGAAAATAAAAAAATTGCTGGAAAAAGTTAAAAAAGTAACTCAAGAAGGAAAGATTGACTTATCTTCAGATGAAGATTTGAGTGTAGCTGTGATGAATCTTTTGAGTTTGGAAGAACATTTCTTCTTCACTGGTGCAAAAACCAAAAAAACAAAATATTTTGACTTGTTGAATGAAATAAGAGAGATGAGAAAAGAGTTGATGAAAAGACTAGTGAAGAAAACTGAAGGTGAAAGCTGGTGCATCTTAAAGCATCTTTTGGCTGCCTCCATGAGATTGATTGAAGTGGGAACAAAAGAGCTGAACAAAGGAAACAAAAAAGAGGCAGAAGATCTTTTTTCAAAAGCTTATCAGCTCTATTCACTTTTCTGGGGAATTAACTTGAATATAGTGAAGATTGGAGAAATAAAGGAAATTGAAGATAAAAAGTTGAATGTCCATGATAAAGAAGGTAATGTATTCTCCAAGCTTGGTGCCATTGTTCAAAAAATCGTGGATTGTTGTAAGGAATAAATATGATTAAAAAATTGAAAAATTTTTTAAAGAGAAAAACTGAGTGTTGTTGGGAGTAGAAGTTTATTAATTAAAAATCTCAATTCTGGAAAAAGAGGATGAACATGAAGCTTGTAGAGAAGATAGCAGAAACACTTAAAGAAGGATACATTTGCGATTCTTGCTTGGGTAGAATTTGCTCAGAATTGCTCAGTGGTTTCTCCAATAAAGAAAGAGGGAAAATCTTGAGGATTTTTCTTGCTTTCTTGATTGACTCTGGAGAAAAAATTGAAGTCGATACAAGCAATTTTCATGGAATAAAATTCAGAAATGTTAAACTCGAGATAAAAGAACCTGAAAAATGTAAAATTTGCAAGAATTTTTTTCTTGAAGAAATAGATGAAATTGCCAAGAGAATTGTGAAAGAGATTAAAGGAATAGAGTTCAAGACATTCTTAATTGGCTCTATACCGACTGATGAAATGATGAATGAAGAGGAAAAGTTGTATGAAAAGATTGGAATAGATTTCGTAGAGCCAATTAAATCAGAAATAAATAGAGAATTAGGTAAAAGAGTTGAAAAACTTACTGGCAAAATTTTTTCGACTGAGAATCCTGATCTAACAATAATAGTAAATTTAAAAACTGGTAAGATTAAAAAAGAGATAAGAAGCTTGTTCGTTTATGGAAAATATAAGAAGCTTGTTCGAGGCATACCTCAATCGAAATGGTCTTGCCCAAAGTGTAAAGGTAAAGGCTGTGTGGATTGTAAAGGTACCGGAAAGCTTTATCCCACTTCTATTCAAGAGATAATTGAAAAACCTTTCCTCAAAGCTACAAAAGCAAAAAAATCTGCTTTTCATGCTTCTGGTCGTGAAGATATAGATGCAAGATGTCTTGATGGTAGGCCTTTTGTGATTGAAATTGTGAAACCACTTAAAAGAAAAATTGATTTGAAAAAAATTGAAAAAGAGATAAACAAGTCTAAAAAAGTCAAAGTTTCTGGTTTAAAGTTTGTTGATAGAAGTGTTGTAGTCAAGCTTAAAAGTGAAAAATCCGATAAAACTTACCTTGTTGAAGTTGAATTTGAAAAAGAAATTGATAAAGAAAAATTGAAAGAATTGAAGAAGCTTGAGGGACAAACAATTTTACAAAAAACTCCTTTGAGAGTAATTCATAGGAGAGCTGACAAAACCAGAAAGAGAATTGTAAAAAAAATCTCTTGGAAGATTTTGAGCAAAAAAAAGTGCCTATTCAAGATAAGGGCACAATCTGGTTTATATATTAAAGAGCTTATATCTGGTGATGAGGGGAGAACAACTCCAAACATATCAGAATTAATATCTAATAAACCAAAAAAGATAAAGTTAGATGTTATAAAAATTCATAAGTGAGAATATGAAAAAGTCTCGTGGACCAAGAACAAAAACAAGGCAAACTTTAAGACAAGAGCCTGGCTATAGGCCTACTATAACAAAGTTTTTACAAGAGTTTAATATAGGCCAGAAAGTTGTTATAGACCAAGAGCCTTCTTCCCAAAAGGGTATGCCCCATTCTAGGTATAAAGGTAGGGTAGGTAAGATTATAGGCAAAAGGGGAAAAAGTTATATTGTTGAGATAACAGATGGAAATAAGGTGAAAAAGCTTATTTCGAGACCAGAACATTTGAAGGTGATGAAATGAATGTTATATCTGAGAAAGAGATTCCAGATGTGGAAGCAAAAGAGATTTTAGAAAATAGAGAGAAAGAAGGGGAACTCAAATATGAGCAAAAAATAACTTTAGCTTTGCTCAGAAAGTTTGTTAAAGTTGAGCCTGAAAAGATAAGAAAACTTATTGAAGAACTGAGGTCGATTGAAAGATTGAGGGAAAAACAGATTGTGACTATTGCTAATTTTTTACCCGAAGATAAGGATGATCTTAGAGCTATTCTTCATAAAGAATATTCTGCATTTACACAAGAAGAGATTGAAAAAATCCTTGAAATTGTGAAGAAATTTGTTTGATTTCTTGGGGCGATAAAAATGATGAAAGATGATTTTGCGATAATACTGGATTTCTTCCCGCATGGAAAAGCTGGAGATAGAAAGGCTGAACCAGTAGCTCAAGCTATTGGCGATAAGTTTTTTACATTGCTAGAGATTGTGATAAAAGAGGGAAAAACTGTTAAACCTGGAGATAAAGTTTACATTGGTGAAGGAAAATGGGATGTTGTTAAATACATAAGAGGAAGAATAAAGTATTCTGATTTAACTAATTTTGCAAAGAATGAACTCGAGAATGTGATAAACAATTTGGTTGCAATCAATGAAGCAAGATTTGTCAATTTTTTCAATAAAGCTATGCCTCTAAGCACTCGCTCTCACATGCTAGAGCTCTTACCAGGAATTGGCAAAAAACATTTGTGGGAGATTTTGACAAAAAGAAAAGAAGAGCCTTTCAAGAGCTTTCAAGATTTGCAAGAAAGGGTTGAAATGTTGCCTGACCCTAAGAAAATGATTGTCAAAAGAATAATAAGTGAGCTTGAAGAAAAAGATAGGCACAAGCTTTTTGTTGGTGGTCTTTTCTAAGCGCAACCACCAGAAGAGCTTGCACCACTTCCTGAACCTATTGCTCCAATTCCTGGAGATTCTGTTGTTGTGCTTAGTTTTTGGGAGCATTCAGTTGGTGGAGTCTTGAAAGCCGAGCATATTGTCTGCTTGATTGATTCTGCAGCTCTGTTGACGCTTACCGTCACGCCATTCACGACGAAAGTTGGTGAACCCCTCACATTGTATTTATCGTTCAATTCTGAATCAATCGGATAAGGCGGATAAGTTGCCCCACTCTCTTTGAACAATTTTGTAAGGTTGAATTGTTTGTCTGTAGCTTCCATACAAGCATCAAGCTTAGCTTTATCTACTTTGGCTTCTGAGATGCATTTTTCAGCATCTCCGCTTTGCACAAAACACCTCAAATAGCTCGTGAACTTATCTCTTTGTTCTTTTTGTATGCAATACATTCTCGTGTTTTCTATCATCTCTTTTTCTCCATGCATGATGTAATCCACAAAATTGACATATAAGTCAGCTTTATTGCCTAAGAGCTCCATAACTGGGATGTAAGCTTTCAAGAATTGTAAACCGAAGGGACAGTAGCTCATCACAAAAACTCTTGCTTCTGGTCTATCTGTTTTTGGAATTTCTTGAGGCTGCTCTTCTTGAGCTTCTTGTCTCGGAAGCTGTTGGTTCATGTTGAAAGCTTGCAAGAAAAGATAGTTTCCATCTTTTGAAGCATAAACTGTAATCCTATTTCCTTGATAGCTTGTTACAATTTCATAAAAACTTCCTTTATCGTTAACAGAAACTAAGCTTGCGCTTGTTCCTGGTTGGACTAAATTTTGGTTTATGTAGTTTATGACTTTTTTTCCAACTTCTTGACCTGAAAGAGAAGGTAAAGCAACTAGACCTGTTAAATTGAAAAAACCGAACAGTTGAGCCAAAATTATAGCAGCAAAAACAATTGTCAAGACTCTCCAGATGTCAACTTTCGGCATTTTTGGAATTTTTATCCTTATTTCTGCCATTATATTGGTTATAGACAGAAAAGTATTAAAAGCTTATTCTTCAAATTGCCTCAAAGCTACTGCTATTGCTATCCACAGCAAGCTTGCTAACAGGAAGAAAATTAGAGCTAGGAAAAAAGCAATCCAAAGAGCTATTTCATTCGTTCCATAGCTTACTTGGAGCTCACCAGCTATCATCGAGCCAAAGAGCAAGAAAAGAGAAGACAAAACCCAGAGTAAAGCTATCTTCCACCTTTTCCTCTTGTAAATCTTAGGAATCATTCTAACCATACTAAAATCTATTTGTGAAAGAGAATAAAAATCTATTATAAGCTTCTTGTTATTCCTGTAATTTCAACTTCCCCAACTTCTTCTATTGCTTTCAGCTTTCTCTCAAGCTCGTCTATTTGACCTTCGGCATCAGACACAAGCTTGACAGCTTGAATAGCAACCAAACCAAAAGCTATAGGCTCTCTTTGCATCCTTTCGGGAGAAATTGCTTCCCTTATCTTTTTCTCCAGCTTGTCCAAATCAACTTCAACTGTTTTTGGCAAAATCTTTAAGCCAACTATCACTTCTGCCATATTCAAGGCCCCACAAAACCGCAATTTTCACAAACATATTTATTGCTCAAAGCCTTGCAAGTTTTGCAGCGAACTATTTCAGTTCTTCCACAAGCAGGACAACTAAACCTAACAAAATTTTCTTTTGCCAAGATGTTGACTTTGCAAGTTGAGCATTTGAACATGTTATCAGATTAAATTAATTGGTGAGAAATATTTTTATAGATTGCCCCCATCGTCTAACCTGGATAGGACGGGAGCTTGCGGTTTTCAGTGAAAAGCTCTTGGTCTGGGTTCAAATCCCAGTGGGGGCACCTCGCTGACAATTAAAATGGGAATAAACTAATTCTAATGTGACCATGCAAAAGGAGAGTAAAAGAAACTTAATGGAACTTCAAAGTATACAAAATTGTAAAGCTTGTCGTTTAGGTTCTCTTTTAAAATGCTGCACATCTGATAATATTTTGGATGTAAAAAGGGATATTGATGTCATGAGATGTGTAAAAATCGTTTTTTATTAAAAGAATTAGAACTCATTAAACCAAAAATTGTGATTGGTATGGGGGAAACGTTCAAGAAAGCTTTTTCTTTAAAACATTTTGGAGAAATAAATAAGTTAAAATTACCCAATGGTTATGAAACGTTAATTTCTGTTATTCATCATCCAGGTTACTTTTTACGTAAAGGTATTTTGGGTAAGAACAAAAAGAAATTGTTAAGAGAATATATTCGGGAAGTTGCCCCCTTAGTAAGTGGTTGGGGGTTAAAGGAATAATCGATAGTTAAGAATCTAATAGTTGCTTCAGTTCTCCAGACTGTAGAGACATTTTTACTGCAAAAATTCTACATTCTCTAAATCTTTAAAATGAATATCTCCTGTCAATATCTTGATTCCAGCAAATACAGCTGTTGCTAAAATTATAGAATCAACCATGCCCCAGTTTTTATTTTTCTTCTTCCTTTCATTATTAATCTTTCCTGCTAACAACGCAATTTCTTTGTTGACTTCCAGGATTACCGATACCTTTTCTATCCCATTTAAATATTCTTCTATTTTGTCTTCTAAATTGTTTTTTAAACACCATTCAACCAACTCACCCAAAGAAATAACAGAAGTAAAACATTTTTCTTTGAGCAGTGTTTCTGCGACTTTTTTTCCAGATTTGCTTCCTCTAAAAAATTCGACCCAAGCAAAAGTATCGAATAGCATTAAAATTCCCTATTCTTATGATCCCTTTCAAATTTTGAAGAACTTTTTGCTGTACCAAAAAGCTTCATAACTTCTTTCAAATTTGGCTTCACTATACTAACTTGAATGATTTCACCTTCCCTAACTTTTTCCCTCTCTGCTATTTCTTTTGGTATCAAAATCCCAAGGGATGTCCCAACACTTCTCACTTTTGCTTTAAATGTCTCTACCATTTCACCATTATAATTTATTATAATGGACATATTTAAGCCTTTATTATAGTATGAATTGAATGTATTTCAAAATTTCTCACTTACTGAGAGAGTTAAGAAATTTTGAAATATCCCAGGTCAAGAGGCTTTGCCATCTTCCACAAATTCTTCATGTAGCTATCCATAACCGCAACGAAAGAAGGTTCATTAGACCAAATTGTCTTGAACTTGAATTTCTTGGCCACTGGATTACTGTCAAGCCTTATAGCAACTTCTTTCCCATCAACCACAAGAATGCGAGGATGAACTTTTGTTTCAAAAACCCTGATTGGAATTTTCTGCTCAAGGTACCACTTAGCTCCATAAAAATTCTCTTTTGTTATTCCCATAGCTATCATCATCACCTTAACTTTCCTTCTCAAGCAAGATCTTATGGCTTCTCTGAGTGTTGGTGAAAAGGAAAAATCGCGTGTGATGCTGATCGTGTATTTGTTTGCTCTTTCAAACATTTCAGCGAGCTTGTTCAATGCTTCTGTAGCTTTTTCTCCATTTTGTTCCCAAATTCCTTCTGCAACTTCTTCCCTTCTCTCAAAGGTTTTTAATTGAGCAATTAGATTTTTTGCTTTTTCTTTCATTGTTTTAAGTTGTTGCTCTTTTTCATCTATTAGGCTCTTGATTGCGACTCTTGAATCAATAGCTCTGAAGAGCTTTGGCTTCTCTTCAAAAACTTCAACCATTTGCTTGGACATCAAGCTTTCGAGAACTTCATAAATTTTCGATTTTGGTATTTCAGTAACTTTGCTCAGCTCGTTTGCAGAAGAAGGTCCAAGTAGAACGAGCTCTGTGTAAGCTCTTGCTTCATATTCTCCCAAACCAAGCTGCTTCAAAAAACTGAATATCTCAGCTTTCTCCATTTTTTCTCTTTAAGAATTTTTGCAAATTAACCTAAAATTCTTTACTCAAAAATTTTGAGAATTTCGTCCCTCTCAGAATATTTCAAATCTTCTATTTTTCCATTTTCCTCAATTTTCATCCCATAACTTTTTTCCATGATTTTACCTATCACTTCAGCTTTAATTCCGTTGGCTGCATAAACTTTAAGCAATTTTTCCGCTTCTTTTTCTGGTAAAGTTATGAGAAGAGCACCTGAAGCTAAAGCTCCAAGTGGATTCAAACCATATTCTTCACAAAGAATTCTACATTCTTCAAAAATTGGTATTTTTTCTTTGTAAATGAGTAAGCCTTTTCCAGAAGCTTCTGCAATTTCATACAAGCCTGTAGCTAAACCACCTTCTGTTGGATCGTGCATGCTGTTGATTTTTGCAACTGAATTGGCAAGCAAAGCTTCTTTCACAACAGAAATTCCTGGGTCAAACAAAAAACCCTTACATTTCTCCAGAAAACTCCTTGAATATTTTTTGCTCAGTTCTTCTTCTTTCTCTCTTGCTATTAGGCTTGTTGCTTCAGCTGCAATTCCCTTTGCCAAAACTATAACATCACCAACTTTTGCTCCACTTGTTGTCACTAGTTTTTCTTTTTCCACTTCTCCCAACATAGAACCAACAACAATCGGTCTATCAAGATTGTAAGTTACTTCTGTGTGTCCTCCAACCAAAGCTATGTCCAATTCTCTACAAGCATGAGAAATTTGGGAAAAAATTTCTTTCACAAGATTTTCATCCGTTTTATTTTCAGGAAGCAAGATGGTAGCTTGAAACCATTTTGGTTTTGCCCCTCTCGTCGCTATGTCGTTAGCATTAATGTTAACGACATACCAACCTATTGCATCTGTAGCAGCTGTTATCGGGTCCGTCTTAAAAACAAGATACTTATCACCAAAGTCTATAACAGCAGCATCTTCCCCTATTTTTGGTCCAACCACAAGCCTAGGATCTTCTTTGGGTTTGTATTTTTCAAGCAAGCTTTTCAAAAGATCCGAAGGTATCTTCCCAGTTTTCAGCATTTTTTTCTCACCTTAAGCTTCAAGTAATTCTTCAAGAAGTTCATCAGGGCTTCTACTTCCTTCTCTTCCAACCCACACTCTTCAAGAGCTTCCTTGAGTTTCTTCAGAGCTTTTTCCGAATTTTTCATGCTTAAAAGATGCCACCATAGCCTAATGAAATTAATCCACCACTCAGAGTGGTGAAAATCGAACTTACAACCACTCATTTGGTAAGAAAGAAAATTTATACCAAATAGAAAAAGAGAAAATTGTGGAGAAGGAGGAAATTATAAAGACTTTGCAAAAGTTTGGTTTGACTGAATATGAATCGAAAGCTTACGTGACGCTAAGCTTGCTTGGCCCATCTAAAGCAAGTGAAATAAGTAAGCAAGCTTGCATACCCCAATCAAAAATTTATGTGACGCTTGAAAGCTTGATGGAAAAACAGCTTGTGGAAATTTCTGAAGAAAGACCTAAGCTTTTCAAAGCAGTAACTCCACAATTCGTCATCAAGAGTTTGCTTGAAGCTAGAGAACAAGAATTCAAAGAATTGAAGCAGAAAGCTTTTTTGATAAGCAGGTTGCTTAGACCAATAGAAGTGGATGAAGAATTTGCCGAAGGAGTTTGGGTTCAAAAGACTGAAAAGTACATGGAAATTCTTGACAAGCTTGTGCAGATGTTCAAAAAAGCTAGGAGATATGTTTACGATTTCACTAAAAGCTTGCCTTATTCTTCAAGCTACAGGGAAGCTTTGCTCGATTGTAAAGAAAGGGGAATTAAAGTTCATCTCATGGTAACAAATGGTTTTGAAAACATGGAAAAAGTAAAGTGGTACTTGAAGAGTGGGATTAAACTGAGGGTTGTTGAACTTGGCTTACATCCAAGAATAGTTGTTGTTGATGGAAAAGAGGCTATGGTTAGATTGGAAAATGGTGAGAAGCTGAACTTCCATTCAATTTGGTCAAAAGATCCTTCTTTTGTTAACATGCTAGACAGCTATATGAGAAGCTTGTGGGAAAAAGCAAAAGAAGTGAAATTAAGATAAAAAATAGTTTTGTTCTTTCGTAAGCCTTTGTGGAAGTGGGTGATTGATCTTGAATAAAATCGAAATTCACCACTCCTTGAGTTCTAAATATATATTTAGGCTTTTTTTCTTCAAAACAATTGATGAAAATGTTGGAGTATTTGAAAAGGGAATTAAAGAGCTATAGGGAAGTTTATTGCTTGCTTGACCAATTTCACAAACTTCAGAAAAATGAAATCTCAGAAGAAGAATTTTTGCAGTGGCTGATGAAAAGATACTGCCATGTAGACTGGGAGTTGTGCGAAAAAATAGCCGAAATCTTGACATCAGAAGAAATATGGAAAGATGGGAGAAATCATTACAGAGCTTTAATTCCTTTACAGAATAGAGAGCCTGTGAGTGTTGAAATTTACAAGGATGCGAAATTTTTGGTTGTGGGTGATGGGAAAAAGCGTGTGAGATTTGGAGTTGACTATTTGGTCAAAGTTGAAGAAAATGAGCTCGATTTATCTATAAGCTTGCGAGTGAATCCTGATAAATAAGTGAAAAGGTTAAATCTTTAACTTCCCGCCTTTGTGGAAGTGGTTTTTGGAAGAAAAGTGAAAGTGTAACCTATTCTTAGCATAACAAGCTTTTGGTTATCACATTTTTTATTTCCCTGTAGGAAACAAAAAATATATATTTTTGTTTTCTATATTTCTTTTATGTTAAGAGAGGTTTTGTTGGAGTGGAAAGAGAGAGAACTGCCAGAAAACATAGTTAAAAGGGATTTAAAAGTTTGGATGAACAATCATATAGTTTCAATAATAGGACCAAGAAGAGCGGGGAAAACTTACTTCATGTTTCAACTCATAAAGGAGCTTTTTGAGAAGAAACTCAGCAAAGAGAATGTTGTTTACGTGGATTTCACTGATCCGAGAACAAAAAAAGTTGGGATTTCTGAATTTTTGAAAGAAGTGAATTCTTTATTTGAAGGCAAGATCTTTCTTTTCTTAGACGAAATTCAAGAACTTGAGAATTGGTCTTCTTTTCTCAGAACTCTACACAATTTTCAAAAATATAAAATAATAATTTCTGGCTCTTCTTCAAAACTCTTAAGCAAAGAAATTTCAACAGAACTGAGGGGGAGGTGTATTTCTTTCATAATTTTTCCTTTCAACTTCAGAGAATTCCTTGAAATTAAAAAATTCAAAATTGAAGAAGAAGTTTCAGAAGCAAAAGTTGGAGAAATTTTAAGGTTTTTGAAAGAGTATGTTGAATTTGGAGGTTATCCGGAAATTCTTTTGGCTGATGAAAAAAATAAAAAACTTGAAATTGCAAGAACTTATTTCACCACAATATTCTTCAAGGACTTGATAGAAAGGTTCAAAATTAAAAACATAGCACTCATGGATTATTTTGTTAGATATTGTATAACCAATTCTTCTTCTTATGTCTCGATATCAAAAATTGAGAATGCATTAAAATCATTTGGCTTAAAAGTTAGCAAAAAGACTTTGGCGAATTACTTAAGGTATGTGGAAGAAGCCCTGTTTGTTTTTCCTGTGAAGAGATTTTCTCTAAAGTATAGCGAAAGGGCTCAGTATCCTGCTAAGATTTATTTAGTTGATAATGTTTACTTTGGAATTGAACCAAGATTTTCAAGAGATATTGGCAAAAAAATTGAAAACTTAGTAGCTATGCAACTCTTGAAGAAAAAATTCGAAGGAAAATTTGACGACATTTTTTACTTCAAATCAAATGATTATGAAGTTGATTTTGTGTTGAAGGAAGGATTGAAAATAAAGCAGTTGATTCAAGTAACTTATGCTTCTGATAGAGATGAAGTTGAAAAGAGGGAAATAAAGGCTTTGATAAAAGCAAGTGAAGAGCTTAAGTGTAAAAATTTGTTGATGATAACTTGGGACTATGAAGATGAGATGAAATTTGAAGGAAGAAAAATAGTTTGTGAGCCTTTGTGGAAGTGGCTAATTTAATAATTTCTTAAGCCTGTTGGCTTACCTTAAAAATTTCCTCAGAGCAAAAATGAGTAAATGGCTGAAAAGAAGAGAAATTGTTTTGATTAAAGGGCCTCGACAAAGTGGCAAAACAACTTTATTGCTACATTTGAAAGAAAAACTGGGGGTGGCTACACAACATTGGAAGATGAGGAGATGTTGACAGCTTTTGAATCTTCGCCGAAAGAATTCGCAAACAGATTCATAGAAAAAAAATTATTGTTTATCGATGAAGCACAATACTGTAAAGAAGCTGGAAAGAAAATAAAACTAATTTATGATCTTTTCTCTGATAAACTCAAACTCTTCGTCACAGGCTCGGGCTCGTTTGACATAAAGGTTGAAGTAGGAAAATATCTTGTTGGAAGAGCAATTTATTTTGAACTTTTACCTTTAGATTTTGAGGAATTCTTGCTGTGGAAAGCTCCAGACTTACATAAGATTTTTTCATCTTACAAAGCTGCTGTTAAAGATTTCATCTTAAATGGTAAGCCGATCCGAATTGAGCTTGTTTTTGAGCATGAATTCAGATCACTGCTTCAAGAATATTTGATTTTTGGTGGGTTTCCTGCTGTTGTGAAAGAAGAAGATGAAGAGATCAAAAAAGGGCTTTTAAAAAATCTAGTTAGGACGTACCTTGAAAAAGATATTTTCTTTTTCCTTAACATTAGACATCTAGAAAAATTCAGAAATTTGCTAAACTACCTTAGTTTTAATAATGGTTCTTTGGTTGAGTTTTCATCGATTATGCGAAAATTTAAAATAGATTTTAAAACCCTGGAATATTATTTAACAATCCTGAAGTCTACATACATAATTGATTTGATCCCACCATTTTACAAAAACTTATCAACAGAACTCAAAAAGACAAAAAAGATTTATTTCATTGACACTGGCTTGAGGAATTCTCTAATTAATAACTTTCTTCCCATCGAAAGCAGAACTGATAAGGGAATTTTGTTTGAAAATTTTGTACTCAACGAATTAAGGGCAAACTTTGAAGACAAAATTTGTTATTGGCGTACAACAGGAAAAGCAGAAGTTGATTTCGTGTTGCAATTGGGCCAAAATGTTATTCCAGTGAAAGTTAAAAGTGGAGTAAAGCTGCGTAAAGGTTTTTTGAGTTTTTTGAACACTTACAAACCCAAGAGAGCTCTTGTGATAACAGAGAGAGAATTCAAGACAGAAAAAATAGGTCAAACAGAAGTTGCTTTTGTACCTCACTTTTTCATTTAATTTTTTGAGGGAATCTCTGCTTGCAAACAATAGCTTACAAGCAGTTTAAATTGCCTGAGCATAGTAAAGAAAGCATTTGGCTTTTAACTAATGCCACTCAGAAAAGCAAAGTATTTACTGCCTTTTTCTGTAGAGAAAAAAACACAACTTGCAAGACTCAAACAAATGAGCAAAAGGATTAAAAAATCAAATTAATTACTCGCTCTCTAAATTTTGGTTGAAATTTTTTCAGATAAGTATTCAGCTTATCTTTATTCAATTTCTTTTTTATTTCAACTAGTACATCCTTGCTTGGAATTTCATTAAAATAAACCAAGTCTATCAAAGTCTTTTCTATATCGGAAACAGGAACAAAAAATTTCTCATAGTTTATGTAATCGTACCCGAAAAAATACTTCTCATCAATCCTATGTAAAATTACATTGCTGTTGAAAACTTTTCTTACGCCAGTTCTTATTTTTCTTGTGGACACAATAACAACATTTGTTTCTTGTTCCCAAAGGTTGTGAATGCTTAAGGCCTCTTGAAGGCCGATATAAGCTGGCCTGAAACAAAATACAGAAATTATGGGATCGTCATATAAACTGTACCAGCCTTTCACAACTCTTTTTATTTCATCTTTTTTTGAAAGCTTGGAAAGAATTAAATGGCTGTACTTTTTGTTTTTTATGAGAACTTCTACATCTTTTGCTCTAAAAACAGGTGTTGTCTTAAAAAATTCTCTTAGCTTGTTCAAGTATATTATTTTGCCCATATTCTCACCACTCTCAACATTTCCTCAACAGAAGGAATGCTGCCAGAAATTATCAAAACTTTCAATTCTTTTTCATCGATTGGTTTTTTAAATTCCTCCATTAACTTTCTCACATTGTCCTTTACATTTTCTTTCCTGCATATTTTCAAAAGAAAGAAAATATCGTAAAGATCTCTAACTCTTCTCCTCTCCATATATGTTAAAATTTTTTCCTCAAGCATGTTTTCTGGAGTTAAAGTGTTGACTAGGATGAATGTGCCATCACTCATCTCAAAATTTTTGGTCACAAAATTCTTAACATTCTTTAAAACCGCTTCAAATCTTACTGTCGCTTCAAGGTAAGAAAATTTGGAAAATATTGAATTTTCCGTTCTCTTAAATTTTTCTATCCCAAACCCTTTTTGTTTCAAACCATTTAAAAAATTTTCAAATTTTTCTTGTTTGAGATTCAAAGGAAGGTAGAAATCGAGATCTTCAGAAAACCTGTTGCTCCCGTAGCAGCGCCATAACGCAGTTCCTCCACGGATAACTGCTTTGGGAAAGTTGTTGTAGACTTCCATAACCAATATGTCTTGAACTAAAGCTATT
>JAWCSL010000015.1:0-5717 GCA_039090665.1 Candidatus Aenigmatarchaeota archaeon | reverse complement strand
GCTTAACTTCGCCTGTAGCGATAGCTGTTTTGGCTGTGATGGGTGAAACCATGAATTTTTTGCTTGTTTCAATCATAGCAGCTCTTGGAAGTGTTGTTGGCGACTATTTCATATTCAAGTTTGTAAAAGATCATTTGCTCAAGGAAATTGAAGATCTTTTCGAAGAATCTGGAATAAATTTTAGAAAAATCAGGCTTTCAAAAAATTTTAGAGCTATAGTGCCAATTTTTGCTGGGTTTATCATAGCTTCTCCTCTTCCCGATGAAATTGGAGTTGCCTTGCTTGGAATTAGTGAATACCATACAAAAAAATTCTTCTTGTTTTCTTACATTCTCAATTTTTTGGGAATTCTTCTCATAGTTTGTTTAGGAATAGTTTTTTGAAGTGTTGATTTTAGAATCGACAAAAGTCGAATAAGCTTTTAGCTATTGTCGAAGTTTGTAGTATTTTTTTCGACTCTCAATTCTCGATTCGGCTATACCTTCCCGCTCCAATTCTTTCAAATATTCGTTACACCTAGTCCTCGACAGTTTGATGAGCTTGCTGAGCTGGAAGGGTGTAAGCTCACCATATTTTTGCAAGATCATCTTTATGGCTTCTTTTGTTTTTGAACTCACTGGCCTAGCTGAAAACTTGAAACCGCCAGCAGAAATTATCCTTTCCACTTCTCTTAGTCTATTCTCAATTTCCTGGATTTTCTCCCCTAAATTTTTCAGTTTTTCTAGCTCTATTGCCATTTGAGCTCTTTGAGCATCCATTTGCCTCAAAAGTTCTTCCAATTGTTCTTCATTGCTGTTTTTCTTCTTAAGGATTAATAGGTTCACAATATAATTTTGTTTTTTCGACAATATAAAAGATTTTGAGTTTCTTCAAAGTCTTGAAAATTAAAGTGTCGAACTGAAAATTTTCTTCAAAATTTTGAGATGATATGGGGTTCGACAAACATTTTCTATGTTGTACACTGGTGTACAAGAGATGATAGCTGAAGATCCTGTAGAGAAAATTTTAGCCACGCTTAGGGAACACCCAGAAGGCCTTACTGTTTCTTCTCTAGCCAAGCTTTCTGGACTGCATAGACACACCTCAGCAAAGTATGTGAAAGAGTTGAGTAGAACAGGGGCTGTTTTTGAAAGAAAAATAGGGTCTGCTAAGCTTTGTTACTTGGGAGAAGAAGTGTCGACCCAAAATAAAAAGCTTTGGCTTTCAGGAAAAGGAGAAAAAGGAATTAAACTGGCAGCAATTCTCACAGTAGCTTTTCTTCTTCTTTTCCAAGCAAGCATAGTAGCCCAGAATTTCTCCCAAATTTCAAACACTTCTAACACAAGTGGTTTACAAGCCATTTCTGGTCAATTTTCAGCAAGTTTTGAAGAAAGTAATGAAAGTTTAAGCTCAGAAACTGTCGAAAATGGTACTATTTCGACAACAACCACTTCTTTGCCTTTTGCAGAAGAAATTGTCGAGTCAACAACGACTACATCAACTACAACCACAATTCTTCCTAATGAAGGTGAAAACAACACTGTCGAAATCGACAATTCTGCATCTTATCCAGAAGATTTAACAGCTCCTTCTTATTCTTCTTTCGGAGCAAGCAAGGAACAAGCAAGAATTGGAGAGGAAGTGGAATTTTTTGCTTTTTGGAAAGATGATTTTGGTTTGGATGAATGGATCTTCAGCTGGAATTCTTCCGGCTCTTGGGAGAATGAAAGCTATACTTTCATTTCAAGCTATGATGAAGAAACCAAAATTTTAACAAGGCGGGGATGGAAATATTTCAAAGATTTAAGCTATGAAGATGAGGTAGCAGTGCTTTCTTCCGGTAAGATAAAATGGGAGAAGCCTTTAAGGATAGTTGCTATTCCTTACGATGATGAAATTTATAAGATAAATGGGGAAATTGACATTTACGTCACGCCTAACCATAAGGTTTTTGCAAGGATAGATTACCCGATTGATTTTGTTAGAAGGATTAAAGACTTTTTGTTTGGTGTGGATTTAAAAGAATTCAAGTTTATTGAAGTAGAAAAAGCTTATGAGCTTGCTAAAGCTGGCTATGGTATAACTTTTCTTGATGAAAATCTCAAGCCGATTTATGTCAAACAAATAAGCTTAGAGAGCTATAAAGGGATGATTTATGATATAACAGTTCCAAGCCATGTGATTCTGGTCAAGAGATTTGGAAAGGCTGTTTGGTCTTCCAACCTAAATGTTTTGGAGGGTTGGAGCAATGTAACAAAAACTGTTAACTCAGCTGGAAAAATAGCTTTCAAGTTTTATGCTTCTGATTTGGCTGGAAATTGGAATGAAACTGAAGTTGGTCTTCTGGAAGTTTCGCCTGAAATTTCAGAAGAAAATGTCACCGAACCAAAACCTGAAATTCTACAAGAATGTGAAGAAAAGCTTGGGCAACAAAAACTTTTGGCTATAAATGCTTTTGTTTCTGTAGAAAGTGTTACAAAAGGAAACAAAACTTGGAAATTTGTTAAAGTGTATGGAAATGTTAGTTTGAATGAAAGCATCATAAGCTCGAATGTTTCTGTTGTGATAAAAGATCCAAAAGGAGAAATTGTTTTTCAAGATAAAAAGTCAACTGATGGGAGCTTTTTGTTCAGTTTCGAGTTCTTGCCAAAACATTCTGGAACTTACAGAGCAGAAATTTTTGCTGAAACAGAATTTGGCAATACAGGCAAAATTTTAAGTTTCGAAATTTTAAAACACTTGAAACTTAAGCCAAAGATTAAACAAGAAAAGTTCAATTACGAGCTAGGAGAAAAAATAAGGTTTGAAATTTCTGTTGTAGATGAAGATACTAACGAGCTTTATCCAAATGCAAGCTTAAAAGTTTTTGTTGTAGATCCGGAAGGAAATGTTACTGAAGTTAATTTTATTGAAGATGAAATTGAAAAAGGAAAGTATTATGTTGAACTAGATGCAGAAAGAGAGTTTAGACCTGGATTGTACAAGTTGAAAGTTAAGTTGAATTATGTAAGCCCTAATCCTGGTGAAGTTGAAGTTGAGGGGGAAATCGAATTTTCTGTTGGCTTGGTTAACATCAATACCCCAAAATCGATTTACTTACCTGGAGAAAGAGTAAAAGTAATTATAGGTGTGTTGGATTCATATGGAAGTAGAGTAAACGATGCTGATATACTAGTTAAGATATATAAGCCTTCAGGAGATTTTGTAGTTTTTGTTTACAATTCAATCAATGACACGGGAAACATAACAAACAACAAAGATGGTACTTATTTCCTAAATTTTGAAGCTAGTGAAATTGGAACTTATGAGATTTATGCCTATGCTGAAAGCTCAAGCACAGGTGTTTCTAGTGAGTATGAAACTACGTTCGAAGTTAGAGATTATGTTGCTTTTGATGTAGAGAGAATCGCACCAACTGTTTCTTATAAAGAAGGTGGTAAGGTAAAAATCATTATAACTCCTAAGGAAGATGCTACTAATGTTATCATAAAAGAATATGTCCCAAAAGATTGGGAAATTAGCAGCCATAACGCAACTATTGAAGAAGTAGAAGATAAGAAAATCATTACTTGGGAAATTGGAGATGTTGAGAGTGGTGAAACTTTTTATCTCGAATATTATTTTGATCCACCAGATGTAACACCATGGCTAGCATTGATAGGACCTCTAGACATTTTTTATAACAATGAAGAAAAATTCAGTGAAGCAAGGTATTGGACTGTTAGCATAGATGCAGCTTTCCTTTATTATGCCAGGTGGACATGGAGATGGAGAAATACTAATACAGTTGTAGATCCGATGACTCTTTGTAGAGGAGAGTATTACAATGTTTCAATTTTAATGTTAGATGAAGCAGATGATACTGCCACTGATGGTACTAGTGGTTCTGGCGGCACAGTTCCTTATGCTACTCTACAAATATTACCACCAGGTCAAGCTGTTTATCAAAATTTGCCAGCAGCTGGTTGGACTTATTGGGGTGGTCAAGGTAACTCCATTGGTTTTTTGAATGAGTTGGGAACTGAAAATAGATGTCAAAATTGGAATGGTACTTACGGAGAGGACCAGTGCTGGTATCATAACAGAACATTAAACATAACATCAAATGCCCAACTGGGAGTATATAAACTTAGATTGGTTTCTTCAAGGAACAACGGTGCCTGGCAAGATGATACAAACATCATCACAGTAAGAGTAATTGAATGTAGAGATGTTACTCTAGCTAGAGATATAAAAATTTACTCTCCTTCTGGAGAAGATGGGCTTGTGATGAGAGGACACATTGCTAGAATAGTTGTTCCCTTAGCTAACTATAATACAACTCAAGCAATTTCTGGAAATGTTTCTGTAGAAATTTTGGATAATAACAACAATCCTGTAGGATGGTTTTTCTGGGATGAAAAAATAAAGAATTTCACCATTCCCCCATCACCAACCCCACCAAATTATAATCAAAGTATATTAACATGGAGATTTGAAGTTCCTGATGATGCTCCCGATATTACCTATACGCTTTTAGTTAACATAACTCAAAATACTTCTAGGTCCTACACGTTTACAAAAACTTTCAGTTTACAGAAATCAGAGGAAAGTAACCTTTATCCTTTAGTGATTTATACTGCACCGTCTTATGTTTTCCCATGTGATAGTACTACCAGCGGTGGTTACCTTTTTAAACTACAAGTTTGTAATTTCGGAGATTATAACCTCACTAACATTAATATAACGACGGAGATAACACCAGTTCCTGGTAATCCTCCAGTTAATGTAGAATATGGCTCTGGTACCTATGACGCTACAACAAATTCCATTAAATGGGAAAATATTAACATAAACACATCAACATGTTTTATATCTGGTTGGAGAATTTACGGACCTGAAGATGTAGGTATGATGGGAAACCTTTATACAGAGGTTGTATTTTTCAATCCCATAACACAACAACAAGAGGTTGTTTCAAAAACAGATATAACAGGAGTTTGTGGAGGTACTGCTGGTACTACAGGTACAGTATGGGGTGGTTCACCAACACCATTTTTGAATGTAACTAGTGTTAATCCAACTTCTACTTTTGGATTAAACTATCAATTAAGAACCGCATCAGCCACTACAGGTCATATTCATTATATTGAGTTGTACATTCCTCCCGGTTTTAATGCAACAAGTTTTAGTAGAACACCAGATCTCGGATTTCCTGTAGGATCTATAGATGAGGGTTTTACTGTCAAATGGACTTTCTTTGGCGTATTAAAAGAACTTGTCACACCAAATACACAAAATGCCCTGCTTTCTTTAACAAACATATCACTTACATCTGGGGGTTTAGAAGAATTTGCACCAGGAGGTAAAGTATTTACTCAAAACTTGTTGGGATATGGAGTATCGGGAGGTGGAGCAAATGTTAAAGCTCAATGGTACGGAAATTATAAGGTAACTTTAGCATTAACTGGCCCATGGCTTAAAGTAGAGAGATATTACAAGGATTTACAAACAGGGTGGCAAAGTGGTTTTCCAAAGAGCTTTGCTTGTGGTTCTTTCAACACTTCTCTACAAGTTTGGAACAAGGGAAACCTACCAGCAAACAATTTCAACATAACAGATAACAAGAACAACGTTTCGGTAACACATCCGAATGATTTAATTTTCCAAAATCCTTGGGCAAGTGATGGAAGTACTGCTACCATAATTCAAGGTTCTCAAGTTATTTGGGGTAATAACAACATAAATTTCAATTTACC
>JAWCSL010000014.1:0-6338 GCA_039090665.1 Candidatus Aenigmatarchaeota archaeon | reverse complement strand
TTTTTTATTCCACATCTTCTCATTTATAGATTTGAATTCAAATCTTTAAAAGTTTATTCTAGGATTATTGATTCTGAGGTAACAGTTTTTTCTCCACATACAAGAACAGCAGAATAGCTCCCTGGCTCCAAAGGACCAAAAGTATAACTGCCTGCTGGTCTATTTTCATCCCTGTAAAAGCTCCCATCACTCAAGAAAATAACAACTTCTCCCATCAAAGGACAACCAACCCAACTACATTTAACATTTTTGCCTTCCTTTACACAATCAAATGTTAAAGAAGTTGCTACTCCTCCGGTTACTGCTACTCTTCTTGCTATTTCCCCATATCCTGCCTTCCACCACCACCAGTCAGCAGGTAAATTACAACCAGGCTCTTTACCATATTTCATACACTCGTAATCACTTGGTTTGATTGGCACATAGCCTTCATAGAATTTCTTTCCCCACCTAACAGGATCTGGATCACATTGTCCAGGTGTTATCTTGCTGACAATTATTTGTTCTGCCACATCCTTTGACAAACCTATTTGGTTCATGTAGTAATCCTTCATTAAAGCTAAGCACTGCTCAGCATTCAGCACATAAGAACCACAACCACACTCAGCTATGTGGAAGCAATAAAGACCATCTTCACAATAAGGAACTCCTGCTATCAAGCCTCCATGCCCCTTTTCTCCAGTTCTGTAATTTCCATCTATGTCTATTGAAACCTTTTGTTGGCAGAAAGCAACAGCTGCGGACAAATCAGCACAAGCACTTCCTGTGTAAGAAGAACATAAGCTGTTGCACTTGTTTTTTTCTATATCATAATTGTAAGCTGCTCTGAAGTCATCTATATTTGGTAAAGACTTCCTTGCAACTGTTGTGGTGAAAAGCCTTATGACAACTAAAGTTACAACTATGAGAATGAACATCGCAAAAACTATTTCCAATGCATTTATTCCTTTTTTTCTCATTTTATTGCCCGCAAATTAAAACATCGCTATTTTTAATTTCTTTTCTTGTGATATTAATATTTTCACCTGTCTTGAAGGAATTGCCACAGCAAATAAAGACTGAATGAGTGTTTGTTTCTAGAAATTTACATTCGGTAAGCCTAACCACATTTATTTTTTCATCAATTTCTTTGACAGTTCTAGTTATATCTTCAAAAGTAATCTCTTGGGTCAATTGAGATGAGAAATTGTTGCATTGATCGGTCAAAAATCCATACAAAACAGTTTTGAAATTTTCGAAGCTGATCTTGCTGTTGTTATATTGAGAGCATGCATATCTAACATCTGTGATAACTTTTGGTCTTGGTATTAGCTCTGGTTTAATTAAGCCTGTGATGAAAGCAATAGAAACACAAACCACTACAATTGCTACAGTTATGGCAAACACATATTCTAAAGCTATACCTTTCATCTCAACACTCTATGAAAACTTTTTTCAGTAAATGATTGTAGGAAAAAATTAAGCTTGTTGCTTCTTTATTGCACTTTAAACTGCAATGATCGCTTAATGTGAATTGAGCTGGTGAAAAAGTTCCACTCACCACATAGCAAATGCAATCCTTAGCATAATCTTTTAATCCTGTTTTTTGCCAACAAAAACTACAGTATTTTTCAATCACACTTCCCGTTAAAATTGCTTCACTAGCTTGAATTGTGCTACATTCTTGTTTAGAAGGACACCTCCCAGGCAAATAATCACAAAGATGTAAAGAAGATAGAATTTCATCTTTAAAGTGAATTATCAAGCTTATGACCACCAAAATCACCACTATGTACAAAAACATCTTGAACACAAACTCTAAGGCAAATCCTTTCATTTAAACCACCACAACTAATTTGCTTGTTGAATTATAAAAAATTCCAATCGATTTTGAAGTTATTATTTCTCCTGCTCTCCATTCCATCAGCTGCTTGTAGTTTCCTGGTAGTTGAGATCTCACACTATTTTCATCAACTTTTCCTTCAATTCTCTTGATCACAATTTCATAGCAATTTGTATTTTGTCCAACATTTATTTTTCCTGTCATTTCCCAACAAGCCATCACATAGCTAGCTATCTCAAAAGAAATCCTCTCTGGTTCAGAACTTTCTATGTAAACTAGATTTTGAGCAATTGATGGCTTACAAAAAGATGGTAGAGAAGGTTTGAAAGCTTCTGGCAATGGTAAAAAACCTGCTAGGCCTTGAACCATGGAGCAATAGCCTTCTTTCAAAGCATTTGGTACATTAATTCCAACAAAGGAAATTAAAACTGTGATTGAAACTATTGCTATCAAGAATAAAGCTATGGTGGATAGAGCTATTCCCTTCATATTCTTCATTTGTTTTTTGTTCAACAAATAAGTTAGGTTTCAAACAAAATCAGGCTTATCTCTTTTCCTGTTGAATTGTACCTGATTTTTATTTGTTGAACGACATTTGGCTCTAAAGAATCAAAATAGACTTTTACTTCATCTCCAAAAAAGCTTTCCATCTCGGTTTTTGTTATTCTTGTACTAGAATTCACTTTCACCAAATAACAATCATCAGAATATATGCCTTGACCAAAATTGTGCTTTGACCAGCAAGAATTTATGCAATTTGATAAAGAGCCTAAAATTGAAAATTTTGCACCTGCTATTTCTTCTTTACACTCAGAAGCAAATTTCCCGGAAAGAGATATATAAACCATTATTGCCACTACTGGAATCACAACAAACAAAACATATGTTAACATTTTTCCCACTTCCATTTCAACACCTAAGCTTGAGCAATTGTTGTTTTTAGACCACTGAATACTGCAAGAGCAAGAACATTGATTAAGCCGTAGATTGCTATAGCTCTTATGAGATTCTGAGAAATTTCCCAGTCTCTTGCTGTCTTGTCAAAACCGCTCTCTATTCCACTCAAAAGAAGGGAAAATAAAGTGACAGCTTCAACGGTATAAATTCCGATAGCTGCTTGAAGGACAGTTAAGGGCATTATATTCTCAAAACCACCAACCAAAATGTCTATGAAAGATTTTGCTCCTTGACCAGCCCCTCCTGGAAGTAGAGAAGTACCGAGCATTTTTTCTATCTCACCAAGCTTTTCAGCCAGTATTCTCAACATCTCTAAAATGAATATCGCCAAAGCACCAACAATTCCTGTAATCATTGGGATTATAAAGCTTGCTTGTAGTTTGAGTGAAGACCTTGTCTCTTCAAGCAATTCTCTGATCTTGGCTTCAATCGTGTAAATATTCTCTAAATATCCTGCTATGGTTTTTGCTATCGTTCCAAGGAGCACTGCACTTTTTTCTGAAGCATCGGCAAGAATTTTCATTATCTCGTCGATGAGAACTGAAGGATAAAATCTAAGAATTCCATGCTGCTTGTCAAAAAGAGCTCTCTTAAATGTCATACCAAAATTCTTTATGTTAAGGTAAAGGCTATGGAAGAAGGAATAGGTTGGCCTCTTTTGCATTCCAAGTTTTTCGTATTCATCCAAAGTTTTTTCTATTCCAACTTCTATTGGGTAGCCTTCTGAGAGGTAATTGCCTAAAGAGAAAAGACCAAGCTTGAATTCCTCTTCTATGTTTTTGATCTCATTCCTTATCTTAATCCTCTGAAAACTTCTCAAATAAAAGTAAAGAATGCTCATTGCAGCAAAGCCTGCTGTTATAGAAAAGGTGGCAAAGAGGTTTTCCAGGCTCATTCTTGCTTCCTTCATAAGAACACATTTCTTTGGAGAAATTGCTGTAGAGCAACCTAGCCTTGAATTCAAGTCTGGAGGAGGATAATTCAAGTTTATCATGAGATCAACAAAATGGAAAATTCCTGGTAGCATTATCACAAAACCTACAAGAATTGACAAGATAATTATTGGTATCCATAGTCTTGTTTTACCAATCTTGATTTCAAAGTAGTTTTCTGGTGGTAATTTTGGATGCTTACTGATATCTGGAACCATGAAAGCTCCTGGCCTTTTTCGTAAAATCCTATCAATGAAAAAATAGTTTATAAGGGGTAAAACAAAAACATAGCCTAAAATGAGCTGAGGTGTGCTAACTTGCTGATGAAGGAAAATTGAGAGCATGGGAAACATTATTAGTCCCATCACAGGCAATAGCAAACCCATCACATGTAAAAGCATTATAGGTGATGCTATTTCTTCAGCATACCTCTTCATCTTTCCATGAGTTGATTCTAGGATGAAATTTAGAGCTTTTTTCAAAATTTCTTCTCTTCCTTTTTCTGTCGGCTCAATCAGCACGCCATAAATCAAGCTCAAAGCTCGAACAAAATCTTCATTCCACCAAACCCATTTTTGAGTGTATTGACCTAAAGCTTCTTCAACTGTCCTATATTTTCCAATATGCAAGTCCCACATAGCTTTTTTTATGTCTTCTGTTATTGGTCCTTTTGAATGTTGAATGGCAAAGTTGACAGCTCCTTCCAGGCTTGGATTAAGCTTGAGATATATTGCCATGTATAGAATGATTTTTATGGCTTCGTCACCTGCTTGAACTTTAGTTACACTAGCTTGAAAAGAAGGGTAAGTGAAGATATACCAAGCCAAAGCAAGTGGGAGAAGAAGAATGAAGATGGTTGTGGAAGCGTCACCAACAAACAAAATTAGGGGCAAGAAGAAAATTGTTGAAATTAAAAAGACTAAAATGGTTGCAGAAAGAACTCCTGTTGGTGAAACATTAAGAGAAGAAAAAACTATGTCAAATTTGAACTTTTCTTCCATTGATTTTGGAGGTTTTATCCTTAAGTTTTCTGCAAATCTGCAAAGTTTTTCATACCAGCTTTTTGGTTCTCTTGATCTTTGCTCTTGTAGAAGAAATTCAAGATATTCTCTTGAGATTCCTTTTCTTTGATCTTCTATTTTGTTCTTGGGGAAGAAAATTTTCATAATTAGATTTTGTTCTCAGAGAAATTAAACATCAACTTATTTCTCTCAGCGCATTTTTTACAGCATTTTCTGCTGTCGTCCAATCTGGAGGTTGTTGTCCTAAAGCACCTAATGCCTGTGCGATGTTATTATAATAATTAGCAGAAAATCCGGCAATGTGATTTGCCGCAGTCAAATTGTTTTGAGCTAGACCTGCTTGATGAGCCTGTATGTTAGCTAGAGCATTATTTAAATATTTTTTTGCCTCATCTCTCCATTTTCTTGCCATTGTCTTATAGTATTCACCTGCAGCAATACCATAACCTCTGAAAAAGGTTCCAAGGATAAAGATTGCGGCAAAGATAACAACAGACCAAACACCCATGAAGCTAAAAAGTATCCAAACTATCTTTACAAACCATCCTAAGGGAATTGTCATGAATGCTATTATAAGGGCAAGAATTCTATTCACTCTTCCCAATCCTTCAAAAATCTTGAGTGAAGTCAAGAAAGCCCAAACAAGTGTATAAATTGCAGCAAAAGGTAAGATGAAAAGATAAATTATCGCTGGTACATAACCCCATTCTCTTGGTAAACCTATGAACTGTAAGGCATCTTTGGCCGCTTCTGGTAGTGACTGGTATTTAAAACTCTCTGGGACTTCCATGTATTGTGGGAAAGGAACAAAATGCGGTATTATGAATAAAAGAATTATCAGAATGGTGAAAAATATAACACCTATTGGCAACCTACCCCTAGGTTTTGGTAATACTCCCCCTATTGCAAGCAAGATAAATACGAAGATAAGAATAAAAATCACTCCAACAAATTGTGGGAGAATTGAAGCTACCTGAGAAATAAGATCTTGAGCAAAAACTGAAGTGGCAAAAAGAAATAAGAATATCAAAAATGAAAAAACTCTTTTCTCCATAAATTTTATTTAACTGTATGAATATAAGTATTTCATTTTTTTGTCTCTTTTCTAGAAAAATACAACAAAGCTAAAGAGAAGGCTATGAGGAGAAAAATAAAAAGAAATGCTAAAACTTGCATAAGGTTCTCAAAGTAGTAAAGAGAAACAAAAAGCACGTAAAAGGCTATCACAAATGAGATTATCAGGTTCACACTAGACTGAAAAATCTTGACCTTTCTCAAAAATCCGTAAGATAGTAAAAAGGAGAGGAGGAAAAGCAGGAATTGGAAGATTGTTTCGATCATTAGCCTCTACCCAAACCAGCTATTGCCTCCTCGTATTTTTTATACCAGTCGTAATCGTAAAGATTTATACCCAGTTTTTCTGCAAGTGGTTTAATCTTTTCAACTTCATTTTTCATCTCACCTAAAATCATTACTTTTTTACTGACATTGCTCTCTGCTTCAAACCTTTCCCATATTTTCTTGCAGTTTTCTACTCCTATCTCAAATTTCTTCTTGTCTCCTATCGCTTCCTCTTTATAAAAAGCTACTTTCTTCAGAGCATAA
>JAWCSL010000013.1:0-6996 GCA_039090665.1 Candidatus Aenigmatarchaeota archaeon | reverse complement strand
GTAATCCACATTTTCTTTCAATGCATTCAGCCTTGAGGAAAGGAATTTTATGTCTATTTCAGACTTAGTAGCTATTATCCCACTAATCTTATCTTTTATTTCTTTTATCTCTTTGCTAGTCTCTGACCTCAACTCTGAGACTTCTGAAGCAACTCTTTGAATGACTTGAGTTTCAAGTGGTTTTATCCTTTCATTCAACCTTTTGATCTCATTTTCCAGATTTGTGATTTGCTCAGTTCTTATGTGAAGGTTAGAAGCCTCTTCTTTCAATTTTGAAATTTCTTCACCAAAGCCTAAAATTTGTTCTGAAACCAAAGGCAAAATGGAAATTTTTTCATCCACTTTTTTAAGAATCGAGGCTTCTGTAGATCTCATTCTTTCCCTAAGTTCAGAGAGTTTTTCTTCAAGTGAAATCACACCCTTTTTGATTTCTTCAATATTTTTGACATGATCTTCAAATTCTGTCACTCTATCTCTAACATCAGAAATTTTTTCATCCACTCTCTTAAGTATCAGAGGCTCCAAAGATTCTATTTTACTTGTAAGCCCATCAATCTTTGAATTGAGTGAATTGAAATTTTCTTCAAGCTTAGCAACTTCTTTAGTTGGTATAGGGAGTTCAGAAATTCTCTTGTTTATATTGTTCAACTCACTTTCTATTCTTTCAACCTCTTCATTCATGGATTTTATCTTTTCTTCAAACTCCGGTTTGATGATCTTTTGCAAATTTTCTAGAGCTTCACTTGGTAATGTGCTTAACTTTTCTTCCAGCTTACTAATTCTCTTGTTCACAAGCTCTGGTACTTCAGGTCTTGATAAAATTTCTTCAGCCTTAAGTGCAAGTTGAGAAAACTTTTCTTTCAATTCAAGAAAATCTCCTTCAATTTTTTCCATTTTTTCTGAAGAAAGAGAAGTTTCCAAAAATCTTATCTTTTCTTTAAGTTTGATTATCTCAGGCCTGATAGAAGAAACACCCTCCTTTATACTTTCCAAAGATTTAATCTTTTCTTCCAAAGCCAAAATTTTATCAGCAAGATCAACTATTTGTTCAGTTGGGAGCAAAATTCCAGAAACCTTTTCATTTATCTTTTCAATTTTCTTTTCAAGATTAATAATATCATCTTTCAAAGCAAGCTGAGCATCTCTTTCTTTTAACTTAGAAATTTCTTCTTCCAATTTTTTAACTATAGAAGTTTCAAGAGGGCCTATTTCGTCCCTAATCTTTTTGATTTCCTCTTCCAGGCTTTTGATTTTTTCTATTTGTGGTACTAGAGCTTCAAAACTTTTCATATTTTCTGAAAGAGATGATGTTTTTTGAGAAAGTTCTGTGGTTCTAGACTCAATGTTCTCGAGGAATTTTTTGAGCTCAAGACCACCCAAATTTTCAACCATGATCAGATCTTCAAGTTCATCCAACCTTTCTTTTATTTCATTTATGGTTTCAGAATTAACAGCACTAAGTGATTTTATTTTTTCGTTGATTTCACCCATGGCAATTTCTAAGTTGACAAGCCTTTTATCGACTTGAAGCAATGCAAATTTGAATTTGTCTTCAACTTCAGCTCCCTTTATCTCTTCTCCAGAATCCAATAGCCCCACCTAATAATAATTTCAATTTTTCAAGTTATATTCTTTTTTCATTCTTTAACCAAAGTAGCCAAATGCCAAGAACAGCAGCAACAAGACCCCAGCTCCATAAGATGTCGTGAACAAAACCAAAAATCTCAGGTTCAAGTAGAGAAATGTATATTGTGACAACAATTCTTGCTATGTTGATGAAGAATAAAGAAGGTAAAGATATGGCAAGGAAAATGCTTTTTTTCTTGAGTTTAATTTCTGGAGTTGCTATGGTTAATGCGAAAAGAGCATAGAGCGATTTCCAGCCAGTGCAGTCCATGCTTACATCAACAAAAGCTATTTTAAGACCTTTTGTTGCTATAAGGTTAGAGTGGTTTAAGCTGGCTTGAACCCCCAAAGCTGATAAGAGCTTGTAAGAGAGAAAGGCTACAAGATCTTGCAAAGGCTGGTAAGAGAAATTGAAATAAAGCAAAAGGTAAAGAGGTATGGCAAGCAAATTGAGCTTGACCAAAAACCACAAAACTTGCAAAAGTTTTTTCTTTGTTTTCTTCTTCATCTTTTCTTCCTTATTATCTCTTTTGCAGCGTCTGCTATGTTTTCACTCTTCTTCTTGAAAACCATCTTAACAACATCTTCAAAAATTTCTTCTCTTCCCAACTTTTTAACCACTTCTTCAACTTTCAAAAAAGTGCTATGATAATTCCTGAAAGCCCTTAGAGCAGCGGCCAAAGCATCTTTTTGGTGGGAATCTTTTACCAATTGCTTAAAATCGTCAAGAAGCTTTGCTTTTTCCTTGTAATTCATCGATACTCTAGGATAAAAAACTTTGCACCCCAAACTACTTGCAATTTTTTCTATACCTTTTGGTAAAGGATTTACATCTGTTGCAATTATTAAAGCATCACCAAATTTCAATATATGCTTTATTATTTCGGCACGAGTTGTGTTTTTCAGGCTGGAAAGATTTAATATGTTGCCTTTTGTGTCCAAAATTGCAATTCCTGTGGTTGAGCCAAGATCAATTCCAACTATTAAATTCTTCTTCAGGTTTTCACCTCGTATTTTTCACTCAAGATCTTCCTTATCTTTTTAGCAAGCTTTTTTCCAATCCCTCTAACTGATTTTAATTCTTCTTCACTAGCAGAAAAAACTTTTTCCACAGAGCCAAATTTCTCAAGCAATCTTTTTGACAGAACAGTGGAAATGCCTGGGATGCTTGAAACTATGAATTCTTTGATCTTCTTCCCATCTTCGGGTTTCTTCCCAACTTTAAAAGCTAGAGCAAATTTCTTCTCTTCTTGCTCTTTCTTTGCTATCCAGTATATTGTTTTTGCACTGTCTAACTGATTTCTCGTGCTTATCAAGCTTATCCCAAAATCTATGACCAAGCTTGCTATTGCTGCTTTCAAGGAATTTTCATTTATTTCTCTTGTTGAATAGCCTTCTATCAAAATTATAGGCTTTTCAAAATTTTTCTTGAGCTCGCTAGCTTGCTCGAAAATTCTACCATCAACTATGGAAGAAATGAAATCATCGTAAGATTTCCTTTCAATAGCAACTCTCTTGCTGCAAATAAAATCACCACACTCTAAATCCATTTCATTCACAATTGTTCCCATTTTCTTCAAAGCTTCATTGACTTCTTTTTCTCTGTAATCACAAATCACCATAACTTTTTCTCTCGAACCCAGAAGCATTTGTTTTTCTTTCATGTTATCTTTTTCTCCAAATTTTGATTTATTGGTTTAGAACTCCTAGAGTGGTTAAATTCATGTCAACCAATCCTTTAGGTTTCTCTTCTTCTTGCTTTTTTCCCTCATATCATATAAAATCCCTTTCATTTTCTTCTCTTTCTGAAAAGCTGCCCAATAATATGATTCATCTCTAGTGTCTTTCGTCAAGAGAAAAATTACTTTTCCTGCAGTTTGTCTTCCCACCCTTCCTCTCCTTTGGATGCTCCTGATCTCACTCGGCACGCTCTCGTAAAAAATGGCATAGTCTGTTGCAATTATGTCCAAACCTTCTTCCCCTATGCTTGTGGTGATCAAGACATTGAACTCACCATCCTTAAATCTTTTCAAGACTTCAATCTGTTCTTGCTGACTCATACCTTTTCCTTCTTTTGTGGCTTGCCCTATCAATATCTCAGACTTTATCCCTTCTTTTTTCAGAACTTCATTTATTTTTTCCACAGTTGCTCTATAATTTGCAAAAACTATGATCTTCACTTTAGGATCTTCTTTCAACAAATCCTTGATCAAAAACTTGAGTTTTGTAAGCTTTGGATGTTCAACTTCACTTTTCTCTATGTTTTCCACAAGCTTCAAAACTTCTTTCATTCTAGGGTCGTTCGCAATTTTTCTATCAACCCTTTTCTTGCTTTCCCCCAGCTTTTCCAAATAATCAACCAAAGAGGAAATTTCTTGTGTTTCTAAAAGCTCAAGAGCATGTTCAATTTTTATTGCTTCTGCCAGCTTCATCATCGCCCAGGCAAGTGTGTAATTTTTTGAGCCTTGCATGTATTTTGCCGCGATGACATTTTGCAAACCAAGCAAAAGTTTTTTTGGTGGTTTGCTTGTGTTTAGGAAGCCATGATCTTTAAGCCAAACTATGGGTTCTTTCAGCATTTGTTCGAGCAAGCCTTTAACCATTTTCATTTCTTCCGGCAACTCAACATAAATCCAGTCTTTGAATATAGGTTTCACATATTTTTTAACATCTTCATCAGCTTCTGTTCTTATCTCAACAGCCTCTATGAATAGATTTTCTTTTATTTCTTGAATTCTTTCAAAACTTCCGCCTGGAGAAGCAGTCAAACCTAAAATCAAAGGATGTTTTGCTTGCTTTTTGTATTCTTTGGCGACAAAAGTGTAGGAATATTCTTTCACGCACCTATGGCTTTCATCAAAAACTGCTAGAGAAAAATCTTCGAGTTTTATTCTCCCAGCTTTAACATCATTTTCAATTGTTTGTGGTGTTGCAATTATCACTTTGTTTTTTTGATAAATTTCACTTCTTTTTTCAGGCCTTATTTTTCCTGTGACCAAAGCAATTTCTTCTTCTTTCAAGTCTGTAAACTTTTCAAAAGTTTTTTTGTGCTGAGCATTTAAAGGTCTAGTAGGTGCCATGATCAAAACTTTGCTTTCAGGAAATTCATTAAGCCTTTTTATGGCAACAAGCAAAGCTATCAAAGTCTTTCCCATGCCTGTTGGCAAAACAACAAGCGTGTTCTTCTTGCTTGCAGTCTCAGCTATATTTTTTTGATATTCTCTTGGCTCTATATCTTTCAAGCTTACCATGCTATTCTCCAATAACAGTCACAGAAACTATTCTTTCTCTTGCTTCAAACATCTCAACAAAGAAGATGTTTTGCCAAGTGCCAAGCAAGAGTTTGCCTTCTTTCAAAGGAATCGTCAAGAAAGTTTTCAATAAATTTGATTTGATGTGGGCAGTTGCGTTTAAATTTCCCTCATAATCATGAAAATACTTTTCTTTCAAAGGCAAGATCTTCTCAAAAAATTTAATCAAATCTTTGTGTATGCTCTCATCATATTCTTGAATTATAAGTGCTGCAGTGTTGTGCAAAGCGTTTACAAAAACCATACCATTTTTTATCTTGCTCTCTTTCACCACTTTTTCAACTTCATCAGTTATTTTTATGAATTCGTTTGCTGCTCTAGTTCTTATCCTTATATCTTTCTGGAAAATTTTCATAGTTAAATTTTAATTAGATTTAAATATTAAGCAGTTACTATGCGGGTTGCTGTATTGTTCAGTGGTGGGAAAGACTCAACTTATGCCACTTACCTTGCTAAAAAACAAGGAGATGAAATCAAGTATTTGGTCACAATAATCCCGAAAAGAGAAGATTCTTGGATGTTTCATTTTCCTTGCATATCTTTAACAAAACTACAAGCCAAAGCTCTTGGCATCAAACAAATAATACAAAAAACAAAAGGTGAAAAAGAGAAAGAGCTTGAAGATTTAAAAAGGGTTTTAGAAAAAATAAAAGGCGAGATAGATGCTGTGGTTTCTGGTGCAGTTGCTAGCAGTTACCAAAAATCAAGAATTGATAAAGTCTGCGAAGATTTGAAGCTTAAGCATTTGGCCCCGCTCTGGCAGAAAAATCAAGAAGAAGTTTTGAAAGAAGAAGTGAAAGCTGGTTTTGAAATCATGATAACTGGAGTTTTTGCCGAAGGTTTTGATGAGAGCTGGCTTGGGAGGAGGATTGATGAAGAAGCTGTGAAAGAGATTTTGGAGCTAAAAGAAAAATTTGGGATTTCTCCTTCGGGTGAAGGGGGGGAATATGAGAGCCTTGTCTTGGATTGTCCTTTGTTCAAGAAGAGAATTGAGATCTTGAGCTTCAAGAAAATTTGGGACGAAAAGCTGAAGAGTGGGTATGTTGTAGTGAGGAAAGCTAAGTTGAGAGAAATTTAATTTTTGAAAACTATTTTTTAATTATGGAAAAAAAGTTAGTTTTGCTATTTTTTGTTTTGAGTTTAATTCTTTTTTTGCCTTCTGGAAAGGCAACAATCTACTTTGCTTCTGGAACCCAATCTCCGGCCAATCTCACGCAGAGAGATGACTTTCACCCCTACTTAAATGCTTCAATTCAAGTTTATTCAGATTCTTCTCTCACAATAAATTGCTCTTTATATGTTGACGATATTTTGAACCAAACTGTAGATGATGTAAGCAATAATACTTTTGTTTACCTGAATTCGTCAGAACTTTCTTTTGGAGATCACAATTGGTACATAAATTGTACTGATGACAATTGGGTAACACAAAGTAAATCAGAAGTGAGGATTGTTGGAATTGGCTCAAATTTTTCAAGATGTGCTATTTTAAGCGATAGCTATGCGAACTACTATCTCACTCAAGATGTAATCGATTCTTCTGCTACTGTTTGCATAGATATAACAGCCAATAACATTACTTTGGATTGCCAAGGCCACACCATAGACGGAAAAGACACTTCTAACACTTACGGGATTAGAATTTATCGAAGCTCGACGCAAACAACAAACATAACGATAAGGAATTGTATTGTGACTGATTGGAGTAGTGGAATTTACTTATATCAAAGTTGGAACAACATCCTCATCAACAACACCGCCAACTCCAACTCTGACTACGGCTTCTACCTCTATTACTACTCTTCCTCCAACACCTTCATCAACAACACCGCCAACTCCAACTCTGACTACGGCTTCTACCTCTATTACTACTCTTCCTCCAACACCTTCATCAACAACACCGCAAGCAGCAACTCTTTGAATGGCTTCTACCTCTCTTCCTCCTCTTCCAACACCTTCATCAACAACACCGCCAACTCCAACTCTGACTACGGCTTCTACCTCTCTTCCTCCTCTTCCAACACCTTCATCAACAACACCGCCAACTCCAACTCCTACG
>JAWCSL010000012.1:0-16430 GCA_039090665.1 Candidatus Aenigmatarchaeota archaeon | reverse complement strand
ATGAGAACAAGATATGACGATGATTTGGACAGAATTTCTCGTAAGTATGGGAAAGAGATTGAAGTGAGCATCACCAAAGCTGCAGTTGGCACGGGAATGTTGGTCTTCAGTGAATACAACAGGGGAAGACCATACTTCATCACTTTCAGGCCAATACTGCATCAAGTTTCTAGGTTGAGCGATGAAGAATTAGAGCGATATGTGGAATATGATAAACGTCTAGAAAAAACTAAGTTTTTGGTCAATGTCTTGAAGAATCAGGGAGTTGACGTGTTCGATTTGGAGACAGAAATCAGCTTATGTGAATCCAAACTCATGGAAGGAGCTTTTGATATAGTTGATATCTACTTGGAAGGTTTGGAGCCAAGAATTAAGGGAGAATTCGAGAAGAGAGGGATGAAAATACCAGAATACAAACCAGAATTGCTAGAAGAAAAAGAGATAGAGAGAATTGTTGAAGAGGCTGAGAAAGAGAGAGAAAAATTCCTAGAGAATTTCAAAAAAGAAATTTCGATTGAGTACTTGAAAGAAACCGTTGAAAAGATTAAGAAGATGATAAAAGAAGCTAAAGCTAAAGGGATAGATACTTTTACTTACGAGATTGATTTAGAAAGAATCCCAGCAGAGATTAAAATCTTGGAGATAAGTAAGGAAGTTAAGGGTATGCAAGACTTGGCATTCAAGCTAAACAATATGGAAAAAGAAATTGAAAAATTAATTAAGAGAGAAAAGAAGTGAATTTGGCTGATTTGATGAAATTGAAAGATTGGATTTACCCAGAAGCAACAGAAATAGACACGATCAGAGATTTGAAGATCATACAGAATTATTTACCGGAAAAAGGTATCATTCTAGATGCCGGTGGTGGTATAGGGAGAATTGCAATAGAATTAGCAAGACTAGGATACAAGGTTGTTTTGCTAGACATATCAAGAACAGCTTTGGAGTTTGCAAGAAGAGAAGCAGAGAAGCAAAATGTGCTTGAAATGATTGAATTTGTGGAAGGTGATGTTTGTGATTTAAAGTTTGGCGATAACACGTTTGACTTAGTACTTGCTCTTAGAGATGTCATCAACTATTCTCTTGATGCAAGAAAGGCTGTTAAAGAATTGATAAGGGTCTTGAAAGAAAACTGTTATTTGATTGCCAGCTTTGCAAACAAAGTCTTTTGGCTAACAAAAAATTTTGAAGTCGAGAAAATTGAAAGATTGATAGCTACAGAGAAAATGTTGACACAAAGGCAACTGAAAGATTTATTCAGTGACATAGAAATAGAAAAAATAGTTGGTAGCGGATACTGTTCTGGCAATATACCAATAGAATATCTGATAGGAAATAAGGAGAGATTTATAGAAATTGAAGATGTTATTGGCGATGATCAAGAATTAATGTTGGCATGTGAATATTTAGTTTTGATAGGAAAAAAGGTAAGGAGATGTTGAGATGACTGATGTTTCTTCAGCCGATATAGAGAGATTGAAAGCTCAAGTAGAAGCCCTATTGAAGGCAAGGGAGGCTATGAATGAAAGGATGATGGCCTTGAGCGAAAGGATAGGGGAGATGAGAAACAGTTTGGTTGAACATGAAAGAAGCAGTGCTGCTCTTGAAGCTGAAATTAAAAAAACTATAGACCTGGTAAATCAGATAAAGCCAGAAGAATTGTTAAAAGAAGTAAACAAATCAGATGCGAAAATAGAAGCAGTTAAAGCAAGAATAAACAGCCTAGAAGTTCTCATGGATAAAATCATCGAAGAGCTAAAAGAAATGAGAAGAACTTTTGTTGAGTTCAAAAATCTTGAGACAGTTTCAAAAATGGCAGAAGATTTTAAGAAAAATTTAGAAAAAGCAAAAGAGATTGAAGCGGCAATGAGCAAATATTCAGCAAAAGTTGAAGGCATGTTCATGGAAATCGAGAAGAGATATAAAGAGTTTTCTTCTTACCACAAGATGAGCGAAGAGATGAAAGAAAGGTTTAAGTCTTTGGTCAAAGAATTTGACAAGCTAAGGGTTGAGTTTGTAGGGGTTGCCAAGAAGGAAGATGTAGAAAATTTAAGCAAGAAATTGGAAGCAAGTTTGAAAGAAATGGAAGAGCTTGCTGTTGAGTTGAAAACAAGAAAAGAAGAACTGAAAGAGATAATCCTATCTAGTGAGAAAATGGCTCAAGTTAGTGAAAATGTTTCCACACTTCTCGAAGAAAGAAAACTTATAAAAGAAAAAATGGAATTGTTGGATAAGCTTATAGATTCTTTCAATAATTTGAAGCTAGATTTTGAGAAATTGAGGAAAGAATTTTCTAGCAAGAAAAGCGAAGAAACAGTAGAAAATTTGAAGAAGACTGCGGAAGAGCTTAAAGAAAGACAAAATTTATTTTCCCTTCAAGTTTCGGAAATTTTAAAAGACAGGATGGAGATAATTGAGTTAACAAAAAAGGTTGAAAAGTTAGAAAATTTGTTCAAAAAATTAATTTCTCTTTTTGAAAATTATGTAGAATCTACTCAAGGCCGAATCATTACTTAAGTTTCGAAAAGAATTCTTATTAAGGAGAAAATGTCTAAAGGAGTTTACTCTTTATTCATAGAGTTGGGAAAAGATCAAGAAATAAAAATTGGCAAGCTCGGCAAGTTCAATTTTCCAAAAGGTTTTTACATCTACACAGGCTCAGCTTTAAACAATTTGGAAGCAAGACTTGAAAGGCATTTGAAAAAACAAAAGAAAAAATTTTGGCACATTGATTACTTGCTTGCAAACAAAAATGCAAAAATCATAAGCGTGCTTAAAATTGAGACAAGCTCAAAGCTTGAATGCAAGCTGAACCAAAAAATTTTAAAAGATTTAAAAGCTTCTGTTCTGGCAAAAAAATTTGGGTCTTCTGATTGCAATTGCGAGAGCCATTTACTCTACTTGAAAACAAATCCTTTGAAAAACAAATCTTTATTATGGAATTCATCAAAAATCTTTTAGGCTTAGCTTTGATTTTATTCTCATGGTTTGACCCACTTGTTTTGCCCTTTTCTTTCAGGCTAACTCTTTTTATCATAGGTTTCGATTTGACAAGCTGGTTTGCAAAGCTACTCTTGTTTATAATAAACTTCTTCTTTCCCTTGCTTGGAGAACAAGGTCTATTTTTGATCTGGACCCTTTTGTTATTGCTTGTTGTAGAATTTATTTTTTCCAACTTTAAAATCTTGAAGATCTTGACAACAATTTCCAAGCCTTTGATAATTTTCTTTTCCCTCCTTTTTGCTTTGAAAGATTTACAGCTAGCTTTGATAATAGCAGGAATAGATTTAATTTTAAATTTGAAACACTAGCTTTTAATTAGGCCGAGGTCGCCTAATTGGTAGGGCACCGGTCTCGAATTTGGCAAGAAAACCGGCGGGCGTAAGCCCATCTGGGTTCGAATCCCAGCCTCGGCGCAGCCTTTTATTCAATAAAATCGATTTAAAAATTATGATTCAAAAAGCTTTCATACCAATTTTTGCTTCAATTATAGTGATAACTATTTTACTCATGTCAACTTATCCAAAAATGATTGAGAGTCAAAAGCATCCGGAAATTGAAATTTTGAATTTCGCTACCGATAAAAACACATACAGCTCTTATGAAGATATGAAAATTTCCCTCTTGATAAAAAGCTCAAAAGATTTGGAAAATGTTACCATAAGAGTTTGGGGAATTAAACCAAGAAATTACGCTTACATAAACGATTCGAAAATAGTTAATTTGAAAGAAGGTGAAAATGAGATAACCTTTACAGAAAAAACTCCTTACTGTACTTCAGGCTGTGGGGGAGTTTATCCAGGGCCTTATGATTTAAATGCTGAAGTTTGGATTAATGGGAAATCTGTAGCAAATTCTACTAAAACTATAAATTTGGTTAAAAGTTGAATTATTTTATTTCTTAAAGCCAAACAATAAGAAGAGATAAAATGAAGCCAGTGGTGGAATTAAGAAAAGTGAGCAAGGTTTACAAGATGGATGAAGTTGAAGTCACGGCTTTGAAAGATGTAGATCTAAAAATAATAGAGAAAGAGTTTGTTGCTATTATCGGACCATCGGGCTCGGGTAAATCTACTCTTCTCCACTTGATCGGCTTGCTCGACAAACCAACTTCAGGAAAAATTTTTTTAGACGGAGTTGACACTTCCAAGCTGAAAGACAAGCAGTTAGCAAGATTGAGAGGGAGGAAAATAGGTTTTGTCTTCCAATTCTTCAACTTGTATCCAACTTTAACTGCTTTGGAAAATGTTGAGCTGCCAATGATGATAGCTGAAAAAGATAAGAGAGAAAGTGAAAAGCGAGCAATCGAGCTCTTGAAGAAAGTTGGTTTAGAAAAAAGAGCTAATCACTTACCTTCTCAGCTTTCAGGAGGAGAAAGACAGAGAGTTGCGATAGCAAGAGCTTTGGCAAATGATCCTGCTTTAATTCTAGCTGATGAGCCAACAGGAAACCTGGATTCAAAAAGTGGGGAAGAGGTTATGAAGATCTTCAATAAGCTTCAAGAAGAAGGCAAGACTATTGTTATGGTTACACATGAAATGAACATAGCAAGATATGCTGAAAGAATAATTTATTTAAGAGATGGTAGAATAATTAAAGGAGGATGAAATGAAAAAGAAAATTTTTCTAACAATTTTAGCCTTAATTTTTCTTTTAAATTTTGAAAGTGTTTTTGCTGACCCAATAATTCAAGCAACTTTTTCAGTTTATCCCGCTAGCGTTTACCCTGGAAGCGATGGCTACATTCAAATGACTTTGAAGAACACAGGAAACGCTGCTGCCAATCAAGTGAAAATTTCAAGAGTTTCTTCAGATGCACCGATAAAAATCTCTGGTGATTGGATATCTGAGCTCGGTGGTTTAAGCATAGGCGACACAGCCATAACAGTTTTTAAATTTTCAGTTCTGAATACAGCTTTTCCCGGCCTCTACAACGTGAAATTCCAAATAGACTATTGCCAAGATTCTGTTTGCAGAACAATAACACCAAACGCCATAATAAACATTCAATCACCTTCAACTGTTCAGTTGCTTTCAATTTCACCTTCTTCACTCAAGCCTGGAGAAAGAACAAATATGACCTTCACCATAGCAAACACGGGCAACTTACAAATAAACAATTTGATCTTCACTTGGTCAGCTTCAAATTACATATTACCAGTTGGCTATGATAACAGAGTATTGATTTCTAGCTTACCACCAAACTCTGTTTATGAAATCACAAGAGAAGTTGCTGTAAGCTCAAGCGCAGCTCCAGGAATTTACCCAATAGCCATAACATTCCAATACACAGACAAATCCGGAACAAACCAAACAATAGCTTCAACAGCAGGAATAGAAATAAGTGGAGAAACTGATTTTGAAGTCAGCGTTCAAGAAGCTTCTTCCTCTTCTGTTACTCTTACAATCGCAAACACAGGAATGAACCCAGCTTATTCTGTTCTTGTCAGAATTCCTAGGCAAGAGAGCTTTATTGTTGTTGGGACTTCTTCAAGCATGGTGGGCAATTTAAATCCAGGCGATTATACTTTTGCTACCTTCCAGCTCCTGAACTTGCCAAATGTTGATAGAACAACAAATCTTTTAGTTGAAATTTCATACACAGATGCCATAGGCTTGAGAAGAATTTTACAAAAAGAAGTAAGTGGAAGCGACCTGAGAACTTTTTCTAATAGAACAATTCCTACAAGAATACAATTCACAAGATCTCAGCCAACAACCAACAGCACTCTCTACATCATAATCGGCGCAGCCGGAATAATTTTGGTTATAGTTTTTCTAAAGTTTTTCGTCTTCAAAAAATTCAAAAGTTTTAAAAGGAAGTAAAAATGAGGATTAGTGATGCTTTAAGCTTTTCTGTAAGAAATCTTTCTCAAAGAGGATTGAGGAGTTGGCTAACAATTTTAGGAATAGTCATAGGAATAGCTGCAGTTATAAGCATACTTTCTGTTGGCGAAGGTATGAGAGAGAGCATTTCTTCTCAGCTCAGTGGCTTAGGCGGAGACTTGATAACAATTTCTCCAGGGGCAACAAGAGCAAGAGGAGAATTTGCTGATGTAAGGACATTTTTTCAAGCAAGATTTGGTGGGGCTATAGCAAAGCTTAATGATAAAGACATTCAAATCATCAAATCAATTCCTGAAGTGAAATACGTTAGCGGAATGATTTCAGGAAGAGCTGAGCTAAGCTACTTAGGAGAAAAAGTTTATGTTTTGGTTCAAGGTGTAGACCCAGCTGTCTGGAAGGACATGGTAAGCCTTGAAATTGAAGAAGGAAGGAATTTGATGCCAGGAGATGTTAATGCTATAGTGCTAGGAAATTACGTTGCTAACAGAATGTTCAAAAGTCCAATTCCACTTAATTCCCAAATAAGCGTTGCTGGAAAATCTTTTCGAGTGGTTGGAATCTTGAAAGCTTCCACTGGTGTAGGAGGAATGATAGGTATTGACAACTCAATTTACATGCCTTTATCTTCAGCAAAAACTGTTCTTAACATAAGCTCAAATGAATACAACACAATTCTTGTTAAAGTTAGCAATGTTGAAGATGTGGATGAAGTTGAAGAAAGAATAGATAAGCTTTTGATGCTCTCAAGAAAAGTCACAGAAAACACGAAAGACTACACGATAACTTCTGTGAAAAGCATTCAAGAAAGAGTTTTGAGTGTGATGGGGACCTTGAATTTCTTCTTGGCAGGAATAGCAGCAATTTCTTTGATAGTTGGGGCTGTAGGAATTGCCAACACAATGTTCATGTCGGTGATGGAGAGAACAAGGCAAATCGGCACGCTAAAAGCTTTAGGTGCAACTGATGGTGAAGTCATGCTCCTCTTCTTGATTGAGTCAGGTTTAATAGGTTTGGTTGGAGGCTTGATAGGAATTTTCTTCGGCTTTATAGTTTCTGGAATAATCTCAGAAATTGGAATTAGAATGGTGGGAATGGGTGGCATGGCTCAAACAGTTGTTTACATTCCTCTTCAGCTAGTTCTCTTTACCCTTGTTTTTTCTCTCTTGATAGGAGTTCTTTCTGGTCTTTTGCCTGCAAGAAGGGCTGCAAAGCTTCAACCGGTTGAAGCTTTAAGATATGAGTAGAGAAAAAATATTTTATGGCACTAGAAGGAATTTTTGCTTTGATGGCTAGGCTGCCTTTTTATCACCAACTTGCTTCAATAATACCCGAACCCTTCTTGAGAATTTCAATCTTCACTTTTGCTCTTTTCATCTTTGGTATAATCATGTGGAAATTTTACTCAACACTCGCAAGAAGAGATTTGTTTAAGATAAGCTTGAGTCCTTACATGAGCAAATGGGAAAGAATAGGTGAAGCTTTTGCCTTTTTCTTCAAATATACTTTCATCTTCCCTCTATACACTTTTTTCTGGTTTTTGATTTTCTCCATTTTTCTCATCTTTCTTTCAGAGTCTTTGAACATGGAAGAAATTTTTTTCGTTTCAATTTCTGTTATCTCTTTTACCAGAATTGCTGCCTATTACAATGAAAATTTAGCTAAGGACGTGGCCACAATTGTTCCTACAACTTTTCTGCTTATCTTCTTAACAAACCCAACTTTCTTTTCACTTGAGTTACTCCTCACAAGATGGGAAAGCTTACTCTCCTCATTTCCAGGAGTTTTGCTATATCTTGTTTTCACGATTTGCCTTGAATGGATCTTGAGAATAATCTATTTCCTCAAATTGCCAGCTTCAGAAAAAAGGTTGGAAGAAGAATTAGCTTAAACCTTTCTTTTCCATCTCAACAAATTCTTTATGTTTCTGTTCAATTTCACCCAAAGTCTTTTGAATTCTTTCATGCTCTCTCTTCAATTCTTCTGGCATTGTTAGCTTTTCTTTTAAATAATAATTGTAAAGAGCTTCATGCAAAGCATCTAAAGCCAAAATTGAACAATGAATTTTTATTGGTGGTAAGGGCTTGCCAAGTTTTTTTATCAAATCTTCTTTTTTTATCTTCATCACTTCCTCCAAAGTTTTTCCTTTAACCATTGTTGTTAGCATGCTGCTGTTAGCAATAGCTACAATACACCCAAAGGTTTCAAACCTAATATCTTTAATTATTTTTTCACCTTTTTTGTTCTTTCCAATTTTCAAGTAAAGTCTCATGACATCGCCGCAAACCAAGTTACCAGCTTCACCTATAGCATCAGGACTTTTAATTCTACCCATGTTTCTTGGTTTCTTGAAGTGTTCAATTATCTGCTTGGAATAAGGCAAACTTTGTTTCACATTACCACTTCCCCTTATAAGGCGAAATTTCTCTAAGCTTTTCCACAATTTTTGGCAAAACTTCAAGAACATAATCAACTTCTTCTTTTTTTGTCCATCTTCCTAAACTGAGCCTTAAGCTTCCATGAGCTTCATGTGGTTTTAAGCCAATAGCAAGCAAAACATGGCTTGGCTGCAGAGATTCAGAAGAACAAGCTGATCCAGTTGAAGCTGCTATCCCTTTCATGTCCAAAAAAGTTACCAAGCTCTCACCTTCTATGAAATCGAATCTAAAGTTTGCATTGTTTGGCAATCTTTTAGTTGGATGGCCATTGAGATAAGACCTTTCTATTTTCAAAACACCTTTGATTAGCTTGTCTCTAAGTTTCGTAAGTCTTTGAGCTTCACTTTTCATTTCCTTTTTTGCAATTTCAGCAGCAACACCAAAACCAACTATACCTGCAACATTTACCGTACTTGACCTCAAGCCAAATTCATGTCCTCCACCATGCAACAAAGGCTCAATTTTTACACTGTCAGCAACAAACAAAGCTCCAACACCTTTTGGTCCATACATCTTGTGAGCACTAGCAGTTAGCAAATCAACATTCATTTTTTCCACATCAACAGGAATTTTTCCATAACTTTGAGCAGCATCTGTATGAAAATAAACTCCTTTTTGCTTGCAAATTTTTCCTATTTCTTCTATTGGCTCTATTGTCCCAATTTCATTGTTTGCATGCATGATTGAAACCAAAATGGTATCTTTTCTTATTGTTTCTTCCACCTTTCCAGGATCAACTAGGCCATATCTATCAACAGGCAAATAAGTTACTTCAAACCCTTGAGCTTCAAGCCAGTGAGCAGCCTCAAGAATGCAGTGATGCTCAATTGCTGAAACAATTATGTGCTTTCCTTTTTCGCGATTTGCAAAAGCTATTCCTTTCAAGGCAAAATTGTTTGCTTCTGTTGCGCTACCAGTAAAAATCACTTTACCACTTTTTGCATTCATAAGCTTGGCAACTTTTTCTCTCGCTTCTTCCAAAGCTTTCTTCGCTTCTTGGCCAAAAGAATGTAAGCTCATAGTGTTTCCAAATTTTTTTGAAAAATAAGGCAACATGGCTTTCAAAACTCTTGGGTCTACAGGAGTTGTAGCAGCATAATCCATGTAAATTCTTCTCATTCTTCACAACCTCACGATGCTTTTTCTCCTGAATCCTTTCTTATAAACTCTTTTGTACTTTTTCTTCTTTTCAGGGAATTCTATCTTATCAACATCAAAGTTCATTAAATCATTTCACCTCTTTCTTGCAATATTCACAAACAATTTTTTGGAAGTCAGAGCTCTTGAAAGATTTTTTGAGGATTGCTTTAACTATTTTATCAGAAATTTTCTTCACAGCTTCACTTTTTTCCAACTTTCTTACTTCTTGTGTGTATTTTCCTGACAAATATTTGCTTATGGCAGCTTGAGTTAAGCCAAGCTTTTTTGCTATTTCTTCTTGTTTTAGACCTTTAGTGTAAAGTTGCTTGGCTACTTTGACTCTAACTGCAGGGATTATTTGTCTTACCATAACTTCGCAAAGCACTGACATGATATTCTTTATAACTTGGTTATATTTATGCTTTAAGTCAGCAAACTTTTTTAGAAAAAAGATTTTTTAAATGAAGTGTTTAAGATAATTTAAGGAGTTAAGAAAACGTGCGCCAGTAGTCTAGCCTGGTAGGACACGAGCTTCCCAAGCTTGGGACCCGGGTTCAAATTTGAGTGAGGATATGTTTAAGGCTTTGATAAGAATTCATACACACATGTGAAGTAGTTTTTTACGTCCTGAGAAAAATGTTAAAATTGCTGTCCTCACTCAATGAAAATCCCGGCTGGCGCACTAGATGATGAACTTTTCCCATGTTTTTCCTATCTCTTTTATGAGTTTTTTTATCAAACTTGACTATTCTGATTTCTCTTTCTTTTTCAAAATTTTCTCAATTTTTCAGAAAGTCTTTCTTTCCAAAGTTTTTCCCTGTTCAAGTTAAGGAGTACTATTTTAATCTTGATTAGTATTTCATAAACTCTTAAATTTTTACACAACAACTTTTCATGCACTACTTTTCATTATTTCCCTGACTTCAGTAAAAAACTCTTTTATAGCTTCTTGAGCCTTAACTTCACCTCTTTCAATCTTATCCATTTTTTCTTCCAAAAGTTTTGTTAATTTCTCATCCAAATATTTTCCGTAATTTTTATTCAAGAAGAAATAAACCTTCGCACCAAGCAAAGTCGAAATAAGCCTTTTGTTCACTTCTTTAACATATCCTCTTTTCTTCAAAATTTCCAAAATTTTGGCATAAGTGGAAGGTCTCCCTATACCTTTTTCCTTCATCATAGAAACTATTTCAGAATAAGTAAACGGATGGTAAGCTTGGACTACTTTTTTTCTTACGAAAGAAATCCAGTGTTTCCCTTCCTTAACTTCAGGAATTTCTTTCGCATAAACAGGAGCAATTTTTGAAAAACCATGCTCTAATATTCTTGTCAAAAACTCGAAGTCTAACTCTTTTCCTGCTATCAATACTTTTATGTAAATCTTCTCTACTTTTGTAGGTTTCATTTGACTTGCAATAAATCTCTTGAAAATTATGTCATAAGCTTTAAGCTCTTGCTCGCTTAAAGCAATCCTAATTGTTTTAAGAGCTATCATACTCCTTAATTTTTCCAAATCTATAGCTTTTGTAGGTCTAATGCATTCATGAGCTCCTTCACTTTGCCATTTCCTTTCCTTAACAAAAGCATCACCAAATTTTGAAGAAATATAGTCTTTTGCCAAAGCTATTCCTGTATTGCTCACAGTAGTGCTGCTAGTTCTGTGATAAGTTATCAAACCACTTTCGAAAAGTTTTTGAGCTATTTTCATAGCTTCATTTGCATCAATTTTCAAAGAAGAAGTAAGAGCAGAAATTAAAGTATCTGTTGTAAAAGGAGGATATGGGCTAAGTTCCTCAACTTTTTTCTCTACTCTAAGAATTTCTACAGTTCTGTTTTTCAAAATTTTTTTCCATGTTCCGAGCTCACTTTTAAAAGAGAGCTTTAAACCATTTTTTAAAGTAATGTTTATCAATTCTTGCTTTTCTTTCAATTTTTTAGTTCTTTCATATATCCAACCTAACACAGGGGTTTGAACTCTACCTGCCGACAATCTGTTATTATTGAAAATTTTCCAAAGCACAGGACTTATGCTAAAGCCTATCCATCTATCTTGAATTCTTCTCACAACTTGTGCTTCTACTAGCTTAACATCAAAATCTTCCAAGTTTTTCAAACTGTTAATAATTCCTTTCTTCGTGACTTCATGAAATCTCGCTCTCTTTATGTTTTGATTAAAAGGTTTGAGCAAAAGATACAGGTCAAAAGCTATTTTTTCTCCTTCAGCATCAGGATCTGTACCTATTACTACTTTATCAACCAAGCTCGCAATCTTTCTCAAAATTTTAATCCTTTGTTCAGAAGTAACAAAATCTTTTTTGTTGCAAAAAGAACAAACATCGTTTTCAATTTCTCTTTCACAATGCAAACATTTTTTGATTGCTCTATAAACAGGAACGAATTCATTATTAACTTTAACTCCAAATAAACCTTCAACTAAATCTAAATCAGTGATATGTCCTTTGCTTGCTGTTATTATGGCTAAAGAATTCTCAATAAACACTTCAAAAGTTTTCAAATCTCCTATAGTTTTTCTGAAAGGCCTACCAAAATACCTTGCTATAGTCCTTGCTTTATTGGGTGATTCCACTATGAAAAGAAGAGTAGAAAGCGAAATTTTTTCCTCAACCTTAAGCTTACCTTCTTGTGCTAACAATACTTTTTCTCTATCTTCGTCTATTTCCTTTATCAAAGAAGACAAATCAATTTCTTCAAAATTCTTCCACTCTATTTCTTCGAGGTAGCTAAGCTCTTTTTTAAGATTATTAAAAGCTTTTTCATCATCTATAACAACAACACTCAATCCTTTTGTTAAGCCTGCTATATAAAGTCTACTTGTTCTTCCACTTGCTTGAATGTAAGCAACCTCATCAACTACTAAAAAATAATACTCGTCTTTTTCAACCCCAAACGATATCGTAGATGAATCTTTTAAAGCTTTAAGTACATTTTCATCTTTGAGTATTTTTTGAAAGAACTCCATTCCCTTTAAAGCAACTCCTTTTACATACTCAAGGAAACCTTCCAATTTTTTATTATCTTTCAGGGCTTCCCTAACAATTTTTAATTGTTCTAAATTTAGAGTTTTGATTTTGGCCAACTTTTGAATCAAATTTTCAAACTCTTTTTTATACTCTTCTCCTATAGCATTGGAAATATTGTTCAGAAGCATAAGCCATTTTGTAGGATGAAACTCTTGAAGGTTAATTCTTATCAAAAACTTCGGAATGCCTGCAAAAATAGCATACCTTATTCTATGTGGCAAATCTATTCCTCTAACTAAAGGGCTTCTTAGAGTTGCTATCCCTATCAAACAATCCAGCTCACCTTTCTCAAACATTTCAAAGTATTTTTTGTTTGGTTTGAGGAAAGCTCTTGCTTTTATGTTTTTTCCTTCTAAATATTTCTCCAATCTTTCAGCAAAATCGCTTCCCTTGTCGGTAGGAACGAAAATTAATGCTCCACTCCCAATTTTTTTGATTATTTCTACAACTTCTTCTTCCAAAGATCTTTTTGGCTTAAGATAAGAATCCAAGATTTTTCTTCCAAATTCAACTTTACCACCAAGAGTAAAGTCAAAAAGTCTAGTTAAAATAAGAATGCTTTTGGTCCTTTTTCCTTTTGGTGTGGCTCCACTTACTATAACTTGACACTTAACTTCTTCTTCATCCTTAATTTTTTCTATTTTTTGTAAAGCTTCTTTTAACTCAATTTTCTTTTCATATACTTTTATGATTACCTCCTTAATTTTTTCGGGCAATTTTAGCATTTTAAAAACATACAAAACGCTTTTACTTCTTTTTAAAAAACTGTCAACATCATCAACAAAAACCAAGTCAACATTTTGCGAATTTATTTCCTCTTTTTTAATTATACTTAAGTGAGTAGTAACTATTATATCAGCCTTTGTCATTTTTTTAATCTGCTCTTCTTTTTCTTTTTTCGTTAACATGCTATGGTAGAATGCTATTTCTGTTTGTAAATTGAGGTTTTCTTTAAAATTGATTAATTTCTGACTAACTTGATGGACAAGGATGCTTGTTGGTAAAACTATTAAACATCTCTTTTTCATCTTCGAAGAAGCATACAAACTTAGCACAACTTGCATGGTAGTTTTTCCGCTCCCTGTTGGGGCAATCAAAGCAAAACTTTCTCCTTCCAAAAACCTTCTTGTCCAAAATCTTTGCAAAGCCCACATATTAGTCTTCAGAACTTTCTGAAAAATTTTCTCAATTTCTTCCAGATCTTTATTTCTTGAAACAAAAGTAGTGAGAAAACCTTCTTTCATTTTTTTTGAACGCATTGGTAAGCAAATTTCGCAGGGCAAACCTTTTTCTAATCTTTTAGAACTTATAGTATTATTGCAATTTGGACAAAGTCCTTTGTATTCGAACTCCATCATAATTCTTAATTTAAAAATTATATCTTAAAGTTAAGTGGAAGAGAAAAAATTTATTTTTCTTCACAACCTATTTAAAAATTAGGTGCTATTTGCTGTGGGTAGTATAATTTACCTCCCAGGATTCGACGGTAAAGGTGGGTATGATGAGTATTCACCTTATCGTCGAGTTCACGGGGGTGAAGCCGGAGAAAATATCAAAAGTGAGGCTTGTTAAAAGAATTTTGGATAGTGTTATTTCTGAAGCTGGATTAAAAGTTGTTTCTTCAAGTTTCCATCAGTTTAAACCGTTTGGTGTTTCTGCTGTTTATCTTTTAAGAGAATCTCATTTAAGCATCCACACTTGGCCTGAGCTTGGTTATGTGGCTCTTGACATTTTTACTTGTGGAAGCGAAGAAAATGCCTTTAAAGCTTTCGAATTGTTGGTCAAAAAATTTGAGCCAAAAAAAGTAAAAAAGAAAATAATAAGGAGGTATGGTTGATGGAAAAAATAAAAACAAAAATCTTGAAAGAGATAGCAAAATCTCCTAAAAATGTGTGGGAAATTCTGGAAAAATCTGATTTTTTGCTAAAAGATTCTATTGATGCTTTAAAAAACCTTTATAGAGATGGTTTAATAGAAAGTAAGAAGGGAAAAATATCTCTTACGAAAAAGGGAAGATCCCTTATTAATAAAAAAAGTTTGGATCTTGAGCCTGAACTTTGTCATATATGTTTAGGAAAGAGAATAGTTTTAAACGAAAAACTAAAAGAGCTTCTAAAAGAATACAAGAAGATTGTAAAGGAAAGACCTTTGCCAACAGAAAAATTTTTCCAAGGCTATATGCAAGAATTTGATGTAATAGCAAGAGTCGCTTTCATGCAGTATAACAATGATTTAGAAGAAAAGAAAATTATTTTGATAGGAGATGATGATTTGCTCAGTATAGCTTTAGCTCTCACAAATTTACCTTCGAGAATTCTCGTTTTGGATATTGATGAAAGAATAGGGAGTTTCATAGAAAAAGTTAGTAAAAAACATAAGTTTAAAATAGAGTTTCAAGAATACAATGTTGCAGAACCCTTACCAAAAAAATTCTTAGGAAAGTTTGATGTTTTCTCTTCAGAACCTTTAGAAACACTTACTGCACTTAAGGCTTTCGTCTTGCGCGGAGTTTCTGCTTTAAAGGAGAATTCTTCAGGATATTTTGGTTTAACCCATGCTGAAGCTTCTATCAAAAAATGGTTAGAAATTGAAAAATTCTTAACAAGGATGAATTGTGTAATAACAGATTTGATACCTGGTTTTTCTGTTTATCCCACTACTTATGGAGATCTAACTTATGAAAATTTTGTTAAAAGACTTCCTTTTAAGGTATCTGAAAATAAAGGAATAAACTGGTACAAATCGGCTTTATTTAGGTTCGAGGTTTTAGAAAAATCGAAAATTTCCAACTTGAATAAAGAAATGAGAATAGAGTTTGTAGACGAAAAAGAAGATATAACATTTCCAGGTTATTAAATTTTTATCTTCCTGCTATCCTAAGATCACAAAAAGGCTTTTTCACTTTTTAGCAAATTTTAGAGACGAAGGTTTTAAATTATTAAACATTTCTTTAAATATTGGATGTGAAATGGGAAAAATAATAGGACATCCTACTTTTGGAGAGCAAACCCCATATGTTGAAAAAAGAATAGAAGATATGAAAATAGGAGAGGTGGGTTATGCTAAGCCATATGCCTTAAGCTTTGATGAAGATGGTACAGCTTATCTTAATGTGGAGTACTTAGTTGTTCCTCATCCTGAAGGGGAGTATAGGATGAAAATAAGAAGAGTAGGAAAGGATATGAAAGATTTTGAAATTGATGTTAGAGGAGTTAATTATAAATGGTCGATAGGTAAACCCATATATGTTGGAACTCCTGAAGAAAAAATTGTACCAATCTGTAAGGATTATTCAGTATTTCTTCATAAACTGAAAACAAAAATCTCAAATATATTTAGATCCCACAGAACTTGCTAATGAAATTTATAAACCATATGAATGAAAACCAAAAACTCTTTCGTTTTCAAGAATTTATTAAGTAAATTTAATGCTTAAAATATATGAAAATCTTGATTAAAACCCAGCATGGCAGCTTAGAAGCTGAAATAGACGAAAAGAAAAACCCAAGAACAGCAAAATCTATAATTCAAGCTTTGCCAATTGAAGGAAAAGCCAATTTATGGGGTGAAGAAATCTACTTCGAAATTCCAGTCAAGCTTGAAAGAGAAAATTCCCAACAAGATGTTGAAATTGGTGATTTAGCTTATTGGATTGAAGGCTCTTGTTTTTGCATTTTCTTCGGAAAGACGCCTGTATCAAAAAATGAAAAACCAAGAGCTTACTCACCAGTTAACGTTTTCGGAAAGATAACAAGTAAAAATTTTGTGGAAATTTTGAAAAAAGTTAAAAGTGGTGAAAAAATAAGAGTTGAAAAAGCTTAAAAACTATTAATCCAAAATTAAGAGAGTGATAAAATGAAGCCAACAGGCCCAACAAACCCTTACTTAAAGCAGCTAATAGAAGAGTTAAAACAAAAATCTAAAGAGCTGAAAGCTCCTATCTGGAAAGCTGTGGCCGAAAAGCTAG
>JAWCSL010000011.1:0-25315 GCA_039090665.1 Candidatus Aenigmatarchaeota archaeon | reverse complement strand
GTTTCTCCTCTTTTCTTCATTTTTTTCACAAGCTCAATATGAGGTTGTACTCCTTTATATTCTTCTGGTCTTTTTGAAATCCCTTTTATTATGACTAGCTTCTCTAATGGAATTTGTTCAGCTTGTAGTTTTTGAACTACTTCCTTAAAATAGTTGAAAGCTTTTCTCGGATTTTGTTCTTTAAGTAAAATGTTTAAAACTGCTTCTTGTGTTTCACTAACCAAATCACACCAATCTCTACGAACTGTTTCTATTCCTTTCATCACAATTTCATCTTTGTACTCAGAATCGACTTTTTCAAAACTCCAACCAGCATATCTTTTTTTGGTCAAAATTAAAAGTGTTTTAAATATATTTTCTACTTTAATTTTAAGCTTACCTTCGAATTTTTCATTTAAGAAATTTGCAATTTGATTGCCAATTTCTATCGCTTTATCAATATCTTGTGTATCCGTTTTTATCATAACAGAGTCTGTATCTCCATAAATCACCTTATATTTTGTGTTTGTTTCAACTAATCTCTTTGTTTCTTGAATATAATATCTGCCACAACTTGTTATTGCATTTGCTATATTCAAAACATAAATCCTGCCTAAAAGAAATCCTGTGTAGCCATAAGAAGCATTCGCTATTCTTTTCAAACCCTCTTGATAAGCATCTAAAGCCCTTTTCTTTTCCACATTTTTTTCATTTTTCATTTGAGCCTTGATTATATTCCTTTCTTTTATTAGCCTTTCAAGTGTTCTTGGTATTATTCCTTTTCTTACATGTGGGGGTACAAAAGAAGTACCAAAAGGTGTTGTTATTGCTTCTATGTCATCTCTTTTTTCTATCAAAAGAGTTGTTGGACAAATGTTATAAGAAATAAAAATAGATGGATACATTGATGCAAAATCTAGATAAACTACACAATTTGTATGTAAACCAACTTCCGGATCTAAGACGAAAGCCCCTTTAAACCCTTTAACATCTCTTTCGGCTTTTCTTCTTGCAATTTCTTTTTCAGTTGGCTTACAAGGAAGAACAAACCCATCTTTATTGAATTCCCTTAAGAGTAAATTTTCTACTTTACCAGCTTCTCCAGTATCCAGAGAATCTTGTAAAAGTAAACCTGAAACTTTTGAAATTCCTATATATTTATCTAAAAACTGTTTTTCTAGAAGCAGTCTTAAAACAAGTTCTGAATCTTTCCTCGCATAATCAATAAATCTTTTCATATCTTCTTCACTTCCGTTCCAAGCAAGGGGCATATCAGCATGAGAAAATTCTATTTTATCTTCACCTAAAAGATATTTAGAAACATCTCCTAAACCAAATCTCTTGAGCCCTGTGAAAAAACCCCTACTTGCCATGTCTTTTATCATCCAATATGGATCTACTATCACTCTTCCAAAAATAGAGTTCTTATATCTGTTTTCAGCTAACTTTCTTGAAGAAAGTGGTTTTTCATTACATCTTCCTAATGTTCTTCTCAACTTATTGATTTTAAGTCTTTCGTTTATATAAGGTATGTCAAAATCGTTAATGTTATAACCAACAATAACATCAGGATCAAATCTTTCAACAATTTCTAAAAATTTTTCAAGCATTTCTTTTTCACTGCTAAAAGTTAACACATCTTTATCAATTCTTCTCATGTTATTCTTTGCAACTAAAACAATTGTATTTTTTCCATTAAAAGCTGGGAAAAAAGCCATACTTATTATCGCTATTGGATTTTCTTGAGGATCTACCAAACCTTTCGAAACAACTTCAATATCTAAAGCCAAGTACTTAAGTGGTGCATTTTCTATTTTTTCTAGTGGCTCAATTTTTTCCATTTTGATTATTTGATCGGCTCTCACATTCTGCGTGTGGATAGGTGTACCATATACTTTGTACCAATTCATTCCAAAAAGCGAGAAGTCTGCCATAAATCTGTATTTGAAAAGAATATCTGCCTCAAAAACATCTTCAACAAAATCTTGTTTTCTTAAATGTTCTCTTACATTTGCTGTTTTAGATGGATCTTTTAATGTTATTTTTAACATTTCTTTCTTTTTTTCTTGAAAACCAATCGGCAAAAATCTTTCTACTTTTTCTATGTTTTTAACATCTCCATTAAAATGTTTCTTTAATTCTTCAATTACTTTATCTTCCATATCCCTTTTTGGAAGAACATAAAAATAAGGGTAAAAACCATCGTAAAATGCACAAACAGTTTTTCCTTCTTCTGTTTTTCCAATAAGCCTAATAATAGGACGATTTTCTAGAAAAATATAATCAACATCTAAAAGCTGAAAATTTACTTCCATGTTTATTCTTATGTTAAACTGATTTTTAAATTTTCTCGTGATTTAAGATTCACAATCCAAAACAACTTTTCTGAAGATCCACAAGAAATGATTGTAGTTCCTTTATAATTGATTAAAGAAGAATTACCGAAATTTGCTGAAACAAATATGTCTGGAATTGGGTCTACCAAATAGCGGTCTTCTAAGCTCAAGTTTTCAATTTTAAAGATTGGGTTCAAATGTCTTTTTTTAAGTAAATTTAACATTATCTCTACACAATCTTTTCCAAGATTTTTGTAGTTTGAAAAAATTTTTCCGTCAACTAGCAAAAATACAATTTTTTTATCTAAAACTAAAAAAGCTGGACTTGAAAAACACAAAATATCATCAAAGTTTTGTTTCGCATTGCTTATCAAAACAAGTTTAGAGTTTGGTGGTATTTTTTCTTTAAACACTTTAAGTTTTTCTTCAAGGATTTTGTTCAAAAACAAAAAAATAAACAAAAATTTAAAATTCAGTTTGCTTATCTCTTTGAGAATTTCTTCATAATTTTCTTCAAAAGCAACTTCTGAAACAAACAAGCAAAGAATATCCTCTTCTAGCTTTCCTATTGTTCTTTTCAAAGGTATATCCGGCCAGAAAACATTTGTAACTTGAATTTCTTCATCTTTTTTCTCACAAAAAAGTCCAACAACCTCATCTTGAACCAAAAAATCAATTAAATCATTCAGAACACGTACAGATATTTCACCAGTTAGATCTTCAACAAAAGCAATTTTGTTTTCTCTATCAATCTCCCTAACCATAACTATAAGGGAAAATTTTTTTGTTTTTTCATTTATTTTGTTTATTGAAATCAAATTAACAACATCCAATCTATAGGAAAAAAATGACTTAATTTTTTCATATCTTTCTACCAAAAAGTTTGAAAGATCTTCAATTGATAAAGTTGTTTTCTTTGCTCCATCTTTTTTGATTTCCTCTATTTCATAAGATTTTTCTAAAGATTTGACAAAATCAAGAGTGATTATAACAGGCTGTCTCTCAAGTTTTTTAACTTTTTCCAAAAAACTTTCCACTTGGCTTGAATTTTGAATAAAAAACTCTAAAGCCTTTGGATCTAGTAACAAATTATTTTTTGTGAAAATTTCTAAAATTTTTTCTCGATTCATAAAAATCAAAGAAAATTATTATCTTTTTAATATATAAACAGTAAGACCAGTTTTTCCTTTTAACCTTGAATGAGGTAGATGAATAGGAATAATTTTAGATTCTTCAACAAGTTCATTTAAATATTTTTGAATTGTGTTCCAACTAAAGTTCCTATTGAAATTTTCAAAAATCAGCATTTTTATTGAAGAAATAGTAAGTGGGGTTTGAGTATTTGAAAGGATTTCCAAAATTTTTGATTTAACTTCATCTCTCAAACTTTTTCTTCCTCTTTTCATATAATTAAGAAATAAACAATGATTTAAATTTGTTTTCTTAACTTGTAAGTTGTGACTTTACCTATACGAATTTCCTCTACTTTTTTTGCATCACGAAGAAAACAAAGATATTTGTTCACAGTATGCCAAGAAAGTCCTGGTCTATCTAGTTTTTCAGCTAAAGCTCTTCTTATAGCTTCAGATGTTTTAGGAATTTCGGGATCCAAACAACTTAAAAGAGCTACTTCAAAAAACTTACCAAAAGGTTTTCGAGGCATAAATTTATCTTAGAAGGAACGAATTTAAAAGTGTTTGCATTTTTTTCTTCATTTCTGCAAACATTCTCTGAAAAGTGCAAACATTTATCTAAAAGTGCAAACATTTTATTATAAATGCGATAAAACAAATGTTTGTAAAATTGAATAAAAGGGTATTAAATGAAAAATTGGAATTTTGAAAGGGGAGAAGAAGAAAAAATTTAAATTTTTTTACAAAAAAGAAAATGTTTGCAGTAATAATTTGTCTGTTAAATAAACTTGATGAGAAAAAAATCTAAACCTTATATATATTTCAGTTGAAAATTTTTCAAAAACTTCATAAAAATAGTTCTTTAACTTTTATCAAAAAACTTCTTATTTTTTCTACATCTCTCACAGGCATATATATTCTTGGATATGTTTCAACTTTTTCAATCAAATTCAATTTCACTAAATTTTCCAATCTTTTTCTCAAAGTTTCTAAATTTATTTCTAGTCCTTCACTTTTTAGCTCAGAAAGAAGTTGTTGAATATAATAAGAATTAACATCATTTGGAAAATCTTTGTTAAAGTAAAACTTTTGTAAGATCCTGATTGTTATTATATCGAAATTTAGGAAAATTGAAGCCAATTCTTTTTTTGACCCCAAACTTTCTTTCAAAGGAAGGATAATTTCTTGTTTGTTCATGTTTCTCACTTTTGTTTTCAAATTACACAGTGTATTTATTTTATTTCATCAAAGATATAAAAATTATTTTTGCTTTTGAACAATTCATATCAAATTTATTATTTTTGTTTCTACTTTCTCATTCTTTATCGAAGCTAAGCCACAATATCCTTCTGGAAATCTACCAGAGTTTATCAATTTCGTTCCATTTAATTCATCAACACCTCTAGCCTCATGAATGTGTGCACTTATAGCTAACACAGGCTTATAAGTTTCAATAGCTTTTCTAACAGCTTCTGAACCAACGTGTGCTCCACTATAAACAATATCAAGCTTTGTTCCAAAAGGAGGTGCATGTGTTACTTGAACCTTTATTTTTGTGTTTTCAATTTCCTTAAAAGCTTTTTTTAAACCATTTTCAATTTCTTTTTCAGATGGTTCAAAAAGAGTACCAAAAGGTGTTTTCGCACCCCCAAAACCATAAAATCCAATATTTTCAATAACTTTTCCATGACCATGTAGACTTATTCCCTCTTTTTCTAAAAGTTCAATCACATCTTTATCCCAATTTCCAGGTAATGCTAAAATTGGTTTTTTCAAAGTTTTCAATTCTTCAATTATTATTTTTGAGATATCAATAGAAGAGAAACCTTTTGGTGGTACATCACTGAAGTCACCTGGAAATACAATTACATCAAAATTAAGAAGGGCAAGTTTGTCTATATATTCCATCAAATTTTCCAAATCGTTGTGTATATCACTTATTATTAATATTTCCATTCTTAACCATTTTTTATTTTGAAATTTTATATATCTATTTTGATGTCTTCTAAGAAAAAAGGGTATAGGGTGGAAAGAAAAGTAAGATTATTGTTTGAAAAATATGGTTGGAAAGTTATAAGAGCAGGAGCAAGTCTGGGAGAAGCCGACTTAATTTGTATAAAAAATAAAAAATGTATTTTACTTCAAGTGAAATCAACAAGAAAAAAAGTTCTCTATTTTTATGGTGATTTAGTAAAAGAGATAGAAGGGTTTCCTTTTTTCCTGGTCGTAGATTTTGGTTATGGCAATATTAGGATCCTTAAGCCTGAAGAGAAAATATTTCCTGATAGTGGGATGCTTTTAAAAGATTTTTTAGAAAAAGATAAAATTTAAGGAAACATATTATAAGTAGGTGATGTTTTGCCAATATATGTGAAAGATATTATGGTTAAACCAGTAATCACAATAGATCAAGAAAAAACTATAAAACAAGCTGGAGAACTGATGAAGAAAACAAGAAGAGGATGTTTAATTGTTACGAAAAATGGTAAACCAGTTGGAATTCTCTCAGATAGTGATATTATAAAAAGGGTTGTGGCTAAGAACATTTTACCGAGCAAAATTAAAGTTAAAGAAGTCATGAGCTCCCCACTAATTACAATTGGTCCAGACGATGACATTTTAAATGCTGTTAGGAAAATGAAGAAAAACAACATTCACAGGCTTCCTGTTGTTTCTCAAGGTAAGCTTATTGGGTTGATTTCACTTTCAGATATAGCAAAAACTTCACCAGAAATGCTTGATTTACTCGAATACAGAATAAAAATGAAATCTTTTGAGCCAGAAATAAAAGAAAAAATTACTTCAGGAATATGTGATTCTTGCGACAATTATAGTGATGATCTCAGAAATGTGAACGGTCAATGGTTATGTGAAAGATGTAGGGAAGAATTAGAGTATGAGTATTGAATTAAGTCTTGCAGGTTTAAATAAAGAAGACAAAATTATTCAGCTTTCAGAACTTAACCCAACATTTTGTTTTGAAAAAGAAAAAATAAAAGAAGTGATTAACAAGATCATAGAAAAAGGACATAGAAGATTACCAATTTTGTCAAAAGACAAAAAACTGGTTGGAATAATAACAACAATGGATATTTTGGAAGCTTTTTTACGTAAACAAGATTTTCAAGATCCAATTTCACTAATAATGAATAGGGATGTTATTTTTTGTGATGTGAACGAAACACTCGGGAATGTTTTACTTAAGTTCAAATTTTCTAGAAGAGGAGGATTTCCAGTAACAAAAAATGGTAAACTGGTTGGCATGATTTCCGAAAGAGATATTATCAGAAGATTTTCTTCAGTCTCTTTCGGCATAAAAGTTGAAGAAGTTATGACAAAAAAACCTTTCTTTCTAGATCCAAAAGTTTCAATATTAGATGCTATTAAATCTATGGTAAACACGCACTATAGAAGATTACCATTAGTAAAAGACAAAAAACTGGTTGGAATATTTACATCAGCAGATGCTCTCTTTTACCTAAAAAAAATTGATTTTAATTTTTCTAATCTTTTAGATCCTGTAATACCAACATTTACAAAAGAAGTTTATTACATAGAAAAAGATAAAGATGTGTCTGAAGCAATAAAAGAAATGATTAAAAGAGATGTTGGGGGTCTTCCAGTAGTTAGTGATGACATGATTTTAGAGGGCATAATAACCGAAAGAGATATATTAGAAGAAATTGTCTAAATAATTATGCTTTCTCCAAAAGCTTTTGAAGTATTAGAAGAATTGAAAAAGGAAGAAGCTTTACTTATAGTTGAAGGAAAAAAGGATGAAAAAGCCTTGCGATATTTTGGGTTTAAGAATATTGTAAGAATCTCAGGAAAAAGTCTAGAAAAGGTTGTTGAAGAAGTTATTTCTTTTAATCCGACTGAAGTTGCGATTCTTACTGATTTTGATGATGAAGGGAAAAAAATTGCTATCAATCTTTCAAACCTCTTATCTCTTTACAAAATTAAATTAAATTATTTCATCCGGAAGAAAATCAAATCATTAAAAATTAACAAAATTGAGGAATTAAACTCTTTCACGAAATTAATGGAGGATGATCAAAATGGGAAAACTTGCTCAATCTACCACAAAATATTTAATAGAAGCAGAATTTTCAGTAGAAGGAATAGTAGAAAAGCCAGACGTGATAGGTGCTATATTTGGTCAAACGGAAGGGCTCTTAGGTCAAGACATGGATTTGAGGGAGCTGCAAAGGACAGGTAGAATAGGTAGAATAGATGTGGAAATTTCAAATGAAGAAGGAAAAACAAAAGGAAAGATTTTTCTACCTTCAAGTTTAGATAGTTCTGAAACTGCTTTAATTGCAGCTTCGCTAGAAACAATAGAAAGAATAGGTCCTTGTGAAGCAAAAATTAAAGTGAGTTCCGTTAAAGATGTAAGATCCATGAAAAGAGAGTTTATGCTAAACAGAGCAAAAGATATTTTAGGAAAACTTATGACAGAAGAAATACCTCCAACTTCTACTCTTACAAATATAATAAAAGAAGAAGTGAAAACATCTCAAATAAAAGATTATTGTGGATTACCTGCTGGTCCAGATATAGAAAAGTCAGAAGAAATAATAATAGTTGAAGGGAGGGCAGACGTTCTAAATCTTCTAAAAAACGGAATCAAAAATGTGATAGCAATTGAAGGTGTGAAAATACCTCAAGCAATAATTGATTTGACAAAAGAAAAAATAGCTACATTGTTTGTAGACGGTGATAGGGGAGGAGATTTAATAATTAAAGAAATGCTCCAAGTTTCTGAAATAGATTATATAGCAAAAGCACCACCTGAAAAAGAAGTAGAAGAACTTACAAAAAAAGAAATTTTCAAAGCTTTGAGGAACAAAATTCCAGCAGAACAATATAAAATCGAAACAAAAGCAAAAGACTTAAAAGAGTTTATTGAAGAAACTCATCAAGAAAGCTCAGCTTGATGAATTATTGAATAAACAGGACCACTCCTCTTTAGCTCACTTTTTATTAGTTGAATTGCTTCAATTTTAAGTGTACCATGCTCTTTATTCTCTTCTTCAATCTTCCTTCTTAATTCATTCTTATTTTCCACATATTTTACTCTACACAAAGTTATATGGGCAGGCTTAGAATCACCACCTATTTCTTTTACTATATCTGAGAAAATTTGTTTCAAGCTATTACTTTCAACAATTTTAAGTGCAATAACTCTAATGTAATTAGGGTTTGGAATAGCAATTAAACCATTGATTATGGCTTCAACTTTTCTATTTTTTCTTGAGATTATGTTTATTTTTTCTGAAATTTTTTCTATTTCCATTTCTTTAATTTCACCCAAAAATGAAAAACAAATGTGTAAATTTTCTTTTTCAACAAACTTACATTTTAATGGCCAAGTCTCAATTTTTTTCTGAAGTTCGGCTATTTTGGTTTTTATATCCTGTGGCAAAATATAACCAATAAAACACCTTACCATAATCTTTATCTTTAAGTTTAAATTTATAATAAAGTATAGAGTGTGATGATTTATGGTAGAAACTAAAATTAAAGCGGCAGATATTATAGGAAAAACAATAATAAGTGAGGAGACTGGCAGAAAATTTGGCGTGGTCGGTAATATAGATTTTGTTACAGAAAGTGGAGAGCTATTAAATATAGTAGTAGAGCAACCTACAAGATATCTTTTAGATCTTAATCCAAAAACAGATGAGAAAGGAAGAACGCTCATTCCTTTTAGTGCAGTAAAGTCAGTTGGAGATTTTGTAGTTGTAAGTGAAAACGAAATGCTTTAAATAAAAATCTAAAAAATCTCTTCACTTAAACCACTTAATTTCGTCTATTCTCCATTTTGGTTTAATGAGATCATTAAATTTTGGCTTCCAACCTGCTTTATATGCAATTAAACCAGTCCAAGCTATCATCACCCCATTATCGCCAGAATACTCTCTTGGAACAATAAAAACATTTGCCCCTCTTGCTTCACACATTTTTTTCATCATTTCTTGTAATCTTTCATTTGCTGCAACCCCTCCAACCAACAAAACTTCATCTTTCTCTGTGTGAGCTAAAGCCCTTTCTACCACTTCTGTTAGCATGGCAAAACAAGTTTCTTGAAGAGAATAAGCTATATCTTCTTTTTTTACACCTCTCCTTAATAAATTTATTGCAGCTGTGGTTATTCCACTATAGCTAACATCCATTCCTTTAACTACATAAGGCAACTCAACATATTTCCCATTTTTTGCTATTTTTTCTATTTCAGGACCACCTGGCATCGGTAATCCAATTTCTCTAGCAACAACATCTAAACAATTGCCAATGGGTATATCTTCTGTTTCACCAAATACTCTATAAACATTTTCAACGAAAGCTATTATTTGAGTATTTCCACCAGACAAATATACAAAGATAGGATCTCTTGCTTTTGTGGTTAAAAGACCAATTTCTAAATGTGCTATTTGATGACAAACAGGGATCAAAGGTTTTTCATTTTCTGTTGAAAGTTTTTTAGCAAGATGAGCACCAACTAATAAACATGGTGGCAAACCTGCACCGGCAGCATAAGCTATGATGTCAATATCTTCAATTTTCAGGCCAGCTTTTTCTAATGCTTTTTTTAACACATTTTCAGCAACTTCTGTATGATGTAATCTAGCTTCACTCGGTACTATGCCTTTTCCGATTTCTGGTTTGTAAATACTTCTTTCATCAGCCAAAATTTTTCCTTTTTCATCGATAATTCCTATTCCAAAAGTATGAGCAGTTGATTCTATTCCTAAACAAATTAATTCATTTACCATAATCTAATTTTCTATAAAATTAATTTATAAGATGGTATGAAAATTGAAGAACTTTCAAATTTCGGTATACCTGAATATTTCATAGAAAAATTTAAAGAAGAAAAAATCTTAGAGCTTTTTCCACCACAGGAAGAATTTGTTAAGAAAAAGTTGTTTCAAGATAAGAACTTAGTGATATCACTACCAACAGCTGGAGGAAAAACATTCATTGCAGCTTTGGCTATGATAAATAAACTTTCTTCTTCAAGACAAAAAGTAATTTACACAGTTCCTTTAGTTGCTCTTGCCAATGAAAAATACGAGTATTTTAAAAAACTTTTTGAAGGAAAATGGAAAGTTGCAATTTCTGTTGGTGATTTAGATTCGGCTGATCCTTGGCTTGCCGATTATGATGTGATTGTTTGCACGAATGAAAAACTAGATTCTTTAATAAGACATGGTGTACAATGGATTAGAGAAATTGGATTAATTGTTGTGGATGAAATTCATCTTTTAAATGATCCTAACAGAGGGCCAACTCTTGAAATTTTATTAACTATGCTACGTGAAATTGTACCTAAAGCACAAATATTAGCTTTGTCAGCAACCATCAACAATGCTAAAGAGTTGGCTGAATGGCTGAATGCACATTTACTTGAAAGTGATTTCAGACCAGTTAAACTTTATGAAGGAATTTACTATGACTCTAAAATTTTCTTTTACGGTAAAAAAGGATATGAACTAAGTGACTTGGAACCAGAAGCTGCTATTACTGAAAATGTTTTACAACTCAAAAAACAAGCTTTGTTTTTTGTTGCAACTAGAAGAACCGCGGAAAGTTTGGCTGAAGATCTAACAAAAATAACAAGATCGTATTTGAAAAGAGAAGAAGAGAAGAAACTCCAAAATCTAGCAGAGGAAATTTTAAATGTTTTAGAAATACCTACACAACAGTGTAAAAGACTCGCGACTTGTATTAGAAGTGGAGTGGCTTTTCATCATGCTGGCTTGTTAGGAAAACAAAAAAGACTTATAGAAGAAAAATTTAGAGAAGGGCTTATAAAGATTATAATAGCAACACCAACTTTAGCTTTTGGTGTTAATTTACCAGCTTTCAGAGTAATAGTAAGAGATGTAAAAAGATACTATCCTGGTCTTGGGGCAATTTACATTCCAGTTCTTGAGTACAAACAATTTATTGGAAGAGCTGGAAGACCGGCTTATGATGAGTTTGGTGAATCAGTTTTGATAGCAAAGACAGAAGAAGAAGCTCAAGAGTTAGTGGATCACTTTATCATGGGTCAGCTTGAAGATATTCAATCTAAGCTTTCCTTAGAACCAATTTTGAGGATGCACATTTTAGCCTTAATCGCAAGTGAGTTTTGTAACTCAGAAAAATCTTTGAAAAGTTTTTTCTCAAAAACTTTTTATGCTTATCAATTTGGTGATATATCTCTTTTGGAAGAGAAGATTGTAAATATTTTGGAAAAACTTGTAGAATGGGGATTTGTTGTTTCTAAGAAAGGAAAAATTTCTGCGACAAGAATAGGGAAGAGAGTTTCTGAGCTTTACATAGATCCTTTGACAGCTCATCAATTCATAGAAACTTTATCCAAGACACCTGAAAAGAAAATCAATCCTTTCGGATTATTGCAATTGATTTCAAACACGATTGAAATGCCATCACTTTCTCTGAAGATTGGAGAATTTTCAGAGCTTGAAGATGTGTTAGTAAAGCGAGAAGATGAAATTTTACAAAAAATTCCAGACGAAATAGATATAGAATTTGATGATTTTTTAAAGAGTTTAAAAACTGCATTGATGTTTGAGGCTTGGATAGAAGAAGCGACAGAAGACAAAATTTTGACAAAATTCAAAGTTACACCAGGAGAATTTTATGGAATGAAAGAAATTGCAGACTGGCTTATTTATTCTCTACAGGAACTTGCTTTATTACTTGGATATAAAGAAATATTGAAACACATAAGAAGGCTGAGAGTTAGAGTTGAATATGGTGTAAGAGAAGAATTAATACCTTTAGTAAGATTGAAAGGAATAGGAAGGATAAAAGCTAGAAAGCTTTTCAATTTTGGGATTAAAAAAATTTCAGATTTGAAAAAAATTCCGATAGAAAATTTAGCTAAAGTGATAGGGGAAAAGACTGCTTATTCAATAAAAGAACAGTTAGGTCAAATAACTAAGAAAAAAGATGAAAAACAAACTACTCTTTTATAAATTGCTTATGTTCCAAAAATGGAGAACTTGTTGTTTTTTTTGTATTTACTCAACCTCAATAGAAAAGTTTCCATATCTTTTTCTGTTATATTTTCGAAGTTTTTGTTTGTTGTGTTAGCAAAGTGTTTTAGTGAAAATCAAGTATTTCAGTTCTTAATGTTTTCTAGTTTTTCTTGTATGTTTGTAAAGTGTTGTAGATATCGTAGAGAACTGTACTTGAAGTAGAATGGGGTTGCTGGGATTTGAACCCAGGTTGCGAGCGCCCGAGGCTTCCACCAAATTTCGTGTCCTAGACCAAGCTAGACGACAACCCCTTTATTAAGCTTGGTTATCGTTTAATTTCTAAAGTTATTTTTACTTTTGTTTGAGGATTTCTCAATTTTTCAATTAGAGTTTGTTTTAGTTCACTGGCTGATTTATCTGAAAGAATGGCAAGTGTTTTACCATCTACAATAGAATTTTTTCTTATTAGAATTTCTTCTTTGCTAGTAAGTTTTAGAGCAGGTGAACCATAAGCAATAAAAACTTCTTCTTCCCCTTCAACTTCAATTTTTATTTCAATTTTCCCTGCGCTTTTGATCGCTGCTTTGAAATCTCCGCTTAAATCTTTACAAGCCTTGTTTGCAGCAACAACAATTGTTGCATCATCAATATCTAAGCCTTTTGTTATCCTTATTGCCGAATTACTAGAAGCTTTGATTTCAGGGTGTCCGTAACCGAAAATCTCTTCTTTTACCGGTTTAAGTTCCATTAAAAGTTTCCACCCACTTTCTGTAGGTATATAAGCCCCACCAGCACTGTAGTGTATCATACCTTTGCTTTCCAAAATTTCAAGAACATCTTTTATCATTTCAGGTGTTATCGATGGAGAAGGTTCTGGAGCAATTTCAGGAGGTCCTTGCATTTTCTTTATTTCCTTCATTTTATTTTCCTCGCAAAAGTTATGAAGCCTGTGTGCATTATACCAATAGTTTTCGGTCTTGTTGTTCTTTCAGTTTGCCATTCTCTTACTATATTTTCAACTGTTTTAGGATAAGAAAAGTTTAACTCTTTTATTTTTCTTGTTACAGCAATCACTTCTTCAATAGTTGGAGAATAAACTACAAGCCATCCACCAATTTTTAAAGCTTTATAAGCATATTTTACAATTTTTTCTGGATTTTGAACATCAATAGTCACAAGATCAACATTTCTTTCTGAAATTCCTTTTGAAGCATCCTTATTTTTTATCTTAATCACTTCAGAGAGACCAGAAATCTTTATGTTTTTTTCCACTATTTTCAACATTTTCTTGTCTTTTTCATAAGTAACAAGTTTTCCTGGTTTTATGTAATTGGCTATGAAAATTGCCAAAAAACCCGACCCCGTACCGATATCCACAACAAAACTTCCAGGAGAAATTCCAGTATATGCTAAAATTAAAGCAGCATCCTTCGGCATTACTATTTGTGGACCTCTTTCAGCCTTTTTTTCAAAAATATCTATTAAATTCGGTTTAACTATACTAAATTCTTTTTTCAAGTGGGTAGCTATTTTTTCTCCAAATTTCTTTTTTAAAATTTTGCTTAAATCAAAAATTCCATCTTTTGTTTGAAACTTCCTTTTTCTGACTTCTAGCAGGTAAGAAGAGTCTTTCGACAAAAGCAAGACAAGCTCTCCTTCTTTCAAGGAACCCCCTTATAATTAAATTATCAATCTTAAGATTTAGCTAATTCTTTTTCTAATTCTTTAAGAGCCAAAATTCTCTTAAAAGTCAGAGGATGAGTTCTGAATATCTCTAAGAATCTTATTAACGGATTTTTCCTCTCCCATTCCATCGCCTTTTCTAATTCTTTTTCATCTAAATTCAAGTCAGAATATTCAGAAGCAAGTTTGTTTACTTCACTTGGAGCCGAAACAGGATCTGCTATATAAAAAGCTCTAACTGCAGAATTTTCAATTTTTTCTGAAGATATGCTTAAACCATATGTTATTTTTGCTAAAGCACTTGCTAGTAAATTAGGTTTAGTGTTTATTCCAGAAAACCTATCCGCATAATATTCTCTCAACCTTGATAAGGCCAAAACTAACAAGTTTGAAATAAAGTAAACAATGTAAGCTAAAAAACCAATCAATATAGCTGCTCCAACATCTCTTCTTCTATCTCTTGAAGGAGTAAAAATTATAAATCTGGCAACAAAATATGCGAGTATTGGTATCACTGAAACTATTGTCATGACAATCATATCTTTGTGTTTAATATGACCAATTTCATGTGCAATAACTGCTTTCACTTCTTCTTGAGTTAAAGTTTTAAGCAAACCTTCTGTAACTGTTAATACAGCAGAGCCTGGAGTTCTTCCGAAAACAAATGCATTAGGCGATCCAACCCTTGCTAAAGCAATTTTTGGTACAGGGATTTTGTTTTTCTTACAAAGTTCTTTTACTGTTTTCCACAACCAAGGGTATTCATTTTTTTCCAAGAGCTTCATATTTGTTGTCCACCAAATTATTTTTGGACCAATTAACCATTGTATAAAGACAAAAAACACCGCCAAAGCTACTATTATGTATCCAGAAATGTCAAAGTAGTATCCTATAGTTGCAAGCAAACCAAACAGAAATCCAAATAACAAAAAGAGGGTTAAATTCATTATCAACCAAAGTTTTAGAGCCATTCTATCACTCTCATCAAAACCAAGATCATGAGTATAATTATCATAAATACTATACTTAAAATAAAAATTTTTTTGCTACTCCAAAAACCAAAGGGTATTGGACCTATTAAGCCAAAGAACCCCCATTCAACTTTTGAATTTTTTTGATCCGATATAGCACCTAAAAAAATTAACAAAATCCCAAAGAAAATCAATAAACTTCCAATAAGGACCAAATTTTCATTCATCTATTTATTTTAATCTTTGTTGACAAATAAAAAAGTATGCGTGGTTATATAGTTACAACTTTAATAGGAGTGTTTGGTGTTAGTGAAGAGAATGAAATAATATGTTTTGAGCCCTTCCCGAAAGATCCTGAAAAAATAGCTGAAAAATTAGAAGTTTCAAAAAAAGAAGTTTTAGATGAAGAAGAAAAAGTTCAGGAAGAATTAAAGAAAAAAGGTTTTAAAGAAATTGTTTTTTCAATTGAAAAGCCTGGTGTAAGAAGTTATCAAAAAGATAGTAAAGCAAAAAACTATGTTACTGAAAACTTGAGAAATTTGGCTCTAGAGTACGGGTTTGTAAAAGACCAAGTGGAATTCAACCAACTTTTAACCAAGATCACTATTGAGCTCACAAAAAACAAGATTAAAAAATCAATAGAAAAGGACAGCCTTGTTATTAACTTAATTAGAATAATTGAAGATATAGAGAAGACGGTGAATGCTCTGAGCGGAAGATTGAGAGAATTTTATAGCTTGCACTTTCCTGAAATGGATAGAATAATACAAGATCATAGGAAATATGCTAAGATAGTTGAAAAATATGGGTTGAGAGAGAGAATTGAAGACCAAGAACTGAACAAAATCGCTAGGAAAAGTATGGGAGCAGATTTTACTGAAGAAGAAATAAAAATGGTTCAAATACTAGCACGCGAAATTCTAAATCTTTATGAATTGAAAGACAAACTTTCGAAACAATTAGAGAAATTTTTGAAAGAAGTGGCTCCAAATTTCAGCAAGCTTGCTGGCCCAACACTTGCTGCAAAAATGATAGCTAAAGCAGGTGGTCTTGAAAAACTGGCTAAGATGCCTTCGAGTGCCATTCAACTTATGGGTGCAGAAAAAAGTCTTTTCAGGTTTCTACACGGTAAAGGCAAATCACCAAGATTTGGAATGCTTTATAATCATCCACTAATTTTAAAAACACCAGAAAAGTTGAAAGGTAAAGTTGCAAGGATAATTGCTTCTAAACTTTCAATTGCAGCCAAACTCGATTTTTATTCAAAACAATATTATGGAGAAAAACTTAAAAAAGAAATGGAAGAAAAAGTTAAAAAAGCTCTATCTTCTAAATCTTAAAATTTTCTTTTCAGTTAACAAATAAATGAAAGCTCCTACAATTCCAAGAATTAAACAAATTACGACCCAAACTAATTTGTATCTTGTGCTTTTTTTCGATCTTAAAATATCTATCATAACGGGCATGAAAGCTATCAAACTTATTATACCATAAATTTGTAATACAACAAACCCTAAATTTATCAAATATTCAATATCAGACATAAAATATATTTTTCATTTGAATTATAAAATAGATGTGGTTAAAATGAAAATAAAAAAACATGAAAAGTTTGAGGGGATTTTTTTAATAGATAAAAAACTAGCTACTCTAAACCTCTTACCAGGAGAGAGAGTTTATGGAGAAGAATTGATAAGAATAGGTAAAGAAGAATATAGAATATGGGATTTTTGGAGAAGCAAACCAGCTGCTGCTATAAAAAAAGGAATAAGAGAATTCCCGATTAAAAAAGGATCAAAAATTCTGTATCTTGGAATAGCAAGCGGCACTACAGCTAGTCATTTCAGTGACATTATTAGAAGAGAAGGAATAATCTACGGTGTTGAATTTTCAGAAAGAGTTTTAAGAGAATTAATTTTACATGCTGAAAAAAGAGGCAATATTGTTCCTATTCTTGCAGATGCAAGAAAACCAGAAGACTATCGTGAAATGATTTTAGAAAAAGTCGATTTAGTTTATTGTGATGTTGCTAGTCCTGATGAAATTGAACTTTTTCTTAGAAATTCAATGGAATTTCTCAAATCAAAAGGCTACGGCATGATTGCTATAAAATCTAGAAGTATTGATGTCTTAAAAGAACCAGAAGAGATTTATGAAGAAGCTAGAAAAAAGTTGGAAGAAACTTTTGAAATTTTGGATTTTGTTAAACTTGATCCTTATGACAAAGATCATGGGTTTTTTGTAGTTAGACTTAAATAAGGCTCAAGTTTTTTGAAAATTTTTTCTAGAGTTTCAAGATCATCCAAACAATGTTTGATAATTTCTTCCCTAGCTTTTTTATCACCTTTAAGAGCTTTTATGTATAATCGAAGAACATCTTTTCCACTTATTTCTTTGTTTTTTTGTATGTTAAGAGATTTAGAAATTTCTGATAAATTGTTTTTACTGAACAAAAAATTTCTTTTACAAAATTCACAAAGATCCAAAGAAGGAATTTTAAGCAGTTTGCTCATGTCTATATTATTGATTAAAGCTCGTGTGAGAATAAAAGGTATATCAAATTTGGACCCATACCAAGTTATTATTAAATCACAATTTTCCAGTTCCTTTTTAAGCCAATTCAAAACTTCTTTTTCTTCTTCCAAACTTCCAACAAACTTTACTTCTCTCTTATCCTCCTTAATTATACCAACTGCTGTTATTTGTCCAATATCTGCATTTATGTTGGTGCACTCTATATCTAAAAACATCTTCATACAAATCAATTTGAATTTTTTTTTTAAAAAAAGAAATTCATAAAACTTTGAGAGACCCCCAAATTCTACTCCCAGCAACTATGTTTGTTCTAACTTTTTTAATTCCTCTATCCATCAAAAACGAGATTTGAATTCTTGCGATTTCATTCATTTTCTCACCTAGTTATGAAATTCAAGTTTGTGGTAGAGCTCGAGATTAAATTCATGTAAACTCTTCTGAGACACAATTTCTTTTGCTTTACTTTCAAGGAAACTTCCAAAACAATCTTTACAAAATATCCTTTTTTGGCCAAATCCATCGATGAACCCAAAAGTTCTTAGTGATTTACACCTCAAACATCTCATAGCTCCTCTTTGAATAAATTGTCGAAAATACTATAACTCGGTTTTTAGGCCAGATTTCCGAAATTTCCGATGAACTTATCTAAAAATTAATTTAATGCTTTATTTTTTGCTTTTAAAGACTTAAGATAATCTTTTTAGCTTGTAAGAAACTTTAATTTATCTAAAATTTCTCTTTTGAACTTCTCTTTGTCTTTTTTCTCTATTGTTCCGGCTCCAGCCTCTTTATGTCCACCACCAATTCCTAGTTCTCTAAAAATTCTACCAATATCTGTTTTACCAACACTATTCCTACCATGAATTCTCATAATTTTTCCCTTATCTTCAAAAACAAAAATTATTTTTTCTGGGTTTTCAGTCCCAAGTTTTGTTATCAAAGCAGAGCATATTGCCTTATATTTTGGCTTGATAGTTGAAATCAATATATTACCATGAATTTCTAATTTTCTTTCAAATTCTCTTTTACATCTTTCAAATTCTTCTTCAAATTTTTTGAAAGCCGAAAGTATTTCTTTATTTTTCATTATTTCCTTCAAGCTTTTTGATATGATTAAAAAATTTAGGCTCTTCTCTGGCCCATAGACAGCTATAGAAGCTGTTAGAAGCATGGCCGCTTTACCAAATTTAGTCTTCCAAACATTTTTCTTGTTTTTAATTCTAACCAAATCTCCACAATCTTCAATTCCTAAATCTCCAACAGTTCCCACAATCGAGATCCACTTCTTTTCTTTGACCAAGTTCTTGAGCATCTTATAAACAACATAACTTGTTGGTTGATAAATTTCGGGATTCTCTAATCTTGGATTAATCAAGACAATTTTTTCAGAATTGAGATCTTTTCCTGGATGATGATCTATTATTAGCATTTCTTTATCCAAACTGAGAAAATTTTTTTCAATTAAATCAACAGGCACATCAACTGTTATTATTTTTTTAAATCCTTTTAGTTTTATTAAAATTTTTTCTAAATTACCAAAGGTCATTGGAATTGTTTTTACTTTTTTTCCCATTTTTTTCAGGGCAAAAATTACCAAAGCAGCAGAAGAAATTCCATCAACATCATCATCATAAATTAAAACAGCTTTTTCATCATCTATACTATTTAAAAATTCAATCCCTTTCTTAAAAAGTTCTTCAAGCCTTTTCAGTATCTTCACCCGTGAGTTTTTTTATGGTCTCTTCATCAAGGAGAAGGAGTTGGAAAGATTGTTCTTTTGGTGTAGAGAAATAGAATTCTACCATTGAAGCGAGAGTATCTACATAATGTAATATTAAAGCTTCAAAATTTCTGGGTGGTGTTGGACCAGCTTCACCAAAATGCGAAGCAACAATGTGGATAACTTCTTCTGGAAATCCTCTATGATAAAGTTCAGCTACAGCGAGCATCGAATGATCCAACATGATTCCGGTGTGTCTTACTTCATTGCCTTCAATTTTCCATTCAAACACCTTCATTATATCATGAAGCAAAGCTCCTGCTATCAAGTGATCCATGTTTATCGCTATTCCATAATTTTTTTCTAAACATTCTGCAGTTTTAATAGAAAGCTCGGTCACAGATACAATATGCTTTATTAAATTTCCTCTTTCCACAGTGCCTCGTCCAGCAAGAGTGAAAGGAGTCTTTACTTTGCTTATATCTTCTCTTGGGTATTTTTTAAATTCTTCATGGGATAGTTTAGGATCTTTCAAAATTTCTATTACTTTTCTTTTCAGTTCTTTATTTTCTATTTTTTCTGCAAGCCGAATCAACTCTTCCATTCAATCCCTTCTTTATCCGAACAATGCGCTCAGGCCAAGTACAGCTTCTTCAGTTGCTTTTTGACTCTCTTCTTTAGCTTTCTTCTCTTCTTTCTTCTCTTCTTCAACTTTTGGAGCCGAGACTGTTAATGCTGCTTGTTGTATAACCTCATCTATATTTACACCTTCTAAACTAGCTACTAGTGCTTTAACTTTTGCTTCATCCACTGTAATACCAACCGCTTCTAAGACTTTCTTTATGTTTTCTTCAGTTATAGGTTTCTTGGCCTGATGAAGTAGCAATGCCGAATAAACATATTCCATTAATTCACACCTCCAATTTTTTCTATTACTTTTGCATTATTAAAGGCTTTGATGAGCAAAAGCTTTATATTTTCTTTTGTTGGATAACAAACATTCACAGAAAGATTAATAGCATGTTGATGCCCGATTACCAACTTTTCTGGGAAGATCCTAACAAGCTCTAAAACATCTTTTGTGTAAATAACACCATTATCATAAAAACATACAACGTTAAGAGAAATGGTTATTGGTTTAATTTCAAGTTTCCTCAAAGCATTTGCCACTTCTTTTGAAATCCTTTCCCCTTTCTTCACAATAGTGACTTCTTTTTTGATTGCAATTTTTCCATCTTCCACACCAACCGGAATTCCTGCTTTTGAGATCTCACTTATTGCAGGACCTGCTAACAATTTTGTTGGACCAGGTTTAATTACTATATCGTTGGGAGCTATATCAGATTCTTTTACATAAGTTTCAAATTTCAAAGCGGTTAATTTCATATAAATTTTGAAAACATTTTCTCTTGTAAGAACTATTGCCACGTGGTTTGGAATCATTTTTTCAATTTCTTCTATTCTTTCTTTTTTTGTTTGCCTTATGGCAAAAATAAGGGTACTTTTTTTCACGGCTTTTATTATTCCTTCACCTCTTATCATTTTTCTTATTTCTTGCAATTCTCTGCTCGGAAACTTATATAAATCAACTATTCCTATAACTGGAAATTCATCTATCATTTTACTCAATTCTTCAGCTTTCTTTATTTTTTCTTCTTTAACCATTTTTACACCTCAATTTTCACTGGTTTACTCATTGTTAATTTCAACCAAACATTTTTAATGTTTTGAATACCTCTTGGCAACTTGGTTAGTATTGCTTTTAATACTACTTCAACATTTTCAGCTACATCCTCATCTTTCATATTTTCTTTTCCAACCATACATTGAATTACAGGAGCATCTTTTATTCTTACTCTAACTGTTTTTTTGTAATTTTCTACGAGTTTAGTAACATCACCTGTTATTATTTTTGGCAATTTTCCTCTAGGCCCCATGAATTGACCAAAAACTTTTCCAACTAAAACCATTAAATTAGGTTCAGCAAAAAAGAAATCTGTATTTTTCACAAGCTTTTTTATTTCCCTTTTGCTTTTGGCATATTTTTCAATGTCTTTACTTGTTAAAATTTCACAATCAAGATCTTTTATTGTGTCAGAAAAAACAACAATTTTTGCATCTTCGCCTCTTCCATGTGGCAATAGAATATCTTCTGTAAATTTGTTTTCTGCTTTTCTCACATCGAAATCTTTTAAAGAAATTATTAAATCAAAACTCTGAACAAAATTCCTTTTCTTAGAATTTTTTCTTAACTCTTTGATTGATTTTAAAATTTTTTCTTTCATTTTAACCCTCCTGCCTAAGCAGTCAAGCGGGATTTAACTTTTCATTTATTTTTAAGATTTAAAAAGATTATCGTACTTTCCTTCTTCAATTTCTTTTAAAATTTCTTTCGGTTTTTTACCCTCAATTGTTACTGGCATACTTACAGCAGTACCAATTACTGTCTTGACTGCAGATTTTAAGTCTTTCGCTAACATATCTTTCATTTTCATCTTTGCAATTTTTATACACTGTTCCATAGTCAAATTTCCCATTAATGTAACTTCTTTCTTTTCTTTTTCTGATTTGCTCCCAGATTCTTTCTTCTCTTTCACAAAACCAAGTTCCTTCTTTATTAAACTTGAAACAGGAGGAACACCAACTTCAATTTCATATTTCTTAGTATCTTTATCAATTATCACTTTCACAGGAACTTGTATGCCTTCATATTCTTTTGTCTTTTCATTTATTTGTTTGAAAACTTCTCCTATATTTAACTTGTAAGCACTAAGCTTAGGGGCAGTTGTTGGCCCAGGAGTAGCTTTCCCACCTTCTATCAAAAGTTCAATAATTTCTTTTTCAGCCATTTTACTTCCCAGCCTTTTCTAGAAGTTTTACAAATTCTACACTTACTGTTATTGGAATTGGTACAACAGCTTCTATTAGTTCAATTGTAACTTCTCTTTTTACCTTATCATATCTTATAACTTTACCTTTTTCATTTTTGAAAGGCCCACCTATTATTTCAACTAAATCTCCAACATTTAAATCAATTTCAACAGTTTTTGGTTGCAGAAATCTCTGCACTTCTTTCAGTTCAATAGGTCTTTTAATCAAGCCTCTAACATGAGGTATCATTTGAATTGATCTTTCAATATCTTTGATGTCTCCTTCAATGAAAATATATCCCTTTATTTCCTCAGGATGGAAAATTGTTTGAATATTCAAATTTTCACTTTTAGCTTTAGCAGCTATTGCTTCCATCACAACATTTTCTCGCCCAACAACAGTTTTAATGCTATAAATCATTTTATCTTCCACCTTATAAACCAAGAATCATTGAAATTAAATAAAAAACGAAACCAATTGCTCCTAGAACAGAAATACCTAAGATGCAAACTCTTAAAGTTTCCAAAAACTTCTCTCTATCCGGAGCTTTATTTAGTTTAATAACACGCACATATTCTTTCAGTTTTTCTCTTATGTTCAATTTCATTTTCAAACACCAGTCAATCAACAAAATCAATTCCCAATATTCTTTCTATATCTTTTCTCTCTTCTTTCGACCATTTTTTACCAGGCCCAAAAATCTGTGGCGATTTCACACCAGTTATTACGAGCATTGCTCTTAAAGTTTCTCCCAACTCTTTTGCAATTTGTGCACCCCAAATTATTTTGGCATCAGGAGAAAGTCTTGAAGAAACTGCTTCAACTATTTGTTGAGCTTCTCTTATAGTTATGTCTGGGCCACCCACAACATTTATCAAGGCACCAGTAGCACCATTTACGTCTACTGTAATTAAAGGATTGCTCAAAGCTCTTTCAACAGCTTCTATTGCTCTATTTTCACTATCACTTTCACCTACTCCAATCATTGCCAAACCACCATTTTTCATTATACTCCTAACATCAGCAAAATCAAGATTAACTAAACCAGGTTTAGTTACAAGTTCTGCAATTCCTTTAACTGCATTAACTAAAACTTCATCACAAATTTTGAAAGCAGTAGCTAAAGAAACATCTGGAACAACTTCCAAAAGTCTATCATTCGGTATGACTATCAAGGTATCAACATGATCTTCCAAATTTTCCAAACCTTCTCTTGCATTTGCCATCCTTTGTTTACCTTCCATACTAAAAGGCAAAGTCACTACAGCAATCGTCAATATTCCTAATTTATTTGCTATTTCTGCAACAACTGGTAAACTTCCAGTTCCCGTACCACCACCAAGTCCACATGTCAAGAAAACCATATCAGCTCCTTGCAAAGCCTTTTTTATTTCTTCTTTACTTTCTCTAGCAGCTTCCATTCCAACTTTTGGATCACCACCAGCTCCCAAGCCAGAAGTAAGCTCTTTTCCAATCAAAATTTTTTTATCAGCATCAGTGTAAAGCAAGTCTTGAGCATCCGTGTTTATTGCTATTGTTTCGGCACCTACAATACCAACTTGCATTAATCTTGTTATTGTGTTATTTCCAGCACCACCAGCACCCACAACCTTTATTTGAGTCTTTCGGCTCTCTAGAATTGCCCTGAGTTCTTCATCAACTTCTTTTGTCCTTTCAGAAGGTTTTTCTATAAATTGTTTTACTCCCATGTAACTTCCTTTTTATAATTCAAAAGTTTAAAAATAAATTCTTATTCACTTTTTTTAAAAACTTCCACAAACTTCACTATCTCTATCCCATCAATCCATTTAATTATTTGTGAAGCTATAGCAGCTTTAACTTTACTCTCAATTCCAACTTTTAATTCAATTTCCACTTCCTCCTTTTCAATTTTTACATTACAATTTTCTATACCAGTGAAATAATTGATAATTGCTCCTACTTTTTCTTTTTTATCTTCAATTTTTTTAACAACTTCGACTTCATATTCTAGACTTTTTCCCGCTAAAGGATGATTAAAATCAATCTTTACTCTTCCACCATCAACGCTTATTATTTTTCCTTTTAAGTTGTTAACCATAACATAAGAACCAGGAATGGCATCAATACCTTGTTCTTTAAATTTTGCTTCTGGTATAAGCTTTACGAGATCTTCATTTCTCTCACCAAAAGCTTTTTCTGGTGGTATTAGAATTTTTTTCTTTTCACCAACTTTCATTTCTTTTATAGCTTCATTTAATCCAGCTATAATAAAACCAGCGTCTATAATTATCGGCAAAGGCCCATACTTTACTCTTTCATTGAAAATTCCTGCTTTTTTTGCCACATCTTCTTTTGTTGTGTCAAAAACTTCACCACTATCGCTAACTTTAGCAATATATTCTATACAAACAAAATCACCAGAATTCATTTAACCACTCTCCTACCTTGACATGATTTACAAAATGGTGTGCCTTCTATAACACAATTTGGACAAACTAAAGCTCCGCAACCATGACATTTAAATAGACCCGGAGAATACCTTCTACAAACTTGGCAAGTACCACCTACAGCCATATTTCCCCACCTTAAAATTATGAATGTAAATATAAATAGTCTTAGAAAGAATTAAGACCGTTCTAATTTTGATTAGAACTTGAAACCAAACATTCAACTGAAAAAATTAAAAGTTTAACTATCAAGAGTTTTTTCAAGAATCTGGTAGAGAACTAGTAAAACCAGAACTTTCTGGAGAATGGTGTGCAAAGAAATTGTAAATAAATATCCTCTTTATTACAGTTCTTCAATTTTTTTATCTAGCATTTTAACCAAAGATTTCAAAATCAAATATACTTTCCTATTCTACCAGCCGATAAACCTTCTGCAAGAAGATACTTAGAAAATTTTAGAATGTCATTTCTATTTATTTCGTCTAATTCATTATCCATTCCAATGCACCGCTTTCTTTTAATCTTAATTTGGCTTTGCAGATAGCCCCATTTTGCGGTGCATTACAATAGAACAGGATGCAGGGGGTGGGATTTGAACCCACGAAGGCACTAACCCAGCAGGTTTCTTCTTGGCACCTAAGCCTCGGCTAATTCTGAGCCTCAGC
>JAWCSL010000010.1:0-25893 GCA_039090665.1 Candidatus Aenigmatarchaeota archaeon | reverse complement strand
ACACCAGTATTTGTTTCAGGATTAACAAATGCAGTAGCAATAGCTGCAGGAGGTTCTCATACATGTGCTTTATTATCAAATGGAACAGCTATGTGTTGGGGTTATAATACTTATGGTCAACTTGGAGATGGAACAACTACTAGTAAATCTACACCAGTATTTGTTTTAAACTATGAATTAGGTGGAAGATATGATAAAACAAATGGCATTCCTTCTACTATACAAAAACCTCCTTATTTTGTTGAAACTTATTTTGTTCGCAAATACACTTCCCCAGAACCAACAACAAGCATTGGAAATGAGGAAATTACTGCAACTTTAGGTCCTGAAGAAACTTGGATAAGAATTTCTAGTATATTAATAACTGGTGGGGGAGGCACTTTAAAGATTAAATAGAGAAAATGTTTATTAACCCGCTTTATATTTATTTAACCAAACCCCAAAAACCCAAAAAATCCTGCCAAATTCCTCATTTTTTACTATTTTAACGGCAATCTGCGTTGCTTAAACTGCCGGCAATTTTCGTCGCTTAAGCATTAAATTTTGCCAGCAATATTTAAAACCTAAAATTAAACTAAACATTTATTTATGAAAATAACCTGCCCAAATTGTAACTCAGTAAATATAATTAAAAGGGGTATAAGAAAGGAAAAACTTAAACAAATCCAACTTTACTTCTGTAAAAATTGCAACAAAACTTTTACTTTAGCAAAAATAAAGAAAACAAAATATCCAGAAAAAATAATAAAGAACAAAGCTCGGCAGTTAAAGATTTCAAAGCATGGTTTGATAAAAAATAACAAAGAAAATCTCGTTACTACTTAGGAAGAGTTTAAAGTTTGGAAGGTTAATAAATTTGTCTCATAAGTGAGGGATTCAAAAAGGAAAAGCTAAAAACAAATTGTATAAACATTAAACCAGAGCTGCTGTTCCACCAGCATGCCAAGAAAGCCTTGGGCGTATATTAACAGTAAAAACTTTCTCAAGCATATCGTCAAGAATTATTGCAGCTCCTGCCCATCTCGGTAGCTTGTTGATGAATTTCTCAATTTCTTCAGCCATGTAGCTTTGATAAACAGCATGCAAAGCTTGCAAGTCATCTTTACTTGTTAGCCTGAAAGAAATAACCAAATCACACTGGCTTAAAATATCTTGGTGGACTTTATTTGGCATTTGTGTTATAACTAGCAAGCCTATACCAGGCTCTCTTCCCTCTTTTGCTAATCTTTTAATTGCATCGCTTGAAGCTACATCGCGATCAGAAGGGATGAAATTGTGGCTTTCTTCCAAAACAAGCCAAGTTATTGGAAAAGTTATTTCGGGTTTGCCACCTTCTATTTTCACTCTCTCTTCCTCTTTCCTTGCCAAAACTCTAGTGAAATAAATTTTCCTTGCAAGCAAAGCTACTAACAAGCTTCTTAGTTCGAAAGAAGGCATCCTAGATAAATCAATTACTGTCACTTTTCCGGCTTGAACCAAATCTTCAAGCTTAATTCCTTCCTTAGCTATTAACCCCCATTGCTTAACCACTTCAAGCAAGCTTATCAAAGCATTTTTAATCTCAACTCTTGTCTCGCTATCTTTCCTTATTTCTTCTATCAGCTCTTCAAAACCAAAAGCTTGACCAGAAGCCAAAAGCTTGTTGAAGTTTTTTTCCAAAGCTATGGAAATTTCTTCTGTTCTCTTCAAACCAAAAGCCAAAATCAAATCTTCTGCTGAAAATTCTCTTAAAGAAATCAAAATTGTCCCATCTACAGGAATTCCAGCTCTTTCATAATCTTCTTTCTGTTTTGCAGGAACAAAAACACGAACGAAATCTTTAAAGCCTTTTGGTTCAAGGTTCCATTCTTTCAGCAAAGTTGCTTGCTGTTCATTTGGAAACTTCATACTCCAGTATATTCCCATAGGATCAACAACAACAAAAGCAAGTTTTTGCTTGAACTCTTCTTCAAGTTGACAAAATTCTTCTAGAATAACTGCGGCCGAGTAGCTTTTGCCCGAGCCGCGTTTTCCGCAACATAAAATAACATGGGGCTTAAGCAAGTCAATCAAAACTTTTGTTGTCAAGTGAGTTTCTTCTCCAGTTCCAACAATATGCTTACCAATGTAGCCTGTAGCCTTTAAACCAAATTTCTTGTAATCTTCCCTTGTTCTTCCTATAACGGTTTCTGTAATTATCGAAAAATCTTCTTCAACCATATTTAAGAATTATAATTTCAAATCAAATAATATTTTGAGGGAAGGTCTGCTAGCTTGGTCTAGGCATCTGCCTTGGGGTGGCAGCAACCGGGGTTCAAATCCCCGCCTTCCCACATACCTTTATTATGAATGAATAATTCAACTGACAAAAATAGAAATATAAAACAAGGTAATAATTGAAAAAATATGAGACTTGAAAACTCAACAAAGCAACTGCTCATCAAAAAAATAAAAGAAAATGAAACTATCACAAAAATTTGTAAAGATTTGAATCTAAATAAATCCACAGTGTATTATTATATAAAAAAACTCAGAGGTAGAAGATTTCCAGAAACAAAAATAGAAGACTCTAATCTTGAAAATGTTGGAGAATTGATTGGTGTATTTTCAGGTGATGGATATTTCTTTTTTGATAAGAAAAGTTATAAATACAATACATTTTTCTATTTCTCTAAAGATGAAGAAGAATATGTCAAAAGATTCATAAATTTGCTAAATTCGATTATAAACCGTTACATATACGTCTACAAATACAAAAATGTTAATAAAATTTTTGTAAGAGTGACATCAAAAAAACTAAGTGAATTAATAAAAAAATATGTTACCTGGAATGAAAATCAGAAAAGATCATATACCATACGTTTAGTCAAAATAAATTTTTTATCGAATGATTTTTTAATAGGATTTTTAAGAGGGTTATTCGATAGTGATGGATATACATACAAGGATAAAAGAGAAATAGACTTCATAACTGTTTCACCCGTATTGGCTCGTCAAATAACAAAAATCTTGAGAAAGGTTTTAAATATTCGGCCTTTGATTTATGTTTATAAAGATCAAAGAGAAAATAGAAAGAAAATATTCTATGTGAAGATTAAACAATATGATGCTGAAAAATTTTTAATGATAATAAGACCAAATAATTTAAAAAGATATCCAAAATGGTTTAATAGACTCGAGTCGAATAAAAATTCAAATCGAATAGAATTTTAAACGGGGTTGTCGGCTAGCTTGGTCTAGGCCTTGCGGCTTGGGCCCGCAAAACCTGGGTTCAAATCCCAGCAACCCCATATTTTTATATTAAATTCTCAAGAAGAATTATGAGGCCAAGAGCAAAAAAGCCTGAATGGCAGCTCAAGATAGCAAGAGAAAGAATTCAGATTCTTTTCAACTTAGCAGAAAAGGAGTTAAGAGAACATCCAGAAAGAAGTAGGCGCTATATAGAACTTGCAAGAAAAATTGGCTTAAGATACAACATAAGGCTTCCAAGAGAAATGAAAAGAAAGTTTTGCAAAAATTGCAATACTTTGCTCAAGCCTGGCTTGACTTGTAGCATAAGAATACAAAACAAAATGATAATTATAAAATGCTGGAATTGTAATAAAATCTATAGGAGAGTAGTGAAATAATGGGCATACTTAATAAAGTAGTTTTGGGTCTTGTTGTTGTTTTTATAGCAACTTTCATGCTTTTCTATATATTTGACAACTTAAATAAGCTTGCTGAAAAATGTAAAAGTGAAGAGCAAAAATCTTTTGTATGCGAACAATTTTCTGGGTTTACATTATCGATGCTTGTTGTACTTTTATTAATAGGTGGGTTTTTGTTTGTGATCTTAACCACTTCTTATATCTTACTCTCTTCGTAGCAAACTTATTAAAACTATAAAGATAAATTTTTATGGAGTAAAGGTATTTAGTATGGTTACGGCAAGAGAAGTAGATCCACAAAAACTGATAGAAAGATTAAAAGAAGAGTTGAAGAAAATTGAAGAAATTAAGCCTCTAGAATGGGCAAAATTTGCAAAATCTGGTGTTCATAAACAAAGGCCTCCTGAACAACTTGACTTTTGGTACATTAGAGCTGCTTCAATTCTTAGAAGGATTTATATTGATGGCCCTGTTGGAGTTGAAAGACTGAGAAGCTATTATGGTGGTGGTAGAAAAAGAGGCTATTTTCCTCGACATTTTAGGAAAGCTTCTGGCTCTATAATCCGAAAAATTTTACAACAACTAGAAAAAGCAGGGTTTGTGGAAAAAACAGCCAAAGGAAGAAAAATAACACCAAAAGGCCAAAAGATGCTGGATCAAATAGCTTTTGAGGTTAAAAAATGAATGAAGAGATTGATACGGAAGAAATGAAAAAAATTGTTTTGAAAAAAATTTTGTCTAAAGAAGCTATCGAGAGACTTGCTAGAGTTAGGTTAGTTAAGCCTGAGCTTGCCAATGAAATTGAGCTTTACTTAATTCAACTTTATCAAACAGGAAAAATAAATAAAGAAATATCTGAAGAGCAAATAAAGGTGATATTGGAAAGATTGTCTGAAAGGAAAAAGTTTAGGATAGTGAAGTGAGTTTTATGGGTGAAACTACAGGAAGGTTCGGAAGTAGGTATGGAAAAGGTGTGAAAAAAAGAGTAGCTGAAATAGAAAAAGTTCAAAAACAAAGACATATTTGTCCTAGCTGTAGCATGCGATATGTCAAAAGAATTGGTCCTGGGATTTGGGAATGTAAGAAATGTGGAACTAAGTTTGCTGGTGCAGCTTATGTTCCAAAGGCTGAAATGATCAAAAAAGAGGTGAAATAATGTATAAATGTATTAATTGTAAGAAAACTGTCCCGAAGTTAGGAGATAAGATAAGATGTCCTTATTGTGGGTATAGGATATTCGTGAAAATGAGACCAGAAGTCATCAAGAGAGTAAGAGCCAGGTAAATTTTTCTCTTTGGCAATAAGGTTTAAGTTTAATGGAATTAATTTATTTAGTTAAAGGTGAGGGAATGGTAAAAGAGATTTCTCCAGAAGAGGAATTTCAATTTTATCAACAACAGTTACAAACCTTGTTAATACAAAAGGAAAGTTTAAAAATACAAGTAGCTGAAATAGAAGGTGCTCTTGAAGAATTGAACAAAACAGAAGAAAAACAAGCTTTTAAGATTGTCGGAAATATTATGATAAAAAAGAGTGTAGATGAAATAAAAAAAGAGCTTCAAGAAAAAAAAGAAGAAGCTGAAATAAGAATTAAAAGTTTAGAAAAGACAGAAGAAAGAATAATGAATAAACTCAAATATTTGCAAAGTTCAATGAAAGGGTGATTGAAGTGGAAAAAATGCAACAAATTTTTTCACTTTTAGACTTAGTGATAAATGATAGAACCGTGCCCAAAAATATAAGAAAAGTTGCAGAAGATACTAAGAATTTGCTAAATGATGAAAGTCAACCTATTGACTTAAGGCTCAGTAGTGCTATTCAAGCGTTAGATGAAATTATAAATGATCCTAACATGCCCATGTATGCTAGAACAAAAATATGGAGTATTGTTACTTTGTTGGAGGAGAAAAGAAGAGAGGTGAGCTAATAGCTATTTAAATTTGAAATACAAAAAAATTAAAGGAGGGAAGAATGATTTCAAAGAAATTAAAAGAATTAAAGAAAAAGCTTGCTAAGAAAGAGGAAGAAGAGTTTATAGAAGTTGAAACAACTTCTGAAGAAGAAAACAAGATTAATGTAAAAATTGATTCTCTAAAAAGCTATTCTGATGTTGATAGAATATTACAGCTTTTGAGAGAAGGCAACATAATTTTTCTGAGAATTAAAGAATTGAGAACAAAAGATATAAACGAATTAAAGAAAGCGGTAGAAAAACTGAAGAAAACTTGTACCGCTTTAGACGGGGACTTAGTAGGGGTGGGAGAAGATTTTCTTGTTATTACACCAAAATTTGCGAGAGTTTATCGCGGTACAGCTGCTTAAATTTTTTCTGAAATTTTCTGCTCAAGTTCTGAAATTTTAACCCTAACTTGTGAACAATCTTCTATTTTTCTTATTGTAACTGTATTGTCCTTTAAAGTTTGATAATCCACAGTAATGCAGAAAGGTACACCAATTTCATCTGCCCTAGCATATCTTTTCCCTATGCTACCAGATTCATCGTAAAAAACATCCAAACTTTTTTTCAGTTTTTGATAGATTTCAATCGCTTTTTCAGGAAGACCATCTTTACTCACAAGTGGAAAAATTCCAGCAACATAAGGAGAAATTTTTGGTGGAAAAGCAAACCAGCTCCAGCCTCTTTCTTTCCCTTCCCTGAAAGAGTAAAGAAGAACTGCATATATTGTTCTTTCCATCCCAAAAGATGGCTCTACTACATGAGGAATTATTTTCTCCCCATTGTCTACAATTTCAAATTTTTCTTTTGAATGTTGCATATGAGATTTCAAATCATGGTCAGTGCGGTAAGCATTTCCTACAACTTCTTTCCAACCAAAATCAAACTTTATTTCTAAATCAAAGTTTCCTTTACTGTAATGTGGTGTCTCTTCGGGAAGCATGTGCCTAAATCTCAAAGCTTCTTTTGGAATTCCCAGATTCTGATACCAAAGAAACTCCTTAGCCATAAAGTAAGCAATTATTTCATTTGGTAAAATTTTGTCTTTCACAGCTTCTTCTGCTGTCAGTTCTATTTCTTTTGGATTCTTCTCTTTTTGAGCTTCTCTTGTCAATATTCTTATTTTTGTCTTCAAAATTTCTGGATTAGGTGCTTCTGCCTTTTTAGGATTGAAAAAATATTCAATTTCCATTTGGTTGAATTCTCTTAGTCGCATTAACCATTGTCTGGGTGAAATTTCATTTCTGTAGGATCTTCCAACTTGTGCAACTCCAAAAGGTAATTTTGCTCTAGTCGATAAAAACAAATTTTTGAAATTGACAAAAATGCCTTGAGCTGTTTCTGGTCTTAAGTAAGCTGTATTTCCAGCAGCAGGACCTACATTAGTGGAGAGCATTAAATTGAAGATCTTAACTTCAGAAAGTTCACCTTTACATCTTGGACACTTCACCTTATTCTCTTTAATTATTCTTGTCATTTCTTCTGGCTTCATACCTTCAACAAACTTTCCCAAAATTTCTTCTATTAAATTGTCAGCCCTATAAAAAGAACTACATTTCTTACATTGTGTTATTGGATCAATAAAACTTTTCAAATGACCAGAAGCTTCCCAAACTTTTTCATGCATTACCAAAGAAGTCTCTATTTCAAAAATGTTTTCCTCGCTTTTGATAAAAAACTCTCTCCATGAATTTTCTATTTTTCTCTTTAGTAGTAAACCTATATGACCATAGTCGAAAAAACCAGAAAGACCGCCGTAAATTTCACAACTTGGAAATATGAATCCTCTTCTTTTTGCGATTTGTATTATCTTTTCTATTTCCATAAAAATCAATAGTTATTTAAACCATTTTAAGCTTGATTGTGTTCCTGCAGAAAAACTTTTTTGTAAAATTTGAATCACTTTTTCCACTCTCTCTCGAGAAAAATCATGCTCTTCCACCATAAATTTGATTATTTTTTCTTCATCTGGCTTTCTAAACTCTATTTTGAAATCTTCAGTCACAGGTGGTTCTAAGAAAAAATTGTAAATTTCTTCAGGATCTACCTCACCTTGCCATTCTACTTTTTCCAAAATTTTATTCAAAGTTTTGCATTCTTTTACAAGCTTTAGAGCTGTCTTCGGACCAACTTTTTCTATTCCTGGATTGTAATCTGTACCAACAAGCAAGCCTATGATTACAAGCTGCTCTTTTGTTATTCCCAAATTTGAGAGAACTTCCTCCAGCTCTATTATCTCTGGTTTCACTTCTACATAAGCTTCTTTTTTTGGTAATTTTCTCTTTCCTGTTATTGAAAGATTCCTTATAAGTCTAGGAGAACCAAAAAGCAAAGAATCCATATCTTGCGAACCTGCAGCAAAAACCAAATTTTTTTTACACAAATATGCACACATTGCCTCTCCTTCACTCGGAGCTTGAATCCAAGGAATTCCCATGGCTTCTAGCAACTCTTTTGCATCTTCAACCATTTCACTCGTAAGCTCAGCGGCTGCTTGGGCGTAAGTTATAGCTCTTTCTCCCTTTCTTAGAGCCTCTTCCCATTTTTCCTTCGCTTTCTCTTTTGCAATTTTCCTTTCTTCTATAGTTCTTTTCTTGAATTTTGGCGGTTCTCCATCAAAAACAAAGATCGGTTTTATTCCTACTTCAATCAAGTTTGAAGTTCTATAGAAAAGACCAGAAAGATGAGAAGTTATTCTACCTTTTGAATCTCTCAAAGGCTCTCCTGTCAAGCGATCTCTTATTATGCTCAAGAATGAATAAAGGGTGTTGAATGCATCTATGGCTATCTTTTTTCCTGCTAGTTCTTTTAGCTCAATTTCTCTACCTGACACAAGACCTTCTAGATTAACTCCCATTTTAAAGGCCTGAGTTAAAACTACTTAATTTAAAAGAAGAATAAAAAAATAAAAATTCATTTTTTCTTTCTTTTAGCCTTTTTCTCCTCAGCCGCAAGCTCTCTTTCTATTTTCCACTCATCCCACTCAAGCCAGACTATAAAGATTCCTATGAGAATTACTAGGGGTGGTAGGCCTCCATTAAGTAAAATCATGAAATCGTTCCATGCAGCTGTTGATTTAACTCCTAGAGAAGCTAGGTAAGGAGCTAACATTGCATTCAAGCTAGCTGATGCTGGACCATACAGTATCCAGTAGATGCCTGCAACTATGAGGAGCAGTCCTATTATCATTTTAACTAATGGGTGCAAACCATCACCTTTTAAAAATTATAAAAAGTATAATATTTAAGCTTTAATTTGTGGTCAAAATGAAAAGCGGATATGAATTTATGAGAGAATCAAGAAAAAAAGCTGAAGCTGAAGAACTTATGAAAAAAAGACTTGTTGAATGGAGAAAGCAACATACTGTAGAAAGAATAGAAAAACCAACCAAAATTGATAGAGCAAGAAGTTTAGGTTACAAAGCAAAACCCGGTTTTGTTGTTGTTAGAGTAAAAGTTAGGAAAGGTGGAAGAAAAAGACCAAGATATCACAGGGGGAGAAAACCTTCTAAAGCTGGAATGGTTCACTTCACCCCAAAACAATCTTTACAGGCAATAGCTGAACAGAAAGCTGCAAGAAAGTTTCCAAATCTAGAAGTCTTAAATTCTTATTTAGTAGCAGAAGATGGAACCACAAAATTCTTTGAAGTTATAATGGTTGATCCTCAAAATCCTCACATAAAAAACGATCCAAAGATAAACTGGATTTGTGAGCCCCAACATAGGAGAAGAGCTTTTCGCGGTTTAACCGCTGTAGGCAAAAAAGCAAGAGGACTTAAATGAAAGTTTTTAAAGTAGGTTGAAACTCAAGAATATTTTCCCACCTTTGAATAGAGAATCGAAAGTCTAGTTCATAATTTTGTTGCCAGAAAAAGTCTTGGTTATTAGAACCAGCTGTGAAATAAAAAGTAAAAATTGGGCAAAATTCTTTATGAAATAAAATCTCCAAAAGAGAAAAAGACTTTCATTTCCCACATATTTTTAGTTGAGCTTAGGAGTACTCAAATAAAATATGTTGAGGAAGGAGAAAATATTGTAAATTCAAAAAGATTAAAATCCCAGAGCTACTTGAAGCTACAAAATAGAAAGAATGAGAAAAATTCAGATCAATTTCCCACAAAATTGTCTATGAAGCTGTTAAAAGATAAATACAGTTAAACAATTCTTAATTATATGAAGTTTTTTGATTTGCACGTTCACAATGCTTTCAGCGGTGGGGAATCAAGTCTAGAAGAAGTGGCAAAAACTGCTAAAATTTTAGGTTATCATGGAATTTGCTTCGTTTTTTATTATCAAGATGAAACTCAAAAAGATTTCCTACTTTCTGAAATTGAAAGAATAAAGAAAGAAGTGGGGATTGAAGCTTACCTTGGATTTGAGGCAAGAGATTTAAGAGAGTTAAAAGAGCTGGCAAAGAAAAGAAGAAGTTTTGATATACTTTTAGCAAGAGGTGGAGATGTGGAAATGAATAGGGTTGCGTGTGAAACACCTGAAGTTGATATTCTGACCCATCCAGAATATCAAAGAAATGATTCTGGTTTAGATCATGTGAGCATGAAATTCGCAGCAAAAAATGATGTTGCTATAGAAATAAACTTGAGAGAAGTTTTGTTTTCAAACAAAACAAGTAGATCAAAAATTTTAGCCAACATGGCAAGAAATGTGAACCTTGCTAAAAAATATGAGGTTAAAATCATAACTTGTTCTGGAGCTTTAACTCATTGGGAACTTAGAGATCCGCTCTGTTTGGCTTCTTTTGCAAATTTGCTAGGACTGGAACTAAAAGAAGCTAAAGAAACTGTTAGCAAAATTCCTCAAGGAATAATTGAGAGAGCTAAAGAGAGAAGAAGCGAGAATTGGATCATGCCTGGGGTGAGAAAAGTTGGGTAGAAATTTTGTAATTTTTACAACATGTCCAAATAAAAAGTGTGCCGAAAAAATTTCCACTATTCTGGTTAAGAAAAAGCTCGTAGCTTGTGTGAACATCATTTCCAATGTCAAAAGCATTTATTGGTGGGAGGAAAAAATTGAGAAAAGTTCAGAAGTTTTATTGATTATGAAAACAAAAGAAAAATTATTTTCTTCTATAAAGGAAGAAATCTTGAAAAATCATCCTTACAAAATTCCAGAAATAATTTGTTTGAAAATTGAAAAAGGAAATGAAAAATATTTGAATTGGATTGAAGAAGTGGTGGGAAAATGAAAAAACCAAAAACTTTACTTCCAAGCTTGAGAGAAAGGGAAAGGTATATAAAGTTTAAAGTGATTTCGGAAAGACCAATAAGTTATCCTGATCTTGAAAGCTCAATTTGGAATTCTTTTTTAGATTTTTATGGAGAATTAGGAGTTTCTGGACTTTCTCTCTGGATAATAAAAAATTTGTGGAATGAAAAAGAGCAAATCGGAGTGATTAAATGCAATAACAAATCTGTAGCAAAAGTTATTGCAGCTCTTGGTTTGATCCCAAGGCTTGGGGATTCGAGAATTGTGTTTAAAATTTTGAAAATTTCTGGAACAATAAGAAGACTGAATTTTTGATGAAATTCAAAGTATCAAAGTTTACCATAAATTTTTAAATACATAAAATAAAATTAATTGAGGTGATGCCCAATTCCGGAGATATTACCTGAGTACATGGGATATGACCGCACGATAGGCTGATAGGAAGCTCCTACAGCCCGTGAAAGCTGTTTTTAGTCCAGATGGAAGATTGTTTCAAGTTGAGTATGCGAGAGAAGCAGTGAAAAGAGGAACAACTTGTATAGCAATGGTTTTTAAAAACGGTGTTTTGTTTGCAACAGTCAAGCCAAAAACTCCCTTAATGGTTCCAGAATCCATAGAAAAGATTTTCCAGCTTGATGACCATGCTGCTGCTGTAGCCGCTGGCTTGCTTGCTGATGCTCGAGTTTTAGCGAACCAAGCTAGAGTGAGGGCACAAATTCATAGGCTAACTTATGAAGAGCCTATGGATATTTTAAGCTTAGCGAAAAGTGTTGCTGATAGAATGCAAATTTCCACACTTTACGCTGGTTTAAGACCTTATGGTGTTTCTTTCTTGATTGGTGGTGTTGACACAACTGGAAGTCATGTGATAGAAGTAGATCCTTCTGGAATGATTTATGAATGGTTTGCTTATGCTATAGGAAGAGGTTCTGTAATTGCCAACAAAATTTTAAGACAAAAATGGAAACAAAATCTAAGCGAAACTGAAGCTTTGAAAATCGCTTTAGAAATAATCTCAAAAACTGAAAAAGAAGGAGAAGCTGACATAGCCGTAATAAGAGCAGAAGAGAAGAAATTTAAGAAATTGAGTGAAGAGGAAATCAAGAAATTGAGGGCTTAAAGAAATTTATTTTTCTACTCTTCATATTTATTAAGGTGTTGGATATTACTGTTAGTGTAGATAAAGCTGTAGTGGCAAGATTGCAACACTCTGGCCAAAGATTTGAAATACTGGTAGATCCGGAAAAAGCTTTAGAAGTCAAAAAAGGAGGTAAAGTTAATATAGACGATCTTCTTGCTTATCCTTCTGTTTATAAAGACTCGAGAAAAGGAGAAGCCGTTTCTTTACAAGAACTTCAAAAAGTTTTTGGCACTACAGATATCATGAAAATAGCTGAAAAGATAATTAAGGAAGGTGAACTTCAGGTAACAACTGAACAAAGGAGGAGAATGATTGAACAAAAGAAGATTCAAATAGCAAACATAATCTCAAAAAAAGGAATAAATCCACAAACCAACACACCTCACCCACCACAAAGGATAATAAACGCAATGGAACAAGCAGGAGTTAATATAGATCCTTTTCTTGAAGCTGAACTACAAGTAGATAAAGTTTTAAAAAGTATAAAATCTATATTGCCTATAAAGTTTCAGAAAGTTGTGATTCAGTTCAAAATACCTCCACAATTCTCTGGGAATGCTTACAATGTGTTTAAGAGTGTGGGAAATGTAGTTAATGAAGAATGGTTAGGTGATGGAAGTTTGTCTGTGAGTGTAGAGATTTTGGCTGGAATGCAAGACGAACTTTTCCAGAAGATATCTTCACTCACTCATGGGAATTTTGAATCAAAAGTTATTAAGAGGGAAGATGTATGAATGAAAAAAGAGAAATTGTTTTGCCTGGAGAGTTCTTGTGTGAAAAAAGGGGGAAAAAAGTTGGGCCAGGAACATATTTCGAAGGAGAAAAAGTTTTTGCCAAAGTCTTGGGAATTCCAAAAATTGGTGAAAATGAAGTTTCTGTCATACCTTTAGCTGGGGTATACATACCAAAAGTTGGAGACAGAGTGATAGGAAAAATAGTGAGTGTGGAAATTTCTGGTTGGATGGTAGATATAAATTCACCCTACACTGCATTCTTACCTTTAGCTGAAGGAGTAAGAGAATTTGTTGATATTTACAAAATCGATATAAGCAGGTATTTTGATATTGACGATGTTATCTTTTGTGTGGTTTCTAAAGTCACTAAAGACAAGATTGTACAAGTTTCTATGAAAAGTATAGGAAGTAGAAAGCTTCATGGTGGTGTGATCATCAAAATAAATCCAAATAAAGTGCCGAGAATCATTGGAAGAGGAGGAAGCATGATAAACTTGATAAAAAGAAAAACTGGTTGTGAAATTTATCCTGGAAGAAACGGCTACATTTGGATAAAGGGAGAAAACAAGAGTAAAGCTATAGAAGCTTTGTTAACTATAGAAAAAGAGTCTCATGTTATTGGTCTTACGGAAAAGATAGATAAAATGTTGGGTTGATCTAATGACGGGAAAAAGTGATGTTAAGCTATTGGTTGATGGGAAGAGACTAGATGGAAGAGCTCCACTAGAATTAAGACCTATAGAGATGAAAGTTGATGTAGTTAGCAGAGCTGATGGTTCTGCGATGGTAAAATTTGGAAACACAATAGCCATAGCCACAGCATATGGACCAAGACCCCTTTATCCAAAACATTTGCAAGAAAATAGAAGTGGAATTTTAAGATGTAGATACAACATGGCGCCTTTTTCCACAACTGACAGAAAATCTCCAGGTCCTGATAGGAGAAGCATAGAACTTTCGAAAGTTATAAGACTTGCTCTTGAACCTGCAATATTCTTGGAAGAATTTCCAAAAGCAACAATAGATGTTTTTGTGGAAATTGTCCAGGCTGATGGATCAACAAGAGTTACTGCAATAAATGCTGCAAGCCTTGCTCTAGCTACTGCTGGTGTGCCTATGAGAGATTTAGTTACAGCATGTTCTGTTGGAAAAATCAATAATACTTTAATTTTGGACTTGACAGGAATTGAAGATAATAATTCTGAGTGTGATATGGCTTTTGCCATGATGCCCGGCAAAGAAAAAGTTACACTCCTTCAAATGGATGGCTTACTCACAGAAGAAGAAATAAAAAACTTGATTAAAATTGCAAAAGACGCTTGCTTAAAAATTTATGAGATGCAAAAGAAAGCAATAAAGGAGAAGTTTAAGTGATGAATATGGATGAGTATGTGCTTGAAATGATTGAAAATGGAAAAAGAATGGATGGGAGGAAATTTGAAGAGTTCAGAAAGATAGAAATAGTACCTAATGTAATAAAAAATGCTGAAGGTTCGGCTTTAGTTAAATTTGGTGAGACACAAGTTATTGTTGGAGTAAAACTTGAGCTTGGTGAGCCTTTTGAAGATACACCAAACGAGGGAATCCTTGTGGTTAATGCTGAATTCTCACCTTTAGCTTCACCTGATTTTGAAGCCGGACCTCCAGGAGAAGATGCAATAGAGCTTGCGAGGGTAGTTGATAGAGGGATAAGATCTTCACGAACTATAAAAATGGAAGAGCTTTGTATAGAACCTGGGAAAAAAGTTTGGTGTGTTTATGTTGACATTCACATCATAAATCACAAAGGAAATTTGCTTGATGTCTCTGCGCTGGCAAGCCTTGTAGCTTTGTTGAATACCAAAATTCCAAAAATTGAAGGAGAAAAAATCTTGAGAGGGGAATTTGAAAAGAATTTGCCAATTCAATTCAAACCCATAAATGTTAGTGTTTGTAAAATAAAAGATAAATTTTTAATAGATCCTCTTTTAGAAGAAGAAGAAGTTATAGAAGCGAGGTTAAGTGTGTGTGTGAGAGAAGATGGAAAAATTTGTGCTATTCAAAAACAAGATAGTGGTACTCTTACTTTGGAGGAAATAGAAAAAATGATAAAGATTGCTGTGGAAAAAAGTAAAGAAATAAGGGAGTTGATTTGAATGGCAATTAAACATTTAACCAAAAAGATAAAATTGGGTAAAATAAGGAAGATTAAAAATGCCCCACGATGGGCAGATATAAGGAAATTTGGACTTAAAAGAGCAAGAACTAGAAGAATTTCTGTGAATAAAGTTAAAAAATGGAGAAGAACAAGATTCAGGGTATAAGTATGGCTGAAGAGAGGATCTTAACTTTAAACTTAAGGAAAGAATTGGAAAAAACAAGAAGAGTGAAAAAAGCTAAAAGAGTTGTTACTCTTTTGAGAAACAAAATTCAAAAAATGTTTAAAGGATTTGATGTGAAAATAGATAAGAGTGTCAATGAAGAAATTTGGAAAAAAGGAGCAAAAAAACCTCCAGCAAAGCTTAAACTCAGGATTAAAAAAGAAGAAAAAGTAGTAAAAGTTGAGTTAGAAAAGGCGATAATTTGAAGATATGGCAAACAAACTTTTTTGGTGACCATAATTTAGGACTTTATGGTAAAGCTTGTGATAGAATTTGTATCCTTGGCAAAGTGTTAGAAAATAAAAGGGAGAAAATTGAAGAAGTTTTGAAAGTCAAGACGGTTGCCCTAACTTTGTCTAATACCGATTTTGTGGGAATATTTTGTGCTTTGAATGAAAATGGAATTGTATTAACTAAAATTTTGACAGAAATGGAAAAAGAAAAGTTTTTTGAACTGAAAAAACTATTTGACATGAATTTACTGATTTTAAAATCTAAATACACAGCAGTCGGTAATTTAATCCTGTGTAATGGAAAGGGTGCTATTGTGAGTGAAGTTTTGAGTAAGAAAGAGAGAAAAGAAATAGAAGATTGTTTAGGTGTAGAGACAATTTTTTCAAGTATAGCCAAAATCAAGACTGTTGGCTCTTGTGGAGTAGCCACAAATAAGGGTTGCTTGCTCCATAGAGATGTTAGTGAAGAAGAAATAAAGATTGTAGAAGAAGTTTTAAAAGTAAAAGCTGATATTGGCACGGCAAATTTTGGATCACCATTTGTTGGCTCTTGTTGTATAGCCAACAGCAATGGAGCTTTAGTTGGAGAAAGCACTAGTGGTCCAGAAATATCAAGAATTCAAGAAGCTTTAGACCTTCTTTGATACTTCTTTCCATATTGTTAAACCACATTTACCACAATACCAACGATCTTCATGATTTGCCATAAAAGTTCCTTCACCACATCTATCACAACCTCTTCCTTTTTTCTCTATTTTACCCTCTTTTATGATGAAAAATTTATTTTGCCTCACTGATTTGTGCTTCATTTTTAACTTCCTCCTTTTGCTTGGTTTTTATAGGTTCTTGATAAATTTTAACTTTTGCAAATGACTCTGGAAGACCTTTTTTTGTGAAAATGTAATTCACTAAAACCCTATCTTCAGAAACAGAGTATTTTGAAGCTATCTCTTTTATGAGATCCTGTTTTTTTGGTGTTGGTGAATTAGCGTGTTTGATATTTATCTTGAGTTCTTTTCTTCTCAATAATGGATTGTCTTTTTCTTCTAAAATTTCAATTTCCATAATTCATCCCACATACAAAGCATACTTTCCCGGTTCACTTATGTTTAAAGCTTTTGCTATTTCACTATTAGCATCCAGAATTATGACCATGCCTTTCCAGCTTGTTGAGAGGTTTGTTGATTTACAAGAAGGACAAATTTTTTCTGTAGTGAAGCGCTTACAGTTTCTGCAAACTTGGATTCTTTTCGCCATATCACTCCCTTGCCTTCTTTGCCTTTTTCTTCTCTTCTTCTATCCAAACAAGAGAACCTAAGAGTGGTTGTCTCATAGTCAACCCTATTTTATTTTCTTCTTTTCCTAAACTAAGAGATATTACTCTTGCTCTCACAAGATCACCTTCTTTCAAAGTTCTTCTGCTTTCTTTACCCAAGAAAGTTGAACTCTTACTATCAAAACTAACGAAATCATCCATAAGCTGAGAAATATGTACTAAACCATCCATTGGACCTATCCTTACAAAAGAGCCGAATTCAGTGTTGTCTATTACTTCGCCATAAACAAGCTCATGAAGCTCTGGCTTGAAAGTCAAGAGTTTGAAAGTGGCATTATAAAAAACTCCAGGATCTCCAGGCACGATTTTCCCTTCACCTACTTTTTCCACTTCTGTGCAAGCAAGTATAAAACCTATTCTTGGGTCTAGGGTACATTCATAGCTTTCTTGTATGCTCTCTTTCACAGCATCTTTAACCTTCATGTGAAATTTTGTAGGCGGCACTCTTATCTTGTCTTCAACTTCAACTATTCTATACATCAGCTCACTTCCAAATATTTCTTCGCTCTTAAATAAATTGTTTTGATTCCAAGACTTTTTAGCTTTTTTCTCAAGTTGGAATCATTTGTTGCAATTATTGTATTTTTGTCGGCAAGGTTTAAAAAGGCTTTGTCTGGATTTTGCTCTGTTTCCAAGATTTTTATATTCCTCAATTTTATGAGTTCTAAAGCAAGCTTTGCCCAACTTCCAGATTTCCCTTTATTTGTTGCTATTTTCTGAAGTTCTTTTAGAGTGGAAGAAAAAATGAAGAAATTGGTTGTTGGTTCTTGTAAAAACATTTGAATTTCTTCTAAATCTATCTTAAACTTGATAAGGTCTATCAAAAAATTGGTATCCAAGAAAACCTTTTTCATAAGATTTATATAGGAAAAAACCAAAATAAAAATAAGTGGACATGAAAGGGATATCAACTGTAATAGCAACTCTCTTGATGTTGATGATAACAATAGGTTTAGCAGGAATGGCTTACATGTACATAAGAGGAGTGTTTACCGGAATAACAAGCAAAACAATAACAATAGTTGATGTGGGTTGTGTTCCAGGAAATTCTTATTATGTGGTTGTTAAAAATCTTGATTCATCATTAAATATTACCCCAAGTACTGAGCTAATTGTGAGAGTAGACAATACTGTGGTTACAACCATCACTTGGAATCCTACATCAATACCACCAGGTGGAATTTCTTCCGGAACAATAACTAATCCGGCAGGCGGTGTATCGGGAACTCTACATAAGATAAAAGTTACCGGTCCTTCAAATTCTGAAGAAAAATCCGTTTATTGTTGAATTTAAACCAATTGACCAAACCCAACTAAACGCCATCTTCCAGCAATTTGCCTAGAAATCACGACTTTATTTTCCTTTTCCACACAAACGGGAATCTTAAGTTCTAATTGAATTCTATTCTTTTTAATTTCCTTTACAACACCCACTGACCTTGCAGTCCCAACATTTATCATTAAAACTTCATTCTGTTTGATTGGTGACATCTCTTTCAAATCTTCTAAGCCAACTATTCTTTCCAAAAGGTTCACTTCCATTTCCAAGCTATACATAACCTCAGGGAGCTTCCCTGGATGTCCAACTAAATTTCCCACCAAGGAATCAGATTTTGTCAAAAACGGATCGAGCTCTGTTAGAACACCAAGCAAACCACCAGGACCAGCTTCTTCCAAATTCATCTTAGCTTTCTGTAAACCCACAACTTTACTGAAAATTGGTTGATATTTCTCTTTAATTTTAACACCAGGCCTTATTTCAATTTCATCTCCAAGTTTCAATTTGCCTTGAACTACAGCTCCTCCTAATACTCCGCCTACAAGCTTCTCAGGTTCAGTTCCAGGTTTATTTATATCAAAGCTTCTTGCTACTAACATCCTGAGCTCTTTGGTTTCGTCTCTTTTTGGAGTAGGAATGAATTTTTCTATAGCTTCAATAACCGCATCTATATTAATTTTTTGTAGAGATGAAATCGGAATAACAGGAGAGTTTTCTAGATTAGTGTCTTTTACAAAATCTTTTATTTGCTCATAATTTTTCAGAGCTTCCTCTTCCGAAACGAGATCAATTTTTGTTTGAACAATTATCACATTCTTTATTCCTATAAGCTCTAAAGCTTTTAAGTGTTCTCTAGTTTGTGGTTGAGGACATTTTTCATTTGCAGCTATAACCAAGATCGCACCATCCATTAGAGCTGCTCCTGTTAACACTGTCGCCATTAAAGTTTCGTGACCTGGAGCATCGATAAAGCTTACTGTCCTTTGAAGTTCTGTATCAGAAAAGCAGAAAGGACATTTTTGGGAAGTTGAATAGCGCCCACAACTCAAGCATTTATAGAAAGAAGCATCAGCATACCCCAATCTAATTGTTATCCCACGTTTTAATTCTTCAGAATGGGTTAAAGTTCTCTTGCCAGAAATTGCTTCTACAAGAGAAGTTTTTCCATGAGCAACATGACCCACAAGACCTATATTAACTTCTGGTATCAGCTTAGGATTTACTTCCTTGAACTTCCTCACCTCCTTTTTGTTCAGTTTTTTGTTTTGTTGGAATGAGCTCTTCAATTGGTTTTTCTCCTTTCTTGATTATTTTTACATTTATTTGTACTATATCAGAAGAAATAGTGTTTCCTCTTACCGTCTTTCTCCTTCTTTCCCCTTTTTTTCTTGGATGGAAGCAAGGTGGACCTGAAAGTAAAACTTTCTTTTTCACACTTCCTGGAATTGAAGGATGCATTGGAAAACCATCTTTATCAGTACCGCCTGTGATTTGCAATGAATAGCCTGGCAAACCTATCACATCACCGTTGAATTCTTCCCCTATCTTTTTTCCAATCAAGCCTATAGCTTTAGATTGATCTACTTCAAGCTGATAGCTCTTTCTTGTTTCTGGATCACTTATCACAAATTTGAATGAAGTCATAAGAGATCACTTTTATTGAAGTTGAAATTGCATATATTTATTTGTTAACTTCAGTAAATTAGAAATTGGTGTTAGGTGAGTAAATGGAAAAACAAAAGTTTGTTGTGACTCCATGGGAAGTTAGGGGAGAGATAGATTATGAAAAGCTTATAGAAAAATTTGGAATTCAACGAATAGGCGAGGAACTTTTGGAAAAAATAAAAAAACATACAAAAGAGCTTCACCATTTCCTGAGGAGAGGTATATTTTTTGCACATCGTGATTTGGATTGGATTTTGAATGAATATGAAAAGGGAAATGAATTTTTCCTTTATACAGGCAGGGCGCCTTCTGGTCCTGTTCACATGGGCCACCTAGTGCCCTGGATGTTTACTAGATGGCTACAAGAAAAGTTTGATGTTGAGCTTTGGTTTCAATTCCCAGATGAAGAGAAGTTTCTGTTTCATGATGAACTTACTCTTGAAGACACAAAAAAGTATACTTATGAGAATATGCTTGATGTCATAGCTTTAGGATTTGATCCAAAAAAAACTTATTTTCTTGTTGATACTATTCATGCCAACTTGATGTATAAAGAAGCATGTAAAGTTGCTAAAAGGATAACTTTTTCAACAGTTAAAGCTGTTTTTGGCTTTACAAATGAAACTAACATTGGATCGATTTTCTACACGGCAATGCAAGCTGTACCAGCTTTCCTCCCTTCTATTCTAAAAGGAAGAAATATTCCTTGTCTCGTGCCTTTGGCTGTAGATCAAGATCCCCATTTCAGGATAGCAAGAGATGTTTTACCAAAACTTGGTTTCTACAAACCTGCGGTAGTTCATTGTATTTTCTTACCTGGATTAGGAGGAATAATGCAACAAGGAAAAATGTCGTCTTCTGAAAAACAAACCGCAATTTTCACAATAGATCCTCCTGAAGTGGTTAGAGAAAAGATAATTAAATATGCTTTCTCTGGTGGTCAGCCTACTGTAGAAGAACATAGAAAAAAAGGAGGAAATCCTGATATAGATGTTTCTTATCAGTGGTTAACTTTCTTTGAAGAAGATGATAAAAAATTAGAGCAAATTAGAGAAGATTATAAGAGTGGGAAGCTTCTCTCTGGGGAATTGAAAAATATTTTAATTGAAAAGTTAAATGATTTTTTGAAAGAACATCAGAAGAAAAGAGAAAAAGCTAGAGATCAAGTTGAAAAATTTATTTTTAAGGGGTAAAGATGAAGAAGCTGCCTTTTGTCTCGGTGATAATTCCTACACTAAATGAAGAAAAGTACATAGAAAATTGCCTGAAAGCTGTGAGAGCTCAAGATTACAAGGGAAAATATGAAATAATAGTTGCTGATGGAAAAAGCAAAGACAGAACAGTGGAAATTGCGAAGAAGTATGCTGATAAGGTTATTGTTGTTGAGAAAAAAGGAATAGCTGTGGGGAGAAATGCTGGAGCTAAGGAAGCTAAAGGTGAAATTTTTATTTTCATTGATGCAGATACAGTTGCAGCTTTCAATTTGCTTACAGAACTTGTGAAAGGTTTTAAGAAGGGTGTTGTTGGAGTTACTTGCCCTGTCATACCTTTGAGTGCAAGCATGTCTGAATTCTTGCTTTATTGGTTTTATGATCAGTTCATGAGAGCTTCTCTCAAAACAAAAAAACCGCAAGTTGCTGGGATGTGTGTGGCTTATGAAAGGAAAGCTTTTGAAAAAATTGGAGGGTTTGATGAAAGTATAAAGACTTGTGAAGATTATGATTTATCTGAAAGGATTTCAAAGTTGGGGAAAATTGTTTGTACTGACTCAACTTTTGTGATGAGCTCACCTAGGAGGATAAGGAAATGGGGAAAAACTAAAGCTGCAATAAAATATTTAAAATTTTACTTAGGTTATCTTTTAGCTGGTAAAACTCCAGAGATTAAAGAATATCCTCCCATTAGATGAAAAGCTTATAAACTTAAAATTCTATAGATTAAAATACGGATGGTGATGCCACTCCAATTTATTGGCTGAATTTAAGTTTTCTTAGAACTTTTTCTAAACCATTTTATCGCAAAATTCTGAGCTTTGACTTTTTTGATTTTCAATAAAGGAGGGGAAAAATATGATTGAAACTATACACAAAATTATGGTTTATGGTCCAAACAATAATCCCCCAAAACTAATCTCTCTTCAAGATGTTCTTCGAGAATTAAAATTTCCTCTGCCTCCAAGCCTAGAATTAGAAGATGTATATACCATTATAATGTCTGAGGGTGCAATGGGCGAAATTATTATAGTAGCAATGCTTAGAGATGGCAAATTGTACTATAGAATTAATGGAAATTGGCACTGCAAAGATGAAAATCCATATGAAATTTTTAGAAAAACCGAAAAAGGAATGCCTTGGACATACAAATAATATTAAAAAAATCAAATAGTGATTAAATGGCGAGCTATAAGCTGACTGAAGAGGGAAAAGAGTATTTAGAAAAAGGATTGCCTGAAAAGAATCTTGTTTTGCTGCTAGACAGCATGCCACAAAAAACTGCAACTTTGGGCAAACTTATACCAAAAATCAAGAATTTTCCCATAGCTTTGAAATGGGCTTTGGAAAAAGGTTGGGTGATGAAGAAAGGTGATGAAATAATTCTGATGAAGCCTGTACCTGAAGAAATTCCGGAAGAAGAAGCTCTGAAGAAAATTGCTAAAGGAAAAGAAGTTGATGAAGAAATTTTAAAAATTTTGATTGAAAGAAATCTTGTTGAAAAGGTAACAGAAACTTATAAAGCAGTAGAGGAAGCTTTAGCTAAAGCCGGGAATGTGGTTGAAGTTTTAACTCATGAGCTTTTGGTCACTAAATTGTGGAAAGGGCGAAAATTCAAGCCCGTGGATGTTGTAACTGTTAGAAAGAAGCTTGAATTGAACAAAATTTCTCCTGGAAAAAGACAACCTTACTTGCAATTTTTGAGCCAAATCAGAAAGAAGCTTGCTGAAATGGGCTTTATTGAGATGAGAGGCCCTACTATAGAAACACAATTCTGGAATTTCGATGCCTTGTATCAGCCACAAAATCATCCTGCAAGGGACTGGTGGAGCACTTATATCATGAAATATCCAAAATTTGGGAACTTGCCCAAGAAGTTTACTCAAGCGGTAAAAAAAGCTCATGAAAAAGGAATAGCTGGAAGCACTGGCTGGGGCTATAGGTGGGATCCCAGAATTGCAATGAAACTCATGCCAAGAGCACATGGCACTTGCTTATCTGCAAGAACTTTAGCAAACAAGCCAAAAATTCCTGGAAAGTATTTTGCCATAGCTAGGTGCTATAGGCCTGATGTAATAGATGCTTCCCATGGAGTTGAATTCAATCAAGTTGAAGGAATTGTTTTAGGCGAAGATGTTAACTTTAAGCATTTACTTGGTCTGCTCAAACAATTTGCTGAAGAAATAGCAGGAGCAAAAGATGTGAAATTCATTCCTGACTACTATCCTTTTACTGAACCTAGTTGTCAACTTTCAGCAAAACACCCTGAGCTTGGATGGATTGAATTTGGTGGCTCGGGAATTTTCAGAGAAGAACTTACAAAACCTTTAGGTATTGATGTTCCTGTATTGGCTTGGGGTTTGGGAATAGATAGGCTTGCTATGTTCAAGCTCAAGATAAACGATATAAGAAACCTTTTTTCCAAAGATTTGAACTGGTTGAGGAGGAGTTGAATGCCAACCATAGAAGCTTCTTATCAAGATTTGTGTGAATTGATCGGAAGGAGAATTGAAATAGAAGAATTGAAAGAGCTTGTAAATTTTGCAAAATGTGAAATAGAAGAAGTGGAAGGAGATAGCTTAAAAATTGAAGCAAAAGACACAAACAGGCCAGACTTATGGAGCTCAGAAGGAATAGCAAGAGAAATAAGAAGTAGAGCTTTCAAACCAAGTTTTCCTGAATATGAAGTCAAGAGCTCGGAAGTTGTTGTTCGAGTTGACAAAAAAGTTTCAAAAGTTAGGCCTTACACGGTTTGTGCTGTTGTTAAGAACTTAAAAGTTACTCCAGCTTTTCTCTCTCAAATGATCCAGCTTCAAGAAAAAATTGCAGGAAGCTTGGGGAGAAATAGAAAAGAAGTTGCAATTGGAGTTTATGATTTTGATAAAATTAAGCCACCGATAAAGTTTACAACAGTGAAGCCGGATGGAATCAAGTTCATTCCTTTAGATTTCAATGAAGCTTTGACACCAAGGGAAATTTTGGAGAAGCATCCAAAAGGAAAAGAGTTTGGGCATTTGCTTGCCGGAAAGAAAGAATATCCTATTTTCATCGATGCAAGGAATGAAGTCTTGTCTTTGCCGCCGATAATAAATTCAGAGTATAGTGGGAAAGTCACTGAAGAAACAAAAAATGTTTTCATTGAGTGTAGTGGTTTTAACTTAAAGTTTTTGATGCCTGCTTTGAATGTGATGGTAACAGCTATGGCTGATCGAGGCGGAGAAATTTGCTCTGTGAAAGTTGTTTATCCTGACAAAACTATAGTCACACCTGATTTAAAACCGAAAAAGACTTTTGTTGATGTAAGCTATGTGAGAAAAATTTCTGGTCTTGATTTAAGCTTAGATGAAATTTGCAAATTGCTTGAAAAAGCAAACTACAAGATTTTGAAGAAAGGTAAGAAAATTGAATTGCTTTATCCAGCTTACCGCAATGACATAATGCATCAGAGAGATGTGGTTGAAGATGTGATAATTTCTTATGGCTACAACAAAATTAGGCCTGAACCTCTGAAAATGAAGGTTGAAGGGAAAGTTAGTGAAATTGAGTTGAAAACTGAAAAGGTTGAAGAAATGATGGTAAGCCTTGGTTTTCAAGAAATTCTTTCTTACACTCTAACAAGCAAGGATAATTTGTTCAGAAAGATGAACTTGAAAGAAGAAAAAGTAGCCGAAATAGAGAATATTATCTCGGAAAACTGGTGTGTTTTTAGAAATTGGCTTTTGCCAAGCTTGATGGAATTTTTTGCAAATAATCAACATGTTGAATATCCTCAAAAGATATTTGAAGTTGGAGATGTTGTTTTGATTGATAAAAAACAAGAAACAAGAACAAGAGATGTAAGAAAGCTAGCCGTAGCAATTGCTGATTCTAAGGTAAGCTATGATGATATTGTTGCTGTTCTGGATGCTTTCATGTCTTTGGTTGGAGCAAAATACAAGCTTAAAGCAAGCAAACATCCTAGCTTCATCGAAGGAAGAACCGCAGAAATTTTGGTTAAAGGCAAGGCTATTGGAATAATTGGCGAAATTCATCCTTCTGTTCTTGAGAATTGGAAGTTGGAAATGCCAATAGCAGCTTTTGAGATTGATTTGAGCTTTATATTGTGAATTTATTTTTCAAGCCAAAACTATTTCATACTCATTTTTCCCTGGTTTAAATGAATCTTCTACTTTTCATCCAAACTTCACAAATAATATATACCGCAAAAACTATCTCATCATCCAGTTAACAAGTCTGTCTATTATTGTGAAATGAAATCTTGGCTTTTCAAGGAAAGGTCTTCCTGTGAGCAAGCAAGCCAATCTTTTAAATTCAATCGCAGCTGGTGAATGAGGAGAATAATTAACAACAGGCATCTTTGCAAAAATTGCTTTTGTCACATTGTTGTCTTCGGGAATTTGAACCAAAACTGGATAGCCAGTCATCTCTTCAATTTCAGCTTTTGTTAATTCATATTCTTTCTTTCTAACCCTGTTTGCAACCACACCAATTATCTTCTTGTCCAGCCTTTCAGCAAGCCTTATAGTTTTCAAAGCATCTGCAACTGAAGGCAAGTTTGGATTTGTGATTATCAAGACTTCTTCTGTTGCTTGCAAGGCTGAAGTTGCTTCCCTGCCCAAGCCTGCTGCTGAATCCAAAAGGATGAAATTGGTCTTTCCCGTTAAGTTTAAAACAACTTCATACAATCGAGAAGGATCAATTCCAGTCAAATCATCAACACTCATGCTTGCAGGCACAACTTTGAAACCAAATGGATGAGGATAAATTGCATCTTTAAGCTTTGACTCTCCTTTCAACACATCATGTAAAGTTATTGGGGCGAAATGCATTCCTAAGTGCAGGCCCAAGTTTGGTGTTGTTAGGTTGGCGTCAACAGCAACAACATCTTCCCCTTGCAAACATAAGGCAGAAGCCAGGTTTGAGGTTAAGGTAGTTTTGCCAACCCCGCCCTTACCACTTATTATTGCTATCGTCCTTGTCATCCAATCAAACCTTAATTTGTTTTTATAGTTTAAAAGTTTATTAGCTTTTATTTTTAAAGTTATTGGAAAAAATTGTGACTAGTGGGAAAAACATAGCTTAAGTTAATTTTATTTGATTGACTTCAAGGCTTTTCTTCTGGCTTG
>JAWCSL010000001.1:0-110523 GCA_039090665.1 Candidatus Aenigmatarchaeota archaeon | reverse complement strand
CTTTAAGCTAATCTCGATGATGGAGAAGCATGGAGGAGAATTTGAAGAAGTTGATTGATAAGATTTGCAAGTTGCTGAAACGGGCTTGTGAAGAAGAGAATTTGAAAAAAGCTGGTGTTGAATGATTTTACTCTAATTCAAGTTTAACTCCCTTCTTTCGACCTTTCCCACCCTAGGCGTCTTCTTTTTCTCTATTCTTTTTTATGGCTTAGCTTACAAAAACTACAAATTTTTCCCAAAGAAGCAAATCCGCAAATTTTACATTTCCTAATTTTCACCATTTCCAAATTTTCTATTATTGAAGACAACTTGATTAAAGAAGAAGCAATTTTTCTTAAAAATCTAGGATTTTCATTTTCTAATTTTTCCAACACTTTTTCTACTTCTATCCTAAATGAACTTCTCCAATAGCTACATTTTTCATTCACATAATCAATCCCATTGATTTTAGCATAAGCCTCGATTTCTTCTTTTCTTAAGAAGAAAAGTGGCTTAATTACACTCACTAAGCCGAATTCTTCTATTTTTTTAGAAACAGGGGAAAAATTTTTCAAGCCTAGTAAATAACCTGAATACAAAGTCATGATAGCATGAGAAATTATGTCATCTAAATTCTGACCTGTAGCTAGGTAATCGAAATTGTTTTTGAAAGCAAAACTATTGAAATTATATCTTCTAACTATACCACAAATTTTACAAATGTTTTTGTTCCCTTTAGCAAAATTGAAAAGATTTATTTCAATTACATTGAGTTTTATTCCAAGTCTTTCACAAATTTCTTTACATTTTTTCAGAGATTTTTTTGAATAGTTGTTTATTTTGAGATTTATGTGCAAAGCCTCCAAATTTTTACACCCAATTTTTTTGAGGATGTGGATTAAAACTGAAGAATCTTTACCACCAGAAAGAGCGACGCAAATTTTTGCTTCTTTACTTACTTTAAATTTATCAAAAACTTTCTTCACTTGGCCTTCCACATATTCGTTAAAATGATTTTTACAATAGTATCTGTTTTTCCAACCCACATAAAAAACAGGTTCTTGTGAGCATTTACTACATTTTTCACTCAAGTCCATCACTTTGTATGATGAATATTTTCAGTAGATTGATAATTAAAGTCTGAATTAAAATTTTTCATTCAAATTAAAAATTTTTGCTTGGAAAAACACTTTTCCTAATCTTCTAATCCAACCAATCAGAACGCTCAAGCTCAACTTTAAATACTTATCTTAAGAATTATGAATAGGGGAAGGAAAGTAGAGTTCTACTCTACTTCTAACTCCAAGAGGTGAAATAAAAAAGTAAAGGAGGTTTTGTAAAATGCCTTTTGGAAAACTCGGATTTAGGAAATTTGGTCCTAGATTAGATATTCCGAAGCCTGTTAAAGTTGGTGAAGAATATGATGTAGAGATAAATGAAGTTGGCTCTAAAGGAGACGGAATAGCAAGAATAAAGAACTTTGTTGTCTTCATAGCTGGAGCCAAACAGGGAGAAAAAACAAGAATAAAAATAACACAAGTAAAAAACAGATTTGCCATAGGGGAAAAAGTTTTAAAGAACTTGGGGGAAGAGGAATAAAATCTCTTCTCCTATTTTTTATTTTATCATTTTCATGAATTCTAGCGCATTTTTATACATGTTGGTGTTGTTGAACATAACCCAAATTTCTTCAGTTTTTTTCTCAAGTTCTCTAACTTTTTCTTTCAGTTGCTCTAACTCGCGTTTACTGAAGCTGTAGTTGTACATGTTCATCAAACCGAAGCCATGAAGACGAAAATAGGCTATTTTTTCTCTTCCGAAGTAAAGAGGCTCATTCCTGAATGGATCTATACACTCGATCAAATCAAACTTCTTGCAAATTTTTTCTATCAACTCAGGATTCTTATGCCACTCTCCTCTTGGCTCCCAAGCCAAAATCAATTTTTCTCTTTTGATTGATTTGAAAAAATCTTCCATTCTTTTCATGTTTTCCTCGCTAGGCTTGAAGCTTGCTGGTGACTGAAAAAGCAAGATCCTTGCTTTCAAAGCTTTGCAAATCTCCTTCATCGTGTTGAACAGATTAACAGAAGCTTTTGAAAATTTTATTTGATGTGTTATGAGTTGCGTGCATTTTACTGTAAACTCAAAATTTTTGTTGATTTCATCCACTTCTTTCCTCCACTTTTCTGCTGTTTTAATTTTTGGAATTCTGTAGAAAGTTGAGTTGACTTCAACTGAAGGAAAAACAGAAGAGTAGGCTTGCAATATAGTCTTGAACTTGTTGGCTTTATTTCCAAAGAAGTCTTTTGGTCTAAAGAAGCCCCAACCGCAGCAACCAACTTTAATCATTTCACCTTGATACAAATTTATTATCTTTTATAAAAAATCTTAACGGCTTGGCCAAATCTTTTTTCACCCCAATTCTGTAAGAACAATCGATTTCAAAATTTTTATCACCAACATCAAAAAAATTTATTGGACTTTCTTCTTTCGTGGAATCAATTCCATTCAAGCTTTTATCTATAGCCAAAGCTTTGGAAAGCTTTCCCGGTCCTTTTGTCAAGTCGAAAACATCTCTTGTCTTTCTATTTTCTTTCATTTCTTCCATTCCTTCTATTGGTTCGATAGCTCTTATTAAAACAGCTCCTGTTTTTCCTCTCTCATGAGCCACAACATTGAACATCCAGTTGTTGTGGACATTGTAAATTAAAATTTTTCCCGGCTCATCTTTCATTAGCTGTACACAATATTTTGGCCTTCCCAAATAAGCTCTTGAAGCAGGATCTTCTTCTCCAAAGTAAGCTTCAACTTCAACAATTCTTCCAGACAAGATTTTTCCATTCAGCTTTCTGACCAAAATTTTTCCTAACAATTCTTTAGCAACTTTTTCCGGACTTCTTTCAAAAAATTTTTTCTCTAGCAACTTCATTTTATCAGCCTCTTAAGCTTAAGAAAATCTTCTTCCATCAGCTTTCTGATTTTTGGAAACCTCATAGCAGCAGCAGGATGGAAAGTGAAGAAGTAAATTCTTCCGTCTTTCTTCAAAACTTTGCCATGAATTTCTGAAATTTTTCCTTCAAAACCAAAAGCTTCTCTTGCAACATCACCAAGTAAAACCAAAATTTTAGGCTTTATGACTTCAATCTGTTCAAAAGTGTAAGACTTGCAAGCTTCGATTTCAGTTTTGCTCGGCCTCCTGTTTTTTGGAGTATGACATTTCACCACTCCTGTTATGAAAATTTCTTCCCTCTTCAATTTTATTGACTCTAAAAGTTTTTCTAAAAATTTTCCTGCCAACCCAACAAAAGGTTTTCCTTGAAGGTCTTCATTTCTTCCTGGATTTTGCCCAAGAAAAGCAACTTTTGCATTTGATGGTCCTTCTCCAGGCACAGCATTTTTCCTAATTTTCCAAAGCCCACATTTTTTGCATTTCTTTATTTCCTTTGCGATTTCTTCCAAACTCTTCATCTTTATCTATAAGTAAAATCGCAAAACTTATTCTTTAAAATTCACATATATTATGCGATTTTCTATGATTCGCTACGTTAACATAAAAAAACCAAAACAAGATGAAAAAGTTTTAGCTTTACTTAGGCCTTATGTTCGCGAGTGGTTCAAAAGAAATTTCAAAGAAATGATAATTCACCAGAAATTTGCTGTAGAGCTGATTCATAAAGGAAAAAATACTTTGATCACAGCACCTACAGGCTCAGGCAAAACCTTAAGCTCTTTTCTATCAATTCTCGACCATTTGTTTAGACTTGCAGAAGAGGGAAAGCTTGAAGATATGGTTTATTGCGTTTACATTTCCCCACTCAAAGCTTTGGACAATGACATTCACAGAAACTTACTTGTTCCACTAAAAGAAATAAGAGAAATTGCTAAAGAACAAGGAATAGAATTACCTGAAGTTAGGATTGGTGTTAGAACAGGTGACACTTCAGCAAATGAGAAGCAAAAACAACTCAAGAAGCCACCACACATTCTTGTTACAACTCCTGAAACCATTGCTATTGTTTTGAGCACAAGAAAATTCAGAGAAAAGTTCAAAAATGTGAAATGGATTGTGGTTGATGAAATTCATGAGCTTGCAAATTCTAAACGTGGTGTACACTTGAGCTTAAGTTTGGAAAGGTTGCAAGAGCTTGTTGGAAGACCATTTACAAGAATTGGTTTAGGGGCGACTCTTCATCCACTTGAAGAAGTTGCAAGGTTTTTGGTCGGATATGAGAATGGAAAAGAAAGAGATTGTATGATAGTGGATGCGAGATTTGTAAAGCCAATGGACATAAAAGTTTTGTCTCCAGTTAAAGACATAGTTTATACTCCAGCTGAAGAAATAACAAATAGCATGTACAAGCTTTTACATGAAATGATTTCAAAACACAAGACAACACTTGTTTTCACAAACACGAGAAGTGGGACAGAAAGGGTTGTTCACCATTTAAAACAAATGTTTCCTGAAGTTTATAGCGATGAAGATATTGGAGCTCATCATAGCTCTGTTTCTCGTGACATAAGACTTGAGCTTGAAGAAAAGTTGAAAAAAGGCTTGCTCAAGGCTATAATTTCTTCAACAAGCTTGGAGTTGGGAATTGATATAGGTTATATTGACCTTGTTGTTCAACTTGGCTCACCGAAAAGTATTGCAAGAGGCTTACAAAGAATTGGAAGGGCGGGCCATAAGCTCCACGAAACTTCTGTCGGAAGGATAATTTGTATGGATCGCGATGATTTGGTTGAAACTGCTGTCATGTTCAAGAAAGCTTATGAGTACTTTTTGGACAAAATCCAAATTCCCCGCAATTGCTTGGATGTTTTAGCTCAGCACTTGATGGGAATGAGTTTGGAGAAGAAGTGGAACATAAGGGAAGCTTTCAATTTGGTGAGAAGATCTTATTGCTACAGAGATTTGAAGTGGGAAGATTTTATTTCGGTTCTTGAATACCTTTCAGGAGCTCACCATAGCTTAGAAGATAAGAAAGTTTATGGCAAGATTTGGGTCGATTTCAAAGATATGGTTTTTGGAAGGCGTGGCAAGTATGCTAGAGTTATTTATTCTTTGAATATCGGCACAATTCCTGATGAAGTTAAGATAAAGGTTAAAAGCTTGGATGGAAAATACATAGGAAGCATAGAAGAAGAATTCTTGCAAAGGCTTGTTCCTGGTGATGTGTTTGTTCTGGCTGGTAAAACTTACCAGTTTGTTAAAGCAAGGCAAGCTAATGCTTTTGTTTTGCCAGTAAAAGAGAAAAGGCCTACAGTGCCGAGCTGGTTTTCCGAACAATTACCATTAAGCTTTGAACTAGCAATAGAAGTCGGTAAGTTTAGGGAAAAAATGTTCAAGCTATTGAAAGAAAAATCGAGGAAAGAAGTTGCGGAATGGTTGTTGAAGAATTATCCTGTTAACGAGTGGGCTGCTAAAGCTATAACTGATTACTTTTATTACCAAGCGAAATTTCTGGAAAAGATGAAAGCCAAAAGCTTTCCTTCATATGAAAGAATTTTGGTTGAAAATTACATTGATGAAAGGGGAAATCAAAACATAATCTTTCACTCTTTGTATGGTAGGCGCGTCAATGATGCTTTATCAAGAGCTTTCGCTTTTGTTTTGACAAAAAAATTGGGAAAATCTGTTGCTGTGACTATAAGCGACAATGGTTTCATGCTAACAATTCCTGCAGAAACTTTGGAGCAAGGGTGGCTTTTCATCAAAAAAGTAAAAGAAATCAAAGCTAAAAGAGTTGAGCCAACCGAGTTGGTCAAGCTCGTTAAATCAAATGAACTGGAAGAAATTTTGAAAAAGGCTTTGAGGCAAACTGAGCTTGTGAAGAGAAAATTTAGGCATTCTGCTGTTAGAGCTCTAATGATACTCAGGAATTACAAGGGATATGAGATAAGAGTTGCCAAGCAGCAATTGAATGCTGACCGCTTAATAAAAGCTTGCGAGAAGATTAAGGATTTCCCTGTTTTAAAAGAAACTTATCGTGAAGTCTTGGAAGATTATATGGACATAAAACATGCAAAAGAAATTTTGGAAAAAATCGAAAAGGGCAAGATAAAACTTGAGTTCTTGCCTGAAAGTGATTTACCAAGCCCGTTTGCTCATTCGCTAATTGTTCTTGGTGAAAGTGATGTTGTTCTAATGGAAGATAGGAAAAAATTATTATTAGAGCTTCACAAAAAAGTTTTGGAGAGGGTGAAAGCATGAAAGATCTTGTTGGCAAGAAAGTTAGACTTATCGTGATGCTTGGCGACACTTCCGTGCCTTTTGAAGGAATTTTAAAAGAAGCTGATCAATGGATAGTTCTTGAAGATAAGGGAAAGAGGAAGATTATAAATAAAGATGCTGTTATCTATGCGGAAGAAAAGTGAAATTGAAATTTTCCCTGGAATTAAGGTAATAGACAGCTATCCCGCTATTTTTGTTGAGAAGCTTAGCTTGCTTGCAATTTCCGATTTGCAACTTGGAGAAGAGCTTTATTTGGCAGAGCAAGGGATTTTTGTGCCACAAGTTCAACTGAAAGAAATTATAGAAGCTTTGAAAGGAATTTTTAAAAAGGTTGAGCCAAAGGCTGTTGTGATAAATGGTGATGTGAAGCACGAGTTTGGTGAAGCTTCTGCTCAAGAGTGGAGGGAAGTTAAGGAGCTGATAGGCTTTTTGAGCAAGAAAGTTGGTGAGATAATTCTTGTTAGGGGGAATCATGACAATTATTTGCTAAACATAGCAAGCAAGCTGGGCATAAAAGTTTTTGATCCTTATTATCTAGCTGGCGAAATTCTCTTTACACATGGTCACAAGAAAATTTTGTTCCCTAAAGAAGCTAAGGTTGTTGTGATAGGGCATGAGCAGCCTGCAATTCTTTTGGCTGAAGGCTATGACAGAATAAAAGTGCCTTGCTTGCTTTATGGGAAGATGAAAGACGGGAGAAAAATAATTTGCTTGCCAGCTTTTTCACCTTTGGCTTCTGGTGTTGCGATAAATGCAATAGAAAAAGAAGAATTGCTCTCTCCAATTTTAAAAGAAGTTGATGTGGATGAATTGACTCCAATAGCTTTGGATAAAGAAGCTGGTGCGTTAAAATTTCCTAAAATTAAAGAGTTGAGGCTAATGTAGCAAATGAAAATTTCCAATCCTAACTTTTTCTAACCCAGCTTCTTTCGCTACCTTCAAGCAATTGAAAGCTAGTTTTTTGCTCGTGAAAGGAAGATCAGAAAAAAAGAAAGTTGGATAAAAGGCTAGAAGAGAGTAAGGTATGCTTTTATCTTGCTTTGCTATGAATTTTGCAATAGTCTTAACTTCTTCTTCATTCACATAGCCCGGAATCAACAAAGTGCTTGCATGTAAGAAAGGAACTTCTTTTCTTTTTTTGTGAAATTTTGCTAAAATTTTGAAATTCTTGTAAGTTTGCTTGTTAGAAATACCGCAAATTGCCAAAGAAAGGGCTTCGCTTTTGAATTTCAAATCAAACTTTATTGTACCACCAGACTCAAAAGAAATTTTCGCAAATTTTTTTAAAAGAGAAGTGTTTAAGTTACCGTTTGTTTCCATACAAATTCTTAAATTCTTGAATTTTTCTCTTGCTATTTTTGAAGTTTCTATTGCATGGAGCAATTGTGGTCCAGGATCACCACCAAAATAACAAATACAACTCACATTTTCATTCACTTTTTCTGCTAACTCTTGCGCTGAAATCAAGGGGAAAAGTTTTCTTGTATTTTCTTTGAAGTGCCAGTTTTGGCAAAAGAGGCAATTGAAATTGCAAGCCCCATAAAACACAGCTAAATTGTAGTAGCCAATTTCAGGTCCTTCTTTTCTCGCATATTTTGGATAACCACAACCAGTACCAGCTGGGCAAACCCAAGAAGCTACACAATTCGTCACATGTTCATCATAATACCATTCACACAATCCTTTTTCTTTAGTTCCAGCAAGCCTTACAAGCTTGTTGTCTTTATTTTCTACTAAACCACAAAATCCTTTTTCCTTCAACCCAATTTTACATTTATTGCCACACATTCCACAAAGCAAACCATTCTTACATTTTGGGATTTTTTCCGGTAGTTTAAATTCTTCTCTAGATTTTGAATGGACTTCACGAATAACTTCAACTGATTTCTTCTCTTTAAGGATACAATCTCTACATAACTCTAAATAAGAAGAAATTAGATTTGATTCTTTTTTACAGATTTTGCAAATTCCCATTCTATCGCCTAAAGATTTTGGTAGGTGTAACTATTATATCCACTCTTGTGTCATTTTCTTCTCTCGGAACTTTTTCTACAAGCTGGCAATCATGAATTGTAGTAACGACCACAATCTTCCCGAATTTCTCTTCAAACATTTTTATTTCCTTATCACCATAGCCACAACCTTTGCCAAGCCTGTAGAAATCTTTGTCTACAGCAACACATCCCGTAACTATCAAATCTGGTTTTGGCAATTCTTTCAACTTTTCACCAAACTTAAAAGCACCTTTTATGGTTGAGGCAAGCTTTTCCTTTCCTTCGGTTTTTTGTGAATCAATTTTAAGGTAACCGTGTTTCAGCCTAGGTGAAGCGAAAACTAAAATTTTCTTATCTAGTAAAGCAAGCTCTCTTATTCTTCTTTGAGGAGAGTCTGGATTTACCAATATCACCTTTGCTTTCTTCCATTCTTCCAATTCCCTCACTTTTTCTGCGGCTTTATCACTTCCAATGAAATTTGGAATTCTATTCCTAATAGGAAAAGGTGGTAAAGCAACGCGCAATTTTTCCATTTTGTTCCAAATTTCTTCTCTCAACTTTTGTTTTTCTTCTTTCACATTCAAAGAAATCACTAAATATATTCTAAAAAATTTTATTTTTAATTATGAAGCTACCTACCAAGTACAAAACTTCACGCATATCTTTCTTTTCAAATTATATCTTTGTGTTGATTCTTGTTGTTTTTTTGATCTCAATTTATTTTACCGAACTCGATTACTCCCTTAAATCAGTTTTTTTACTCGTTTGCATTCCTTTAATCATAATAGCTTTAGTTGAGCCAGAGATTGTCAGAATTTATAGGGAATATTTTCTAGAAGAAGAGAATGTCACCATGGTTGAAGGAATCCTATCAAAAAAGAGAATTTCCATACCTTATGACCAAATAGCCGGCACGACAATGAACAAAACTTTGATCGGAAGAATACTGAAATTTGGTGATGTGAAAATCTCTGGCTTTAAAGATGAAATTCTCTTGAAAGGAATAAAAAATCCTGAGGAAGTTTATGAACACTTCCAACAAATAATTAGCTCTAGAAAGAAAAAGTAGGGAAAATGGTAAAAGTTTACCTTGAAGCTTATGGCTGCCCATCCAACACGGCAGATTTCGAAATAGCTTGTGGTCTTCTTAAGCAGTCTGGATTTGAAATAGCGAAAGATGAAAAAGAAAGTAGTTTAAATGTAATTTTCACTTGTGTGGTAAAGCAACAAACTTTCAACAAAATGCTCCACAAGATCAGAGAATTTTCAAAATTGAAAAAGCCTCTGATAGTTGCTGGTTGTATGGCGAAAACTGATGCCAAGCTAATAGAAAAAATAAATCCGAGAGCTTCTATACTTGCTCCCGACAATGTTGAAAAAATGGTTGATGTGGTAAAAGCTACTTTACAAGGAGAAAGAGTTGTTTTAATTCAAGATTTAAAAAATCCTAAACTAGGATTGCCAAGATGTAGAAGGAACCCTCTCGTGGGAATAGTGCAAATAGCTCGAGGTTGTACTTCAAATTGTAGCTATTGCTACGAGCCTTATAGGAGCAAACTATTCAGCTATCCTTTGCAAGGAATAGTGGAAGAAGTGAAGAAAGCTGTAGCTGATGGCTGCAGAGAAATTTGGCTTACCAGCTTGGATTGTGGATGCTATGGCTTTGATATTGGAACAAATTTGGCAGAGCTTTTGGGAGAAGTTCGCAAGATAGAAGGAAAGTTTTTCGTGAGAGTTGGGATGGCAAATCCTTTGCATGTTAAAAAGATTTTGAAAGAGCTTGTAGAAGCTTATCAAGATGAGAAGATCTTCAAATTCTTGCACTTGCCTTTGCAGTCTGGAAGCAATAGGATATTGAAGCTCATGAACAGAGGCTATGAAGCAAAAGATTTTGTCAAAATTGTGAAAAAATTCAGGAAGACTTTTCCTCAGCTAACTTTGAGTACAGATATCATAGCAGGTTTTCCTTCCGAAACTGAAAAAGATTTTTTGGCTACCGTGAAAATTTTGGAAAAGGTCAAACCAGAAGTTGTTAATTTGTCGAAATTTGGTTCAAGACCAAGAACAGAAGCCGCTAAAATGGAGCAACTTGATGCTAAAACAATAAATGAAAGGAGCTTGAAGTTGAGCGAGCTGATAAGAAAGATTTCTTTGGAAAGAAATAAAGAATGGGTTGGATGGAGAGGTGAAGCTCTGGTTGATGAAATCGGTAAGAAAAAAACATTTGTTGCTAGAAACTTTGCTTATAAGCCGATTGTGCTGAAAACGAGAGAAGAAATTTTTGGAAAATTTGTTGAAGTTGAAATCAAAGAAGCAAGAGAAAATTTTATAGTCGCAAAGAAAATTTAAAAAAAAATTTAAATAGGAGAATTGCAAAATATTATTATCATATTTCAAAAGAGGTCATAGAAAGAGATGTTCGGTCCGCATTTAACTTTAGATCTCTACGAGTGCAACAAGAAAAAACTCTCTGATAAAAATTTCATACTTAACTTTCTCGAAGAATTCCCAGACCTCATAGGAATGAGAAAAATAGCTCCTCCCCAAGTCATTGAATATCCAGGTAATCCAAATTCTTTTGATGCTGGTGGCATTTCAGCTTTTGTTTTAATCGCAGAAAGCCACATAAGCATTCACACTTTCGTCAAGCAAGCTTTCGCTTCTGTTGATATTTTTTCTTGTAAAGACTTTGATTTGAAGAAAGCCGAAGCTTTTGTTGTTGAGAGATTTGAGCCGAAAAAAGTTGAGAAGCACTTCATCATGAGGGGAAAAGAATTTCCGAAAGATGTGGAGAAAGCGAGCAAGATTGTTGCAAAAGAGAGGAAGAAGATCATTTCTTCATAAGCTTTTTCACAGTTTCCATAACAGTTTGAGCTTCTATCCTTCCTCTAACTTGACTCATCACAATTCCAATAGCCTTCTCGTAGCTTAAACCAGGCTGAGTCAAAACTTCTTCAACTATCTTCTTCAGCTCATTCAAGCTTATCGGTCTCAAGTTTAGCTCTCTTATCACATTTTCCACGCTTTCGCCAGGATAGCTTGCTAAATACTTCAAAATTTCTGGTATGGCTTCTTTAACTATTTCTTTTTTCTCTAAAGCTTCAAAAAGCTCAAAGAAATGCTTTTCTGTGATCCTCTCAACTTCAACTTTCTCCCTTCGATGCAAATCTTTCAAAGTGTTGACAAAAGTGTTCGCAACTATTGCAGGAGCAACCTTGTGTTTTTTCAAAATTTCTTCAAAGAGCTCGAAGTACTTTGATTCGAGCAAAGGTTTTGCAAGCTCGTCTGAAAGCTTGTATTGCTTCTTGAATCTCTCGTACTTTTTGGTCCAAGGCTCCGGAAGCTCTTTCCTCAATTTTTCTAAAAATTCTTTTGTAAGTAAAACAGGTTTGACATCAGTCTCTGGATAAAGCCTTGCAGCTCCTGGTAATGGTCTTGTGAATCTCGTGATGCCTTGCTCGTCTGCAGCTCTAGTTTCTTTTTCTGAACCTACTTCCAAAATTCTGTTTATTTTCTTCAAAAGCTCCTCCGAAACTTTTCCTTCAGTTTTTGGCTCGCCAACAAGGATTATCGCATCTTCTTCTTTAGCTTTTAAAAATTCTCTTATCTTTTTGAAGTCAGCTTCCACTTTGTACTTTGCCAAATCTTCGTCTGAGTGAATGATTCCTTCTAGACCAAAAATTTGAACGAATTCAGCAAGCTCTTTACCCAAAGTCTTGCCAGGAAAAATTTCTCTTTTAAGATAGCCACCAAAGTTTGGAAGTCTCAAAGCAAAAACTTTCCCTCCAGTTTCAACTATAGCTCGCAATATTCTACAATTGCTATCTTTCAAGAAATTGCTAACATCAACAGGCTTGAAATTTATCTTTTTCACACCTTTCTTCCTTAATTCAGCTTTAATTGAAAGTAGAGAGAGTTGTCTCCTAACTTCATTTTCTATGACTTTTGACAGCAAACCAAGCTCTTGAACTCCCTTGATTTCAGTTCTTTCACAACCTTTTATTGAAATGTTAAGATCTTGTCTTATAGTTCCAATTCCTCTCTTAGTCTTTCCTGTTGAGCGGCAAATCATTCCAATTTGATAAGCTATGTCTTCTATTTCTTCAGGGCTGAATCCTTGTATTATTCCTGTGGAAATTTCCACCAGCGGAATTCCAAGCCTATTGAGACGGTAAGTTACCTTGCCTTTTTCTTCTGCTACTATGGCAGCAGCATCTTCTTCCAAGCTTATACTTCTTATTTCAATTTTTTTGCCCTTGTACTTCAAGAAGCCGTTCATCCCAATTATCATTGTTCTTTGAAAGCCTGTCGGGTTGCTTCCATCTATCACAGTTTTTCGCATGACTTCAATTTCTTCAGGAATTTGGCAATTCAAGAGCAAAGCAACTTGCAAAGCAACATTTAAAGCTTCAGGATTGATTTCATGAGGAGGCTCTTCGTCTAACTCGACCAAGCAGCTTTCATTCTTGAAAACTTGATAATAAAAAGTTCTGTCTCTCAAGTATTCGTGTTGGGCTGCTATGTCAATCTCACCAAGCTCACTAGCTACAGGATGCTGCTTTCTCATAATTATTGCTACAGGTTCTCTTTCTTGCATAGCAGTGGAGCAACCACAGAAGAGTTTCTCTTTAGTATCCAGTTGTTGGTGGATTTCAAGTCCGACCTTCAACCCAATTTTCTTGTAATTTATTTTTTCACTTTCACTCATTTTTCAATCCTCCTTGAAATTTCACCAGCATAATTCGTGAGCATCATTTCTTTAACTTTCTTCATATCTTTCGTGTGACCTAAAACCCAAGCAAGTTTTACAAATGCAACTTCAGGAAGCCAGTCACAGCCATTTCCTATAACTCCAACTTCATCCAACAGCCTGCCAGCCGAATAAACATTCAAGTTGAGCCTGCCAAAAATTGTTTGTGGCGCTATAACGACAGGAATTCCTGAAGAAATCAAGTTTTTGAGGGCAGGAAGCAAGCTCTTAGCAAACTTATCATTGTTTGGGTTTGTTGGAACATGGCCCAAACCTGTTCCAGCCAAAACTATGCCTTCAAAGTGATTTGCCAAGCTTTCGATGAATTCAGGTTTTATTCCAGGATAAACTTGGATCAAACCAACATTTGGATTTATCTTGTCGTCAACCTTCAAGGTTCTTTTTTCCCTCTTTCTGAAATCTTGTCTAAGGTATTCTATCCTTCTTTCTTGGTACCAAATTCTTGCAAAAGGCAAGGCGTTAACAGACTGAAAAGCATCTCTCCTGCTTGTATGCAGCTTCCTAACTTTAGTGCCTTGATGCAAGAAGCAAAAATCATCGCTCATACTTGCATGCATGCAAACACAAACTTCAGCTAAATCGCTTTTGCTTGCAGCCAAGACAGAGCAAAGCAAGTTCATCGCATTATCACTGCTCCCTCTATCGCTGCTCCTCTGAGCTCCAACAAGAACCACAGGTACAGGTAAATCTTGAAGCATGAAGCTTAAGGCTGCTGAAGTGTAGTGTAGTGTGTCAGTACCGTGCATCAAAACAACTCCTTCACAGCCTGCTTTCACTTCCTTTTCAACTTCTCTTGCTATTAGTTGCCAGTGGCTTGGTGTCATGTCTTCAGAAAAAAGATCAAAAAGCTTTCTTGCTTTGATATTAGCTATTTCTCCAATTTCGGGAAAAGTAAGAAGCAAGTCAGCGGGAGAAAAAGCGGGAAAGACAGCTCCAGTAGTGTATTCAACTCTTGAAGCTATTGTGCCGCCACAGCCCAAGATAGAAACAGTTGGCTTAGCTTTATCGATTCTTGGCTTAAGAACAGCTGGCTTGAACTTTATTGGCTTTCCTTTCTTGAGGAGCTTGAGCTGCACTCCTTTCTCGAATTTTATTCCGATATTGTAGCCATTGTCAAGCTTTAACACAAGAACTGAAGGGTCGCCTAGGGCTATCCTGGGCATGAGTAAGCCTTCATAGCTTGCTTTGCCCTTGGTAATCCTTACCCTATCACCAACAGAAATTCTTTTACTCTTTAGTAGTGACAAAATTTCTTGAGAGTACAATGTTTCACACTCCATTAATAAATTGGAAGAGGAGGTATTAATTTGTTTGGGATTCAAAATCAAGTTACTCTGAAAACAATACCGAAGGAAGTTCGCAAACATATTAAGATAAAAAAGAGATTTTGAAAAATTTGCTCAGAACTTGTGTTAAAAAAAGTCTTCTTTTTCCTTGTTGTGAGACATTTTGGAGAATTCAGAAATTGTGAAGAGCTTTTTTAGTTAAATTTTGTATAATAAATTTTCACTTGTTGATTAAAGTTATTATTTATGCAATTATAGGTGGTGGGATCATATGGATTACAAGCTTGCTGAATTCGTAGTTTCCTATGATGATGAGTTAGAAAGAGCGAAAAATTTACTTGACCAGTTAAATATGTATTTGATGATAGTTCCTGAGCAAAAAATGTGGATAATGTTAGATGGAAAGAAAGGAATAAAGATTATTCCTCAAGAGAAGCCAATACAACATATAATTCATAAAATTAGTGGAATGGAATTTGATGCTTACCATAATGTTGGAGAAGATAGTGTTCCATATGTATATCCTTAAAATCCGAAGAAATTTATTGCAAAATATATCTTAAACCAACATCTCCCATAGAAGAGGAGGGGAGCGAGGGAATCCGTGGAGGAATCCGCAGGCTCTTTTAAAGACTACAAGAAATTAACATTTCATTCAACAATTCATAGTTATGCTTGCAAACTTGCCTGCTGAGTGGTTTGTAATCGAGAAAGGATATTTGGAAGAAAGAAATTTGGAAAGAAAAATAGAATTTTCAATGAGAGATAAAAAAGAGTTACTAAATTTTACCTTTCATACTCGTCAAAATTTAAATATTTTGACTAATAAGTTAGGTATATGAAAAAAGAAGAAATTTTGGAAATTTTAATGGACTGGAACTTCTGGAAAAAAGATATGGATACTGGTATACTTAGAAAAAAATACTTAGAAAAGGTTAAAAGATTTCTTAAAACGAATATGGTAATTGCTTTAATAGGTGTGAGAAGAGCAGGTAAATCCTTTTTAATGATGCAAATAGCAAAGAATTTAATTGAAGAAGGAATAGACCCAAGAGAAATTCTAATAGTGAACTTCGAGGACAGAAGATTTACAGATTTTTCGATAGAACTTTTAGATGAGATTTTTGAAACTTATTTAGAATTTATTAAACCAAAGTCCAAGCCATATATTTTTTTGGATGAAGTGCATAAAGTTGAAAATTGGGAAAGATGGGTAAGAACATTTCAAGAATTGCGAAAATGTAAAATTATAATTTCTGGGTCAACATCAAAACTTTTGAAAAGTAGCTTAGCAAGCTTGCTAACTGGTAGGCATTTGGACTTAATAATTTTTCCTTTGGATTTCAAAGAATTTCTCAGCTTTAAAAATTTAGAGATAAAAGATAAGTTGGATTTGATTAATAAGAAAATTGAAATAAAATCTTTAGTAAGAGAATATTGTGAGTTTGGTGGCTTTCCCGAAGTTGTACTTTCAACAAGCAAGAAAGAAATTTTATTGAACTATTTTGAAGATATAATAACAAAGGATATTGTTTTAAGATACAGAATTAAAAAAGTTAGAGAACTTATAAGCTTGGCAAGATTTTATCTTACTAACATTTCTAATCCAATAACATATACCTCACTAGAAGATTCTTTAAAGATAACAGCAGATACAATAGAAAAATTCTCCAGCTACATGGAAGAAAGTTTTTTGATATTTTTTGTTTCAAGATTTTCTAAAAAGGTTAAAGAAGTAGAAAAATCTCCAAGAAAAGTTTATTGCACTGATATAGGATTAGCAAATGCAATAGGTTTGAGGTTTAGTGAAAATATTGGAAAAATAATTGAGAATTTAGTAGCTGTTGAACTTAAAAAACAAAGTTTTATAAATCCCTTGGTGGAGATTTTCTATTTTAAAGATTATCAGCAGAATGAAGTTGATTTTGTGTTGAAGGAGGGATTGAAAATAAAGCAGTTGATTCAAGTTACTTATGCTTCTGGAAAAGATGAGATTGAAAAAAGGGAAATAAAGGCTTTGATTAAAGCAAGTGAAGAATTGAAATGTAAAGATCTTTTGATAATAACTTGGGATTATGAAGATGAGTTAAAAGTGAAGAATAAAAAAATTGTTTTCAAGCCTTTGTGGAAGTGGCTTTTGGAAGAGAAATAACCTAATAATATATTAGACAAAAATTTAAATATTTGTCCACTATACTATACATTATGAAAGAGGAATTCAAGGCGGCTATAGCAGAATTCGAAAAATCTGAACTTCCTGATTTGGTAGAGAGGGAAATAGAAATTCCTGAGCATAACCTTGTAACAATAGTTGGGCCTAGAAGAAGTGGAAAAACTTACTTGCTCTATCAAAAAATTAAGGAAATGGGTAAGAAAGATTGCCTTTTCATAAATTTTGAAAGAGGAAACTTAATTGGCGCATCTGCCAAAAATTTCAATGATATGATTGCTGCATATCAAGAACTTTATGGAGAAAAACCAAAAAATTTGTTTTTGGATGAAATACAAGTTGTGAAAGATTGGCCAATTGGTATTAGAGAACTTTATGACAAAGGCTACAGAATTTTTCTCACAGGTTCTTCTTCAAAGCTTTTGAGCAAAGAAATTGCTACTCAATTGAGGGGAAGGGCTGTAAGTGTTTTTGTTTTTCCTTTTTCTTTCAAGGAATTTCTCAGAGCCAAGAAATTTAAAGAAGATAAGTTTTCAATTTATACCGAAAGGGGGGGTTTGCTTAAAATGCTAAACGAATATATTGAAAAAGGAGGTTTTCCAGAAACTGTTCTTAAGCCACATCTTCATCAAGATTTACTAATTTCGATAAAAGATGGTGTTTTTTACAAGGATATAGTTGAAAGGTTTAAAGTGAAAAAAATTAAGACGCTTGAATTCTTGACAAAAGTTTTGGTTTCAAATTTTTCTTCTTACTACACTTATTCCAAGCTGCAAAACATATTAACATCTTCTGGGATTAAAATTTCAAAAAATACTGTAATAGAGTTTATAAAAATGCTGGAAGACGTTTTCTTGATTTTTTCTGTTGAAAAGTTTGAAAGAAAAGTAAAAGAAACTATAAAAACACAGAAAAAAGTTTATGTTGTGGATAATGGTTTAATAAAATTCTTTTCTCCAAGATTTTCTACAGACTGGGGGAGGTTGATGGAAAATGTTGTCTTTCTTGAACTTAAAAGAAGGTTTAAGAATTGTGAAATTTATTATTTTAGTGCTTTGAGTGGGGAAGTTGATTTTGTGTTGAAGGAGGGATTGAAAATAAAGCAGTTGATTCAAGTTACTTATGCTTCTGGAAAAGATGAGATTGAAAAAAGGGAAATAAAGGCTTTGATTAAAGCAAGTGAAGAATTGAAATGTAAAGATCTTTTGATAATAACTTGGGATTATGAAGATGAGTTAAAAGTGAAGAATAAAAAAATTGTTTTCAAGCCTTTGTGGAAGTGGCTTTTGGAAGAAAAGTGAAATTTTTCCCCACTTGAATAAATTTTTAAATTTTGACAAGTAATTATCTATAGTATGTTTAAAAATTTCGTTTTAATTTTAATTGGAATAATTGCTCTTTCATTGATAGGAGTGGTTTTTTTATTTAAAGGGGCTCAAAGAGACAAGGAGTATATACCTCTAGAAGGTAGCATAACACCAGAAAATATTCTTAAAATTAAGGGAGTTGGTTTCAAAAGAGAAGCTTGGTCGGAATATAAAATTGAAGGGTATGGTGTAAAAATTGAAGGGGGAACAACAACTCAAAAAATTGGGAAATTGTTAGTTAAGCTTATTTCTCTTTCAATTCAAGGTGAAGAACATATTGGAATCGAGTTAGATGGAAAAGAGGAAAGTGGTATTGAGAGCTTTACATTTGCCCTTTTGTTACATCCAGAAAAAAATGAAACAATTTATCTAATGAAAATAAAGGGAGCTCCGATTGTTTGTTCAAAACAATTGCCAGCAACTATTAGTGGCTTACCTTATGAAGAATTTTCTAGAAAGAATTTAGAAAATGAATATAGTGTTGATACTTCTGAATGGAATTTTGTGAGTAAAGAAAAAATAACTTTAGAATCGGGGAAACAAATCGAAGTTTACAAATTTAGAAGAGAAACTATTTTTGAAGGAAATAAAATCATCAATGAACTTTGGCTTTCAGGAGAAGTGCCGACTTATCTTGTGATGAATAGTGAAACAATTGACAAAACAAAAAGATCAATTACTTTAACCAATTTTGGAATGGACGGAGGCCTACCGAATTTCACCAAGGATGATTTAAAAGCTTGTGAAAGTGAAATTCCAGGATTACCTTCAGAAATTCAAAAAATGGCCTGCAATAGTGACGAAGATTGTGCATGTGGAGTAGATAAACAAACTGGAAAATGTGCTTATGGAAATAAAATTTTTATTGATACTTCAAAACAGTGTCCAGACTTTTGTACAGGAATTGCTGGTAATTTAAGAATAAAATGCGTTAACAATGTTTGCATGTTAGTACCTGTTTAATAAGTAAAACAACGAAAGGCCGGAACTTTTCAAAAATTGGAAATACATAGTTGCATTCTTGCCGTTTTTATGTATAGTTTGAAAATAATAATCAAATTTTATCACTCCTTCACAAATTCATAATTATGCCTGCTAACTTGCCTGCTGAATGGTTTGCAATCGAGAAAGAATACTTGGAAGAAAGAAATTTGGAGAGAAAAATAGAGCTCTTGAAAAAGCTCATTTCAGCAACGCCAAAGCACAAAGGTACAGAAAATCTTTTAGCTGAGCTGAGGAAAAGGCTAGCAAGGCTTGAAGACCAGCTTGAGAAGAAAGCTAGGAAGCCGGGAAAAAAACAAGCTTCTATCAAAAAATCTGGCGACTTGCTTGTTGCTATCTTGGGCTTGACCAAAAGCGGCAAAAGCTCTCTGCTGAATGCTTTGACAAACGCTAAAGCTGAAGTTAGCTCTTTGCCATACACAACAAAAGAGCCTGTAACTGGAATTTGCTTTTTTGAAGGTGTAGCTATTCAGTTTGTTGAGATTCCTTCTTTCTTCTTGCCTAAGCACATGAGCTTAGCTCATTCTTCTGACTTGATTTTGGTTTTGGCTAACAGTGAAGAAGAAAAGGCTGAAGTTGAGAGAATTCTTGCTGAGCACAAGATAGAAAAGAAGAAAGTTTTTTGGTCAATCGACAAGAAAGATTATGAGCAGCTGCTTAAGAAGATAATGGAAGAAGCGGAAATTGTGAGAGTTTTCACAAAGCCGATAGGAAAGCCTAGAGAAGAGAAAGCTTTGGTTTTGAAGAAAGGGAGCAGCTTGAAAGATTTGGTTGAAAAGATAAACAAGAATTGGTTAAAGAGCTTCAAGTTTGCAAGAATTTTTGATGAGAGTGAATTTTCTGGTCGAAGAGTGGGGTTGAATTACTTGCTTAAAGATAAAGATGTGGTTGAGCTGCATTTGAGTTGAAGATTAAATTAATTGTTTTCATAAAAATAATCAAGTTAAAAATAAGTATATCTAAATAATGAGAGTACTCCTAAAATTGGAGGCTAGGAAAAATTGTGAATATGATTTAAAATATTTTCATAAATTGCAAGGATTTGTTTATAGCTTACTCAAAGAAAGTGAATATAGTGTTCTTCACGATAAAGTTGGATATAAATTTTTTTGCTTTTCAAACATCTTTCCTATAGGTGAAATGAAAATTGGGGATAAAAGAAATTTGCTCATTTCTTCTCCTGATAGATTATTTATTAAAACTTTAGAAAGTAGACTTAAAGGATTGATAGACGAAAATAAAGTCATAAACATAGGTGAAATGTCATTCAAAATCAGAGATATTTTATTACTGAAAACAAGGTTAAGAAAAAACTGTAGAATAATTTCAGCAACTCCGATTATAATAAGAATTCCGGAGAAAAATTATGAGAAATATGGGATAAAAGAGAAAAAGAAAAGATATGTTTATTGGCGTCCAGAATATGCTTTTGAAGCTTTTGTTAAGCAACTTGAAGAAAATTTGTTTAAAAAATATAATGAATTTTATAAAACAAATGTGGAGGAATTTCCTATATTTGAACAATTTAAGTTTAAAAAACCTGTAGTTTCTCATGTTATCATTGGTGGAATTGAATATAAGATGATTGGGAGTATATGGGAATTTATGTTTAGTTATTTAAGTAAACAACAGAAAAAAATATTAGAGTTTGGGATTGATTGTGGGTTTGGAGAGAGAAATAGTTTGGGATTTGGGTTTATGAATGTGATGAAATAACTTTTAAATACTTCGGGCAATGAATTAAAATTATGTTTGATGAAATATGGAATTGGGCTTATGCTATAGGAATGACAATAAAAGAGAAAAATAGCGAACTTGTGAGGAGATTGATCTTTGATATCCGTGCAGAGGAAACACCTGGAAGATTCTTGGAAAAATTATCAAATAGACTATCTGAATACAAAACAAATAAAAATATAGCATTAGATGTTTCTATTAAACCAGAATTATTCAAAGTTAAATGGCAGGGAGATAAATTTTATTATATGAAGTCTGCAATTATTGCAGGTTTAACAGACGCATTAGCTACTTAAGGTGGATAAAAATGAGTAAAGTTGTCCAAATTTCAATAATAGGTAAAATAGCGGGAAATGTTAATGCAGACGAAGTGATAGGTACTAGAATTACTTTGAAAAAAATGTATTCTTCAGGAGGTGAAGTTTTACCCTTTGTTTCAGCTAGAGCCATAAAATTTGCAATAAGAAAAGCTTTGAAAGAGAAAGGATTTGAAGTAGATCCTTTTTATGTGAATCCAGAAGAAACTTTTCGACTTAGCGATAGCGCTAGACCCAACAAATATATTGACAATGATATTTTCGGCTATATGCGAACTTTGGAAAGAGAAAGGGCATTAAAAAGGCAAGCACCAATAGCTCTTTCCTATTTTAAAGCATTAAAAGATACTCCAATTAAAGCTGAATTTGCAGCAAGATTTCCTAGGCCATGGGGTAAAGAAGAAAATCCAGCACCTTTTGAAATAGAAGTAGCAGAGTTTATTGGAAAAATAAATTGTATTATGTATGATTACGTTGGTAATTTTGCTGTAGATAGAAAAGTAGCTGAAAGCATTAAAGATAATGAAGAAGCGAAAAAATTCCTAGAAGAAGTGCCTGAAAAATTAACTGAAGAGGAAAGAAAGAAAAGAATAGAAGCTTTTTGTGATGTATTTCTTACACCTTTATATGTTCTTCCTCGTGCAACAAATTCATTAAACATTCCAGAATATATAGCAGGATTGGTTGTACTTTCAGAAAAAGGACCGGTTCCAGTTTTTCAGTATTTAAATTATGACTTTGAGAAAAATGAAATAAATATAGAGAGGTTAAAGAAAATGATGGAAAGAAATGAAATAAGGAGAAATATGCAAAAAATTTTCCTAATAGATTATAAAGGGGAGATAAACGAGGTACCAAACGAAATAGTAAAAGTAACTAGTGTAGCTCCAGTTATTGGCGAAATAGTTGAATTCCTTTAGGGTTAAAATAATGAAGGCAATTGTAGTGAGAATAACATTTTCTGAGGCTCTTTTTAAAGCACACCATACAAAAGGCTTTCGACAAACTTATCTTATTCCGTTACCAACAACTGTAGCGGGAATATTTGGAGCAATGCTAGGAATAGAAAGAAGAGCAGTAACTGAAGAGTTTAAAAACTGTTTATTCGGCGCTAAACTTTTAAAGTATAAAGGATCTTGTTCAGAAAACACGACTTACATTCAGCATAAAACTGGAAAACGTATAAGAGGTGTTACGGTTAGTGTAATTCTAAATCACCCAACCTATACGATGGCTTTGGTTGCTGATAACGAAAAGATTGATGAGTTTTATCTTAAAATAAAAGATAAAATAGCTTACTTTCCTTATGGTGGACAGAATGATTTTTTTGCTGAAGATATAGAGGTCCAAGGAAAGATGGATGTAGAAGAAAATTATTCAATCGAAAATTATGCTCCCCAGGATCTTATAGAAAAAATAGAATGGAATGAAGGTACGGAACTTCAAATTTTGCCAGTTAAGCATAAATTTTCAACCAACCCAAACTTTTGTTTTATTTTCAAAGGAAAATTAAAGCTTAAACACCCGGTTTTGGCTGTAGATGGTATAGGTGTTTTTCCCTTGGAAAAGTTCTATTATCTTGAAAGTTGATAAAAATGTAAAAGAAAAAGGTAAAAAAAATGAAGGAAATAAATGATGAGTGGGAAGATTTATTAAAGGAAAGTCATCCGAATAAGCCCCTTCAAGTTCATATAAATGAAGTAGAAAACATTTTTTCAACTTTTCTAAAATTTTACTCATTCCCAAAAGAAATAGAGAATGCTTTGGAATATATAGTGAAATATCATGACTTTGGTAAACTACATAAAATGTGGAATATAAGGAATGAAAAAAATCCGGATCATGCCCCTCTATCCGTAAAATACTTAATGGAGTATAAAGTCTTGCCTGAAGATAAAAAAATTACATTCGTTTTATGGTATTTGATTTATAAGCATCACTCTCCTCTTACTAAAAATATTAAGGGCATTGCGATGCAATATTTAGTAGAAGAAGTTAAGGAAATAATTAAAACCTTAGATTTTAATTATATAACGAATCTCATCGATGCTTTTGGCCTATTCAAGATTGCGGATGTGTGCTCAGCAGAGAATAAAAGTATAGAACTAAAAAAACCAGCTGTATGTGACGAAGATGTTAAAAATATTCTAAAAAATAATAAATCTAATTTTCAATTAGATATTGATAGATGGTTGGAACAACAGCAACTATGTAATCTTCAGAGTCCTGGTGTATTAAGAGCTTATACAGGCTGGGGTAAAACTGACGTTTCTCTCTTGTTTTTCAAAAATAAAGATGTTAGCAAAATATTTTACTTATTTCCGACTATTACAGCCATAAATAAATTCTATCAAAAACTTCAAAACGTTTTTGGGAGGAATGTGATAAAATACTTCTATTTCTATGATACTGAAGTAAAAGAAGATTTAGATCTTTTACAAAACATGTTTTTCATAGAAAATTTCATAAAACCCTTTGTAATAACTACCGTAGATCAATTTCTCCTATCATTTTTACAGGTTGGAAAATATTATACAAAGCGTGTAATGTTTAGAAATTCAGGTATAGTGTTAGATGAAGTACATTTATTAAATCCACTAATGTTAAGTCTTCTAACGTACTTTCTTAAGAAATTTCAAAATATATACAGTTTCAAAGTTCTATTTATGTCTGCAACTCTTTCGAAAGGTTTAGAAAAATACTTAGCAAGTGAGCTAAATTTAACTCAGAATTCTTTTCTAGATTTCTCCTATGGATATAAAGCAAAAAGGAGAGCATTGTTCGAGTATTTGGACGAAGACTTAGATCTCCATATTGATGATATAGTTAAGAATTTTAAAGATGGTAAGAAAGTAATCGTTGTTGTAAATACAGTTGAAAAATCCATTGAAATTGCAGAAAAATTGGTGAAAGAAGTGGGAAAAGAAAATGTTTTACTTTTGCATGCAAGGTTTATGTATAAAGATAGAAAAAGAAAAGAGGATGAGATAGAAAAATTAAAAGAAAAACCCCACATACTTATAACAACTCAAGTATGCGAAGTCTCATTAGATGTTTCTTATGATTTTATGTTTACAGAATTAGCCCCTCTTCCCTCTTTAATTCAACGATTTGGAAGGGTAAATAGAAGAGGTGTGAAAACAGAAGAAGTAAATGTGAAAATTTTTAAGCCAAAAATTGAGAATGAGCGATACTATCCATATACATCTGATGAATTATGTATTGCTAAGAAAATAGTTGAAGAATTAAGTAATAACTTAAAAAGTGAGTTTGACCTTTTAAAAAATCTTGATGAAATATATACTTATGATAAATTATTGGAAATTTTGCAAAGAGAGACTAAAAAAGTTAATTTGGAGCAATTTGAAGAACTCCTTCAATTTTTCTTTTCGCTTGATATTTCAGAAGAAGAATTGGCGAAAATATTAAGTTACAGGGATAGCTTCACTACTTTAATCATACCTTCTCCTGAATGTGTAGAGGACGAAGAAGTTAAAAAATGTATAGAAGAGCTTCTATGTCAGGACTTCAAAAATAAAAATTTTAATGAAAGAAGAAAATTATTAGCAGAATTTAAAGAAGTTAGTGTTCCGGTTCCAATATGGTGGGTTCGCAAATACTTAAGAGACGAAGAAAGAAAAGCTCTTCCAATAGTAGATTTAAAAGACAAAATTTACAATAGTTTTTATGGTTTTAGAGAAGTAGGGAGTGAAATAATATGACAAACTATAAAGAACTTTTAGAAAATTTCTTAAAGGAAAAAAGTAATAGAAGTTATGCTCTACCAATAGTCAGAAGATTATTACAACAGAGATTAAGAAAAGGTTATTACATTATTAAAGGGAAAATGAAAGTTCATGAGAGTGAATTAGAAAAGAATATGCTAAATATTTTTAAATCACTGATAGAAAAGTGTGTAAAGGAAGATAAAAAATATGATGCGTCGCTCATACCAACAATAATATCTCCAGACCAAGCACCAAATTTCTACCTTGGAAAAGAAAATCCGAGTGAAGACGAAATTTATAGATTTTTATATCTTATAATTTCTGGAATTTATAGCGGTGAATACATAGTAAATTTAGATAATGTGGATGAAAGAATAAGGAGTAAATTTAGAGAATATCTAATTAATGAAGAACTATTAATTTTTCCAAGTGGTAAAGAAAAAGGGGGTATTGATTTAAAAAAAATAATGAACAATATTGGCATAAAGGTTTTGCCTCTTCTTAACGAATTTATTTATTCCTTCATTCTTATTTCATCATTTGTTACATGGATAAAAAAAGAATCTCTTGGAATAGAAAATTGGAAAAAACAAGTTGAAGAACTGGGAATACCCTCCTTACTCGAAAAAATTGGCATAAGAGATGATGTTACATTAGTAATTTGTTACCTTCCAAAACAGAAAAAAGAAATGTATTTTATTCCAAAATTGAAAAGTTTTATTTCAAAATGGTATGGAGGTTATTTAACTGGAAGAGAAGATTACCCTTTCATTGTAAAATTCATTTTTTCTACATATATTCAAGATAAACAATACAGGGAATTGTCATCTTCTCTTTTGAATAAGTTTTTATATTATTTTCTCAATGGATATGTAAACGGAGAACTACTAGATAAACTTGTAAATTTAAAAATATCATATGAGCTTAAAGAAAAAACAAGAAAAGTGTATGGATTTAGTGAAGCAAGACAATTTTTCTCAAAACTCTCAGAAAATATTTGAAGAAGAGGCTTTGTTTACAGGAGTTCAGGTGAGTTATTTCATTCATTGTAAAACACAACTTTGGTATTTTTCTCATTATGTTACACAGGAACATGAATCTGAGCTTGTAATTTTAGGTAAAATATTACATGAAATTGCATTTAAAGATATAGAGAAAGACATACTTATAGATCAGAAGATATCTATAGATTTTATCAAAAAGGGAGATAAACTTATTCTTCATGACATTAAAAAATCTGATAAATTTCAAGAGGCTCACTATTATCAAATGCTTTATTATCTTTACTACCTTAAGCATGAGAAAGGGATCGAAAACGCAGAAGGAATAATCAATTATCCATCTAAAAGAAAAATTGTTGAAGTCAAGCTAACTCCGGAGAAAGAAAATGAATTACAAAAACTTTTTCAAGAAATTAAAAGAATAGTTTGTTTACCTAAACCACCAAAACCAGAAAAGAAAAAGTATTGTAGAAAATGTAGCTACTTTGAATTATGCTGGATTAATAAATAGTTAACAAACTTATAAACAATTAAATGGGAAAGGTAAATTACTATATTACTAGCAATGGAATTTTAAAAAGAAAACAAAACACAGTTTATTTTATTAAAAAGAATGAAAATGGTGAGGTAGAAAAGAAAATTTTGCCGATAAACAAGATTTATGCAATTTTTGCTCACGGAAGAGTAACTTTCTCTTCTGGCGTAGTTTCTTATCTTTCAAAGTATGGTGTGCCGATTCATTTCTTTAATAAATATGGCTTTTATGAAGGTAGTTTATATCCAAGAGAAACTTTGGTTTCGGGATATTTACTAGTAAAACAAGTTGAGTATTATTTAAACAAGGAGAAAAGGTTAGAGTTAGCAAAGAAATTTGTTGAGGGTTGCGGGCAGAATATTGTGAAAAATTTACAATATTATGAAAGAACAAAAGGAGAATTGCAAGATGAAATAGAAAAAATTAAATTTCTTTTAAATGAACTGGAAAAACAGAATGATATTCCAGCAATTATGGCAATAGAAGGAAATATTTGGGATACATATTACCAAAGCTTTAACAAAATTTTTCCTGAAAAGTTCCATTTTGATAAAAGAACAAAAAGGCCACCGGAAAATATGATAAATTGCTTAATTAGCTTTGGCAATTCTTTGGTTTACTCCACAATATTAACAGAAATTTACAACACACAATTAAATCCAACCATAAGTTATTTACATGAACCATTCGAAAGGAGATTTTCTTTAGCTTTAGATTTAAGTGAAATTTTCAAACCTTTATTAGCGGATAGGGTTATCTTCAAGCTAATTAACAAACGAATAATTGAAGAAAAACATTTTATGAAGGAATTGAACTACACTCTTCTTAACAATAATGGAAAGAAGATTTTTTTACAGCACTATGACGAAAAACTTAAAACTACTATAAAACACAGAGATTTGGGAAGAAGTGTATCTTTTCAAAGATTAATTAGACTAGAGTGTTATAAGCTCATAAAACATTTGCTTGGAGTTAAAAAATATGAACCATTTGTAATTTGGTGGTAGAGTGTATGTAATCATAGTTTATGATGTTTCGGTGGAAAGAGTTAATAAAGTGTGTCAATTTCTAAGACAATATTTGAATTGGATTCAAAATTCTGTTTTTGAAGGAGAATTGACTGAAAGTGAACTAAAGAAAGTTGAAATTGGAATTAAAGAAAGAATAGACGCAAATGAGGATTCAGTTATTATCTATCAACTTCAAACAGACAAGGTATTACAAAAAGAACATATAGGCATAAAAAAGGCAGAGCCTTCTTTGGTTATCTAAGTTGTGGATCTTTATAAACAAATAGCTTTTTATAAATCCATGATGATTTAAATATAAGGAATCGGCTTTAATCGAAAAAATTTTGGCTTTCGGGCTGGGTTAAAATCAGACTAATGTAGGATTGAAAGTATTTAAACTTTATTATACACAATGATGGATTTTTTCAAGTTAAAATCAGACTAATGTAGGATTGAAAGTTTATAGCAGTAAGAGAATAGGCCTTGTTCGAGTTTTGTTAAAATCAGACTAATGTAGGATTGAAAGAACTTAAACTGTATTTGCGTGTTGTTTGTTTGTATCAAAGGTTAAAATCAGACTAATGTAGGATTGAAAGAGTCAAGAATTCTACACACATAATAAACACCAAACAAGTTAAAATCAGACTAATGTAGGATTGAAAGTTATCAAGTTCTGCATCAGAATCTAAATCTCCTTCCACAGTTAAAATCAGACTAATGTAGGATTGAAAGACCACATGTGGTTGGAATAGCATATTCATCTCTTGATTAGTTAAAATCAGACTAATGTAGGATTGAAAGATAATTTGATTGCAGAAGTTGGAAACCTAAAATACAACGTTAAAATCAGACTAATGTAGGATTGAAAGCAATATGTTGCAAGTAATTCATCAATCTCCAGTATGATTTTTGTTAAAATCAGACTAATGTAGGATTGAAAGAATGGAAGGTGTGATGAATGTGGTATCCAAATCCAAAGTTAAAATCAGACTAATGTAGGATTGAAAGTTTATAGTTTTCACTTTCATTTCTCTCTCCATACTGCCAGTTAAAATCAGACTAATGTAGGATTGAAAGCAAGTTAGATGAGCTGGCAAAAGAGCTGAACTTACAAAGGGTTAAAATCAGACTAATGTAGGATTGAAAGAAAAAGTCATGCAAGATTGGGTCAGAAAAGTTGGAAAGAAAAACATAGGTTAAAATCAGACTAATGTAGGATTGAAAGTTTATTATCTTCATGATGAACCAATCAGTCTGATGTGGTTAAAATCAGACTAATGTAGGATTGAAAGAGACAAAGTTGTCGCCAGTCTACTTCCAAAAAACAGTGTTAAAATCAGACTAATGTAGGATTGAAAGTTTACCAATCACCCAGCCACCATTGCTTTGTCACTTTAGTTAAAATCAGACTAATGTAGGATTGAAAGAGTAGTTTTGCGGGATGAAAACCCGCAAAGAAATACTTGTTAAAATCAGACTAATGTAGGATTGAAAGAAAACTTCAATTTCCATTCCGCACTTAATTGTGAAATAGTTAAAATCAGACTAATGTAGGATTGAAAGGCTGTTAAAGTGAATATTGGCGTGACATTCACATTGCTTGTTAAAATCAGACTAATGTAGGATTGAAAGACCCAATTTAAAAGCTGCTTAGCAATAGGATAAAAAGGTTAAAATCAGACTAATGTAGGATTGAAAGCTGATTGCATAAGCAGGCCTTCCTCTCCAGATATATTGTTAAAATCAGACTAATGTAGGATTGAAAGAATTTTCTTCATAAAGCATTTCTCTCGCCAATTTTACTAGTTAAAATCAGACTAATGTAGGATTGAAAGCTATTGCAAGCCAAATTATATTCTTAAACAGAAAAGCCAGTTAAAATCAGACTAATGTAGGATTGAAAGATCTTTCGTTTTGACTTGGACCAAAGCATGAGATTTATGTTAAAATCAGACTAATGTAGGATTGAAAGATCTAGAGACCTAGAGTTATTTTTACCACTTTTTATAGATTAGTTAAAATCAGACTAATGTAGGATTGAAAGTAGATGAGAATGCGGTGAAAGCAGAGGCTGGAGACTTGAACGGTTAAAATCAGACTAATGTAGGATTGAAAGTACTTTCCTAAAAGTTCTCCTGTTTGCCAATCAGTAGTTAAAATCAGACTAATGTAGGATTGAAAGATCCACTTGCTTTCGTGGCAGTTGCTGCAGTTGTGAGTTAAAATCAGACTAATGTAGGATTGAAAGACTTCCTTTTCATCAAAAATTTCAATAATATCAAAATGTTAAAATCAGACTAATGTAGGATTGAAAGATTTTTGTCATCGCAACAGTGATATAACTGTTTTTTCGTTAAAATCAGATTAATGTAGGATTGAAAGGATTATGTGGATAAGTTAAAATTAAAAAACTTATCAAAATTTAAGTCGAGATTATTTTTCCAGTATTTTCGTATCATTTTTATTTCTTTTGAGTGATATTTCACTAATATTCTCCTTAGAAAAAATTATATTCGTAATCTTTTGAAAAACACAAAACTATTACCTCATATTACAATATGATCCTTTACTTCTATTCCTAGTATGCAGCTTTTATTATGTTTTTAGTAACTTTTATATCCTCTTCGCTCTCTTCAACATCTCCTGAATGATGATTATGAACTAAAATAATAGAAGCAGCATTGTTTTCTATAGCTTTTCTAAAAACATCTCTAGGATGAACCAAGTTTTCATTCAAGCTTCCTACCGAAACAGTTTCAATTTTAATTAACCTATTTCTTGAATCCAACAAAACAACTTTAACCACTTCTTGCTTTAACCCTTGCATTTCCGGGCCTAAAATTCTATAAACATCTTCTGGACTTTCAATCAAAGGCTTTTCTTCAACATAAGAGAAAGCTCTTTTAGCCAATTCAAAACATGAAGCAATTTGACAAGCTTTAATTTTGTCTCCAATCAAATTTTCCAACTCACCAACAGAACATTCAAAAAGTCTTTTAACATTTTGCTTCTTTAAAATTTCGCTCGCTTTTTCAAAAACAGAACAATTATTAAGCTTCCATAAAGCTATAGCTAAAAGTTCAGTGTTGCTTAAAGCTTCCGGTCCTTTTTCTACAAGTCTTTCTAAAGGTTTATCCTCTTTCCTAAAATCTTTTATAAACATACTTCAAACCTAGCAAAGGAGAAAAATTAAACTTTAGAACTCTTGAGAGTAGTAAAAATTGATATTTATTTTGGAATTAATTTTAATTGATGGGAAAAAGAAAACAAAAAGAGCACAAAAGGTGCTCTAATAAAAGGAATGTCTAAAAAATTACCAAGCAGTATTCTCGAAGATCCTATATTTGAAGAAAAATTAAAAGAATTGATGAAAGGATATTCTGGGATCTATGCTCTTTACAAGGGGGATGAACTTTACTATGTTGGATTAACCAAAAATCTCCATGGGAGAATAAGATGGCACTTAAGAGATAGACATGCTGGAAAATGGGATAAGTTTGTTATATTTCGAAATTAAAAAAATTAGGTACTTAAAAGATATAGAAACATTGATAGTTAACATAGCTGAACCAAAAGGAAACCGCGTTATAGGTAAAGTGCCAAAAGATTACAACCTGAACTACATACTCAAAGATCTCTTGAGGAAAAAGGAGAAAGAAATTTGTGAATTGAAAAAATCCATTTAAGCACAAAAATTATGATTGCAATAACTTCCTTATGAATTTTTCTTCCTAAAAAACTATTTATATTTTTTAGAACTAAACCAGGAGCTTTCTGAAACTCTAGACCTTAAACTGAAGAAAAATTTGAATAATGAGCCTAAAGTTCATCCTTACTGCAACTCAAGTTTTAAAAAATGTGACCAAGCTAAACTTAAAAAATGCAAAAATTGAAAAGCCAATTCAAGAAATTTCCTTGAGTATTTCTTCAAGCTTTTGTTTCACTTTTTTCAACTTTTCTTCTGCCTCTGAAGTTATTAGAACTTCTAACTTTTCTCCTTTCAAGAAACTTTTATAAGTTGCTTTAACAAGTTTTCCTGCTTCTGTTTTCTCATTCAAATGATTTCTTATAGTTTGTTCTGTTCTTCCCAATTCTTCAGCTATTTTAGATGCAGTCATTCCAGCCCTTTCTCTTGCCAAAGCTCCTGCAGCAACTATTAAAGAATCTAACCAAGTTACCTTATCGCTTGCCATTCTTATACTTTCAAGAACATCTGGCCTGAATAAAGTACCTAAAATCAAAGATAATTCCAGCTTTCTTATTTCTTCCTTTCCTGCAGGCTTTAAAGGTATTTCATCCATATTCATCCCTCCAAAATTTTTGAAAATTCTCCTCTCATCTTCACAATCTTTTTTGAATCAACAATTATACCTTTGTCTGTTATTTCAAAAGGTCTTCTGTGCATATCATGAGCAGTGCCTCTCATCTTCCATATTATCAAAGATCTAACAAGCTCTCCATTAATTTCATCTAAATCTAATCTTATTATTCCATCGACAGCATGCTCAACTCCAGGCCCACCAAATCCTCTCTCAGTTACACTCACTTGAGAAACAAAAATGGCTGTTGCACCTAAACCTGAAATAACTCTTTTAAGCTGCATTAAAACACCTCTAGCCAGAACAGGTTTTGTAAGGTAGAGGGTTGAAATAGAATCTATTACAATTCTTTCTGCTCCTATATCTTTAATGGATTGTCTTATAACATCTAATAGCTCAGGTATATCATCAGTGCTTCTTACCACATATTTTTCCTTTTTCGCTGTTTCTCCCACTCCTCCTGTGAAAGCATCGACAATAGCAAACTTGTTTTCTTCTTCAAACTTTTTTACATCCCAACCAAAAGCAAGCATGTTCCTCCTCAATTGTACAGGATGTTCTTCTAAAGTTACTAGAACACCTCTTTCACCTTGTTTTAAGCCATTGAAGATAAATTGCTGTGCAAATATACTTTTTCCTGTTCCCGGACCTCCTGAAAGCAGTACTATATTTCTTTTTGGGATTCCTCCTTTCACTAACTCATCAAATCCAGGAATCAAAGTTTTAACTCTTTCTATTTGGAACATGATTATTATTAAAGTTTTTAAAATTAATACCGTTTCTCTTCTAAGAACCTAATTGATGGGAAAAAAACACAAAAATTATGGTTTATAACAACTTTCTTTGAATTTTTCCACAAGATAATTCTTTTCATTTTTCTTGCTACATTAATAGCAAAACCAAAAAAAATTCTCAAATTCTTCAGCTTTATAACTCCTCAAGGAAATGAATTTAATCAGAGAAAAACATGAAGTTCATCCTTACTTGCGACCCAGGTTTTGAAGATATAGTAAAGCTAGAGCTAAATGAAAAAATAAAAAGCGCAAAATTTTTGGGTAAATTCAAAAATTTGCCGGGAAAAGTTTTAATCGAAGCTGAATCTTCAAGAAAATTGTTTTCTTTCAGATCAATTCACCACATAGCAAAGCTTATATCTTCTTTCCAAATTTCAAGTCTTGATAAAAATGCTCTGGAAGAGATAGCCTTAAAAATTGAAAAAATAAACCTTTCAGAGATTTTCAGAAACAAAAAAAGCTTCAGAATTACTTCACAAAGGATAGGCTTGCATTCCTTCACTTCAATTGAAATCCAAAAAGTTGTTGGCCAAGTTATAAAAGAAAAATACGAGTTGAAAGTTGATCTTGAAAATTTTGATGTTAACTTGAGAGTTGATGTTTTCGGAAAAGATGTTTTAGTTTCATCTCAATTAACAAAAGAATCTTTGTACAAGAGATTTAAACTTCCATTTGTTCATCCAGCGGCAATAAAGTCAACTATAGCTTATGGTTTAATAAGGATAGCTGATGTGAAAGAAGAAGAAATGGTCCTTGATCCGATGTGTGGTGGTGGAACAATCCTTTTGGAGTTAGCTGACTTGTTCAAAAACAAAGTAAAGATTTTTGGAAGCGATATAAACAAAAAGTTTGTTGAAGGTGCAATTAAAAATGCTAAGGCTAATGGTTTGAAAAAATTCATAGAGTTCAAAGTTGCTGATGCAACAAAGCTTGAAGAAGCTTTCCCCAAAAATTCAATTGATAAAATAATCACAGACTTACCTTATGGGGTAAGGATGAAGAGAAAAAACTTGAAATCTCTTTACGAGAAATTTTTGACTTCTTCTTATGAAGTCTTGAAAGATTCTGGAAGGATTGTAGCTTTAACTTTAAGAGCTGACTCTTTCAGAACTTTTGTTTGCAGAACAAAAAAGTTTAAAGTTGTGGAAGAAAGAGTAATAGAGTCTGGTGGTTTGTATCCACATGTTTTTGTTTTGGAAAAGCTTTAAAGTCAAAATTTAAAAGAAGAATTATGGAACTTTCTGAAGCTATTGAGAAAAGAAGAAGCATAAGGAAGTATAAGAAAGAAGTGCCAAGTGATGATTTGATCAAGAAATGCATAGAAGCTGCTTGCTTTGCCCCTTCTGCTCACAATTCTCAGCCATGGAAGTTTGTTGTTGTAAAAGATAAAGAGAAAATTCTGGCTTTGAGCAAGACCCAGCCTTGGTCGGCTTTTTTGGCTAATGCTCCTGTGGTGATAGTAGCACTGGCAGAAGAAAGCAAAAGCCCAAGACACTGGGTAGAAGATTTGAGCTGCGCAATAATGCTGCTAATGCTTAAAGCAACAGAGCTTGGCCTAGGCACATGCTGGAATGCTGTTTACTCACCAGAAGACCAAAAGAGGGAAGATTATGTTAGGAAGCTTTTAGGAATTCCTAGCAAGTACAGAGTTTTAGCTAATATAGGCTTGGGTTTTCCAGATGAAAAGCCTGCAAAGAAGAAGGTGAAAAGTTTTGAAGAAGCTGTTTTAGAAATTAAAGATTAATACCATCAGAAGATCCTTCTGTTGTTTATCAAATCAATAGGTATTGGCTTAAATCAAAAGATGCGGAAGTCGTATAAAATTAAAGGAAATTGTGTAAAAAAGACGGAAAGCTTAGATGTGAAGAATTTAAGCTGGAAGGAACTATTTCCACAAAAAACAGAAGAAAAGCTAGGAAATTGGTTAAGGTTTTGAACTCTGTTTTTCCTAATACAATAGCCAGAGTTTGAATTTAAATCTTTAACTCAAAAAGCTTAAACATTTAAACTTCTTCTAATTTTATATGATCAACAAAATGAAAAACTTCCTTTTACTTTTTGAGACCAATTAAAGCAGAATTCTCTTTTTCTGGCAAAACTGTTTTTGGATTAAAAGAGCTAGAAATATATTCTGACTTAAATAAACTTTTTGGTGAATTTGAAAGAAGAATAAAGAATTGGGATTAGAAAGTTACATTCCTGAAGATGCGGAAAAAATTCAAGAAATTATGCCCAAAAAATCTGGATCAATAAATTTTGTTTATTGTAGAGAGAGAAAATGGTTTAGGTCAAAAGGGACAAATTTGTTCTACATAGTTGATAAAACACTTTATCAAAAAGGTGAAAAAGTTGTGGGAGGAGAATTTGAAGTTGATGGTGTTATTATCACAGACCCAATTACACTATACAGATTCAAAAAAGCTTTAAAGTCTGTTTTTGTTCTTCAAAAGCCAACTTACAAAGAACAAAAATTAAAAGGCATGGATTAAATTGCTAAAAAGCTCCACCAAGGCTTTTCAATTCCCTCTATCTTTCCATTCTCAGCATTAACTTCAGTTTTGATGGGAATTGTTACCGGAATTATCCAAAGCAACTTGGCCTCTTTCTTACCCTCAATTTCATAAACTGCTTTATCTTCCTCGCTTTTTAATTCCATTTTTTCTATTTTTTGTTTTTCATTGAAGAGTGTGATTTGTTCGGCTAAATTTGGCATGATGTTGACAAAAACTTCTTTTTTCGGAGTTTCAATTTTCAAGGAAGAATTTTCAAACTTCAAAGTTTCTTTTGTCACTGCAACTACACCTCCAACTTCCAATTTTGTTATTTTTTCTTTTTCATCAATATCAACTTTAACACTAACTTCTGGTCTTGCTAAGCTTGAAACTTGGGAAGGCAAGGCAAGCAAAACAGGCTTAACTTCAATTGAGATCAAAGGAATTTCTTCCACACCCTTGAATTCAACTGGCCTATCTTCAATCAGCACAGGTTTTTCGGCAACAGGAGAGATCTTGATGCTAGCTTCCGTTGGCAATGTTATTATAGGCTGAGCTGTTTTTTCTATAGCTCCACAATCTTGAGGACAACTTTCTTTAGTTTCTGGACAAGGGCAACCAATTGCAAGACAAACTATTTCTTGACATGTTCCATCACCACACAAATTTTTACAACCAGCTGGCAAGGATTTAATTTCTTCTGCTTTTCTTATATCAATTTCTATTGGCTTTGTTGCTTGTGTTGGAATTTCTTCCGTTCTTGTTTTGATCGCTTCAATCGGAATAGCTATTTCGGTTTGAGCAACAACAGGACTTAAAAGCAGCAAAACAATTGGTAAAAGAATTAAGTGTTTTGTCTTCATATTTATTAATTGAATTTTTACAATAAAATTCTTTTGACCACTGCTTATCGAAAATTGTCAAAAAGCTCCACAATTTTTTTCGAAGTTGCCAAGCTGAAATTGAAAAGAAGTTTGTGTATCGGCAAAAGTATTATTTTTCTTTTATTTATCTCTATAGTTTCTTCTTTTCCATTATACAACTACTCCTTTACTTACTTCGAATTTTTTCATGAAATAAAGCAATGTTGCAATATCTTTTTTGTTTATAGTCTCTTTTTCCTTTACTTCTATTGGCAAAACTTATCATTCAACTTCAAGAAGTCGATCTCTTCTATTAATTGAAAAATGATAGTAGTCTTTCCTCTTCTGCGTAATCCATTCAAAAGGAGAATTTGTCTGTAATTGAAAAATGTCTTTTTCGCACTCTCGAAGACCTTTCTCTTGTACTCACGTGCTTTTTCCTTTGATTTTCACCACTTTCCCACCAACTTATTAAGAAGTTTTAAGATTTCCAGATAAGTTCTATATAAGAACATTTGAATTTTTCGTTCTAATTTGGAACTAATGTTAGTATTTATTTATTCAAATCAAAAATAAATTAAATAAACAATGAGAATAGTACTATTGATAATAATTGGGCTTCTTTTGGTAACAGGTTTGGCTACATATATTGTCTTAACTAAACCTCACATTTTCTCAGAAGGATTGATGAAAAAAGTAAATTTTCCTGAAAAATTTCAGTGGGAGACAGAAGAAAAAATTGAAGGTGATGTAGGTGGAAAGGAAGAATTGTATTGGAATCTTTTCAGCTTCAATTACTTAAATGTGAAAAAGAAAATCATTAGAAATGGTGATAAACTTAAAATATGCGAAATATTACCAGATATGAGTGAGAGTTGCTCTTTTTGGATTGGCAACAAGATTTATAAGTGTGAGAAAATAGAGGAAGTTTGGTCTTGTAAATTCGTGGGAATGTCGGAAGGTATTGAAAAAACAATAGAGAAAGTTAACAAAATTCCAGAAACTTTCTTAGAAAAATATGTGGAGAAAATTCCAATAACTAATACTTGGGAAAAAGAAGTGTCAAAAAGAAATTGTGTTTGTCATAAAATGGATTTCACGAACGTTGTAAATTCCTTACTCAAGGTGTTTGAAATTACTGGAAATCAGGTAAAGTATGAAAAATATCTTGTCACAGAATGTGTGGATAAAGAATTCAGTCTAGTTTTGGAAACAATAGCAGAAATTTCTGTCAAACTGATAGAAGAGGGTAAAGAAAGTTTGGTCACAAGCAAAGTAACAGCAAGTACAACTAAGTTTATTTTAGAGGCGCCACCGGATACCGAATTTGAACTACCATCAACTGTGAGTGAATGATACTGATAATGTAATCAAGGTAGAAATTACAAAATTCCATCTAGTACCATAGTGGATACCTCCTCTACACACCTGTCTAGACTTATAATTTGTGTTTAGAATGAGTTAATTTTGAGACAACATCTTAGAGAATTTTGTTTCAACTGTAAGGGATGCTATTCTTTCTCCTTCACAACTATTTAGTCGAATTAAACCTTCTATAGTAGACTCTTTGGCTTTGGTATACATTACCATCTTTTCTCTTATATACACAGTTTTATTAACCAATCCTTACCAATATGGCTATAGGAGGATTATTAGGATTTAGGTTCTTACAAATTTTGATGGGATTAGGTGTATTTTTCTTTTTTGGGAGTAATCCTTATTTTATTGATAAGCTTTATTATAGGAGCTCTTTACCTCCATATATTTATCAAAATATTTGGTGGGGAGGGAAATTTTCCTTCTACCATGACAGCAGTTGCTATTTCTTCTACTCCTTCATTCCTACTGGGATGGATACCTTTTGTCAACATAGTAGGAATTTTGTATGGGATTTACATAATGCTCATAGGCATCTCAATCTTACATAAAGTCTCCATGGGGAAAGCGTTGGGAATAATTGTAGTTGCAACACTAGTCGGAATAGTAATTGGGGCAGTAATCGGAATAGTTTTTCTTCCAATGATCTTGAAAAAAAAATTATAATATCACTACTTTAATCGCTTGAATAGGGTGATGAAAATAGAAGGAGAAATTATTAGAAAGAATTGGTGCGCTAACTTTAAGACCAGGTCACTTGATTTTGACAAATAAAAGGCTAGTGTGGGTAGCCCCTCACAAAGAAGCACAAATGTTTTTCTTCGGTAGAGGTGAACTTGCTCACAGACTTTTAGCTAGAGGAAAAATTTCACTAGAAGAGATGGAAAAATTGATAAGAGAAACAAAAGACAGTGTTTCTATACCACTTGAAAATATTAGAAATGTAGAACATATAGGCACGAAACTGCTCTCATGGCAAAAGATTGTTGTAACTTATTTGTCATAGGGGAAAGAAGAAAAAATTGAATTTGAATTCAAACACTGGATGAGTAAAAAAGATTGGGTTGATGCTATAAAAAAGCGGCTTCCTTGTGAAGTAAATTATTTATTATTTATTGGGCTGAACATAATTAATAATTAATGATAAAAAAGATAAAAAATAAAGTTGTTATAAGTATCATTATTTTTCTTCTAATTGTTTTACCTCTTTCTTTAGTTAATGGATCAACCACAGCTTCTAGTGTAAAAGTTAAAATTCTAGGTACTGACGACCCCTACTTAAGATGGCTTGGAATAGGTGTAAACAAACCACTTGATAAGAATTGGTGGGAAACTAAAAACTACACTTGCAATTATTTAGTTGATCGATGGGACGTTGGAAAAGAATTTGAATGTAATTTTACAGGAAGCTTTAGTTTTGCTGAAGCTTCTGTAAGTTCTGATGCTAACTATACATGGAATATAAGCATAACATACCCTAATGGAAACTCTTTCCAGTGTGTAGTTGATAGAAGGTTAAGATGTCCCACAAAAAGTATTCCTTTATACCAATATGTAATTTTGATTGCGAGTATAGCAATTTGTATAGTTGTGGTTTTCCTGATTTTCAAAAAACTGAAAAAATCTTAAGTGATATTTTTCTTTTCTGAATTTAAAAGCATATAGGCTATTTTCTCTACAAACCTAACGAAGTAAATTAATTATTTTTTTAAACTTCTAAGCTACATTCTTCTGCAGCTTTATCTTCCCTCAACCTCTTGAAGCTTGGTGCTCTCAGCTTCAAATCTTCTGTTAGCTCTAAAAACTGAACTTCACAAACAAGCTTTGGTTTTACCCACTTAACTTTTTCAAGAATAGAAGGCTCTTCTTCAAAAACATCAAAAGGATTTTTCTCAATTTCAATTTTTTTAAGTTTTTGAGTTAGCTCTTCCAAATCTTTTTCCTGCCAGCCTGTGCCCACGCGTCCAATGTACCTAAGCTTGCCTTCATGTATCGCTCCGAGCAACAAAGCCCCAAAGTATTTCTCGCGCTTACCTTCACCTAAAGTATAACCACAAATTATTGCATCCAAGCTGTTTAAAGCTTTGATCTTCAGCCAATTCTTGCTTCTTCTTCCAATTTCATACTTTGAATCAAGCCTCTTTGCCATCACACCCTCAAAACCTTTAGCCTTAACTTCTTCAAAAAATTTTTCACCTTCACCAATAACATAAGCTGAAATCAAAACTCTTTCACTCTCTTTCACAATTTTCTCCAAAATCTTCTTTCTTTCAATCAAAGGAAGATCAACTAAATCTTTTCCATCCAAATGCAAAACATCAAAAACAACAAGCGTGGCAGGATTAAGCCTTGATAAAATTTCAGCTCTAGCTTTGCTTCCAACATGCTCCCTTTCAGCCAAAAGGTAAAAATCAGGCTTTCCTTGATTAAAAACAACAAGCTCACCATCAAGAATTACTTGCTCTGCTTCCACATCTTTCCAAAGCTCTTTCATCTCGGGGTAGCGGTCTTGAAACCATATGCCACGCCTATTTAAAAACCTTACTTCTTTTTTCTGCTTGTCTATGTAAGCTATTGTTCTAGTACCATCAAACTTTATCTCAAAGCAGAATTTCTCATCACTAAAAGGCTTAGCAATTTCAGCAAGCATTGGTTTTATCGTTTTATTCCAAAGGCTCATAATTATTTCTCTTCAACTTTTTTCTTCTTCGCTTGTTCAACGCTTGCTTTCAAGGCTTCCATAAGACTTTTAGCTTCCGCTACTCTCTCTTCAGCTTTGATTTCAACTTCCTTACCTTCAGCCTTAGCTTTTATCAGTTCTTTCAGTTTTTCAGTATACTCATCTTTAAACTTGCTGGCATCAAACTCTTCTTCTGTAAGCTTGCTTATCAAAGCTTTTGCCAACTCGAGCTCTTCTTTGCTAACAACGACCAAATTCTTAAGTTCGGGCAACTCTTCTATATCTTTAATTTCACGCAAGAAGTAAAGCAAGTGCATGACCAACCCTTTCTTAAAAGGCCTCAAGCAAACTAAGTATTCCTTATTCTTCAAAACCACTTTGCCAATTGCTGCTTTGTTCGCAAGCCTTAGAGCTTCTACAAGCAGAGAATAAGGTTTTTCTCCTCCCTCCTCAGGAACAACATAGTAAGCTTTCTGGAAGAAAATTGGGTCTATTTGAGAAACATCAATAAAGCTTTGAATTTCTAAGGCTTTCGTGCTTGGTAGCTTGAGCTTTTCTATTTCTTCTTTATCAAGAACAACCCATCTTTCTTTTGAAATCTTGAACCCTTTCTTTACATCTTGCCAAGCAACTTCTTTCTGACATTTTGGACACCATCTCTTGTATTCCAAAGGCGAAAGACATTCAGGACACAAATTGTGAAACTCTATTTCTTTTGATTCAGTAGCAGTGTAAATTCTGATCGGAATATGAACGAGGCCGAAAGAAATTGCTCCCGTGAAGATTGCCCTCGGCATTCACTTCCTCCTCAAGTACCTCCAAAACTTGTTGTAAATTTTTCTATCCAAGTAAGCTCTTGCTCTTTTTAAGCTTTGTCTAACGCCACGAAACCTTTTCTTGAGTACAACCATTCAATAAGTAATTTGGATTTTAGAAATTATTTACCTTTAGGTTCTTCTTACACTTCTATTGATTCACAATAGGCAAAAGTCTACTTTGCCACCATTATCCTTATCACATCTTTATCCTTAAGAACATAATCTTTTCCAAGCCTTCTCTTGCTCCTAGCATCTATCGCACAAATGAATTTCTCACCAATTTCTGTATGAATTTTGAAAGCCAAATCCAAAGCAGTAGAACCCTTTGGCATCAACAAAGCATCAGGCAAAACATTGCCATGCTTATCGCAAAGCTTGTTCTCATCTTCAACAGGATAAACCACAATGTAGCCAAGCAAATCAAAAACAGCTTTATTCAAACAATCTTGTACTCCTGTAGAACCATACTTTTCAATCAAAGCCTTTATCTTTTCCAAAGCTTTCTTTTGTGTTTCGCTCAGCTTGGTTTCATCAAGAACCTTAAAACCATTACCAGGCAAATAATCTATCAGCCCAGCTTCAGCAGCCTTCCTCAAAGCAATCTCATAGTCAGCTGAAGTTGGAATTATCATCAAGTCTGGAAATTCTTTTTTCAATTTTTCCAAATTTTCTTGAGCTTCCGGTAAATCAATCTTGTTGGCAGCTATTAGCATTGGTTTAGAAATCTTCCTTATTTCCTTTGCAAACTTCTCAACATCACTTATCCAAACTTTTTCCAAAGCTGCTTCTATATGCTCTTTTCTGATTTCAAGCCCGCTAAGCTGTTCTGTCAAAAGCTGAACTAGCTCAGTTCTAGATTGAGCTTTCACAATTTTACTCAAAGCTCTTTTTATTACATCAGCAAACCACAATTCTATCTCTTCCTTAACAAATTTTACATCAAAGCTCGGATCATAACCTTTAGTTGGATTCCCTTCTTGGTCTGTCAAGCCAGAAGCATCAACTATATGAATGAAAGCAGAAGCTTGTCTCAGATCGTCAAGAAATTTGTTCCCAAGACCTTTTCCTTCATGAGCTCCTGGAATTAAACCAGCAACATCTACAAGCTGTATTGGAATGAACCTTTTCCCATTTTTACAAATGCTATTTTTCGGATTGCACTTTACTCCAAACTCTTTGCAAACACAATCGGTTATAACATAACCTATTCCAAAATTTGGTTTTATTGTAACAAAGCGCCTATTTGCAATTTCAACATCAATTAAAGTGGCTGCCTTGAAAAAGCTTGATTTACCCACATTTGTTTTTCCACAAATGCCAATTATCATAATTCTATATTGAAAAGACAGAGAATTAACCCTTTGCTATTTTATAAATTTCTTCCACCATTCTTTCAATATTCTTCAATCTTTCATTCATCGCTTCAATTTGCGCTAAAAGCAATTCAATTTTTTGCTCTGTCGGGATTTTATTTACTTCAGGTTTAGGTTCTAAAGGTTCTAAAGGCTCCAAGGGCTTAAGAGATTCTGGTGGCAAAGGCTTCTCTTTTTTCTTGAACCAACTAAACATAAACAACCTCCGGCATTCCTGCCCATTCTCTTATTTCTTTCACAAGCAACTCAATCCTTTTTTGTGCATCTTTCAAATAGCTTCTCCTCACATTTGCATAGAAAATTTTTATGTAAAGCCAAAGCAAAGCTTTGTACAAAGGAGTTTGCTGGAAGCCTGTTTTAAGTTTGAATTCTGTCCTCAAGTTCCCGCCTATTGTTATCTTCACGTTTCCCTCTTTTGTTGGATCAGAAGGTTGAACTCCTTGAAATAGAATTTCGAACCACGCTTCAGTGTAGTTATCATAGCCTTTGTGAACAAAAACTCTTATGAAAAAAGGGTGTGGTTCGCTATCAGCACTCCATCTGAAATCCCTTTCCATATAGTCTGTACCTCCAACTTCAAATCTTGTTTGAAAATAATTGCTATCAAGTTTCTTGTAAAATTGAATTGGGTTCAATCCTTTGTAATTTATTTCAATCTTATTCCTTGGTGCAAGAATATCGTCTTCAACAATCCAACTCGGCATAATTTACACTAATAACTTTTTGGTAAAGCGTTAAGAAAAGATTTTATTTCTTCTAAAAACTTATGTGAGAGCTCCCTACACTCTTGTAAGTATCTTAGCCTTGTGTTCTGATAAATTGCTTTATGCCAAAGCATCCTAAACATTTCATAAATCAAGCTTCTTTGCCAAATCGTGTCTTGAGGATATTCTGTTCTAAGACAAGTGTCGAGCTCGATTTTTGCACTTCCTTCTCTTCCAAATTCTCTACTATGCTTTGCTTCTCCACTTAAATTTATCCTTATGAAGAAAAAACTGAAAGTATCAAGGTCTTTAACAGCTTCAAACCTAACCCTGAATTTTTCAGTTCCTGAGCTTCTATCCCAGCTGAATTCTCTCTCTTGAACATCCCCAGGATCTACTCTCCAAATTGTGACAAGCAATTCTTTAATTTTATTGTAAAGGTTTTGGGGATTTGGGCCCTTGTATTCTATTGTGGCAAAAGAAGCTTGTGGGACCAAACAATCATCTTGAATTACAAGCTTTGTTCTAGCAAAAACCGGCATTCAACCACATAATTTATTTAATGGGTAGAAAATAAAAAGATTTAAAATCCTTTGTCTTAAAGAATAAACATGAAAGTTTTGGGTGCGGTTTTGATATTTCTTGGTTTAGTTTTTACTTTTAATTGTGGTAGGGTGGAAGATTACGATTCTTTTTTAGTACAGCTATTGCTTGGTCCAATTTTTTTAGGATTGGGAATTCAATTAATTAAATAGATGTTAAACAAAATTTTGGGTGCAGTTTGTCTACTTGGAGGAATTTTGACAGTTATGTTCTTTCCTGAAATAAAAGATTACCAACCAGAACAAATTAGCTTCACTGGAGTTATCTTAGGCTTTGGTTTGATTGCTGTTGGGATTTACTTGTTGAAAACTTAATACAGAAAAAAAATTAATTTAAATTATGGTTGAATATCCGAAAGATGATAAAATTCCTCCAGGATGCGGCCTTAACATTCAACTAAAAGATTGTAACATTTTTCTTGATATAGACTCAAATCTTGGTAAAGCTTCTGGAGTTCTTCTGGCTTTAATTTTCCAGCTTCCAAAGTGGGGATTTGAAAGAGTAAAAATTGATGAAAAAATAGTAGTGAGCCCAGTTTTTCAACAATACTACCAACTAACGCTGAAACAAAAAGAAGAGTTGGAAGCAATAATAAAAGCTGGTTTGGCAAGTATAGCCACAGCTTTTTCGGACTTAGAGCTCTTGAGACATGATTTGAGAAAATACAAGGAGTTCATGGATTATTACAAGATGATAGAAGTTGGTAAGAAAAAGAAAGATGATAAGCTTAGATTACAAGGTGAGCAATCTCTCAAAGCAATTTTCATAGATCAAGTTGATGCTCATACAGACTTACCAAACCAGCCAATTGCTTTGAGGTCTATAGCTGCAAGATGGCCGACAATTATTGCAGATTTCATGAAGCTTGATGATGAAGATGTTGAACCAAAGAAAATAGCAGAAAAACACAAAGTTTCTGAAGCAGAAGCTGTAATCCTAGCAACAAAAAACAAACTTTATAAGGAATGGAGAGACGAGCTTTTCAAGAAAGCTGTGGAAGAAAGGTTTAAAAGCTTGATCGGATTAGTTGAAGCGAGAAAAAAATCTTATGAAGAATATAAAGAGATGCTTAAACCTACATTAAGAAGATATAAATCCATAGTTGATGGACTTAGCGATCCTGCAATAGCTTCTCTTCTTGAGAGAGCTGCTTTCTGGAAGCCTGAATCTCAAGCGATGTCTTTAGATATTGCTACCATTTGGGCCTGGAAACCTTTTGCAGCTCCAGATAAGTACAAAGCTGTGAGAGAAACTCCTTTAGACAAAATTCCTGCTGAAGAGGCAGGATTCACGCCAGAAGAAATAGAAGAATTGAAAGAAGAAGGATTGTTAGATAAAGATGGGATGGTTAAAGCTTTACCTGTAGAGCCTTCTATAGATGAGGTTGTAAGGAAAATAATTAAAGCTATAGAAAACTCTAGTGAGTATAAAGGAATAAAAATTACTGCTAAAGAGATTTTTAAAGCAAGAGAAAGACTTGTCAATAGATTTGAAAAATCTGTTTCAGGTCTTACAGACTATGAAGCTTGGGTGTTTAGTCCGTACTTCATGTTCTTTGAAATTCCTGTAATAAGAGCTGTTATTCGCTTGCCAAATGGAACTGAAATTGAAGATTTAATGTTTGATAGACTAACGGCTTGGCTTGAAACTCAAAATATAATAATAGGTAGATTGATAGAGCTTGAAGTAAAAGACAAAAAGATTGAACTTTATTTGAAACAAATGTTAGGTGAGGCTGGAGTTTTGGAAAAAGAAGATGGGGGAAAGAAGAGAATAGAAATTGTTGATATCGATGAGCTTGTGAAAGAGTATACAAAAAAGTTTGAAGAAGAAAGAAAGGAAAAAGTAAAGGAGAAAGGAGAGAATCCTGTTGAAAGGATAACTAAAATTTTTGAAAAATTTTTCGAGTTCTTTGGTTTAGAATTGAATTTCTTCAGAGCAAAAGTTCCTTATAAAATTCCTTATGAATTTGCTCTCAAAGAGAGAATAACAAAATACTATTTACGTGAAGTAGCAGCGGCCTGGGGTATGATAGTAAACTTCATAAAATCTTCATTTGGTGCTCCATAGAGGTGAATAAATGGGTTATATCTTAGGGGTTTCAACCGGAGCTTTTGGGGTTGCTGGTGGGGAAGAAAAGCCTCAACTAGCTGGATTGTTCAAGAAAGCTCAAGCAGGAATAACGAAAGGTGTGAAGTTTGTTCAGCTTGATTTAGAGTCGCTTTCGGAATTTGAAGAGCCCGAGCTGGAAAAGAAGATGAAAAAAGATATTAAGGAAAAACTTGGAATAGAATTTGGAATTCATAGCGAAACAAGAGCTTTTGGTGTTGAAGCTGCTGAGCTCGATTCTGCGATAAAGATGGAATATGAGAGGGCTCATGAAAGACTCATTTTGATTTTGAAACATTCAAAAGATATAGGAGCAAAATATGTTTTAGTTCATTCTTCTGAATCAGAACCTTTCAGGCTTTTAGAAAGAACTCTACAGTCTTGTGATTTGGTCGATCCTCAAGGAAATCCTTTCAGGGAATTTCTAACTCAAAATAATTGGCTTTTAAATTGGTTGATTAGCGGAAACAAAGAAAACAAATCAAAAGAAATGATTGAGATTTTGATGAATATTTGGAAAGAAAAAGGGAAAGAGACAGGACAAATAGACAAAAAAGATATAGAAAATGCTTTCAGGGAAAAAGGAATAAAACCGCAAAATTTTTTCTGGCTCGAGCTCTTGAGAGGAAGAACTTTTGAAGAATATTTGCAAGATAGGATAATGAACAGGGTGCAAAGTGAAGAAATATCCAGAGGGAAAAAGTATGTTGAAGCTGAAGAAGCTTTGAAAAATATGATTGATGAAGGAATAAGAAGATCTTTGGAAATAACTTTTGTTGATATTGTGGATTATGTTGTTTCGCTGGTTCAATCGAGAGATTTGCATTATGGCCCAGAGAGATGGGCTTACTATTTCGTTGCAAAATGGATGGAAGAAAACAAAGATCCTTTGTGGGAAAAAATAGTGAATGCTAGCATAAGATTTTTTGCTAAAAGGGATGGTATAAGCGTAGAGGAATGGATGAAGAAAAAAGGGATAAGCCCAGAAAGGCTTACGATAGAAGATGGCAACTTTAGGACAGTTTATGAGATTTGGGTTCCTGCTGTTTCTGCAAGATACATTTATGGCCATTTTTTCCCAACAAGAAAAGAGTATGAAGATCCGAAAAAATATTTGGACGAAGATGGAATGATTTTCGCTTTAGAATCACCAATGGGAGGAAGAGGAATAGAAGAGTGGCTTAGGTTGGCTAATCCTTATCAGTATTACTTTTTGGTTGAAGAAGCAAATAAACAAGCAGGAAAAAATATTTTTGCAATTGCTATGGATTTTGAACACATGCTTAGCTTAAGAATAGATCCGGGAAAAGTTATAGAATTGCTTCCGGAAGACGGAGGCAAATATGTTAGAGTAATACACGCAGGTTGGCCTTCAACTTTAGCCCCAGCCCACTTACCAATAGAAGTTGGTTCAGACCAACAAAAATACTTGTATGAAATGTACTACAAACTAAGGCAAAAAGGTTTTGGTAAAGATAAAGATTGTTACATAATTTTTGAAAGAGGTGGACCAGAAAGTTTTCAACAATCAGTGATTTCATTGCAATTGATTATCAAGTTTTTGGAAAAAGATATACCTCCAGAAAAACTAATTGAATACCCTGAATTTTTCGGTATAGATGTAAAGGAAGTAGCATCAGAAGAAAGACAGAGAACTGTGATAAAAGAACACGCTTACGATCCTTTAAGAGGATTGTTAATGGTTCCAGAAGAAACACATGGCTTCCTTGGAAGAGCTGCAGTGGAGAAGGGAAAAATAGAAGAGTGGAAAAGAGAAAAGTTTAGGTAGAAAGAATACTACAATATAAGTATTATAGTAAGGAGATAAATAAGTATGGACATAAAAAATTTGGAAGATGAATTGGAAGATGTTGAGTTAGCAAAGAAAGAAGACCAAGAACAGGCAGAATTACAAAGAAAAGTTATAGAAAAAGTTGTGAAATTCACTAATGAAGCTAGGAAACAGTATGGTAATTTGATTAAATCAGTGCTAATTTTCGGGTCTGTTGTGAAAGGAACTATGAAAAAGGGTAGTGATGCTGATGTTTGGGTTATACTTGACGACACAGCAACAAAAAGCTCAGAAGATTTGGACAAAGTAAGCTCTCAGCTTTATTTGATAGCTCATGAGCTCAAGGATCTTCACATTCAAATCACTTTGTTGACGGAATTCTGGCAATGGGTTAGGGCTGGCTCGCCTGAGCTTGTTAACTTCTTGAGGTATGGTTTGCCGATTTACGATACTGGTTTCATCAAACCTGTTCAGAGAATGCTTCAAATGGGATTGCTGCCACCAAGCGAAGAAACCATAAAACTGAAAGCAAAAGCAGGAGAAGTGAGGTATAGAAAAATAAAAGCTGACTTGAAGAGCATGATCTTCGAGCTGAGATATGCTGCCACTGATATCATTCAAGCTGTTGTCATGCACTACTACAAAGCCCAACCAGACCAAAAGGCAATACCAGAATTTTTGGAAAAGCTGGTGGAAGAGAAAAAACTGGAGAAAGAATACATAGAGAAATTCAAAGAGCTTGACAAGCTTTGGAAAGATATTGATCACAAGATTGTGAAAGAAGTGGATGCTGCTTATCTTGAGAGGGCTCTCAAGTTGACAAAAGAAATAATAGATAGATTTAAGCAGTTGCTTCCAGAAGAATTAAAGAGTGAGGAATTGCCAGAGGTTGAGTGAAATGAGTTTAGTAGAAGAATTTTTAAAGAAAGTTGAAGCTGCTGAAAAATTTCAAAAAGATTTGGAAGATACAAAAAAGCGATATAATAAATTACGAGAAGAGTTGGAAAATGAAAAAGCAAAGAACTTAAATTTGGAAGAAATTGTTGAAAAACTGGCTGAAGAAGAAAAAAGAGCTAGAGAAATTTTTTTGGAAAAAATTTCAGAGTATGAAGCTTTGCCAACTTCAAACAATTCAAGTAAGTTAGTTGAGTTGTTTTTACAAACTCCAAAAAAAAAAGATTCTTACAAACCATTGGATTTAAGGAGTGAAATAGAAAAAATTTATAAAAGAGGTATTCGTGATCCCGATGCCATTTTTATCGAAATAAGCTCATCTTATTCTTCCCTGGTTTCCAACTTACCCATTGAATCACTTTATTATATAAAGAAAGAAATTGCTAAAGTTGTTGAAGAGAAAAAGAATGGTGGGAAAAATGGAAGATGAAGCAAAAAAAGAAGAAAAGCCAGAAACTAGGGAGCAAAGGCTTAAAGAAGTGGAAGAATTTGCAAAGCAGGTTTTGGAAAAATATGGAAAATACATAAAATGCATAGTCATGATGGGCTCTGTAGCAAGGGACGAATTCAAGCCAAAAAGTGATATTGATATTTTTGTTGTTTTGGACGACACAACTCATGAAATCACTACAGAACTTCAAGAAAAAATTGATGAGGATTTAGAAAAAATTGCTGAAAAGATTTCTGACAAGCTTTCGATCCAACCAAGCTACACTTTAACTGAATTCTGGGACTATGCAAGAGTTTGTCACCCAATAATATACAACTTCATTAAAGAAGGTATAGCTATTTATGATACAGGTTTCTTCTTGCCAATCAAAAGACTTCTTGAAATGGGAAAAATACCTGCAACAAGAGAAGCAATAGAAAGTTATATGGAAGGTGCCCCCAAGAAGCTAATGAGAGCAAAAACTGTAAAGTTGCTAATGCTTGCAGAAGATTGTTATTATGCTATGCTCAACACAGCTCAAGCTGTTTTGATGTTCATGGGCTTGGCTCCTCCTGTACCAAGTAAAGCTTATGATGATGTGAAAAAGTTTTTGGTTGAACCTGGGATTCTTGAACCGGAATATGCTGAATGGCTGAAAGAAATAATTGAAATAAGGAAGAAAATAGAGCACAAAGAACTTATGGATGTTGAAGGAAAGTTTGTGGACGAGTGGATTGAAAAAGCGGAAAAATTTGTCAACAAAATGTTTAGCTTATTAAATGCTTTGGAGATAAGAAAGAGAGAAAAGATTTTGGAAAGAACTTATGAAGTCATGCACAAAGCTGCAATAACTGCATTAAAGAGTTTGAATAAAATGCCTGAAAAAGAGGAAGAAGTTGCTTTAGCTTTTAAGAGAGAGTTTATTGATTCTAAGTTAATAGATCCCTACTATGCTGAAGTGTGGTCTAAAATCGTGAACATGAAGAAGCTTGCTGACGAGAAGAAAATAACGGAAATTCCTGATAAGGATGTTTATGAGATGAGGGAGCATGTGAGAAGGCTTATTCATGATTTGGCTAGAGTTTTGAAGGAAAAAGGAGTGGAAGAAGAAAAATAAAAATTGTTCCACTTCCTTTTTAATAAAAATTTATAGGAAAATAAATAAATTATGCTCAAAATAAGAGAAGCTACTAAAAAAGACTTAAACTAAATAAAAGAGATGAATTGGAAGTTCTTCAATTTTTATTTAAAAAACAAATTTGATGACTTGATGAAAAGAGTGAGAAAGCAAGAGAATGGGGAAGGCGATTTGTAGATAGAACTTTTAGAAGTAAGAGATGGAAGTATTATGTGCAGAGAGTGATGGTAAATTAGTTGGATTTATAAACGGAAAAATTGAAAAATATCCCCCAATTTATGCTCAGAAAAAATATGGCTTTATTTGGCTCATCCACGTGGAAGAATCTTACAGAAATAGAGGAATTGGTAAGAAGTTGCTAAACAAATTTATTGCATGGGGTAAAGAAAAACAAAGTGGAAATCATAGAAACAGTAATCTCACCTTTTAATGAAATTTCTAAAAAGATGCTAGAATCTTTTGGATTTCAAGAAATAGAAAAAAGATACAGATTGAAATTAAGTGTTTAAACTTGATGATAAGAAGAGAAAGCTAAAGCTTAACTTCAACAATTTTTCCATTCGGCTTCTCTTCAGCAAAAATTTGCGCTCTAAACTTGAAAATTTTTGTATTCTTATCATAAATATAATCGGGGGTAAGTCCAGCTTTAAAGCAAAGGTTTTCCAAAAATTCTTGTTTTGTCTTGAAGTAATTCCAAACTTGTGGCAAGAATAAACCAGAAAAAGGCCCATTCTTCAAAATCAAACCATCTTTACCAGCTTCAATCTTTTTGAAATATTCTTTCGGTTCTTTAACTTGAATGAGCTCAGGTTCAGTTAAAATTGAAACTTCAAAAACAATTTTGCTCAATTCTTCTTTTTCTAGAGGTGAAAATCTGGGGTCTTCAAAAGCTGCCGCTATTGCAGCTTTTTGCACTGCTTCGCCTAAAGGATAAATTGGATAAGGAAAGCCTATACATCCTCTCAACTCTTTATCAGGATAAGTTTCTATTGTCACAAAAACTCCTTTCTTGACTTTTAGATCTTCATCAAACTCCTTTTCAACTTTTCTCTTTTCAACAGCTTTCCTTGCAAGTCTTACGAGTTTTTCTCCTTGAACTAAGCTCAACATAATTTAAATTCATAAAAATAAAAAATAAAGGCTATTTTTTCAACTCGAGAATTACCATTCCTGTTTTAAGTTTTTTCAACTCTTTTTCGCTCAATTTTCTCTTCTTAGCTTTTGGAGAAATTATTGCTGAATTTCCAAAAGGGTCTTTCAAGATCAAAGTGAACTTTTCTTTTCCTTCTCTCATCTTTCCAATTTTCTCTAAAAGTTCTTTCACTTTTTCCAATTTCTTGTCTTTTTGTACTTCTATTTGTGATTTCAAAACTCTTTCAATTCTTTCCAAAACTCCTTCAACATTGGTTATAAAGCCCTCTGCTTGGGATCCTGGCTCGATTTTAACACCAAGCTCAGGAATTATGATTGTGCCTGAAGAAGCCCTCACGACTTTTGCAGTTAAATCTTTCTCTTCTTCAATCTCGATTCTATAGCTCAAAGGATCTTTTATCTCCAAATTTAAAACATCGTTGTGCTTGAAACCACAACTTTCGCATTTTAAACTTAAAATCAAAATCTTTCCAAAGTAAGGGATTTCTGTTGTTGTGCTTGAAAACACTAAACTTTGGTTTTTGCAAACAGGACAAGCTGAAAGCTCCATATTGATTTAATAAAGCTTAAATCTATAAAAAACTCAAATTCAATCAAATGTTTGAAAGTTTGCTATCAAGGCTTTATGATACAAGCCCTTTTGATTTGAATAAAGAATTGAATGAAGCTCACGAGAATCTTTCAAAAATTTTCAAATATTCTCCAAACATGCCTGAAATAAAGCTAACAAAGTTTCCAAAAATTTTAAGCTATATCATTGATCCTTTGAGAGGAATTGTATATAAAGTTGTTGCTGAAATAGGCGGAGCATTTGATAAATTGAAAAACAGAATTTACTTAAACATAGACAAAATAAGAGAAAGAAGCGAAAGAATTCCGCTTATTTATCACGAATTAGTGCACAAATTCTTAGAAAGATTTAATCTTCCAAAAGATGTGGAAGAGGGTTATGTTTCTTGGTTAACAAAAAAATTAACCGGGTATGCTAAAGATGCTTACGGCAATTTAAGGGCAAGATTTGAAGGTGTTTACCATAAACTCGGGAATAAAGTTTTTGACCCAAGTTATAGAAATGAAATAATCAACACATTTTATGGACTAAACTAAAAAATTATTCATGAAAATTTTCACTTTGGGTCATAGCACCAGAAGCTTGGAAGAATTTTTGGAAATCCTCTTGAGCTTCAAGATCAAGTGTGTAGTTGATGTGCGCAAATTTCCTTCTAGTAAAAAATTTCCTCATTTCAACAAAGAAAATTTGGAAAGAGAATTAGAAAAAAATGAAATAGAATATATTCATTTTCCTGAGCTTGGTGGATATAGAAAAGAAGGTTATGAAAATTTCAGCAAGAGCAAAGAATTTTCTGAAGCAATAGAAAAGTTGGTAGAAATTGCAAAAGAAAAGACAGTAGCAATACTTTGCGCTGAACTCTTGTGGTGGCGTTGTCATAGAAGATACATAGCAAATGTTTTAGCAGAGAATGATTTTGAAGTGTTTCACATTTTTGACAAAGAAAGAATTCAACACCACAAACTTAAAGATGAAGAAATTGAGAAAAAGATGAAACTCAAGCTTTGGTGTGATAAAAAGGCAAAAAAGCTAAAAGAAAATATATCTCACGAGTGAAAAATATTAACATGTTTACTTTGTTCTTAATCTTGCTTTCAACTTTTTTTGTAAGCTTAATAGCTTTCATTGGCATCTTAACTTTTTTGATGGAAAAGCAATTAGTGAAAAAGGTTCTTTTGGTTCTTATCGCACTTTCAGCAGGAGTTTTGATGGGAAATTCTTTCTTCCATTTGCTTCCAGAAGCTTCAGAATTTTTATCTTATGGAGAAATTTCTTTTTTCACTTTGTTGGGATTCATAATTTTGTTCTTTTTGGAAAAAATAATCCATTGGCGTCACTGTCATGAAGCAAAATGCAAATTTCACAGTTTTGGCTATATCAATTTAATTGGAGATGGAATCCACAACTTTATTGACGGTTTAATAATAGCTGCAAGTTTTATATCAAGTTTCAAGCTAGGCTTGACCACAAGCTTGGCTGTAATTCTGCATGAGATTCCTCAAGAAATTGGTGATTTTGGTGTTTTAGTCTATTCAGGCTTCAGCAAAAGAAAAGCTTTATTTTTCAATTTCCTTTCAGCCTTGATTGCTATTTTTGGTGGCTTGATAAGCTATTTCATCCCTTCTGAATATTTTTTGAAGATTTTGCTTCCCTTTGCTGCTGGCAACTTCATTTACATAGCAGCTAGCGATTTGATACCAGAGATAAGAAAGGAAGCCAGTATTAAAAGATCTTTAGTGGAGTTTGGTGTTTTCTTGCTTGGAATTTTGCTAATTTATTCTTTAGCTTTTGTGTTTTAACTTTTCATATTTTATCTTTCCAGTTATTCTAGAATCTTTAACTTCTATCATTGCGCTTACGGGCTTTTTACAATTTTTGCAAACAGTGTGAATTTCAAAATAACCTTCTTTTATCAACAGCTTGCTTTCAAAATCTTCAAGAGAAAGAACTTCACCAACCCTATAAGTTTTGAGAGCGCGCTGCAAAGATTTTGTTTGCCAATCGTGCTCTTTTTCTTTGTATTCACAATAAGGACATTTGAAATTTGCTGACACAACATCAAACAATCCCATAAAAAAGTTTAACAAAAGATAAGATAAAAACTTTTTGATTTTTTCACTCACTGAGTGAGTTCTAAATCTACATATACATTTCTTGCAATTCTAAAAAATGTGAAAGGTGTGATAGTTCATTCGAGATGGGAAGAAATTTGTGGATGTTGTTAAATTGCTTCCTCCTGCTTTACCTAGTGGGAAGAAAATTCTTTGGAAGCAAGTCGATCCTGAGAGAATTGAAGTTTATGTGGACAAAAATTCAGCAAGAGGTGGTAATGCTGAGCCGATTGTGATCAAGAGATTTATTGAAATAAATGAATTGCTTTTCGAGGGTTTGGGACTAAGATTTGGGGATGGAATAAAATTGCAAGCTGGGTTACCCAAAGTATATGGATTCTCCAATACCAACTTAGAGCTTATAAAGTATTTTCTGAAATTTACTAAAGAAAGTTTTGGGATTGAGCCAAAAGAATTTAGAGTCGCCATAACAATGCCACCAAGCTTATCCAGCAAATTGGAAGAAATTGAATCTAACATCTCAAGAGAATTGAGTATTCCTAGGAAAAATTTCTATAAAACTAGAATTTTAGAAAGAAGGAATAAACCGATAATAGATATTAAAATAAATTCCACGTTGCTTGGTTTAATTTTGAATTTGTTATTTGATAATTTGCAACCACTGTTATTTTCAAATGAACTTTTTTGTGCTGGCATATTAAGAGGTATAATTGCTTCTGAAGCAAACGTAAGTCTTTTACCAGTCCAAAATAAACTAAGAGAAATAACCATAGCTGGAAAAGAAAAATCGAAAAGAGATTTTATTCGACAACTATTATTCAAATTAAAAATCATTCCAGATAAAGATAAAGAAATACCTGGACAAGAATGCGTCTTAATCACAGGCTTGTCCAACTTTAAACTTATTGAAAAATGGAATTTGTGTGTTTTGCAACCCGAAAAACAAAATGATTTCAAAAAAGGTATTTCAAATTTTAAAGTTGTGCAATCAAGAAAAGGTGAATTGAGATTAAAAGTTTTGCAACTTCTCTCTGAAAAGCCTAGAACAAGGCAAGAATTGGGCAAATTGTTGAATAGATCTCCAGATACAGTAAAAACAGAAGCTCTTTATATTTTAGAAAAACAAGGCTTGGTAGAAAGGGGAGAAATTACTAGCAAAACAAGACTATGGAAAATCACGGAAAAGGGATTGAATTTGCTTAAAGGTGAAAATGTCCTTGAAAAGCTAAGATCAAAATCGCCTACTCTTCCCTAGCTTTCTTTTCCACTTCCTCTTCAATCCCAAGCTTCTCTACAAGCTCTTTTTGTCTGTTTCTTATGGTCACTTCTGTCACACCCACAATGTCAGCAACTTCTCTTTGTGTCCTCTTTTCCCCAACAAGAACAGAAGCAATGTAAATCGCAGCTGCTGCCACTCCAGTTGGTCCTTTACCAGAAGTTATTTCTGATTTCTTTGCTTTCTTCAAAATTTCAATTGCTTTTGCTTGCACTTTATCGCTTAACCCAAGCATTGAGCAGAAACGAGGAACAAAAGTTATCGGATCTGCAGGTAAGATCCTGAGATCAAGTTCTCTAGCTATGTAGCGGTAAGTTCTTCCAATTTCCCTTTTTTCAACACCAGAAGCTTCTGAAATTTCATCAAGCGTGCGGGGAGATCCAAATTCTCTTGAAACAGCATAAGTTAAAGCTGCTATGACCGATTCTATGCTTCTTCCTCTTACAAGCCCTTTATTAACAGCTTCTTCATAATACCTTGCTATCCTTTCATGAATGCTTTTGGACAAATTCAAGAAAGAAACAATTCTTTGCAATTCGCTCAAAGCAAAGCTCAAGTTTCTGTCTTTTGATTTTATCAAGCGCTTATGCCACTTTGTTAGCCTGTAATATTGGGCTCTTTTCTTGGAAGGAACTTTGTAAAGCTCACCAACACCTTTTCCTATTTCTGTAGTCATTCCTTTATCATGCTTTGTGAAAGTTAAAGGAGCCCCACCTCTTGCTCTCCTGCTCATCTGCTCTGAATCAAAAGCTCTCCATTCTTGTCCAGTGTCTATGAGCTCTTCTTTCAAAACAAGTCCACAATCCTTGCAAATCATTTCTCCACGATTAGGATCTTCTATAAGGTTAGGGCTACCACATTCAGGACATCTTGAGCCTGTTCTTGCTTTTTTTACCATTTTTTATCACTCTTTGGTGAAACTTTAATTCAAAACTTATAAAAATGTTGTACCAATAAGTATTTAAAGTTATCGTTTTTGAAATTAGCCTAAAAGTGGAAAGAACATAAATTGATAAAATTTTTAATAACAAATTTTTTGTTGATGAGACTTGATTTGACCAAGATAAATTCACAAATATATCTTGCTTCCGTGTTCCAATCGACAGAAAAAATAATCCAAACTTTCAAAGATGAAAATATTCAACAACTTTATGAAGAATTTGGAGAAAAATTGATGTTAACTAATAGTTACTTCTTCAAAAAATTAGCTACTTCAGAATCCTTACATCCAGTTATCAATTGTAAATTATTGACACATAAAAACAAAGTTAAGCTTGAAGGTCTGCTTGTGGGGATGAACATACGGATCATCAAGTATTACCGAGATCTACTAAAAGAAGAAAAAAACGCGATATTTCTTAGCTATTCTGTATTTGAAGAACATAAAATTAAAGAAGGAGAACCGGCAACTATAATAAAAGATATAACAACATCATCAAAGATCTTCTTTTAATCTTTTACAATTTCTTGTATTCTTCATTCAGTATTATGTCTTTTCTCTCCAATTCATTCAAAAATTTCTTTCTCGCTGCTTTTGGCAAAGCTTCTGGTGGCAAAACTCCATACAGCCTTCTTTTGTGGACAGACTTCAAGAAAATCACGGAAGAAAGAGCTGTAGGATAAGAAATGTAGTTTGTGCCGTAAAGCTTTTTGTTTATCATCTTTTGAGAAAAAGTGACATAATTCCTGACTAAAATTCTGTTGTTCTTTCTATATCCTTTACAATCCACAAATAGACCAAAAAAAGCATCTTCTATTATTCCACTTTCAATTATCTTCACAAACTCTTTTGTTGTTGGTGTGCCCTTGACTATGGAATAAACGAATTTCTTTGGTGAAATCCTGAACTTTCCAACTCTAACTTTCTCATCTTCCAAAATTCCAAGCTTGTAGAGAGCAAATAAAATTTCTATATCGCTTCCTCCGCCTTTCACATCCACATTTCTCACTTTGATGAAGTGTGGTAAAGTGTAAACCTCGTCATGCGAAAGTAAATAGCAAGAAATTTTTCCGAAAGAAGGATAATCATAATTCTCCCTTTCTGTGAAAGGTTCTTTAAAGAAGAACTTGTAGTTTCTGTAGACCAAAACTTTGGAAGCCACATCAAACAGACCTTCTTTAGACCAAGGCAAAACAAATTCTAGTCCTCTCTGATCTTCTAAAGTCCTTATCTTTATACTTTCCAAGTACTCAAATTCCTCGCTACTCTCTTTTGCAAGAAGGTTGGACAAGCCCGGGCATATTCCAGCATTTATCAAAGCAAAAAGCTTCTCTTTTTCAAATTTCTTGGCCATCAAGAGTTGCTCTGCAATTTTTCTCTTTTCATCACCATAGCAAGCAAAATCAAGGTAATTGACACCAACTTTCAAACAAAATTCCAAAATTTTCAAGTTAACTAGTATGTTCTTACCTGCAACTTCCAAGTAGCTTGGTAAAGCATTTATCACAAAATCTGACTTTTGTAACAGGTTTTTAATTTCGCTGAAATCAAGAGCATCAGCGACTTTAAACTCTATATCCTTGAAGTTTTGAAGTAAGAAATCTTTTGCTGTTTTTTTGTCTTTTGCTACACATAAAATTTCATCTATAAATTTCTCTTTAAGTAAAAGCCTTATTATTGAAGAACCTACAGCACCACATCCTAAGACCAGAACATTCATACTTTTCACCTATTTATTTTTTGTGCTTAGAGTAAATCTAGGCGTTATATTTTTAAAGCTTTTCTACCCCATCTTTATATCCAAAAAAATTAAATTCAATATTATGGAAAGGTTGATAATGCTTACAATTGCATTACTTTTTTTAACTCAAGCAACCACAGCTCTTCAACCTTTTTGCGGCTGGTCCACTTACAGCTCTTGCTCAAAAGATTCTGATTGTCAAGTGGGTGGATGTAGCGGACAAGTTTGTGAAAGGGTAAATGAAGGGACTATAACAACTTGTGAATTTAGAGAATGCTACATAGCAAAGAACTACAACTTAACTTGCCAGTGTATAAACAACAAATGTCAATGGGGTTATTCAAACAAGACAGCTTTTGCAGAACAACCCAAAATAAATAAAATAAAAAGCGTGTTCTTCAGCATCATTGCTCCAAATCCTATTTTGCTTTTAATCTTTGGGATTATTTTGGTTCTGGTAGCAAAACTCGCAAAATTTATTGGAATTTTGCTAATAATTTTGGGTTTGATTGGTTTGATTTTTTGGTTGATTTAGTTTGATTTTTTTGGCACTCTTTTCAGCTTGGTTCCACAAACAAGACACTCTTTCAAATCTTTTTTGAAATATTTTTTGCAAGCAGGGCAATATTTTTTCCAAAAATAGAGTTTTTTGATTCCTTTGCCGAAGAGTGTGATGTATTTTATTCCAAGCTTTTTTGCCACATTTTGAATGTTGTAGTCATCAGAAACTAAAACAGCTTCAACTTGCTTGGCCAAAGCCAAAACTTGAATGTCTGTTTTAGAAAGCTTTTCCAAATCCCCTGTCTTATTGGCTACTCTTTTTACTTCTTCAACAAAACTTTCTTCAGGCTCGACTATTTTTGATTCCATAGCTTCAAGTTTCATGGTGGAAAGCTTGTCTTTAACTTCTTCTATCACTGAAGGGGGGATGAAAATTTCATCAAACTTTCGAAAATCTTGAAGATAAATTATTGCAGAAGTATCTAGCACTGCTCTCATAACAATAAATAATAAAAATGCAAAATAAAATAAACAGAATTAATATGAAAGATTTTCCACTCTTCCCATTAGAGAAGATTTTGAAAAAGGCAGGGAAAGAGGTAGGGGCTGATAGGGTCTCTGAGTCAGCCGTGATAGAGCTCAAGAACATCATGCTTGAGATGGCTGAAAAAATTGCTTTAGATGCTTTGGTTGCAGCAAGACATGCCAAGCGTGTTACTGTAAGGAGAGAAGATGTGCAAATGGCTATCAGATAGAGGGCAATCCTTCTTTTAACAAAAAATTTTTAGAATAAATGTTTGGTTGAAGGTGAATATTGTCGCTGTAACTCTTCTCTAATTTTATTGATGTCATGAAGAAAAGACTCTACAGCATCCTTGGTCTCTTGATTATTTTTTGCTTTTTCCAGGCTTCCTCTCCATTTATTTTCCAAGCTATTTCTTTCTACTTTAAGTAGAGCAACATCTGTTTGAGAAATTCTTCCTTTATATGAATTGTCTTCTTTTTCAAACTGAAGTGTAAAGATCACGCGCATTTCCTTTTTTATGATGTAAGTAAATGATATTTCGCAAGAATTTCTCTCTTCATCGCGATAAGCAATATATGGTTGGCCTCTTTTTACATTCTTTTTAGGATCTGGCACACTGCTAAAATATTTATTATAAAAATCTGGGAAATTGATCTCAATAGGTATAACAATCAAATCTTCATTTGACATAAAAATTTGTGAAACATTAAAATATTTATGCTTTTATCAACAGGCGACAATAAATTTTCCAATCATGAATTAAACTTTTAAGACCTTAGAAATTTATATTCCTTTGCTCAAATTATTATGAAGGTGAAGTTTGATGGCAAAAACCACAGCCGTGATAAAAGATCTTAAACCAAATGGCTTCATTTTGATAGATGATGTTCCTTGTAGAGTGGAGAGAGTTGATGTTAGCAAATCTGGCAAGCATGGGGCAGCCAAAGCTAGAGTGGAAGCAATCGGTCTTTTGGACAACAAGAGAAGAAGCATAGTAAAACCAGCTGACGAAACAGTGGAAGTTCCAATTCTGGAGAAGAAGAAAGCTCAGGTTGTTGCAATTCTTGGTGAAAAGGCTCAGCTCATGGATTTAACAACTTTTGAAGTTTTTGAGCTCGAGATTCCTGAAGAAAGAAAAGAAAAAATAAAACAAGGGGAAGAAGTGGATTATTTTGAAATTGTTGGAATAAGAACTTTAAAGGAATTGAAATGAATTCAAGCTTCCAATCCCTTTAAAAGTTCATTTAAATCTTTTCCCACATTTTCTCCTATGTAACCACCCTCTAAAACACCAAAAACTGGTCTCTCCAATTTCTTTATCATTTCTCCAATTTTCCTGAAAGATTTAGAAGTCAAACCCAAAGAAGCTATGTCTCCAGCATGACAATCAAAACCCGCAGAGATTGCTATAACCTCAAAATTTCTTTTTTCAACTTTGGATAAAGCCAGTTTAAGAGTTTGTAAATATTTCTTTTCTCCCACATCTGCAGACAAAGGAAAGTTAAAGCAATTTTCTTCAGAATATTTACCTGTACCTGGATAAAGGGGAGAACAATGTAAAGAAATGTAAGTAACTTTTGGGTCTTTGAAGAAAATTTCTTGAGTACCATTGCCGTGATGGCCATCTATATCAATTATAAGCGTTGATTTGCCCAAAGCTCTTACAGCAATTGCAATGTTGTTGAAATAGCAAAAACCTAAAGTTGAAGCACCCAGGGCTTTTCCATTCTTGCCAGCATGATGTCCTGGAGGACGCATTAAAGAAAAGCCTTTTACTTTTGCAGCAAGAATCGCTCCTCCTGCCGCTAATCTCGCATACTCATAAATGTTATTGTAAGCAGGAGTGTCTGGATCAAAAAAATTTCCAGTTTTAATTCTTTCCAAATGTTCCTTAGTATGAACTCTTAAAATGTCTTCTTCAGATGCAGGCTCTGGTTCAAGAAATTCATATCCCGCTTCTCTTAAAATTTCGTAAGCTTTTCTCACCCTTTCAGGGCTTTCTATATGAAAGTCAGAATATTCTAAACATTTTTCAGAGAAAATGATTTTCATAAAATAAATTTGGGAAGCAATTTTTAAACTTAAATAAAATAAAAATTCATTCCTATTGAAAGTGAGAAAGATGTTTGCAATAGAAACTTTCAACTTAACAAAAGATTTCAATGGCTTGAGAGCTGTAAACAATGTGAGCATACAAATCAATCAAGGTGAAATTTTCGGCTTGCTTGGACCGAATGGTGCAGGCAAGACAACTTTCATCTCCATGCTTTGCACGATATTGAAGCCAACAAGCGGGACAGCAAAAGTTAATGGTTTTGATATCATTAAGGAAAAAGATCAAGTTAGAAAATCAATAGGAATAGTATTTCAAGATCCTAGCTTGGAAGATAGACTTACTGCAAGAGAAAATCTGGAAATGCACGCGGGCTTGTATGGAGTACCTAAAGCTGAGAGAAAGAAAAGGATAGATGAAGTCTTAGAGCTTGTTGGTCTTGCTGAAAAGCAAAATGAAATCGTGAAAAAATTTTCAGGAGGAATGAAGAGAAGGCTTGAGATAGCAAGAGGTTTGATTCACTACCCAAAAGTTTTATTTTTGGATGAGCCAACTCTAGGCTTAGACCCACAAACAAGAGAACATATTTGGGAATACATAAAGAAGCTTGTAGAAAAGGAAAACATAACAATTTTCTTAACAACTCATTACATGGAAGAAGCTGACTTCCTTTGCAACAGGGTTGCCATAATCGACAAAGGAGAAATAAAAGTTTTGGATACTCCTGAAAATTTAAAGAAAAGTTTGGAAGGTGATGTCATAACTCTTGAAGTCGAAAATACTGAAAATTTGGGAAAATTAAGAGAGTTGAAAGAAGTGAAAAATTTTCACATTCTCGAGAAAAAAATCCACATAACAGTTAAAGATGCTGACAAGTTTGTTCCCAAACTTCTCAGCTTTGCCGAAAAGGAAGGAATAAAAGTCAGTTCAATAAACATAAGAAAACCAAGATTGGAAGATGTTTTCTTGCATTACACTGGTAAAGAAATCAGGGAAAGAAATTATGAGAGAGCTTGAAGCGATTTATTGGATTTGGTGGAGAGAACTTAAAAAGTATACAAGAGATAAAGTTAGAGTGGTAAGTTCTTTTCTTCAACCAATTCTTTTTCTCATAGTTCTTGGAAGTGGTTTTGGCTTTGTGAAAATTAGCAATCTAAACTACCAAACTTTTCTTTTTCCTGGGATAGTTGCAATCTCGCTAGTTGGGATTTCTATAGCAACAGGGATTTCTGTGATTTGGGACAGAGAATTTGGATTTTTGAAAGAAATTTTGGTAGCGCCTGTGAGCAGGATTTCGATCTTCTTGGGCAAGGCTTTAGGCGGTTGTACAATAGCTTTGATTCAAGGAATTTTGATTTTGTGTTCGTCTTTCTTTTTCGGCATAAATCTTGATTTTCCCACATTCTTTTCATCAATTTTTATCATGGTTTTAATTTCCCTTGGTCTCGTGAGCATAGGCCTGATAATAGCTTCTTTTCTCAAAACAATGGAAGTATTTGGCTTGATAATGAACTTTTTGATCATGCCTTTGATGTTGTTGAGTGCTACTTTCTATCCTTTGGACCAAGCTCCAAACTGGTTGAAAACTGCTTCTATTTTAGATCCGCTAACTTATGGTGTCGATGCTTTAAGACAAATCTTGATAAAAACTTCTTTTATTCCTTTTCACATTGATTTGCTTGTCCTTTCTGGATTCTGCTTTGTTGCGATTTTTTAGGGGAGATAGCTTTCAATGACCAAGAATAAAAATTTTGAAGAATTTTTGTTTAACTCTTGTTTTGAGCTTCAAAAAATTCATCAACACCTCTTTCTATTTCTTTAACAATCTCCTTCCAAACTTCATTTTTCTCAAAAACAACATCTGGCTTTACAACTCTATAAATTTTATCATCTTCACTACCCCTTCTTCCAACTTCTGTTACATACTCCATAGGATAAATTTCAGAATTGTCTGTTGTTATGATTTTATCTTCAATTGGGTATATCAAAACATTTCTCATCTTCCGAATTCTTGGATTTAGTTTTTCTCCTTTATTTGCTGCAACCAAATAAAGCTCAATACTCAAATCTTTCCAATAAAAACCTTTTCCACTCTGGCTTATAATTTTTCACACAATTTTTCACATTATCAAAAACCATTTTTGAAGAAGATCCACTTACAGCTTCATCAACAATTATTACTGCCTTATAATTTCTTTCAAGGATACAATTTTTTGAACAAGTGTGTCAAACTATTTTCTATAAATTTGTCTCTTTCTTCCACTATTGAAGTGGCAGGAAGAAAAACAACATCTGCTTCAAAACTGCCTAACTGTTTATACAAGCCGTAAGAAACACCTTCCCAGATTGGCCAGCCTCCTCTCAAAGGAACAACAAAAAGAATTTTTTCCACCTCACCCTTGTATAAGTTTTTTATATCATAAGCTATCTTACCACAAGCCCTTCCTATTTCCCGAAGTTTTTTATTGAATTCTTCTTCCATTTCCATAATAACTACTATGTAGTGACAATTAAATAAGTTTTCTCTACTCTAGTATATATTTTTGGGAGAATCAGAATTTTTTCACACTACCACAGGATCAAGGAGCTTATCAAGGCCTAACAACTCAGGCTTTTAGTAGGAGCAGGCTCGCCTCTCGCTCGAAAGCTTGAGGCTTACACCTCTCCCCTATCAAACCTGTAGTCTACAGGGGCCTTCGTCTTGCCACCGATGCTTGCGCACCAGTAGCAAGAGTGGTCGTCTATTTTTCCGGGTGGTTTCGAGCTTAGATGCATTCAGCTCTTATCCACGTATGGCTTGGCTGCCCGGCGATGCCAAATGGACAACCGGTAGACCAGAGGCCACGGAAGGGTGTTCCTTTCGTACTAACCCTTCCTTCCGGTCAGACGACCAGCACCTCCTGTAGATAGCGACCGAACTGTCTCACGACGTTCTGAACTCAGCTAGCGTCCCCTTTTAACCAGTGGGCACCTGTACCCTTGGCCGCTGCTGCACGGCCAGGAGAGGGGGAGCCAACATCGACGCACCAACGCGCCGGGTCAATTTACCCGCGCGAAGGGCTCGAGTTCAGAACCCGAGGCTCGCTATCTTTGGGACGAAAAACCCCTTCGAGCAGTGGGCTTTCGCCGGCCACGGGCCCATTTTAGGGAACTAGCTAGATATGAAGAAAAATAATTTAATCAGCCCTAGCTAGTTTATCCCCGAGGTAGCTTTTCTGATACCTCCGGCCCCCATTAAGAGGAACCGAAGTATCGCTAGCCCACGCTTTCGCGGCTGGATTCCTCGCTTTGCGGAATCCAGTCAGGCCAGCTTTTGCGCTTACACTCTACTCCGGATTTCTTGCGGGTGGTAGAGCCTATTCTCATCAGCTACCTCAGAAATCATTAAGATCATTCTGGAACGGTCCAATCATTTACTAGACTCTACCATGACCCGGATGAGCTGACCTTTGGGCGCCCTCGATCCTTTACCGAGGGCGTACCGCTTGCTGGTCTAGAAGCCTTTCGGTTCGTATGCCCTTAATCATAAAAAATCATAACTTAAGGGACTCCTCATTTAGACTTCTAGACTCCCAGCCGAACTGCCCATCTGGTGCTGTCCTCTTTCGAGTTAGCGGTAAGGTTGCGAAAGGGTAGTGTTACACTTTCCTCTCAGCTTTCGGCCGAAGCCTCAGCCTAATAGCGAGTCCTACCTACTCTATGCAGTCACAACCTTACCACAACACCAGACTGCAGTAAAGCTCTACGGGGTCTTCGTTTCCCACAGGAGGTCTCCGGCCTATTCACCGGAAAGGCGAGTTCACTGGGTCCCAGCCCAGGACAGTGGGGAAGTCGTTAAGCCGTTCAGACGGGCCGTCATTTAAACGGCAAGGGATTACGCTACTTATGCCGCCCAAGGCAGCGGAATATCATTAAATCAAATGACCGCCTTGAGTTACGACGGTCAGAGTTACCGCCGCCGTTTGCCGGGGCTTCTTCCCGTTGAACCGGGCTTTCACACACCGGCACTGGGCAGGCATCAGAGACCGTACACATCCTTTCGGACTTGCGGTCTCCAGCGTTTTTGTTAAACAGTCGCTTCCCCCTTGTCACTGCGACCTGCTCTCCCTTGCGAGAGAACAGGCACCCCTTCTACCGAAGATACGGGGCCAACTTGCCGATTTCCCTAGGCTGGGTTCTCCCAACACACCTTTGCCTTCTCGGCAAGCCTACCTGTGTCGGTTCTCGGTACGGTCATGGGGAATCCTTCCAGTTTTCCTTTTCACGGGCTCCAGGAATCAGCAGAACTCCTCATACGAGGAGCCATTCCTGCCTTCATGAGCTTCTCCTCATTAAGAGACTCCGCTCACTTCGGCAGTTAGCTTGCGTCTGCCTATCCCGAAGCGTCGGAAAACTGGCTTGCGTCGCCGCACGTATCCCCATGGCAGCCGAATATTAACGGCTTTCCCTTTCGAGTGCTTCGGTTAAGAGCACCCTTAGGACCGGCTAACTGCCAGCTGACCAACATTGCTGGCAAACCCTTAGGCTTCAGGTGGTTAGGATTCTCACCTAACTTTGCTGTTACTTTCGGCAGGATCTTCAATCCTGCACGGTCCACCCCTGCTCACGCAGAGGCTTCTGCCCATGCAGGACGCCTCCCTACCCCCGCTTTCGCGGTCTAGGGTATCGGTAGCTAGCTTAGTCCCTTCCATTTTCGGGGCCCGAACCCTCGGTAGGTAAGCTGTTACGCACTTATTATCTGATGGCTGCTTCTAAGCCTACAGCCCTACTGTCTGAGGGTTCAGACACCCTTCAGCGTTTAGCTAGCATTTAGGGACCTTAACCCTAGGCTGGGTTGTTCCCCTTTCGAGTGCCGAGCTTACCCCAGCACCCTCACTCCGGTCTTCTCAGGTGGCAATGGATTCGGAGTTTGACAGGAAGGCTGAACCTTTCGGTCCTTGACCTTCCAATCAGTAGCTCTACCCCATTGCCTACCTCCGACCAGGCTGCACTGACGTGCATTTGGGGAGGAACCAGCTATCGCCAGGCTCGTTAGGCTTTTCACCACTAACCCCAGGTCACCCGAGCGATTTGTAACTCAGCACCGGTAGCAGGCTTCCATCCCCCTTTCGAGGGACTTCGCCTTACCCAGGGTTAGATCGCCTGGCTTCGGGTCTTGTCCCAGTGATTTCAGGCACTTTCATACCCTGCCCCTCACTGTCCATAAAGAACAGTTGCGGGCTAATCGCTTTCGCTCCGGCTACCTTGTGAAAGCAAGTTAACCTCACCACTGAGACAAACTCCCTGCCCCGTGTTTCCGCACGGACGACACGACCCTGTAAGCTCCTTCTCTTACTCTCCTTTCGGATTTCATTCGAAGGAGCACCTTCCGGGCCGTGTCTGACTATCCCCACTTGGTTTCAAGCTCTTTTCACCCCGCTTTCGCGGTGCTTTTCAGCTTTCTGTCACCATACTAGTTCGCTATCGGACTTCGGGAGTATTTAGGGTTGGATGTTAATTCACCCAGCTTCCCACTTCCCATCCAGGAAATGGTACTCAGGATACCTGCCATCTTCCTCCTAGCCTTCCCTTACGGGGCTATCACCCTCTTTGGCGCTGCTTTCCAGCAGACTTCAGGTCGGCTAGGATAGGAAGGACACAGGTCCTACAACTCCACATCCTGTTTGGCTCTTCGCCAACCAGTTCGGTTTGCCCTCTGCCGCTTTCGGTCGCCCCTACTAACGGCATCTCAATTTGATTTCTTTTCCTGCGCCTACTAAGATGCTTCAATTCAGCGCGTTCCCCCTCCTTTCGGAGTTGGCCGAAGCCAGCGATTCGCATTCATAGATCCTGGGATCTACGCCTGCATGCGGCTACCCCAGGCTTATCGCAGCTTGCCACGTACTTCTTCGGCTCCGAAGCCAAGCTATCCACCAAGTGGGGTCAGCTTGTTAGGCCTTAGTGACCTCCTTGATCCTGTGGTAGTGTCATCTTATGGTTTCAAATAGACAGTTCGCTCTTCATCTTTTTTCAGGCGAATAAATGTTATCATCAACCTCCACTCTTCACCCCTTATTCTTTCAATAAGGAGTTGCATGCAGCTTGCTCACAAGGTGTCCACATCTTCATCTTTTTTGTCAGCAGAGAAAGACAAAGCTCATCGCTAAAATAAAGAAAGCCGATGCTCGAATTAAGCAGACATACTGACACCGGCAAATAAATAAGTTGTATTTTGTATTTATAAAGATTTCGAATTTAAATTTAATAAAATTTCATTGATGGACCGGCCGGGATTTGAACCCGGAGCCTCCTCGTTGCAAGCGAGGCGATCTACCATTGATCTACCGGCCCGTTTTGAGCTGGTATTAAATAATTGTGAACTTAAACTAAATTCTTTATATTTTTTAAAATTTCTTACTCTAAATAGATTTTTTGAAAAAAATGATTTGACAGAAGAAATATTACAGATAAAATATGAGAAGGTTTGATATATTAGTGGAAAAAAGAAATGGAGAACTAGAAGATATTTTGAAGAAAACTCTTCTTGAAAATAATTTTCCAATTGGAAATTAGAATTTCCGATAATTGCAAAGAAACTGAAGAAGGAAAGAAAATTTTTCTTCAGCTTACAGAAAGTTCAATTGGAAATCTAACTGAAGAAAATTGGAAAATCCTTAGAAAATATGGATTAGATTCAAAAGAAAAAATACTGAAATTGGCAAAAGAAACTTATGAAGATCAACACTCCTGTAATTTAATGAGATTTTCGACTTGGTTTTACCTTTCATAAATAAAAAGAATAACTTAATAGTGTGGAATGAAAATTATTACTTTACGGCCCATTCTTTTACACAGAAGGATCTGAAGTTCCGTATCACTTTCTTGAGAGAGGCCTTAAGAGCTGGGCAGCTTCTAACATATTAGAAATCGATAAAGAAAGTTATTTGTCAATTTATTTATCTACTTTCTTTATTTCAAATCAATATTTAGAAATCAAGAAGAGATTTTTGAGTTGCGGGTTTTTACATGAAATAGCTGAAAATAAATTCGGATTGACTCATCATTATGAGCCAGATTACAAATACAAGTGTTTAATGTATCCTTATAGTAAGGTCGAAGAGTTGGTCGAATATCTTTGGTCAATCAATCCTTCTAACTTAAGGATAGAGAATTTTTTGTGTGAAAAATGTAGGAAAGTTTTAGAAATATGTAGGCACTACTTAACTTAATCTTATGGTTTAAAATTTAAGTTATCATCGAACAAAATTTTTATATATCGTGATTTCATGTTTGCTTCAATCCCAACAATCGCAGGCTTAGCTTCGATCTTCACAGCTTGTTACTTGTATTTCCATGTGAGCAAACAAAGCCCGGGAACCAAAAAAATGGAAGAAATTTCTGAAGCGATAAAAGTGGGAGCAAAAGCTTACTTGAAGAGGCAAAATCTTTATTTGGCAATTTTCGTTGTCATCATGACAACTCTTATTTTTCTCTTCTTAAGCCCAGACATAGCTCTAGCCTACTTGCTTGGCTCTTTTTCCACTGCTATAGCAAGCTACTTTGGAATGCTGGCAGCAGTTAAAACAAATGTTAGGGTTACAAATGCAGCAAGAAAAGGATTAGCAAAAGCTTTTTCTGTTGGTTTTTATGGTGGGGCCATCATGGGTTTAATGATAGTTGGCATAGCTTTGCTTGGCATAAGCATTTTATACCAAATTTACCAAGATCCTGAGATTGTTTTGGGTTTCAGCTTTGGTGCAAGTGCTTTGGCTTTGTTTGCAAAAGCTGGTGGTGGCATTTACACTAAAACAGCAGATATTGGAGCTGATTTGGTGGGAAAAGTGGAAATGGAAATTCCTGAAGATGACCCAAGAAATCCTGCTGTTATTGCTGATAATGTGGGTGATAATGTGGGTGATGTTGCAGGAATGGGTGCTGACTTGATAGATTCTTACATAGCAAGCATCATAGCTGCCATGATAATTGGGAAAGCAATTGCTCCAAGCTTTATCTTCTTGCCTTTGTTGATAGCAGCTGCTGGGATTTTTTCCTCTCTTCTTGGTTTAATTTTCGTCAATTTGGCCAAGAAAAAGAACCCTAATCTTGCGTTGAATGTTGGAACCTTTTCCACTTGTTTTATTTTTGCAATTTTAACATTTTTTGTGATTCAAGCTCTTGAACTTGGAAACCAAACTTTTGGTGTTCTCTTACCAACTTTAGCTGGACTTATATCTGGCATGATTATAGGAATAACAACAAACTACTATACATCAATCGATAAAGCTCCTGTGAAAAAAACAGCAGAAGCTGCAAAAACAGGAGCTGCTATCAACATCCTCTCAGGCTTTTCTTATGGAATCTTGAGCATTGTACCTTCAATCATCGGAATTTGTGTAGCAATGCTTGCAGCTTGGCATCTTGCAGGGGCTTTCGGTGTAAGTAATCTTTATGGTGTGGCTATAGCAGCAGTGGGTATGTTAGCAATAGTTGGAATGATAATTTCTTCTGATGCTTATGGTCCAATTGTCGATAATGCAAAAGGAATAGCGGAACAAGCTGGTTTGAAAGGCAAAGTCTTGGAAATTACAGACAGACTTGATGCTTTGGGAAATACAACAAAAGCAATAACAAAAGGTTTCGCGATTGGTGCTGCAGCTTTAACAGTTTTGGCTTTGCTTGGGGCTTACGCTGAAGTTGTTGAAATAAGGAAAGATTTGACTACTGGTTTGTTTTCAATAAACTTGATGGAGCCTAAGGTTATAGTTGGGACTTTTATTGGTAGCATGATGCCTCCTGTGATTTCGGCTTTATTGATTTTGGCAGTAGGGAGAAATGCTTTTCGTATGATAGAAGAAGTGAGAAGGCAATTTAAAGAAATTCCTGGATTGATGAAAGGAAAAGCTAAACCTGATTATGCCAAATGCGTGGACATAGCAACTAAAGGTGCTTTAAGAGAGCTTATGCTTCCTTGTTTGCTTGCTATAGCTGCACCTTTGCTTGTTGGCTTCATTTTGGGAAAAGAGGCTTTAGCGGGCTTTTTAGCAGGAAGTATAATCACAGGAATAATTTTTGCTCTTTTCATGGCAAATTCTGGTGGAGCTTGGGACAATGCTAAGAAGCTGATAGAAGAAGGGGCTTTTGGTGGAAAAGGTTCAGAAGCTCATAAGGCTGCTGTTGTTGGTGATACTGTTGGTGATCCTTTCAAGGACACAGCAGGACCAAGTTTGAACACAATGATAACAGTCATGTCTTTAACAGCTTCTGTCTTTGCTTCTTTGATCGCTAGATATGCTATTCTTGCTTGAAATGGTTTCCCAATTTTTATTATTTTATAAGCTCGGTAGCTATTTTTCTCTCATTTATTTTAGTTTTTAGTTAACACAAGCTTTTTGAAAACAGTTTAAGAAAAGAATTGAAAAATTTGAGGATAATGGTAAAGATTCGAGCTTAATTTTTTTTACTTTGGTACTGATAAAAAGGAAAATTCTTTCAGGTAGGGTTGTTTATGGTGCCTGAGGTAGGGTTGCACGTAAGGAGGTGATCCAGCCGCACGTTCCCGTACGGCTACCTTGTGGCGACTTTAGGCTCTTGGGAGGTCCATACAAGCAATCAACTCACCTCCATCTCATCATCACATCAGAGTCAAGCCAATTCTTTCATATTATTTTTTTCTGGACCCCCAAGATTAGCCCCTCTCACAGAACTCCAACTCGACTTGCTCATCGCAAGCCTCGATGGAGTTCCGCTCGATTGGCTTGACGGGCAGTGTGTGCAAGGAGCAGGGACGTATTCAGCGAACGATGATGACGTTCGCTTACTAGGGATTCCAGCTTCACGAGGACGAGTTACAGCCCTCGATCCGAACTGAGCGCGCTTTTAGGGGCTTTGCTTCCCCTTTCGGGGTCGCATCCCATTGTGGCGCGCATTGTGCGTCGCGTGTGGCCCAGGGCATTCGGGGCATACGGACTTCGGTCAGGTAAAAGACATGTACGGCTCTGGGCGATATTCATGCTCATCTTTTTTTCACATGAATCGGTCTTGAGCCTTTTACCTGTCTACCGTCGCCCACTCCTTCCTCTGGCTTATCGCCAGCGGTCCCCCATGAGTGCACTGCTTCCGGAGAAGCAGTTAGCAACATGGGGTGTGGGTCTCGCTCGTTAACGCACTTAAGCGCACGCCTCACGGTACGAGCTGACGATGGCCATGCACCACCTCTCGGCTCGTCTGGTAAGCCCTTCAGACTGACCTTCATCCTGCCGTCGGCCCTGGTAAGATTTCCGGCGTTGAATCCAATTGAACCGCAACGCCCACCCCTTGTGTGCTCCCCCGCCAATTCCCTTAAGTTTCACCCTTGCGGGCGTACTCCCCAGGCGGCCCGCTTAACACCTACGCTTCGGCACTGCAAGCTCCCGAGAAGCTTGCAACACCAAGCGGGCATCGTTTACGGCTAGGACTTTCCCGCACGAGTTAGGAAATCCTAGCTTGAGTTGGGATTTTTCTTCATCTTTAAATCAGAAGATACCCAACCTCGTGTACCGGGGTATCTAATCCCGATCGCTCCCCTAGCTTTCGTCCCTCACCGTCAGACCTGTTCCAGGCAGGCGCCTTCGCCACAGGTGGTCCCCCCAGGATTACAGGATTTCACCCCTACCCTGGGAGTACCCCTGCCCCCTCCCAGTCTCAAGTCTGGCAGTATCCCCAGCAAGCCCTCTAGTTTGCTAGAGGATTTCACTGAGGACTTACCAGACCGGCTACGGACGCTTTAGGCCCAATAATCGTGGCCACCACTCGGGGCGCGGGTATTACCGCGGCGGCTGGCACCCGTCTTACCCACCCCTTATTCGCGGTCCCGTTTTCAGACCGCAAAAGCCCTTGCAGAGCAAGGGCACTCCGGCTTCCCTCTTCGCTCTTGCGAGCATTGAGAAGTTTTCGCGCCTGCTGCGTACCGTAGTACCTGGACTCATGTCTCAGAGTCCATCTCCGGGCTCCTACTTCCATAGCCCGTACCCGTTATCGCCTTGTGGAGCCTTTACCTCCACAACAAGCTGATAGGCCACAGTCCCATCCTTAGCCGCCGGAGCTTTCGGCGCTAGGACCTTCCAGTACCTAGCACCTATGGGGTATTAGCCCCAGTTTCCCGGGATTATCCCCCAGCTAAGGGTAGGTTGACTGTGTATTACGGAGCAGTGCGCCGAGGGCTTTCCCCTCTCGACTCGCATGGCTTAGTCGAAGCCGGATAGCAGTGGCCTCTGGCGGGATCAACCAGAATTGGCGGGCCCTACCTCTAGGTTTCACCAATCAACCTACCTGAAGCTCTTTCACTTCAGGCCAATATCTCATGAGTCAGAATAGGCTATTTCATCTCATGTCTTGTTTGACTTGATCAAAAGCCCAACGCCAAGACCCATGAGCAAATAAATAATATAACTCAGTATATTTAAGTGTTTTTGTTTTGTAAATGAAATTTTCATTTTCTGGTTTCTTTACCTTAAAATTTAAGAAAAACTAATCTAAATTGGGAAAATGAAAGAAGGAATTCTAATAGCATTTGGTGAGCTTTTCTTGAAATCTGAAAGAGTTAGGAGCATTTTTCTGCAAAAGCTTATTCAAAACATTTCCCTTTCACTTAAAGTAGCAAAATTGAAGTTTAAGATTTTTCCTTCAAGAGAGAGAATTTTTGTTGAAACAAGCGAAACAAAAAAAGCGGAGAAAATCATTAAAAATGTTTTTGGGATTTCTTGGTTTGCTAAGGCAATTTTTTTAGAAGGCAATTTACAAGAGGTTTTGGAATTTGTTAAAGAAAATTATGAAAAATGGATAGAGAAAAAACAAACTTTTGCAATAAGGCTAAAGAAAGGGAATTTGAAAGAAAGTAGTGAAGAAATAATCAGAAAAGTTGCAAGCAAGATTGAAAGAAAAGTTGATTTGGAAAAGCCGGATGTTGAATTGTTCTTAGAAGCAAGGAAAACAGGATGGTTTATTTACTTTAAAAAGAAAAAAGGTAAGGGGGGTTTGCCTGTTGGTACAGGCGGGAAAGCTCTAGCTTTAATTTCTGGTGGAATTGATTCGCCTGTAGCAAGCTATTTGATTGCAAAGCGTGGTTCTGAAAACATTTGGCTACATTTCCACAGCTTTCCACTAGTTTCAAATTCAAGCATCCAAAAAGTTAAAGAGCTGGCAAAAATTTTCTTGAATTATCAACCTAGACTTAAAGTTTATTTCATTCCTTTTCATGAAATCCAAATGAAAATTAAGGCTTGCACTGAACCAAACTACAGAATTTTACTTTATCGAAGGATGATGTTAAGAATTGCAGAAAGGATTGCAGAAAAAGAAAATTGTGAAGGAATAGTAACTGGTGAGAGTCTAGCTCAAGTTAGTTCACAAACTTTGAAAAATTTGAAAATAATAGAAGAGGTTACGAGCTTGCCAATTTTGAGACCTTTGATTGGAATGGATAAAGAAGAAATAATTAATTTGGCGAAAAAAATTGGAACTTATGATATTTCAATTAAACCGCAAGAAGATTGTTGCACCTTATTCACACCAAAACATGCCAGCGCTGCCGGAAATTTTAAGCTTGTGAAAAAATTTGAAGAAAAGTTAAATATTAAGGAAATGATAGAAAAAGCATTAAAAGAAGTTGAGATAGAATTTTATTAATGGCCAAGGTGGTGTAACGGTTAGCACAAGGGCCTGTGGAGCCCTTTGTTCGGGTTCGAATCCCGACCTTGGCCCTAGAAATACCACTAAACAAAATTCAATTGAAAAATCAAGTTTTGTCAAGATTGAAGTAAATAGTAGCCTGCTGCCTTTTCTCTTGCAACTCTTTTGACGACCTTCTTGTTGACCAAACTCAAAAGAATGTTCGCAACTTTACCTTTTGGCATCATCGCGGCTTTTGCTATTTGATCTGCATCTTTTATCTTGTCTTCTGCTATCGCTTTCAAAGATTTCATCGCCTCAACTACTTTTGTTTCTTCTGGTGTTAACTCTACCATACTCAACACCGGTTTAATTTATTTTTATTTTGAAAGTTTTAAAAATCAACTGTTTTTTAAGATCCACTCCTTAAACTCCACAATCATACTCTGGTTTGACAATCATTTTCAAAGTTTCTTTTATTTCCTGGTTTATACTTTTTCTCAACTCTTCTTCAGAGACTATTTCTTCTTCACTCCACTTACACATTATAGAATCTTTGTTCCCAACATCAGCCAGATTCAAAATATGACCTATCTCGTGCATGGCAATTTTGAGTAAGTGTTGTTCTTTCTTAGGTGAAAGGTAAATCTTCCCTCCCTTTACAAACACATAGTTTCCACATTCGTAGCCGTAAGGTATAGTATAACCTACAGCATAAGAAACAAATTCTTTTTCTACTACATCAATAGGCATTTCTGCTGTTATCTCGACATAGATTGTATGATTTTTTTCAACTCCTACAAACTCGAAATCGATTAATTTGATTTCTTCTTCCCATATTTTAAATGCTTTTTTGACAGCTTCTATGCTCTTGTTACAAAAGTCGGTACAATTTGGATCTATTATTTTCAAAAGAGAATCGTTAATATAAACGGAATAAAAGTTATTGATTAAAAAAGTTTTATTAAGCCTGGGGAAAGGGGTAGAAAAATTTAAATCTACAAAGTACTTTTTACTTTCTTCCTTTTCTAATGTGATCTTTAATGTGGTGGAAGTAGTTTGTATTATATTTTCTGAGATGAACGTATGATTTTCAGAAAGGTTTCCTGTGGGTAAATTTATGACAAACAAAGCCAAAATAATGAAAACAATTATTAAAGTTAGGACTGTCAAAGTATTTTTGATTTTAATATCACTGTTTGTTTGTGTACGAGTTTCTTTGACTGATTTGGTTTCCATAAGATCAACTCTTTCCAATTTTTTCAATTCTTTTAACTTGTTTAATGTGTCCCACATTATTTCTAGTTTGAGTTTCTCTTCTTTTTCAAACCTTCTCCAGAATATTGGTGTAAAATTAGAATCAGGGTGTCCTTTTTCACTTCTCCATATTTTTTCCAACTTACTTCTTAAAGGTTCTTTAGCAGTGGAAACTTGTCTCAAACTTAAAACAGGTTTCGGTTGTATGTGTTTTTTGCAAAAATACTTTCCACAATACTTACACAAGAAAACTTTTGTTTTCTTTTTACACAAATGGTATTCACATATTCCTATTCTAGTTTTAGGTTCTTTCACAATTTTCTGTTGGTTGAGAAAGATTATATATGTTCCTAAACTAAACTAGGGAGATACTTAGAAAACTAATGCTGGCGGCGGGATTTGAACCCGCGATCTCGGCGTTTCTTTCATCCTTTATCAAAGCTCATAGATGCTATGAGCGCCGCGATTTAGCCAGGCTAATCCACGCCAGCTTGTTACTAGCCTGTTATATTATATCTAAATGAAAACAAAAATAATTTTTAAGATTTTAATGAAGATACTTGTAACTGCAGTGCCTGGTGGTGGAAAAAGTACTGTTTTAGAATATGTTAAGAAAATGTTACCAAAAGCAAAAATTGTAACGGCTGGTGATTTATATCTTGAAATCGCTTCTAAAAAATATGGAATAAGGGATAGAGACGAGCTTAGAAAAAAATTGACCTTGGAGCAACAAAGAGAAATTCAAGAAAAAGTTGCTAAGAAAATTGGTAAGATGAAAGATAAGGTTTTGTTCATAAACACACATGTCACAATTAAAACTCCTTATGGTTATTTTCATGCTTTGTCTGAAAAGACTATGAAGCTCATGAAGCCCGACATGATAATATTGTTAGAATTTGATCCAAAAGATGTTTTGAAAAGGAGAATAAAAGATAAAAACAGAAAAAGAGACATAGAAACTTTGCAAGAAATAGAAGAGCATCAAACTGTGAACAGAACTGTTGCTCTTGATGTTGCCAGTGTTTTTGAATGTCCTGTAAAGATAATTGATTTAAGGTTTAAAGAGAAAAAACCATTTGAACAAGCAATTAAAGGAGCTGAAGAAATAGTTAAGTTAGTGGGATTGATGAAATGAAGCTTATAATTTTTGGACCACCGGGCTCTGGTAAAGGAACTTACTCTTCAAGACTGAAAGAAAGGTATGGTATAGAAAGAATTTCTACAGGAGAAATTTTCAGGGCTGCCATGAAAGAAGGCAGCTTGCTTGGGAAAATGGTTGAAAATTATGTGAAAAAAGGTGAAATAGTTCCGGATGAAATTGTGATAGAAGTGGTTAAAAAAGAAATTGAAGGTAAGGAAAATTTCATTTTAGATGGCTTTCCTAGAACAATAAAACAAGCTGAAGCCTTGAAAGAAATGGTAAAAATAGATGCCATAATTTTAATCAATTGTCATGAAGAAATTCTTGTAGAAAAAATTTGTGCTAGGAGAATCTGTTCAAACCCTAAATGTGATGGAAATTACAACATAGCAAACATTCAAAAAGTTATAGGTGGTATAGAATACAAATTACCACCACTTTTGCCGAAGAATGATATGGTTTGCGATAAGTGTGGCTCTCCTCTTGTTCAAAGAGATGATGATAAGCCGGAAATTGTGAGAGAGAGGCTCAAAATTTACAACCAACAAACTTTCCCACTGATAGAATATTACAAGAAAGAGAAAATTCCTTTCATAGAAGTTTGGATGAACAAGGCAGTTGATGAAATTGTTGAAGAAATTGTTAACAAGCTAAAAAATCTTGGCCTCATTTAATTCTTTCTAATAGAGCTGAATAAATTAAAGGCAAGTAAACAGTTGCATCTCCTTCTACAGTAACATGTTTTGCTCTCTCTTTAATTTTCCCCCAAGATATTGCTTCTCTTGTTCTTGCTCCACTTAAGCTTCCGTCCCACTCAACTGCTGTTGTGATGTAAACTGCATAATCCAAACCTTCTTTGAATTGATTCCACCAAATTACATGATGCTTAGAAATTCCTCCTCCTATAACCAAAGCTCCTGTTTTCTTTGCTTTCCACACAATATCGCTTAAAAGCTGTTCATCAAACAATTCATTTATCTTAAAATCTTTGTGATCTTGCCAAAATTGCCAAAGCTGGTATCCAACCGCACCATCTGTTATTCCAGGCACGATGACAGGAATTTTGTTTTTCCAGGCCCAGAAAAGTATTGAATTTTTGTTGTTTATTCTTTTGCCCAATTCCCAAATAAGCTCATGTGTTGAGAATTCTTTTTTTTGAGAATAGATTTCTTTCAAGAATTCTCTCATCTTCTCTTCAATTATCATGCCGTAAGATTCTTTTGGTACGAAAACATTTCCTAGCCTGTGAATTCCTTTTTTGTGTAGCTCAGAGTCGTCAACAAAAAAAGTTCCATGGTAATAGTCTTTGTAGCTTCTTGCCAAATCATGATCTAAAGTTCCACAAGTTGTTATAACAACATCAAACCATTTTCTCTTAACAAAATCTTTTATTATTCCTCTTGTGCCTGTTGCAATTATACATGCAGGAAAAGAAAGAAATTTTAAACATTTCTCATCTTTAATCATTCTTTCCAATATTTCTACTGAAATTGAAAGATTTTTGGCACTAAAGCCTCCTGAGCTTTTCATTTGTTTGAATAATTCATTCAGAGAAGTTTTTCTATCAATTGAAAAATCTTTCACAGGCCTCATACTAACCACTTAATTATTTTTGATTTATGTTTAAATAATGGAATGTTTTGCTGTTCTTTTAAAATTGGCTCATTTTACAGTCACAGATTTTGCCAAGTTGCGAGGATGGTCAGGATCGTAACCTCTTAAAACAGCCAACTGATAAGCAAGGATTTGAATCGGTATTATTTGACATATGGGATTGGTTTCTCCTACCTCAGGAACTTTTATCCAAAAATCAAAAATTTCATTGTTTTTAGGGGAAACACCAATTATATATCCTCCTCTTGCTTTAATTTCGTGAGCATTTAAAAGAATTTCTTTCTCATTTTCTTCTGAAACAAAAACTATGCAAGGAGTGTTTTCTTCTATCAAAGCAATGTTTCCATGCTTGAGTTCACCACCAGAAAAAGCTTCTGCATGAATGTAAGAAACTTCCTTTATTTTTAAGGCAGCTTCCAAGGCAGTGGGATATTGCAAGCCTCTTCCTATCAAAAACAAATGTTCTTTGTCTTTTAATTTTTCAGCAAGCTTCTTTATATGTTCTCTTGTGCTTTCGGAAGTTAGATTATAAATCAAATTCCATAAATACCTTAGTTTTTTCTTACCTTCTTCATATTTTTCGGCTAAGGTATAAGCTAGAAGTGTTAGAATGGCTAGTTGAGATGTATAAGTTTTCGTTGATAAAACACAAATTTCTGGGCCTGCATTCATCAACAGAGCTTGATCCGAATCTCTATGCAATGAAGAATTAATAACATTGACAATTGAAATTATTTTGCTTCCCCTCTTCTTCGCAGTTTTTACAGCTTCCAAAACATCTGCTGTTTCACCGCTTTGTGAAATCGCTATAACAAGGGTTTTTTCTGTTAGGAAGTTTTCATAATTTGGGAATTCTGAAGCTAAAACAGGATTTATATGCATTTTTGCTATCTTAGAAAAAAGGTAACTTCCTGTAAGGCATGCATGGTAAGAAGTTCCACACCCAATTAAAAAAACTCTGTCAGCTTCTTTAATTTTCTTAGCAACTTCTCTTAAAATTTTTTCATCTTGATTTATGGCTCTTTGGATAGTTTCAACTTGTTCTGAAATTTCCTTAAGCATGTAATGTTCAAAATTTCCTTTTTTTACTTCTTCTATACTCCATTCAACACTTTTGATCTCTCTCTTTACCTCTTTTCCTTCAACAAGATTAAAGAATTTGAGTTCTTCACCAATTACAACAAAATCTTTATCATGCAAATAGATAACATTTGGTGTGAATTCTAAAAAAGATGGAATATCGCTTGCAACAAAGTATTCATTATTTCCCACGCCTATAACTAAAGGGGAGCCGCTTCTTGCTGCTATGATTTTATTTTCGTCTTCATGAATGGCAATAATTGCATAATTCCCTTCCAAAACTTTGAAAGCATCTTTACATGCTTCTTCAAAATTTTTATTTTTTCTCATTTCATATTCTATGAGGTTTGGGATAACTTCTGTATCAGTTTCACTGTAAAAAGTAAAACCATTTATTTCAAGGAATTTTTTAAGTTCTTGATAATTCTCAATTATACCATTGTGAACTACAGCAATTTTTCTGTTATTTGATAAGTGTGGATGTGCATTCTCTATTGTAACTTTTCCGTGTGTTGCCCATCTAGTATGAGCTATGCCTATATTTCCAGGAAAATCTTTGAAGTTAAAATTAAAAAACACTTCATCTACTTTTCCAACACCTTTTTTTATTTTTATTCCACTAGGACCCAAAATGGCCATACCAGCAGAATCATAGCCTCTATACTCAAGCATTTTTAGCCCCTTGAATAAAATGGGTGAGGCCTCTTTTTTACCAAAGTATCCAATAATTCCACACATAAAATCTACCATCAAAAAAGTAATGTAATAATCTCGTCGAATTTATTGATTTCAAAATCAGCTCTCTCGTCAGCTTTCAAGCTCTTTGTACCCCAATCGACCATATCTGGTGTTGAAAGACCTATGTCAATAACATCACAACCACTTAAAATCAAACCATCAACAAGAGAATTTTTCAGTAGCGCGCTGCTTTTCCTGTTGTCTCTTCCAACCACAATTTTTTTACCTTTGCCAAGAAAACTTCCAAAAGCTCTTCCAAGCTTGAAAGCAACTCTTGAATTGATTTCTTCTGGAAATAAGCCCCTTATGTCGTACTTCTTGAAAATTTCTTGAATTCTCATCTTCTCGCTCCTCTCAAAAACCAATAAAATAAATTGAGAGCATAGCATAAAAAACAAACCTAAAATTTTTTGTTGAATGGTTTGAATTCGAGAAGAAAAAAAGGGTTTAAAAACTTTAAACCATTATAAAAAACTTTATAACATTAAAAAATTATTAAAAAATATGCCTTACTTTGTGGAGGAAGGAAAAGAGGGAGAAAAGGTTTTTAAGAGCTTAGTTGTAGAGCCAAAAAATTTGAAAGTTTTGAGCAATGAGCTTTCCATGAAGATTTTACAAGAACTTTCAAAAAAGCCTAGTTGTGCGATGGATATAGCAAGGAAGCTTAAGCAGCATGAGCAAAAAATATACTATCATTTGAGAAAGTTGGAGAAAGCCGGGATAGTGAAATTGGAAAAAAGAGTTGAAAGGGTAGGAGCAGTGGCAAAAATTTATTCTGTTCCTTGTCCTTATGTTGCAGTAAAGTTGTTTGATTCAGAAGCTCTGGAGATGAAAACAAGGGTAAAAGAGTTGGAATTCTTGACTCCTTTCCTTCAAAAAGGCAAGTTAAATGCTCTTATTGTTGTTGGTTCGCCAGACCCACATGGAAAATATGGAGCTCAAGCTTCTGATGGTAGTGCTGCTATAGACTTGGCTCTTTTCTTGGGTACTTTTTTGGAATCTTCAACTCTAAATTACAAGATAGATACTCAAGTCAGGGAAGAAGATCTTCAAAAAAATTTAATCTTGATTGGTGGACCAAAAGCTAACATTTTGATAGATAGAATTAACGATAAGTTGCCAATATATTTTGACACAAAACACGATTTTAACATAGTTTCATCTTTTTCAAAAAACATTTACACTGAAGATGATGTTGGCATAATAGTCAAAACTGAAAGTCCTTTTGCAAAAGGAAAGAAAGTATTGGTCTTGTCAGGAAGAAGGTTCAAAGGAACGAGAGCAGCAATAGTTGCCATGGTCAAATATTCAAAAAAAGTTGCTGAAGGTAACAAGCTTAATGGTGGCTTTGCTAGAGTTGTTAAAGGCATAGATAGAGATGCTGACGGTATAATTGATGATGTTGAATTTCTGGAATGATTTTATTTTTGTTTGAACAATTTGATTATATGATTGAAAAAGAGATAGAAAGAATTTTGAAAAAAGTAGGAATCAAAGAAATAAGACTTGAGGTACCAAAAGTAAAAGAATTTGGTGACATAGCTTTTCCTTGTTTTGATTTGGCTAAGAAAGAAAGGAGAAATCCAAACGAAATTGCAGAAGAGCTTGCTAAAAGAATAAAAATCCCGAAAGGTTCATTTATTGAAAAAGTTGAGGCTAAAGCTGGATACCTTAATTTCTTTTTTGATTATCAAAAAATTTCCGAGCTTGTTTTGAAGAAAGTGATGAAGAAGAAGAAGTTAGCAAAGAAAAAAGAAAGGGTAATGATAGAGTTTTCACAACCCAATCCTGTGCACTCGATGCATATAGGACACGCAAGAGGAACTTTTCTTGGAGATTCGCTTGCAAGAATTCTAGAATTTTTGGGTTATGATGTGATAAGAGCTAATTTGATGAATGATGTTGGTCTTCAAGTTGCAAAGCTTGTCACGGCTTACTTAACTTGGGCAAAAGGAGAAAAACCAAACGGAAAGCCTGATGTTTGGTTATGGAATCTTTATGTCAAGTTCCATGAAGAAGCAAAAAATGATCCAAGCCTAGAAGAAAAAGCAAGGGAAAACTTGAGAAAATTTGAAATAGAAAAAGACAAAAAATTGAAAAAGATATGGAAGGAGATTGTGAATTGGTGTGTCAAAGGTTTTGAAGAAACTTATCGTAGACTTGGGATAAATTTTGATGTTTACTTTTATGAGAGCGATTTCAGAGATCTAGGAAAGAAAATAATTCAAGAAGGTTTAAAGAAAGAGATCATGAGAAAAACAGAAGATGGTGCTGTTGTTTCAAGACTAGAAAAATTTGGATTGCCCGACACAATTTTGTTGAGATCTGACGGCACTGGCCTATATATAACAAGCGATTTAGGTATGACTGTTCATAGATTTGAAAAGTATAAACTTGACAAGCATGTGTGGGTTGTTTCAAATGAACAAACATTGCACTTCAAACAGCTCTTCAAGATTTTGGAATTACTCGGTTATAAGTGGGTAAAAAACTGCAAACACTTCTCTTTTGATCTTGTTCGCTTGCCTGAAGGAAAAATGTCTTCTAGAGAAGGTAGAGCTGTGATGCTGGATGAAGTTGTCAATAAGCTTGTAGAAATGGCTTACATGGAAATTGAAAAAAGAAAAGGAAAGTTTTCGGAAAAGGAAAAGAGAGAAATTGCTGAAGCTATAGGAATTGGGGCTTTGAAATATGCTATTGTGAGAATTGAACCAGAAAAAACAATAACTTTTGATTGGGAACAAATGCTCAAGCTTGAAGGAGACACTGGCCCCTACTTACAATATGCTCACACAAGGTGTGCTGGAATATTGAGGAAAGCTGGGAAATTCAAACTGAAGTTCAAAGTAAGGGAATTTAGTGAAAGTGAAAAAGAGTTAATAAAAACTTTGATGAAATTTGAAAAAGTAGTGGGAGATGCTGGAAGAGATTTAAAACCACATTATATTTGCAATTATGTTTATGAACTTGCCAATGTTTTTGACAGGTTTTATGAAACAAATCCTGTGCTTAAAGCTGAAAGTGAAGAGAAGAGAAATTTCAGGCTCACTCTAGTGAAAGCAACAAAAATTGTTTTGGGTCAAGCTCTTGAATTGCTTGGAATTAAGCCTTTGGAAAAAATGTGAATTTTTAAACTTGGACACAAAGTTTCTCTTCTATAATTTTTCTCACATTTTCTAACCTTTCTGTCTTTACCATCCTCTTTTTGCTCATAAAATATTTTTTAAAGTATTCCGGTATACGATTTAGATTGTTTGAATTTATACAATCCATGATTCTATGATAGTCGTAAACTTGTTCTATCATATCATTCACAATATCCGGAATTTTTTGTGGGAAATAGGAATAAGTAAAAAGAATGCCTTCTCTAAAAACACTAGTATGATAATAATTGCTTCCGCTATCGAAGCGTATATTGTAATTCTGTTCGATTGCCATACCTGCTGCTAATACTTGGTATCTTTGACCTCTAGTAGGTGAAAAAGACGCTTCCAATTTTGTATCACAAATATGACATTTACCATCTTCTGTTCTTCCTAAAAAATCCACAATCCCAAATATTTTGAAATCACCATAGGTATAATTTCCAATGCTTAAGAGGAGTGGTACTTCTGTGGAGTTAATTAAGTTTTGTTTACTTATCGTACAAAATCTTCTGGCATCGTGGATTAGTTTTCCAATTTTGGCGAGTTTTTGTAGTGTGGATTTTATTCCTAAGGCTGTTACCACTTCTTCCGTTTCTTTCTCTCTTGTTAAACCCAAATCTTCTAAAGCATTCTCCAGAGGAGTTTTGTTAAATTTACTGAAAGAGTAATCATAAGATCCATCTTCTCTTACTTTACTATTTAAATCAAGAGGATAAATTTCTTTTTTTATTTTTTCTTGAATTAATTGGACAATTCCTGTCCATTGCTGCAGAGGATTTGTAATTCTTACGAATCTTTCTAATTCTTGCACATCTTCTTCTTTTTGTCTTTTTTTCCATTCTAAATATTTTTCAGAACTGCAAAGATTTTTATCATTGAAATCAAAAAAAATACTGCCTCTTTTACATTCCACAGGCTTGGCATAAACTTCTTCTTTGTTGAAATCTTCATCAAACCAAATTTCGAAAAACCTTAGCAATTTTCTATCTCTTGGTGGAGTACCTAGCAATGAAGAATTGTAAACAATTTCACCCCTTTCTATTCCTTCAATATCCCTGATAGTTCTTTCTAGTTTTCCTGGATAAAATTTTCTCACACCACATACATCTGTAGAATAATATCCAATTAAATTTGAACTGCCTAATCCCCATGACATATATTCTTTATCTCCAGCATGCTTTTTTAAAAACTCTTTTGTTATGTCCAATTTCGGATTATAAAGTCTGTACTCCTCAAGAACTCTTCTAAACTCATTCAAATATTTTTTGCCTGTGAAAAATAGAATTGCTGTTTGTTGTGTATTTTTTTGTATAAAATCTTCTGCCTGATTTATAAAATATCGAAGTAGAATCTTGCTACAAATTTTTTCAATTTTTCCCCAGGTTATTGGTTTGGTTTTTCCGTTATAATATAACTCAAATGCTGTGGCCTCTAAATTAGAATCTTTAGGAGGAATTTCACCCATTAATTCTGATCTTAATCTTATTTTTCTGCTCCATTTTTCTACAGCCTCGTAATTAGTTACATCAATAATTGAAAACGGTTGAATTTTTATCAATGGTTCAAAATTTTTGCAACTGAATGGAATTAGACCTATAGGTGTAACTAGGACTATAGTCATGATCGAATTCAGTGGCTTATTGCCCTTTCTGTAAGAGTTTATTATTTTGTAAAGAATGTCTAGAGAAGGATTAATTCTAGAGCTCAAGTCTTCATAAGTCTTGGGTATCCATTCTGTATTTTCAAGTGGAACACCTCTTATGTTTTTTATTGGAACTATTCTTTCTTTTTCTCTTCTAAAGTAATATGAATAAGGATAAGAATTTTCAGTGTATAAGACAATTGGTGATTTAAGTTCAAATTTTTTTATTTCTTCATTCAAATTTCTCAAGAATTCAACTTTTTCTTTTCTCGAGTATAACTCTTTTTCTAAGAATTCCAACGTAGATAAAGCAAGATTTTTATCATATTCTCCTTTGAAAGTGTCAACTGCAAGACAATATAAGCGTGGACCTTCGACTTCCAAAAGATTTCTTATCACTCTTTTGCTCGAAGTAAAACTAATTTTCAGCATAAAAATTCAAATAGAATTTAAATATTTAAGTCATTTTGTAGATTTTATGAAAGAAATTGATGTTTATGGGCCGATAGGCATAGCCATAAGAAAAAATGAAGTTTGTTTTTATTTCAAAAACAAAGAACCTCTTTTGGTCAAAGAAGAATTTAAGAAAAGAATTAGAGTTTTTGTTGATCCTGAAAAAAAGGAGGAAATTTTGGAAAAAATAAGAAAGTTAGGAGATTTTGAGGATTTGCTAGTTATTGATGATGTAATTTACAACATGATGAACCCAAAGAAAGCTTCTCTGATATCTTTTTATTTTGAAGGGAAAAGAAGAGAAATGGAAGAGTTGAAACTTAAACTTAACTCGATTCAAGGAATAATTGGGATAGAAGATAGGGTCTCGGATTCAAGAAAACAAGAACATTTCCTTTCAAAATTAGAAAAAGAAGTTTTTTCTAAAAAAATTGGTTATTATCTAAAAACACGCTTATGTTATGAGGAATGTGGAAAAGATAGAAAGCTAATTAAATTTTCTCAAGATTTTCCAGAAAATAGGAAAGATGTAATTAAACAACTTAAAGAATTGGAAAAGGAGTTGGTTTTATTCACAGTCGATTATGAAACTTCCAATGGAAAGATAGTAATTGCTACTGTCAAAAGTAGTGACGGTTTTTCAAAAACACTTGTAGTAAATGAGAATCAAAAACTCTTGGATGATTTCAAGAAAGTTTTAAAACCTTATGGAATTGATATCGAAATAGTTCCTGATGAAAAGACATTGATTAGAAAAATTTATGAATACAGAAAGAAAGCAGATATAGAAATTATTCATGGTTCTTCAATTCTCGAAAAACATAAAGATCGCGAAGCATTTCCATCAATAAAAGAAAGACCAACAGATAAGTTTGATATTAGAGTTTATTACAGATTTATACCAACGATACAAATTGTGACATCTGAAGGTATAATTCCTTCTGAAGATTCTCTTTACACTTGCAAGTTTTTGCATCCAGAAATAAGAAGCCTTGAGGATATGTTAGAATTTTTCTTAGGAGATAAAAAAACCCTTAAAAAAACTGATTATAAAAACTTCGAGATTTACAATAAAATAAGAGATTCTTTAGATGTGCATAATTTTAAAGAAGAAATTGTTGAAACAATAATTCACAATTCTCAAGATGCCGAAGCTCACTTGAAGCTTAGTAAATTTTTATTGTTTGATTTGGGTTTTTTGGCTCTACCAATTTTGTATTCAATTGACATTAAAAACGTTTTTTCAAAAGTCATGGAAGATATAGGTGAAGCTATTCTCAATTCTGAGTTTGTTCAGAACAAAATCTTTCCCAAAATAACTAAATCTTACACTAGTTTAAAAAAAGAAAAGGAAAGGATTATAAGAGCGTATGAAAAAATTTTCACAAAAAATTATGGAGAAAGAATAGAAGGAAAGTGGGTTTATCCATTTGTTGGTTTTGCACCCAAAGTAATCTTAGAAAATCAAGAATTCTTTGGGCCATATATTTCTTCTGTTTTCGAAAAAATGATTAAATTTAAAGAAGAAATAGAAGTTTACGGTGTGGACGAAGATGGAAAAAATATTATATTCGATCCATATTCTTTTTCTATAAACTGTGTGAGCGCTTGTCTTTATTTTGGAAAAAAAACTTATACGGATGAAAATATTTCTGATAAACTTTTAAAAATTTTTTCTGAAATTTACAAAAATTTGAATAGAGAATTTGATGGCTGCAAAGTAATTTATTCTTCGCCTTTTAAGTCAAGAATGTTCATTTCTGAAATTCAAGGAAATTTTTCAAAAGATTTAAATGAAAAATACAAGACTTTATTGGCCGGCTATAATAAGCATACAGATGTTTTTATTCCCCTGGATAAAAAACATGCGTTGGCTACAGAAAGTGGAAGAATAATAAAAATAGGTTGGAGGGGAGCAAGTAAGTCAGATCCAATAGTTGTGAGAAAAGCTGAAGAAAAAATAATTGAAGATTTTGTAAAGTATGGTTTGAATAAAGCCTTTTTGACATTTAAAGAGGAATTGAAGAAAATAGAAAACTTGGAATATCCAAGAGAACATTACAAAATTAGTGGCAAGTTAAGCAAGAAGCCAGAAGAATACAGGAAAAAAATCTTTAAACTAGAGATAATTAAAAAGGCCTACGAGGAATATAGAAAAATTTATCAGAAATATCCGGCAGGTTTTATTGACTTTTATGTGATTGAAGGTGAAAAGATAGATTTTTCAGAGAATTCTGGAACCAAAATCGAGGGAAGGTTTTATGGAGAATATTTAAGAGAAAGGCTAAAGCCTTTGCTACCATTTTTCAAAACAGAAATTTCAGAAAAAAACAATAGATTGACCTACTATATGAAATAGAAAGATTTGAAATCAAGAAGGGTTTTCAAGAGTAGGTTAATGTTAGAATGAAAAAATTATAACTTCAACCAAAAACTTACTTTTTAGATCTTCCCACCATGCTCTTCAATCCAATTTTCTATTGCTTTTTTAATGTCAATTACCATTTCATCCCCACTCGGCAACCTCCTTTTTACCGTAATAGGAACCATTTTCTCCCTGAATTCTGCTTTTGCAATTTCTATAGGTTCTGTAGCCTCTGTCTTCACCAAGATAGGCGCGCCTAAAGAAATTTGCAAGGCTCTTGCACCAAGTATTCTTGCGAATTCAAATCTTGTCAATCTGTCAACTGGCCATATCATCCTCTCATCTTTTAGAATTGTTTCACCACCTATATGTAAATATTTTTTAACACTTCACTGTTAAAAACATTATGGTTTGAACTTATCAACTTCTCCTAAAAGCTCTACAGTACCTAAAAACACTTGTCTGCAACAATATCTTTTCACTCCAAGTTCATCCAAGATTTTGCCACAATCTTCTCCTGCTTCTCTCCTTTTTTTGAATTCTTCCCACAAGTGACCAATTGGCTTGCCACAAGTGAAACACCGAACTGGGATTATCATAAGCTTCCCTTCATTTTACCTTAGCTGAACATATATTTATTTCTTTCTTTAAAAGATTTCTGGCAAGATTTAAAATTTTTTCCAAGCTTTTTTCATCTTTTGCTTCTGCCGTAATTCTTACCACAGGTTCTGTTATCGAAGCTCTTATCAAAAACCAACCTTGATCTGTGTAAGCTTTTATTCCATCTAGCTCGCTTGTCTTCAAACCAAGCTTGAGAATTTCTTTTTTTATATTTTCCACAACTTTAAGCTTAATTTCATCCTTACAAGGAAAGGCTTCTTCTTTGCTTGGATACCAAACAATAGAATCAACTATCTGGGAAAATTTTCTTCCACTTCTTGAGAGAGTTTCTGCTACTTTCAGAGTTGCTAAAGCGGCATCATCAAAACCTTTGATCTCTGAAAAGTAAAAGTGAGAGCTTTTTTCGAATCCAAAATCAATCTTTTTCTCCCTCATCTTCTCTTGAATGAAAGCATGACCTCTTTTATTTGTTATTAGAACGGCAGATTTACTTCTTATGTATTCTTCCACTGCAGAAGAACAGCTAACTTCATTCAAAATTTTCGGTGATTTTTTCTTCTTAAATATTTCTTCTAAAATAACTAAAGCCGTTTTGTCACCCAAAACAACCCTACCTTTATCATCAACGAAAACAGCCCTGTCAGCATCTCCATCATAAGCAACACCAAAATCTGCTTCACTCCTTTTCACTTCTCTTATCAATTCTTTTAAGTTTTCTTCCTCAACTCCAGGACCATGAGCAGGAAAATTCCCGTCGATTTTATCATTAAGTACAACAACTTCTTGACCAAGTTTTTTGAGAAGTTTTGGTACAATCAAAGCAGCACAACCATTTGAACAATCAACAACTATTTTAAGTTTTCTCTTGATTTTCACTTTTGAAAAAAGGAAGTCCATATACTCGTGTAAGATTTTACCATACTTCTTGACTTTTCCCTTGACTTTAGCCTCTCTGAATTTTTCTTTTTCTATGATTCTTTTCAATTTTTCGATTTTTTCTTCAGCAATTAAAGATTTCATTCCTTTATAAATGTGAAAGCCGTTCCACTCAGGAGGGTTATGAGAAGCTGTTATCATTATACCACCATCAAATTTGTGAAAATAGAGAGCAAAATAGAAAGCAGGTGTGGTTACTACACCTATATCCACAACATTGCAACCAGTAGAAACCAGACCTTTGACCAAAGAATCTCTCAAGCTTTTGCTGCTCAGCCTTACATCTCTTCCAACAACAACTCTCTTTCTTTCTCCTAACATAGTTCCGAAAGCTTTGCCGATTTTTTCTGCTATTTCTTCTGTAAGGTCTTTACCGTAAATGCCTCTAATGTCATTTGGCCTGAAAATGTTCTCATTGAGCTTTGCCATCTTCTTCAATAAATTATTTGAAGTTTTTTATTAAAATGATAAAAGAGAATAATTTAACATAAGAGCCAATGTCTAAAAGCTTGAAGTTAAAAGCGTTGAAGCTTATAATTCTATTTGGAATTGTTAGTTTTTTTGGAGACATGATTTATGAGGCTGCAAGAAGCATTAACGGCCAATATTTGCAAATGCTTGGGGCAAGTGCTTTTATTGTTGGTTTGATAGCTGGCTTGGGGGAATTTTTTGGTTATGGTTTAAGGCTGCTTTCAGGATACTTTTCTGATAAAACAAAAGCCTATTGGCTTTTCACGATTTTAGGCTATGCTCTACTTGCAAGCGTGCCACTCTTAGCTTTATCGAAATTTTGGCAGTTAGCAACGCTTTTAATTATCGTTGAAAGAATAGGCAAGGCCATAAGAAATCCTGCAAGAGATACTTTGATGTCTCAAGCTGCAAAGAAAGTTGGCACGGGTTGGGGATTTGCTGTTCACGAATTTCTTGATCAAATAGGAGCTCTTTTAGGACCAGTTTTGATTGCATTCATTCTTGGTTTAAGCGTTAGTTCAAAAACTACTGCAGAATACCAGCATGCCTATTCTGTGCTTTGGCTACCTTTCATTTTTCTCATGGTTTTCTTGTTTGCAGCTTACTTTTTGAATAGAAATCAAAAATTTGAGAAGAAGACAAGAAAAGAGAAAGGTAAACTTCCTGCCATTTTCTGGTATTATTTGCTTTTTACTTTCTTAACGACTTTGGGCTTCCTAAACTTTGTGTTTTTAGGCTATCATTTTAAGGTTGCTAACATTCTTCCAGATTCACAAATACCATTGTTTTATGCAGGAGCTATGATTGTCGATGCATTTTTTGCTTTGTTTGTTGGGAAAATGTATGATGTTTTGAAAACTAAAAGGGGGGACAAAAAGGCTGGTTTGTTGATGTTGGCAACAATTCCTTTATTGAGCTTAGCAATTCCTTTGCTTGTGTTTTTGCCAAATTTTTATTCAGTTTTAATTGGAGTGTTAACATGGGGGGCAGTTTTAGGGGCTCATGAAACTGTAATGAGGGCTGTTATAGCCGATATAACTCCTGGTAACAAGAGAGGAACTGCTTACGGAATTTTCAACGCTGCTTATGGATTTTCAGCTTTTTTAGGTAGCTCAATTGTTGGGTTTTTATATGAGCATGTTTTTTGCTGGCTAGTAGCTTTTGTTGTTTTTGTGCAAGTGGCTGCTATTGTGATTTTTGTTTTTATTCAATTCAGGTTGCAATATTAAATTGTATTTAATCCTTTAAGTAATTCAACTACACTTAAATTTAAAGATTTTAAAACTTTTATGAAATTTTTGACACTAAAGCATCTTTTGCTTAACTCTACATCTCTTATATTTTCCCTTCTAATTCCAATTTTCTTAGCCAATTGATTTTGAGATAAACCAAGCTTTAATCTTCTTCTCCTTAAGATTGGTCCTATTTCTTTTACATTCGATAAAATTTTTATCCAATCTTCCTCAGCTGGCCACTTGTCTTTAAAAAATTTTTCTTTTCCATATCTTCCTTTTCTTCCTGTTGAACAATTTGCAATTTCTTTTGGACATTCAAAGCCAATCAATTTGAAAAATCTAAAAGGTGTACCATCTTGTGTATTGGGGTATAAACAATAACCACATTCTTTACCAGTAAAACCACTTTTGCATCTAACTGGATAGAAATTGAGATTCAGTTGTTTTAATTTTTTGATTAAGAGTTCAACATCTTCTTTTGAAAATGAATTAGTTGCTAGGACTATGAATGGAACTCTATTTTTGTCGCTTTTTCTCCTAATTAGACTTCCATCTCCTAAATACCAAAAAAGTAAAGTTGTTGGGGTCAATTTCAAGTCTCTTGGAATGATTTTAATTGTTTTATCGTTAATCTTTTTATACCATTTTTCTCTGAAAGAAATTAGTTTTTCAGAATATGGAGAATTGTTAATATAGAAGTACAATGAGCTTGTATTTAAAATTTTGTTATCACATGTTATCCAACAATTGGTAATTCCAAATTTTTGGAAAATTAATTTAACCCATTCTACAAACTTTCTATCTTTGGCTGTTAGTTTATAGCAAAAATATCTTCCATATTTATAATTATCAATATTTATGCTTCCGTCTCCAAGTAAGCTTCCTTCTATAATTTCAAACACGTCTATGTTCATGTCAATTCTTACAATTTCAAACTTATATAAAATTTTCTAACCACTTTTTCAGTAAATTTTTATGAAAAATTCATCGCTTGCTGCGCTGTTTGTGGCGACGACTTCCACGCTTGCTTGCTCCCCTACCACTACCATGATGAGGCTCAGTTCTCCTGAAATCAAAAACGAGCAAATTCCTATCGTAATTCAAAAATTTTTCAACAAGCTTCTTATCTTTTGAAAATTCTACCAAACCTCTTGCTATAGCCATCCTCACAGCTTCTGTCTGGCCTGTTGTGCCTCCACCTTTAACATTAACATAAAAATCAAGCTTAGCGCCCAAATCTTCAGCCAAAATCAAAGGCTCTTTTATCCTGAGTCTTAAAAATTCATTTCCCCAAATCTCAAGGGGCTTTGAATTGATTATAACTTTACCTGTACCAGGTACAACTTTTGCCCTAGCTATTGCCTTCTTCCTTTTTCCTACTGTTAAAATAACTTTTGCTTTTTCTTTCTTCATTTTCTCAGAATCTCAATTTGTCTTCACACTTTTTAAATCTTTCCTATATAAAGCTCTACTTTGGGTTTTGGTCTCTTCAACAAAAATATATTTCTTAAACTTAAGAGCAGTTTTGAAAATAAGTTTGGTTTTTTCTCCTCTATTTCTTCTCCAACTAGCTTTCCGGCAAGTTTCATGAATTGAATACTAGAAGGTGAATAAGGATTAAAATATAAAACTGGTTTACCAAAAGACAAAGCTATACCAACTTCTTCATCGTAAGGTATTTCGGCAATCACAGGCAGGTTAACTATTTCTTCTATTTCATCCTTTTTAAGTTCATGAGAATAACCCTTGACCATATTCAAGACCATACCTAAAGGTTTTAAACCAAAACTTCTTGCAACTTTTTCACATTTAGCAACATCTATTACTGAATTCAAGTAAGGCGTAGCTACAAAAATTATTTCTTGGGCAGCTGTTAACACGCTAACAGCCTCTTTACCAAGACCAGGAGCAGAATCAAGTAAGATGAAATCGGCATCTATTCTTCTAATCACTTCTTTCAAATTTTCAATTTCAACCCCAACCAAATCTTCAACTTTCAAGCTAGCTGGAATTATATTTATCCCTTCTTTGAAAAAAGTTGCTTCTTCTATTGAGCTTCTTCCTGCAAGCACATCATTCAAGCTTTTTGGATAAAAATGAAAATCAAATAAGAAGCCTAAATGGGAGGTTGTTATGTTACAATCAACTACAGTTACTTTTTTACCAAGCTTGCTTAAAGCAAGGGCAAGATTTGCTACTAATGTGGTTTTACCAACGCCACCTTTTCCAGAAACAATTCCAATTATCCTTGCCATCAATTATTATTTTATCAAGCTCTCATAAATTGATAAGGTTTTGTTTGCTGTTAAGTCAAAATTGAATTTTTCTAGAACTAATTTCCTGCCATTTTTGCCCCATTTTTCAGCTTCAGGGTTTTTTAAAACTTCTTTTATGCCCCAAGCTATGTCTTCTGGGCTTTTACCATCCACATGCACACCTGTTCTATTTTCACCGGAAGGAATAACTTGTTCTTTAAAACCAGAAACTCCAGAAGCACCAACAACCACAGGTTTTTCCATAGCCATGGCTTCAGAAGCAACTATTCCAAAAGGTTCATTCAAACTTGGAAAAACACAAACATCAGCTAAAGCAAAGTGTGCAAGCTTTTCTTCATCGTTGAGCCATTTATTCACTAAAATAACACTTTTTTCTAGACCAAGAGATTTGATTTGTTCTTTTACATTTTGATCTTCACCAATCCCAACCATAATCAATTTAGTGTGAGGAAATTCTTTTTGTACAATCAACATAGCTTTGAGTAAATTGTAAATTCCCTTAAACCACACGAGCCTCCCGATAAAGAAAATTATTTTCTCATTTTTTATCTTGTATTTTTCTCTCAATTTCTCCACTAGCCTTAAATCAACTTTTTTCGGATTAAGAACTTCAGGATCAGTTCCATTCCAACAGACAGAAATTTTTTCCTTTTCATATCCCAACAAACTAACAAAATTCTTCATTTCCTCAGAAACAGTGATTATTTTATTAGCTTCTCTCGCCATTTCTCTCTCCAATCTCTTCAGAGTTTCCGAGCCTGGATTGCTCCTAACTTCTTCAACAGAATGTAAATGAAAAACTATTGGAATTTTAGTTTGCTTGAGGATTAGGCCAGAAAAAGAAGAAATCCAATCGTGTATTGCTATCACATCAAATTTTTCTTTCTTTTGAACCTCAAGAAATTTTTTGACTGAAAAAATATTGTAATTGAAGATGTCCGAAAAAAGCTTTAAGCCCTCACCCCAGCCAAGTATGTCATTGTTTGCAAAAATTGAAATTGCTTTTGAAATGTCAAAAGAAGTAAATCTGTATATTTTTATTCCATCTTTTTTCTCAAATTCTTTTGAATTTTTGAAGCCTAAAGTGAAAATTGATACTTCGTTTCCTTTCTCAACAAATTTTTTAACTATGCTCAAAGAATAAATACCAAGGCCACCGACCAAAAAAGGCGGATACTCCCAAGAAAAGAAGGCAATCTTCATATTAATTTTTTAGGATTGGTAGATATAATTTTGTTAAGTATTCTTTAGCTGTTTCATCCATACTAACATTCATTTTAAAAGCGTTCCAAACTATTTTATCCCATTCTTTCTTGTTCTCATAAAACAAAGTTGATACTATTTTCAATTTTTCGAAAAAAGCTTCCCAGCTGTACTCTTCTTTCTTAACTTTAAAACCATTTTTAAAGTCTACTATTTTATCAACCATTCCACCAGTATCAGTTCCGAGAGTTACTGTTCCGTTGACAGCAGCCATCATGTAGCCAGTACCACAAGGCTCTTTTCCTGGTAAAGATGGATAGAGCAATAAATCTCCTCCCCAATACATTTTTTTAGCAAGTTCTTCATTAAAACCACAAATGAAAACAAAATTACTACCAAATTCTTCGTCAAGTCTTTTACACGTTTCTATCCATTTTCTTCCTATAGGATCCCCTAAAGCAGCTCTTCCAAGCATTATGATTTGTGCTCCTATTCCACCTTCTTTCCTATCCTTAACTATTACATCAACATGGGGCAAGAAAATTTCAAATCCTTTTTGGTCTGCAAACCTTCTTGGTATAACTATTGTTAGTTTTTCTTCAGAAAGTTTATCACCTTTTATCTTCTCTATTTCCTTTAGCAATTCAATCTTCGCCTTTTTCTTTTTTTCTTTCAATTCTTTTATTGACTTCACATCTTTTAATTCAGGCATTCTCCAATAATCCACATCAATACCATTTGTTATTCCAAAAAGCTTTTTCATCTTAAAAATTTCAGCCATTCCTTCTCCATTTTTCAACAAAGTTTCAGCATAATCGGGACTAACTGTATTACAAATGTCGGAGAGAATTGTAGCAGTGTAAGTTAAGTTTATCTTATCTTCCCAAATTACTTTTTCTCTCCATTCTTCACCTATCCCCAATTCTCTAAACCTCTCTTTATCAAATATTTGTTGATAAGCCTTGCCTGCATTGTGAATAGTGTAAGCAAATTTTAAGTTTGTGAGATTTGCATCACCATGATATCTGTATTCGGCTTTGAAAAAAAGAGGTATCAAACCGGTGTGAGCATCGTTCAGATGGATTATATCTACTCCACCCAAAATTTTTAAAAGATCTAAAGTTCCTCTAGCCAAGAAAATTGCTCTTTGGAGAGCATCTCCTTCATACAAAATATTCGCAAATCTTTCATTCTCTAAGAAATAGAATGTCACACCATTCTTTTCAACTTTTTTGATTTGTGCACTAACTTTTTCATTGTTGACCCAAAAGCTTATGGTTGCCAAATCTTCCAGCTTGATGTCGCTGTAATCTATTTCTTCAATTTCATCTCTGTCGTTTCTTCTGTATTTATAGAGCAAGCTCACCACACTTACTTTACAACCCAATTTCGCTAAAGAGTAAGCAAGCTCTTCCACAGCTGGGCCAAGACCACCTGCCCTTGATTTGAAAGTCTTGAGTTCAGCAGAAACTAGCAAAACACTTGGTTTTAAAACTTCGTTCATAAAACTAATTTTGGTTTCAAGCCAAATAAATTATATGGACTTAACTGTGATTGGAGATATAAATCTTGATTTGATCTCATCACCATTGAAGAGCTATCCTGAAAAAGATAGGCAAGTAACATTGCCAAAATTTATGGTTCAACTTGGTGGATCTTCTGCCATATTTGCTTGTGCTTGCTCAAAACTTGGGCTTAAAACAAAGTTTATCGGGCGCTTGGGATTTGATTTAATTTCTAAGTTTTTGATAAGAGAAATGCAAAAAACTGGAGTAAAAACAAAAATAAAGAGAGTTAAAGGAGAAAATGCTGGTATAACAATTTCTCTCACTTTTGAAGACATGAAAAGGGCTATGATAACTTTCAGGGGAAGCAATTCTAACTTGTCTAGGAAAGATTTTTCTTTGAAAGATATAGACGGTAAAATTTTGCACATAGGTGGTTTTAACTTGCTTGATTCTTTGAGGAAAGATGTTTATGAAATTTTCAGTTTTGCTAGGGAAAAAGGAATGAAAACGAGCCTAGACCCTAATTGGGATCCAAAAGGATGGAAAAAAGGAAGGATTAAAGATTTAATCAAAATTTTGAAAACAACAGACTTTTTCTTTCCAGATTACGAAGAAGGTAAAGCCATAACAAAAATTGAAGAACCGAAGAAAATTGTTGAAAAGCTTCTCGAGCTGGGATCAAAAGTTGTTGCTCTCAAATGTGGAAGAAGAGGATGTTTTGTCGGAAGCAAAGATGAAATATTTTATGTTAAGGGTTTAAAGGTTAAATCTGTTCAGACAACAGGAGCAGGAGATGCCTTTGATGCAGGCTTCATCAAAGCTTTTTTGTCCGGACTGAACTTGAAAGAATGTGCTGAGTTTGCAAATGTATGTGGAGCTTTTTACACGATGGGATTTGGAATAGAAAGATTTCCAAGCGAAAATAAGATAATAAAAATCTTTCAAAAATTGGGATCGAAATGTCATGCATAGACAAACCAAAAATCAGAAGAATTTATAAAAAAAGCAGAGAAATTTTCAAGAAATGTTCATTGGAAAATGGTGCAATAATTGCTGCTGATGTTTTTGATAAAGATTATCCTAAAGATGTGAAGTGGTATGGATACGTTTGGCCTAGAGATGCCAGCTTTGTTTGTTATGCTTGCGATTTGATTGGCTTGCATGAAATTCCAGAGAAATTTTTTAAGTGGTGTTGGGAATATGCTGAAGGTCTAAAGGAAAATGGTATATTTCTGGCACAGAAATATTACCCAAACGGAAGAGTTGCTGGTGATTCAGATAATGAAATAAGAACACGGACAACTGAAATCAGAAAATTAAGTGAAAAGTATAGAAAGTTAAAGTGGTTCTATATTCAAACTCAATACGATCATTCAGGTTTAGTCTTGTGGGCTATATATGAACACTCAAATTTTGAAGATGTAAGTGGATTTAAAGAAATGATAAAAAAAATTGCAAATGGTATATGCGATCATTGGAAAAAATATTGTTTTAAACTTCCAAGCCATGATTTATGGGAAGAAAGAGTTGCTTACCCTAATTTAAGACAAGTTCACATTTTCACTCTAGCTACTTGTATAAAAGGCTTAGAATGTGCATCCTCATTGTTAGGAAAAAGAGAGGGGTGGCAAAAAACTATCAAAGAGATGAAAGATGTGTTGGAGAAATCTTTCTTAAGAGATTTGGGACATTTTGTCAGGATTAGTGGAACAGAAATAGATAAAACTGTTGATAGCTCTTTGTTTGGTTTAGTTTGGCCCACACAACAATTTTCGCCAAATGATGAAAGAATTGTGAGTACTGTCAATAAAATTTTGAGTGAGAATGAAGTAAATGGTGGTATCTACCGATATAAAGGTGATAAATACTGTGGAAAAATTGAGTTTGGTGATTTAAAATTAAGTGGTGGGGGAAGTTGGCCTATTCTTAATTTCTGGGCTTCAATCTATTTTTCATTAAAGGGAGAAAAAGAAAAAGCATTGAAATATTTCAACTGGGTAATTGAAAGAGTGGAAGAAAAAATACCAGAACAAATCAAAAATAATAAACCTTCATCAATAATTCCACTGACCTGGAGCCATGCTATGTTTGTCATTGCAGGAAAATTCTTGAATTTGTTTTGAAGATCAACTATTTGATTATTCTTTTGCCTTGTTCCCAACTTTCCCACTCAAGCCTACATTCCCTACATTTCAAAACATTGAATCCTTTTTCATAGCTCGCAAAGCCTGTGCAAGTGTCTGATTTTGCATGAGTGAATTGGTCAAGCTTGTCAGCATGCTCGTGACAAACAGCCCTCCCACAAACTATACATACTCCACGTGCATCTTTTTCACAAAACCAGCATTTCATTTTCTCACCTCACAATTTCATTGTAAACATTCAAAAGTTGTTCAGCTGCCTTATCCCAAGTAAAAGCAGTTTCAGCAGCATACCTTCCGTTTTTTCCCATCCATTTTGCATGTTCCGGATTTCTCAAAATTTCTTTTATTCCCCAAGCTATTGAGTTGGGAGCTTGGTAAACTCTATAGCCTGTAACATCATGCCAAACTAGCTCACCTGCTCCTGTTCCATGTGTTGCTATGACTGGCTTAAAGCAAGACCATGCTTCTAGAACAACAATTCCAAAAGGTTCATTTCTACTCGGCACTACTATACATTCAGAAGCTTTCATTATTTTAGTTTTCCACTCATCAGGTACATAGCCTGTGAAGCGAACAGCATGCCAAACACCTAGCTCTCTTGCCCTATTTTCCACTTGTGGCTTCATATAACCATCTCCAACAAAAACGAATTTAGCATTAGGGAAATCTTTTAAGACATCAGGAATTGCCTCCACTAACAAGTCAGGTCCTTTTTGGATTGTCATTCTTCCAACAAATGTTATCATAGGATCATAAACTCCTATGCCAAGATGTGATTTAACATCTTTCCACGCATCAACAAAACCATCGAAATTTCTAGCCCAAATTCCATTTGGTATAACCCTAATCTTGTCTTCTGGAACCCTGTAAAGCCTTTTGACTTCCTCTTTCATCACATTGGAACAAACTATAACCCTTTCTGCTATATAAGTTCCATACCATTCAAGATTTGTTATGTCTTTTGCTACACCATCATGGAAGTGGTTACCGTCTCTTCCAAATTGAGTAGAGTGAAGTGTGAAGACAATTTTTTTGTTTCTTGCTTTCTTTATTTCATCCAAAGCATTAACAACTTGCCAATCATGGCCATGAATTATATCAAAAGTTCCAGAAACATTTTCTGTTTCAAAGAAATGGTAAGCCATTGATTTGCACATGTTATTTGTCATTTCATAAAAAAAATTTGGAGAAAAGTTAAAAGGACATCGATGATAATGAACACCATCAATAACTTCATAAACCTTTTGATTTGGAGCTATTCTTGTGAAAACATGGACTTCGTTTCCTTTTCTTTCAAGAGCAGCTGCAAGCTCAGTTACAGCTACAGCCATACCTCCTACTGGAATAGAATGTAAAGACTCCCAGCAAAAAAAACCTATCCTCATCCCAACACCGATAACTATTTAAGATTTTGTACTGCTGACTTATAAATTTATCATTTGCTAGAAAAAATTTTTCTATAGAAAATTATTTTTCCCTAATCATATCCTCAAAATACTCAGCAAACTTTCTCCCTTGCTCAAACCAATAGTCAATTCCCCAGTAAACATAGCAACTTGTTTCTGCAATCAGAAGCCATTTTTTCACTTTTGATTTTTGTTCGGGCTTAAGCTCATGAAATTTTTTGCTTAAGGAGAAAATTCTTTTAATTGCTTCCAATCTTTTTCCCCCTCCCATCCAAGCTTCATGACCATTTATCCAAGAAGCACCTGTATCTTTCAGTTTTATCTTATCCTTTATTTCTCCATTATAGAATTTTTCTAAGAATTCACTCACAGTCAAAGAAAAAACTTTTTTTCCAATTTTCTCCTTGAAAAATGGAATGAAAGTTTGGGGGAAAAACTCATTCATCATCACATTTCCATTTTCACCATCACTGGCAGTAACAAGCAAGGCAGGCTTTTCGCTAAATTTAGAAAAAATTTTTTCTGCTTCCAAGCATTTCGAATATAAAAGGTCTGGAGAACAACCAGCTTGTTGATCAATAAAGTAAGAAGGAACTCTGAAAATTGCCACCATTTCTTCATTTTTTGCTTGAAGCAAATGTGGCTTACAAACAATTTCTATAATTTTTTCGTAATCTAAGCTCTCGTATTTTTGTATACTTTGCACTGGTAAAATCACCCACTCGTAATATTCTTTCAAACATTTTATAAGTTTGCTTAACGCTTCTTCATTTCCAGGCACACCCATTTCAGGAAGCCAAAATCCCTTGACTTTTTTAAGCTCAGTTGCCCCAAAAATTTTCTTGAAAGTTTCTCTCCATTCTTCTATTTGCAATTTCCAATCTTCTTCTGGAGTTGCGGGAAAGTAGCAATGAGAATAAGCAGTGCCAACAAACTCAATGCTTCCTGGAAATTCTTTTAAAACTTTTTGGTAAGCGCTTATAACCGGACCAATTTTTTCTCCATTAATTTCAATTTTCTCAGAAATTTTTCTCTCATCGAGATCTAAAAGAGATTCTAAAAGAATTGCAGAAAAATCTAACATGAGTTTTGGTTTGAAACCTTTTTCGCAAAGCATTGTAATATACTTGGCTGGGTTTTTGTAAGCCCTAAGCATTAGTTTAGCATCCCAACTCTCTCGTGCATCTTTTGAATTCATCATTTTTTCTAAATTTGAAACTATTTTGCTGTCAAACCAAACTAGAGGTTGGTGCATATGAAGCCAAGGAACATAGTAAACAACCATAATTTTAATTTGAGAAAGTAAATTTATTTAGATGAATTTTGGATTTTCGATAAAAAAGTTTGGAAAAGAATTGAGTTTAGATTTTGGAAAAAAAGTTGACCATAAAGAAAGAAAGATTTCTGAGCTTTTGAGAGATAGAGTAATAATTGACTTGGAAAATGCTAAAGAGCTTATGCAGAAGAGAGGAGATTTAACTGTTTATGAAGTTTTTAACTTATGGAAGTTTTATGATCCTTCAAAAGATTTTCTAAAAAAATTTGGCTTAAGGATTGATGTAACTTTGCTGAAACAAGGAGTTTTTTCTTTGGGAAGAAGTGGTGAAGCCTTTTGTACTTATGGTCATGCTCATAAAAAAAATTTTGGCGAAGTTTACATTGTTTTGAAGAATGAATGTTATGTGCTTCTTTCTCACATGAAGACTTTCAACAGTTATTTAGTTAAAATTAAAGAAGGGTTTTCTTTCTTCATTCATCCATCCTTCATGCATAGATTGATATCAGGAAAAAAAGATTGTGTGGTCGTGAACTTTGTTCCAGAAAAGGCAGGCCATGATTATGATGTGGTAAAAAACAGGGGATTTCCTTTCCACATCTTCTATGATAAAAATAAAAACCTTGAATTCAAAGAAAACAAAAAATATCCTGAAGCTGGTCTTGTTTTAATAAAAAAACTCAAGAAATTGAATGTTTTAAAACTCGCTGAAGAAAACCCAAAGAAATTGAAAGAAATATTGAACAAACCGAAATATATTTCTAAAGTTCAAATGTTGTGAAAAAAAGAAGTAGAGCAGTAGTTTACTCCTCATGTGATCAAATTTTTGGTACTTTAATCAGTTTGTAACCTTTTCCTTTTCCACTTCTCAAGTTTATTTTCAATTCATTTTCCTTTCTTTCCATAAAAATTTCGACTAAATCGTTTCCAATTCTCTTTTTTCTAAAAACTTTCATTCCATCTAACAAGCAAGGTGAAACAAATATTGTCTTGCTGAAGGCATTAACCCTAAGACCTAGCATATGTTCATCTATACATCTTATCACAGAAGCAAATCCCCAACCCTGGAAGAAGCCAGAAGGCTCATAACCAATTTCTTTCAAAAGCACAGGATCACCATTTTCTGAATTCCAAGCTTCATCCAAAGAGCCTAAACAATTTTTATCAAACATCTTCCACAATATTTTCAAATATTCAAAACCTTTTTCTGGTCTGCCTTGAGAAAACTCTGCAGAAGCTACTAAACCTGTGATCCAGCTCCAAACACTGCCTGTATGATAGCCTACCGGATTGAAAGAAGGATCTTTGTTTGAAATGCTTCTTACACCAAATTCTGAAGTGAATTCTTCACTTTCGATTTTTTCCAAAACTTTCAATGGGTTTTTTGAAATATTGAAAAACACCGGAAAAATTGAGTTTACAGTTTTTTTCTCATCTTTGAATTTCCATTTAATTCTATCAAAGTAAAGATTAGTAGAAGGATTCCAAAACTCTTCAATTTTTTCTCTCATTTCATCTAGATAGGAAAAGTCTATCAAGTTCTCTCCTAAGATTTCTGAAAGTTTTTTAAGGGATAGTAAAGCTTCATACCAAATAGCTTGCACCTCAATTGGTTTTCCATCTCTATCTAAAGTATCCATCCATGTTGATCTCTTTTCAGCTTCAAGTAAATTATCATCAGTCTTGGTCATACACCAAGCCAATGCTTTTAAAATGTTTTTTCTACTTTCTTTCAAGAATTCTAAGTCTCCAGAATTTTGAATGTAGTGAGTCAGAGCTATTATCCAGAGTGGAGTTGCATCTATCGAGCCATAAATTGGCTTTCCGTCCAAAGAAATTAAATTTGGAATTTCGCCTTCTTCAGACTGAAACTTCATCAAAGTTTCTAAACTCCTCTTGGCATCTTCAAAATTTCCATAATCCACAATAGCCGGTATCATCCATCCCAAATCTCTTCCCCAGAACTGAGTAAACCAAGGAAGTCCAGCAACAAAACCAAAACCAGCTTCTGTCTCAAATTTAAGTTTTTCTAATCCACTCACACTTTTCCTGAAAATTTCATCTATCTCCTTAATTCCAGTTTTAAGATAAGCACCAATCTGAAAATTTTCTTTTTTCTCACTTTCTTCTTTCATAGAATCCCATGCTAGAGTAAGGTTTAAAACAGCTTCTGCTTCATTCTTTCCACATGCAAAAATTATTAAAAATTTTTCTGTTGAATTTGGTTCTAATTTCATTTTGATTGATATTTTTCCTGGAATATAGCATCTTTCCAGCTCACCTGGAAAATGATCTCTGTAAATTTCTTGACCAGAAATTTCGAATGGTATTGATATCCAAATTACAAGAGAACCTTTTTCAGAATTAATTAAAAGCATATTCTCGTGTTTTTTGCTCCAGTATTTCCTGTCATGCCAGTTTTCCTCTCTATCTCTTATATTGATTCCAATTTCTGGAAAAATCTCGAGTTCTTTTGTTTTTCCTTGATTTTCAATTGAAAGTTTGCAAACAAGAGCTTTCGCTTTTTCAGGAATAGATAATTTTTCACTGACCTTAATTCCATTCAGAGAATAAACATGGGTGAAGCTGAAATCGTCTAGATCAACTTCAACACAATTTTTTGGAGAAAGCCATTCATCATTAATCCTGAAAGCAAAGTAATCTAGAAACTTTTTTGACCCGGACCAAAAGCCAGTCCATTTTGTCCTGAAACCTGAATCACAAAATCTATGGAAAAAAGCTTTCCTACCTGTTAAAAAATAGCATTTATTAGCTAAATTTTCAGTTTTCATACCTAATCAGTATTAAATTTATATGTGGTATAAAAATAATATATGCCTCTGATTACCCTGAATTTCCAGGTCCATCAGCCCATAAGACTGGCTAATTTTCAACCAGATGGGATTTCTAGAGATGTAAGCTGTTATTTCAATTCTGGTTTGAACAAAATGATTTTCGAAAAAGTTAGGGATAGATGCTATTTACCCACCACAAGCATCTTGCTCGAGCTAATAGATAAGTTCAAACATGAAAAAAAGAAATTTAAAGTAAATTTCGCGATTACTGGAGTTTTTCTCGAACTTTGTGAAAAATATGGTAAAGATGTTCTTGAGAATTTCAAACAGCTTGTTAAGACTAAGCAAGTAGAAATAATAGGAGAAACTTACCATCATTCTCTTGCAAGCCTTTTTGACACAAAAGAAGAATTCATAGAAGAGATAAATCTTCATTCTCAAGCCATGAAAGATTTCTTTGGTGTTAGGCCGAAAGTTTTCGTGAACACGGAAATGATATACAATAATGTTATAGGGAGAATAGTTGAAGATTTGGGCTTTAAAGCAATCTTCACAGAAGGTGCTGAAAGAATTCTTGGCTGGAGATCACCAAATTATGTTTATGTGAGGAAATTTTGCTTTCCTGATGATAGGAGTTGGGAGGAAAGAATAAGAATTCTCTTAAGAAATTACAGGCTTAGTGATGATATTGGTTACAGGTTTTCAGCAATGAATTGGGATCAATGGCCTTTAACTGCTGATAAGTTTGCGGCTTGGCTCAGTGTTACTCATGGTGAATGCATAAATCTATTCATGGACTTCGAAACTTTTGGCGAGCATCAATGGGCAGAATCTGGAATTTTTTGGTTCTTGAGAGCTTTGCCTTTTGAAATTTTGAAGTATGAAAATTTGGAATTTGCTACACCAAGTGAAGTTGTAGAAAAGCTTAAGCCAGTAGGTGAAATAGATGTTTTTGAATTTTCCACGGTTTCTTGGGCTGACATGGAAAGAGATGTTTCTGCTTGGCTTGGAAACAAGATGCAACAAATTTGCTTTGAAGAAGTGAAGAACTTGGGAAAGATTTTGAAAGAAGTGAAAAATGATGAACTTAAAAAAGTTTGGAAATATTTACTAACAAGCGATCATTATTACTACATGTGCAACAAGATGTGGGCAGATGGTGATGTGCATAAATACTTTAGCTGCTTTTCAAGTCCAGAAGAAAGTTTTGCAAATTTCATGAAGATTGTTGCTGATTTGAAAACAAAGATTTTCATTAACACTTTGTCCTCGGGGGAAAAAGAAATTAAATGAATTTTTTGCTGGCTATTTCTTTCAATTCTTTCAGTCTATTCAGACAAATTTTCTTCAAAAATTCTTCTTTATTTTTTACTTGAAAGTAATCTTGCCAGAGTGCTCTTCCAACCATAAAACCTGAGCATCCAAATTTCATAGAAATTTTTAATTGCTCTTTAAACTTTTCAAAATCTATTCCTCTGCTCAACAAGACCCAAGGCACTTTGCCCACTTTCGCAAGCTTTTTACACTCAAGCTCGCCAGGAAATTCTGTTTTCAAAAGATCTATTCCAAGCCTTGAAATTTCTTTTGCTGATTGAATTATCAGCTTACTTTTTTCTTTTTCAAAATTTTTTTCTTTGTAAGGATAGACCAGAAATTCACAAACAAAAGGCAAATCTATTTCTCTACATCTTTCTGCAACTTCTTTCACAAGCTTTTTTTGTTGCTTCGCTGTTTTTGCTTTTGGATTGAAGTAAATCAAAAGTTTTGCAGCATCTCCTCCCATCTTCTTCACATTTTCTGGACCAAAATTTTTTATCAAAGAAGTTATTCTTCCTTCCTTTGTTTCTTGATAGCCAGATTCTTCAAGAGAAATCAACAGACCACACTTATTTTTTATCGCATTCATGACAGGTCTTCCATATATAGGATCGAGCAAAATCCCTGAAGCTTGAGATGAAAAAACTTTTGAGAATTTTAACTTTATTTGTTCTAAAGTTTTTTTCGAAACTTTTTCAGGATTTCCTGGATTTATCATCTTCTTGAGAGATTGTCTGTGATCTAAAGCAACTATGTGGAAAAAGCCTTTGGAAGAAATTTTCTCCAAGCTCAATCAAATTACCTCTACTTTCATTTTTTTCTCAACCTTTTTGTAAAAAGCATAAACTTCATCTTTGAAAGGCAATCCAGCTGCTCCTTCTCTTGTAACTTTCAAAGCACCACAAGCATTTGCAAACTTCACACACTCTTCAATTTTTTCTTTTTGCAAAAACTTGTGCAAAAAGCCTGCAGCAAAAGCATCTCCTGCTCCTATCGTGTCAACAATTTTCACTGGAACTGTAGAAACAGAAAAAGCCTTATTGTCCAAGTAAGCTAAAGTCTTGTCTTTCCCGCTTTTGACTATAATCATTTTCCCTTTCATCTTCTTTCTTAAAAATTCCAAAGCTTTTTGGAAATCATATTCCGGATGGCCCACAATCCTCACAACTTCAACTTTTGTGGTTATCAAGACATCAACATTTTTTAAGATTGGATAAAGCTTCTTAAAGCCAGCTTGAGATTTGCTTCTTCCTGGATCAAAAGAAACACTTTTCTTCATCTTTTTGGCAAGCTTGGCGGCATAAGCTAGAGTTTCGAGTGTAGTTCCACTCATGTGCAAATGAGAAGAATTTTCTATAGCTTCTTTAGAAATATCGTTTTTATACAAAGGTTCATTCGCACCAACCATTTCAAACAGCAAAGGCTCACCGCTTTTATCTATAACTATCATTGAAACTCCAGTAGGTTTTTCAGTTGTTATTTTCACATACTTTGATTCAACACCATAGAATTTCAATTGGTCCAACAAGTATTGACCATGATCATCAAACCCTATTTTTCCTATCAAAGCAGTTTTCATTCCAAGCTTGGATAAATTGCAAGCAACATTTGTGGCTGAGCCGCCTATGCTGTGAGTTATTGTGCCTTTAACAAAAGTCATCTTGTCTGGTTTTGGAAATTCTTCCACGAAAGACCTTGTGTCGTAGAGAATATGACCAATGCAAACAGCATCAAACATAATAATTATTTGAAATTTTTCCTTTTTATTTTTCATTTGAATTTTTGGTAAGAGAGTTTTAAAGCTTCTATCCCTGGCATCGGTTTTCCAGAAAGATAAGTTATCAGAGCTCCACCACCCAAGCTTATGTAAGAAAATTTCTCTTTTTCAATTCCAAGCTTTTCTATTGCCAAGCCTGTGTCTCCACCACCAATTAAACTGAAAGCTTTTGAGTCAGCTACAGCTTCAAGAATTTCTTTTGTTCCAATTTCGAATCCTTTCTTCTCATAAACTCCAGCTGGCCCTTTCATCACTATGGTTCTAGCATTTCTTATTATTTCCACATAATTCCTGATAGTTTCACATCCTATGTCAAGAATTAAAGAATCAAAAGGAAGTTCTTTCACATTGATTTCTTTTCTTTCTCCATTTTCTTCCACAGCCACATCAATTGGAACTTCAATTTCCATTTCATATTTTTCCAAAAGCTTTCTTGCTTGTGATATTAAACTCAAAAATCCTTTTTGTTCAAAGAATTTGAGCGTTGGTTGACCAAGTTTATAACCTTTTGCCATCAAGAAAATTTCACCAACTGTACCACAAGTTAAAACTTTTTCTATACATTCTGGTTTATTTTCGAGAAAATACTCCATTATATTCAAACAATCATCAGGTTTTGCTCCACCAAAGATGAACACATTTATTCCTAAAGATTGCATAGCCTTCTCTATTGAGCTTAATTCTTTTTCCATAACCTTTCCTGCTAATGTTGGTAAAACTGGTGCAAAACCCACAATTGAAGCATGAGAACGATGAGAAGCAGAAAAAGCATCTTGAACAAAAAAATCAGCAAGCGGTGCTAAAGTTTGAACAAGCTTGCTTTTTGCATGTTCTTCTATGCTCTTCTCTTGAGTCTCTTCATCTAAAATCCTTACATTATCCAAAAGCAAAACTTCTCCTTCTTTCAAATTTTTTATTTCATTCAAAGCTCTTTCACCAATAACATCACCAACAAATTTCACTTCTTTAACCAAATGCTTACTCAAAAACTTTGCATGTTGCTCTAAGCTCGTGAAATCTTCGTCTCCTTTCCTTCCTTGATGAGCCAGAACAACAACTCTTGCTTTTTTCTCAAGAAGAAATTGAATTGTTTTTGCATGCTCTCTTATTCTTTCACAATCTTCTATCCTTTTTTCTTCTTTGTTGTAAGGGGCATTCAAGTCAGCTCTCAAAATAACAGTTTTTCCTTCAAGTTCAAAATCTTCCAGAGTAAAATACTCTTTCATGAATTCACTTTTCGATTCCTAAAGCCTTATTAGTTTTTTCTATTGATTTGAATTTATCGCTTTCAATTCCGGTTATTGCTCTTATTGCGTCTATTGTTTCAGGAATCACAATTGCTTCTGAATGTACAGCATGTATCCAATAAAACCTATTTTTTTCCACTGTTATAGATTCGTCCCAGATTGCAACTTCATACATGTCATACCTTGGCCTGCAAAGATCTCTGAATCTTTCTATTATCTCAGAAGTTGCAGCATAGCCGTGAGAAGCTTTCAGCAAAATCATCCTTGAACCTTCTTCAAAAGCTTTCTTGAATTCTTCACTGCTAGCTTGTTTTTTGATCTTTCCAGTTATCATGTGCAAGTGAGCTAAAGTGGAAGGAACTTTCACTGCCATTGTTTTTATGTTTATATGTGGCAAAACAGTTTGCAAGTCGGGGCCCTGATGGGAAGGAACGTGAGTCTCAGGAACAACGGCATTTATTGGTCCAGACTTTTCATCCCAAGGATCTGTTGCCCTTCTTACTAAAGCTGCAAAAACTTCCTCTACCCCAAATTTTTGGTCAACCGTGAAAATCGTTCTTGCCAAAGAAGTGGTGTTACAGCTTACGACTCTAACAGAATTTTTGTTCAAAGCTTTTTCATAATTTGCTATTGCCACAAAACTCACATCAGCAACTTCAGCCTTTTCTCCACCTTGGAAGACCATCTTCACTTTATACTTTTGATACAAAGGCTTATTCTTTTCTCCAATTTTTGCTGGCGTGCAATCGCAAACCACATCCACTTCCCCAGAAGCTAGAAGATCTTCCAACAAACCTTTAACATACATTCCTCCTTCAGTCAAAGCTTTCATCCCATCTTGATTAGAAGCGTACAAATCGGTTTTGTACAAAGGTCCTTTTGGTTCAAGCACAGTTCTTAACCAGCTTGTTGGTGCAACATCTGCTATACCAACAAGCTTCATATCATCTTGAAGCTTGATAGCATGAGCAACTCTTTTTCCAATTGTACCTACACCATTAACAACAACTCTTATTGCCATGCTATCACAGCTAATTAAATTTGTTTTTCTTTTTAGCATAAATTTTTACTGTAAAGTGTAGCCACCATCTGCAACTATGCATTGGCCAGTTATCAAGCTTGAATCATCGCTAGCAAGAAAAACTGCTATGTTTGCTATGTCTATTGGCTTACCCCATCTTCCTATTGGGATTGCTTTCTTCAATTGTTCATACATTTCTGTTCCTATAGCTTGTGTTCCAGGAGTCTCTATCGGCCCAGGAGCTATGGCATTGACATTTATTCCAAAAGGGGCAAGCTCTAAAGCTAAAGCACGTGTGAAACCTACTATACCAGCTTTGCTTGCTGAATAGTGAACAAGTTGTTGAAAGCCGACTACACTTCCTGCGATTGAAGAGATGTTTATTATTTTTCCGTACCTCTGTTGAATCATAGTCCCTACAACAGCTTTCGTGCAATTGTAAGTTCCTTTCAAGTTGACATTCAAAACCTTGTCCCAATCTTTTTCTTCCATTTCAGCAAAGGGCTTAAAAGGAAATATCCCAGCATTGTTAACTAGAATGTCAATCCTTCCAAATTTCTTCAAAACTTCTTGTGCCATCTTCTTAGCATCTTTATTGCTAGAAACATCAACTTTCAAAGCTAGAGCTTCTCCTCCTAAGCTTTCTATTTCTTTTGCCACTTCTTTCTCTTTTCCTGTTATGTCTGTGACTACAACTTTTGCTCCTTCTTTTGCAAAAGCCAAAGCAATTTCTCTTCCTATACCCTGACCTGCTCCAGTAACTATGGCAACTTTTCCTTCAAGCTTCATACAATTAAATTGAAATTTCTATCCTATATAAATTTTGTTTCTATTTCAATAGCTTTAGCAAATTCTTCCAATATTTTCTTTGGATCTTTTGCTTTCACAACACTTGAAGAAACTAGCACACCCACAGTTCCAAGCTCTAAAGCTTTTTTCACATCCAAACCAGAAGAAATTCCTGCTCCACACAAAACTTTAACTTTCGGCTCTAGTTTTCCTATATCTTCAACAAATTTTTTCACGCTTTCTGGCTTAACTCTGGAAATTGCTCTCCCGCTTCCAATCAAGAAAGGATCTTCATAAGCCAAGAAATCTGGCTCAAGCTTTGCTATTCTTTTCCCTTCTTCCAAACTTTCAGCACAGCAAACTGTTATAAGCTTAAATTTCTTAGCAATTTTTACGCAACTTTCAATTTCTTTCAAGCTGAGCTTTCTTTCAGAATGGTTTATGATGACGCCTTTTGCGCCTGCTTCTTTCAAAGCTTTTGCACTTATGTGACCAGTGAAAGCTCCTTCTTCTATTGCATCCATATGTTGAGCAAAAGTTTGTATTTTGAGATTAGCTATTTCCTTGATGTCAACAAACTGAGGGGCAACTGCTATTCTAATCTTGTATTTTCTTGCTATTTTTTCGCATTTTTTTGCAAGCTCAAAAGCTTTTTTTCCAGCAACATAACACTTGAAATTGACTAAAATTAAAGGTAACTCCATAATTCTATTTTAGCGCAAGAAAAAATAAGATGTTTTTAAACTTCTCATAATTTCTGGAAACTTTTCCGAAAATTTTTTATTCTCTTCAATTTCTTCTTTACAGCTTTCTTCAAAGTGGTATACTTTTCTTCCACTTTTCACGCTTATTTCTTTCCCACTTCTTTCACAAATTACACCTTTGATTATTCGTGGGGAATAATGCTCTTCACCTAGAATACCTAGTTGCATAAAAAACTCTCCCAATATATCAAGAAAATTTTCTCTTTTAGCATCTTCATTCAACACATAATGCAGTCTAAAGATCTTTCCATTCCTTTTGTAAAAAACTCTTTGTGTGCGTAAATCGAAATCTGGAGAATAAAATGTTATTACAAAATATTTTTCTAGTTCAATTTCTTCTACCATCTTTTCTTTGCTCCGATCGCAAGGGAAATTTCTTCCAAACTCATGAATTTTGTTTTTAGCTTGGAAGCGTCAGCTTCTTTCACTTTCTTTAATTCTTTGCCCTTAAATTCTTCTGGTAAACCAATAAAAACTTTTAGGTTCTTGTAAGCTTTTCTTCCTTTAGCTTTGTGCCATGGAAGCATGCCGCGAACAGTTCTTCTGAAAATTCCATCTGGGGTCTTTGGGAAAAAAGGCCCATGCTTCACATCACCACGCCAAATTTTCTCCAAATATCTTTTTTGAATGTACTGTGGGTTTCCTGAAACCACAGCTTTCTCACAATTCACAACAAATACCTTTTCACCATTCAACAAATCTTTTGCTATCCTTGAGCAAAGTCTTCCTAAGATTTGGTTTTCAGCATCGTAAACTATCATAGCTTACACCAAAATCTTAACCCCACTTCCTTTTGGATTTTCTTTCAGAAGCTCTTCTATTTTCATCACTTTGCCACCAGCCTTTTTTATCTTTTCTTCTGCTTTTTGTGAGAATCTCCAAGCAGCAACTTTAACAGGCTTTGTTATATCACCATTTCCCAAAACCACACCAGGTATTACCACTGTTTCATTCTCTTTAGCATGCCTCTCTATCTCATAAACATTCACTTCAACCTTTCTCCTTCTAGGCCTTGCTAGCTTTTCGGCTAAAGCTTTCCAAATAGGAGCTTTCAGCTCTTTAGATTTTTGTTTTAACTCTTCTATTAGCTGCTTTAAGTAAGGGTTTGTTGGGCCTGTTGGCTTCATTTTATCACTCTCTTAATTTTGAATTAATAGTTTTTAAGCTTTTTCAACTCTTATTTTTTCACCACTTTTAACTTTTTTCAAAATTTCCACAAAATTTTTACTTGTTATCTTTCCGAAAACGTTAACTGGTGAATAAGCTCTTG